>PNKE01000014.1 GCA_013822245.1 Candidatus Solibacter sp.
GCGGGGCGGGCGGCCGCCGCAGGGGTTTCCTGGGAGCAGCGGGAGGAGGAGCGAGCCTTTCGGGCGATTCAGGGACGATGGCCGGCGGCGGAGTCCGATCGGGAACGGAGGGGGCGAGAGGTTTGACGGCGGGGGCTTCGACCACTGGGGTCCGGCTGGGCACGATGGGCGGTGGCAGAGTGACCGGCGGCGGCGGGGGAGGCTGTTTCTTCCCGCAGCCCGCGAGCAGCGAGACGGCGGCGGCGGCGATGATGAACCAGCGTCTCATGCGGCCGGCAACCTCATGTCGAATGCCGCTCCGCCGCCGGCGGCGGAGCCAATTTCAATGGAACCGCCGTGCAACTGAACCGCGCGGAAGGTCATGGCTAATCCGATGCCTGAACCTTGGGGCTTGGTGGAATAGTAGAGCTGGAAGACTTTTTCACGATCCCCGGCGGCGACGCCGGGCCCGGTGTCGGAGATGCGAATGAAGGCGTCGGCGCCCTCGCGGAAGGTTTCGACGGAGAGGGCGCCGCCGCCGGGCATCGCTTCGAGGGCATTGCGGCAGACGTTCCAGACGGCCTGTTTCAACAGTCCGGCATCGCCGCGGATCAGGACCGGACCGGTGGGCTTTGACCAGCGGACGTCGACAAGCGAGGAGAGGGCTTCGGGCTTGAGCACGCCGATGGTCTCGTCCACAAGGACGCCGAGGTCGACTTCGGCGGTTTCGATTTCGACGGGGCGAGTGAAGTCGAGGAAGGTGCGCACGACACGGTCGAGACGGTTGATCTCCTCGGAGATGACGGCGAGTTCTTCCTTGGCTTCGGGGACTTCGGGGAGGATGCGGTTCTTGAGCAGTTCGAGGCGCAGGGCGATGGAGTTGAGAGGGTTCTTGATTTCGTGGGCGACGCCGCCGGTGAGGCGGTTGATGGCGGCCAGGCGGCGTTCCATTGAACCGCGCAGTTCGGTGGCGCCTTCCCGAGCGCCGCGGAACTGTTCGCCGAGAAGGCGGAGTTTCTGTTCGACTACCTGGAACTCGGAGGCCGAGCTGACTTGGGGCGGCGAAAGGCGCTGTCCTCTGGCGATGTCGTCGATGGCGGCGCCGAGACGGGCGATGGGCTGAAGAGAGATGCGGGCGACGAAGAACGCCAGCGCGGCGGCGATGAGGACCGCGGCGGCGGAGGCGAGCGCGGCGGAGCCGATCGAGGGCAGGATGGCTTCGCGCAGGAGCACGGAGGAGACCAGGACCTGGATCCGGAAGACCGGGACGGGTTGGCCGAGAATGCCGAGATCGACGCGGCTTTCGTAGTCGATGGCGCCGCCGAGGATGGCGAGCATGCGGTCGAGGGGGCCGAGACCGATGAGGTCCTTGAGTGTGAGACGGTCGGGCATATGGGCGCCGGCGCGGGCGCGGCTGGTGGAGGCGAGGATGGTGGAACGGGAGTCGGCGACAGAGATCTCGACGATGGATTTGGTTTGAGAGAGCAGGCCGGCCAGGACGAGGGGGAGTTCCTCATCGGCGGCGATGGCGTCGCGGTAGCCGGCGCGGATGGCGGAGGCGGGACTCTGTTCGCTATGAGTGAAGCTCTCGGCGGCGCGGTGCAGCACCCAACGCTTGACGGTCTGGGCGGTGGTGGAGGAGCGTTCGTCGAGGTGGGCCAGCCAGGTTTCGGTGACGGTATTGAGGTGCATGGCCGAGAGGACGAGCGAGGTGACCACCACGAGGGCGACCATGGTGACGAGCAATCTGAGTTTGAGAGACATTGGCAGCTAGTCCCGCCCGCCGGATTCATACTCCTTCAATTTATTGAAGAGGGTTTTGATGCTGATACCGAGGATGGCGGCGGCGCGGGTGCGGTTGCCGTCGGTATGGCGGAGGGTGGCATCGATGAGGGCGCGTTCGGCCTGTTCGATGGTGGCGCCGACGGCGAGATCGACGAAGCCTTCCTGGGCGGGGAGGGGGCCAGGGCCGCGGCTGCCGGCGTCGAAGCCAGGCAGATGAGCGGGTTGGATTTCGCCGGCGCCGGCGAGGATGACGGCGCGTTCCAGGGCGTTTCGGAGTTCGCGGACGTTGCCGGGCCAGTGGTGGGCCTGGAGCGTTGCGAAGGCGGCGGGCGAGATGGCGCCGGCGGTGCAGCCGTGGCGGGCGTTCAATTCGGGAAGCATGGCGGCGCAGAGGGGGACGAGATCCTCGATGCGGCTGCGCAGCGGCGGCAGGTGGAGTTGAAAGACGTTGAGGCGGAAGAAGAGGTCCTCGCGGAAGCGGCCTTCGGCGATGGCTTGTGGCAGATCGGCGTTGGTGGAGGCGATGAGGCGGACGTCGACGGCGATTTCCTTCGACCCGCCGAGGCGGCGGACTTTGCGGTCCTCGAGCACGCGCAGGAGTTTGGCCTGGGTGGCCAGGGGCATGTCGCCGATTTCGTCGAGCAGCAGCGTGCCGCCGCCGGCGAGTTCGAAGCAGCCGGCGCGGCGTTCGACAGCGCCGGTAAAGGCGCCTTTTTCGGCGCCAAACAGTTCGCTCTCGATGAGTGTTTCGGGCAGAGCGGCGCAGTTGAGAGCCAGGAAGGGGGCGGAGGATCTTGGGCTGAGGCGGTGGATGGCGCGGGCGGCGAGTTCCTTGCCGGTGCCGCTTTCACCGGTGATGAGGACGGTGGCCGAAGTGGGGGCGACCTGGTTGATCAGCAGGAAGGCTTCGCGGATGGCGGCGGAGGCGCCGACCATCTCACCGAGCACGCCCTGGGAGGACAACTGGCGGCCGAGGCGGCGGTTTTCGTCCTCCAGGCGGCGATGCTCGACGGCGCGTTTAAGAAGCACGCGCAAGGCGCCGGGCTGGAGGGGCTTTTCGAGGAACCAGAAGGCGCCGAGGTCGTGGATCATCTCGATGGCGGTTTCAATGCTGCCGAAGGCGGTGAGCATGATGGCGGGCGGCGAGCCTTCGGCGCCGGCGAGGCGGCGCAGCAGGGTGGGGCCGTCCATGCGCGGCATCATGAGGTCGGTGACGATGACGGCGGGCTTGAACTCGTCGATACGGACCAGGGCCTCCTCGCCGTCGGCCGCGCAGCGGGTCTCGTAGCCCCAACTGGAGATCATGCTGGCCAGAGCGGTGCGCTGGTTGGGTTCGTCATCGACGACGAGGACGCGCGGAAGGATCTGCTCGACGAGTTCGGGCGGGTTCGGCGCGAAGCCCTTTCGGTGGCTCTGCCCAAGACCGCCTCGAGGGTTCTGCTCCATACCACTTCCATTGTGCAGCACGGGTCAGAGGTTAGTCGATGGGCAGGACCCGGAGGGAGTTCGACGAATCGCCGGCCGGGAGGGAGACGGCAAAAGCGGCGCCCTGTCCCTCGGTGCTGCGGACCTCCACGTGGCCGCCATGCGCCTGGGCGATCCACTGGACGAAACTCAAGCCGAGGCCGATGCCCTTATCCACGTCGCCGCCGTCGTCACGGACGCGGTAGAAGCGGTCGAAGATGAACGGCAGGTGTTTGGCGGCGATGCCGGGCCCGGTGTCGGCGACGGTGAAGATGACATCGCTCTCGAAGCGGCTGAGGGTGACGGTGATGCTGTCGCCGGGTCTGGTGTATTTGAAAGCGTTCGACAGCAGGTTCATGGCGAGGCGTTCGAACTGAATGGGATCGATGAGGGCCATGCAGTTGCCGGGGACCACGACGCTCAACTTGAGGCCCTTGGCGGCGGCGGGCAGATCGAAGTGGGCGGCGGCTTCCCTGACGGCGGTGGAGAGATCAACGAGGACCAATTGCAGGGCGACCTGGCCGCTTTCGGCCTGCGAGAGAAGCAGCAGCGAGCGGACGATTTTGGACAGCCGTTCGACGTCCTCCATGGCGGTTTCAATGGCGGCGCGGTACTCCTCCTTAGTGCGGGCGGTGATGAGAGCGACTTCCAACTGGCCGCGGATGGCGGTGATGGGGGTGCGGAGTTCGTGGGAGGCGTCGATAGTGAAACGCTTGACGCGCTCGAAGCTGCGTTCGAGGCGGTCGAGCATTCCGTTGAACTGGACGGTGAGGGCGTCCACCTCGTCGCGGGCGCCACGCGGGGAGATGCGGAGAGAGAGAGTTTCGCTGGAAACGATCTCGGCGGCTTTTGACAACTGGCGCAGCGGCAGCAAGGCGCGGCCGGCCATCTGCCAGGAGAGGGCGCCGAGCAGGGCGATCAATACGGGCAGGGTCCAGAAATACCAGCGCAGGACGGTTCTGGATTCACGGTGGATTCCTTCGAGGGGCTGGGCGAGAGCGAGGACCAGGAGGGTGTCGCGGTGTGGAAAGGGACCGCGGCGGATGAGGTAATCGATGCCGTTGCCGCCGGTGCGGGATTCGAAGGCGGGTTCGGCGAGGACGGCGGCGGCGCGAAGCGCCTCGCGGGTTTCGAGGTCGGCGAGGGGGAAGCGGTCAGAGATTTCGAGCAGGTTGCCGTTGGAGTCGGCGATGAGGAGGCGAAGACGAAGCCTGTTGACGGCGTCGACCTGGACCGAGTCGCCGGGTTCGTAGACCCAGATGGGGCGGCCCTCGGAGATGGTGAGGTAGCCGCGCACGGCGCCCCAGCGTTCGGTGAGCAGCGCCCGGGCTTCGCGTTCGATGCTGTTGTCCAAGGCTGCACGGAAGATGAGGCCGGCGGCCAGAAGCAGGATGGTCACCAGGAGGACGTAACCGAAGGCGAGCCTGACGCGCATGCTGCGCGCCGAGGTCTTCAGGCGCTGCCAGAACTCGGCATGCGGCGGCGACGGTTGCTGCTGGTCGGTGTCGGGCCGGTTCATGTGGAGGGGCGCGGGTTAGCTGTCGGCGGCGGGATCATCGCCGGGGCAGGTCAGCATGTAGCCGGTACCTCTCACCGTTTGTATCATTTTGACGGGGAAGTTGTCGTCGATCTTGCCGCGGAGGTGCCGGATGTAGACATCGACGATGTTGGTGAGGCCGTCGTACTCCATATCCCAGACGTGTTCGACGATCATGGTGCGAGACAGCGCCTTGCCGCGGTTGCGCATCATGTACTCGAGGATGGCGAACTCCTTCGGGGCCAGATCGATGACCTCGCCGGAACGGACGACGCGGCGTTTGATGCAGTCCATGGTGAGATCGCCGACGGCGAGTTTGTCGGCGGTGGTCTGGCCGCGGCGCAGCAAGGCCTTGATACGCGCCAGCAATTCGACGAAGGCAAAGGGTTTGACGAGATAGTCGTCGGCGCCCATTTCGAGACCGCGGACGCGGTCATCGACGCCGCCGCGGGCGCTGAGAATCAGGACGGCGGGGCTGACCTTACGGTTTTTTACTTTTTCAAGGACAGACAGACCGTCGGTATCGGGGAGCATCAAGTCCAGGATTAGGAGGTCATAGTCAAGGTCGTGGAGTTTCGCCAATCCGGATTTGCCGTCTCCGGCGACATCCACTTTGTATCCCGAGCTTTCCAGGCCACGCTGAACAAAATCCGCGATGCGGGCCTCGTCCTCGATCAGTAGGATTCTCATAGTTTGTTCGACATCCCAGTATTAACCCAGTTGCCCATGCCGTAGCAAATCGCGGCACATGCGAGCATCTGACATTCCAATACAGCCAAAGCCTGGAGGCGGCGCCGCAGCCATCTAATGCCTGAGCTTGTTGAGGAGTCCGATTGCGGCCTCCACCAGGCGCTCACCGGATCCTACTGCGCAGCGGGCGCTGACGGCCTCATAGTTGCCTTCGCCGAAAGCTTTACGGTCCGGTACATATCCGATGCTGGCGTTGGCGAGTTGGATGACGATGGTGCGCTTGAACGGAGAGTTCTGCTTGATGGCCAGGCCCAGTTCGGTGAAGATTTCGCCGGGCAGGGCGACCAGGGCGGTGTCGCCGCCGAGGCGGATGGCCTGGACCTCGGCCCTGAGCGGTTGCTTCGATCGCGCCTCGACGTCGATGATGCGGAAGGCCTTGACAAGTTCAAGGAAGGGCGCCGGCTTCTGCTGGCCGTAAGTGGCCGCCGTCTGGCGGGCCCAGCCGGCTTCGCCGGGATCGTGCTGGGCCAGCGGCAGATCGACGATGGCCGTCTTGACGGCGAGCCGGGATTGCACCGGTTCGAGCGAGCCGAGCGTGCGGACCACTTCACGGCCGAGGGCGGCGCCGATGCGGGCGGCCTCCTGGTGGCCCTTCTGCGGCTTGGCGGACTTCACGTCGATGTGGTTCAGGTTGCCGGCGCAGCCGAGGGTGAACAACGTAATGGCCGGGCGGGCCGCGGCGATCGTTTCCGCCATCGTGTAGGGGTAGTCGGCCGAGATTTCGAGTCCACCGACGGTATCGAGGTGGAGGGCGTAGTTGACTAGAGTGGCCAGTGGCGCGCCGGCGGCGGATTCGATGGAGAGGACGCCGACCTGGGGATCGATGGGGCCGGCGGGCCTGACGATCCTGGGGTTCATCTTGCCGGGGTTCCAGCCGACAGTGCCGTCGGTCATGTGGAAGCGGCGGTTGAAGGTGAGATCGGCCTGGATGCCCGCGCCCGCACGGATGCGGGCCGGCTGAAGCGACCCGATGGCGAGTTTAACGGCGCCGGCGATCTTGACGGGCAGCCCGGCGGCATAGGCTTGAGCGAGTTCGGCCTCTTTGCCGCCAAAGACCAGCCGGGACGCGCCGCCTGGAATGACGGGCCCGGTATGGGCGTGGGTTGCCGAGATCATCACGTTGCGCGCCGGGATGCCGGTTTCCGATGCGATCAGCTTGCGCGATGCCTCGACGACGGGTTCGGGGACGTGGATGAGGTCGCAGGCGATGAGGGCGAGGGTGGTGTTGCCCTGGCGGAGGACGATGGCCTTGGCGTGGAGATCGTCGTGGACGCCGGTGGATGCCCGCGGATGGTAATAGCCAGCCATGGGCGTGCCGGTGGGCGGGGTGATGACAACCTGAGCCGCGCCGGCGCGGAGTTCCTGCGCGTAGGCGGACGAAGCCGAGGCTGCGATGAGGATAAAAGAGACGGCCAGTTTCACTAGGCAGTATTGTCGGGCTTACGCACGCCCGAATCAAGCTAAAGAACGGGTCCGATGCGCCAGGGGACGAATTCCTTGTGTCCGAGACGCTCGCTGGCGGTGCGGCGGCCGGAGGCGACTTCGATCAGCGCCTCGAAGATGTCGTGGCCCAGTTGCTCGATGGTGGCCGCGCCGTCGGCGATACGGCCGGCGTTGATGTCGATGTTCTCGCCCATGCGTTTGAACAGCGGGGTGTTGGACGAGATTTTCAGGACCGGGACGGTGGGGAAGCCGATGGCGGAGCCGCGGCCGGTGGTGAAGGCGATGAGGTTGACGCCGCCGGCGCCGAGTCCGGCCAGCGAGACGGGGTCGTAGCCGGGAGTGTTCATGAAGACGAAGCCGGGTGAGGTGATGCGTTCGGCGTAGTCGAGGGCGGCATTCAGGGGGGAAGTGCCGCTCTTGGCGGCGGCGCCGAGGGATTTTTCGAGGATGTTGGACAGGCCGCCTTCCTTATTGCCGGGCGACGGGTTGTCGTCGAAGCTGCCGCCGAAGGGGCGGAGGTAGGTCTTGTACTTCTCGATGAGTTCCAGGAGGCGTTCGGCGACCTGGCGGTTGCGGGCGCGGCGGACCAGGAGGTGTTCGGCGCCGAAGATTTCGGGCGTTTCGGCGAGCACGGCGGTGGCGCCGATGGCGGCGAGAAGGTCGGAACAGAGGCCGAGGGCGGGGTTGGCGGTGATGCCGGAAAACGAGTCCGAGCCGCCGCAGTTGAGGCCGAGGACGATCCTGGAGGCGGGAAGGCTGGTGCGCAGTTCGTTCTGGGCGCGGGCGATCTGCTCGTCGATGCGGGCGCGGGCGGCGCGGACGGTGGCTGAGGTGCCGCCGCTGTCCTGGAGGGTAAGCCCGGAGATGCGGCCGGGTGCGGGGTTGCGGTCGCCGAGATAGTGCTCGACCTGGTTGACTTCGCAGCCCAGGCCGACGACGAGGGCGGCGGAGACGTTGGGGTGGTCGAGGACGCCGCCGAGGGTGCGCTGAAGTTGTTCGGTGTCGGGACCGATGGAATGGCCGCAGCCGTCGCCATGGGGGAAGGCAACGACACCATCGACATTGCCGGGCAGCGATTGGGCTGAGTAGGAGGCGGCGATGAGGTCAACGACATGGGCCGAGCAGTTCGATGCGGCGACGACGGCGATGTAGTTGCGGGTGCCGGCGCGGCCGTCCGAACGGAGGTAGCCGCGGAAGCTGGGCATGTGCCCGGGCGGGGCGGGCAGGGCGATGTCGCCTTCCGGGAAGACATAGGCGCGCGTACCTTCCTCGAACGCCAGGTTGTGGGTGTGGACCCACTCGCCGGGCTGGATGGGCGCGGTGGCGCGTCCGATGACCTGGCCGTAACGGAGGACTTCCTCGCCCTGGGCGATGCGGCGGATGGCGGCCTTGTGTCCGGCGGGGATGGGGTGGCTCAAGACTACCGAGTGCGGGCCGGGACGGATGGTCTGGCCAGGCGCGAGGGCGACGCGGGCGATGGCGACATGGTCGCCGGGATGTAGCAGCAGCGCGGCGTTCTCTTCGGTGGGCGGAGGGAGGATGTCGATGAGGCTCATTAGGCGTTCTTATCGAACAAGGACGGTTTCGGTGATCTGGTCGCCGAGGTGGACGTGGAATCCGCCTGGGACGGGATGGACCCAGATGCCGCCCTCCTCGGGCGCGGGGAAGTCCTCGACGCGTTTGACAAAGATGCCGCCGGCGGTCTCGGCGGCCTTGATGAAGCGGCCGGCGTGGATGTGGAGGTGGCACTGGGTGCGGGCGCGTTCGCCGTTATAGGCCAGGCCCCAATCGTTGCCGAACTTTTCGGAGGCGAAGCGGATGGCTTCCTGCCAGAGCTTGTCGCGCTGGGGCTTGGGGAGGTCGCGGAAGTGGTGGGCGGCCGAACCGTGAGCGACGGGCAGAACGAGCCAGCGGCCGGGCTTGCGGGGGTTGATGTCCTTGAGGATGAAGAACTCCTCGCCGGCCGGGCGCTTTTCGGCCTCGAGGCAGAGGCTGCATTGGCGGGCTTTCATGGATTCGGGGTCTTTAGGGTCGCAGGCGCATTTGGAGATGTCGGCGCGCAGCAGACCGATGGAGGCAAACAGGAGCAGCGCTACGGTGAATCGCATTGTGGACATTATACTGGTGGGTGTCCCCCGGCCGTTCAGATACAACCCGCAACGCGTGGTTGACCTTTCTTTTTCTGGCGTTTGCGGCGGCCGTGTATCTGGCGATCCTGGGATCCTGCGGCATGCTGGGACCAGACGAACCCCGGTACTCGGCGATCGGGCGGGCGATGGCGGAGACCGGCGACTGGGTGACGCCGCGGCTGTGGGGCGAGCCGTGGTTTGAGAAACCGGCGCTCACTTACTGGCTCACCGCGGCGGGAACCGCGCTCGGGTTGCCCGGCGAATGGGCGGCGCGGGCGCCGGTGGCCGTGCTGTCGATGCTGTTCCTGGGATTCTACGCCTGGGCGCTGTGGCGGCTGGCTGGCGCCAGGGAGGCCGCGGCGGCGACGATGATGCTGGCGGGGTCGGCGGGCTGGCTGGCGTATTCGCATGTGGCGGTGACGGATCTGCCGCTGGCGGCAGGTTTCGGCGCGGCGCTGCTGGCCGGATTGTTGAGGCTCCATGGATCGGGCCGGTGGGCGGTGTGGCTGTGCGGCGCGGCCGCCGGGCTGGCGCTGCTGGCCAAGGGTCTGGTGGCGGCTGTCCTGCTGCTGCCGCTGGTCTGGTTCGCCCGCGGGCGATGGAAGGATCTGGCCGTGGCCGGAGCGGCGGCGCTGCTTGTGGCCGGACCGTGGTATGTGGCGGTGACGGCCGCCAACGGCTGGGCCTTCATCGATGTTTTCTTCATCCGCCACCATTTTTCGCGCTTCGCCAGCGAAGAACTGCGCCATGTACAGCCGTTCTGGTTCTATCTGCCCGTGATTCTGGGGATGATCTTCCCCTGGACGGCCATGGCTCCGAGCCTGCCAAAGCAGCTCTGGAAGGACGATTGGGCCAAGGTGGCCGGCATCACGCTGGCATTCGGGTTCATCTTCTTCTCAATTTCCCGCAACAAGCTGCCGGGCTACATCCTGCCTCTGCTGCCGCTGTATATCGCGCTGCTGGCTGCGTCGGCCGTGCGCCATGACCATCCGGGACGGACGTTCGGGCTGACGGGCATTTTGTTGTCGATTGTGCCGGTGATCGGTTCGGCGTTGCCGGAGGCGATGCTGCATGGCATCACAAGAGCCGATTGGGGCGGGCTGCCGTGGCAGTATGTGGCGGCGGCGCTGCCGGTGGGATGCGCGGCCTGGTTTCTGGCCAGGCAGGGCAGGGTGGTGGCTTCGATCGCCGTGCTTTCGGTGGTGATGTTGACGTCGGCGCTGTGGGTGAAGCTGGGCGCCTGGCCGGTGCTGGACGAAGTGGTATCGGCAAAGGGGCTGTACCGGAAAGTGAAAACGAGGCAGTCGGATGCCTGCATCGAGAGCCTGCACCGCAGCATGAGGTACGGGTTGAACTACTACACACGGACACCGATTCCGGATTGCGCCGAGCAGCCGCGGCCAGTGCGGATCATGCAGGAGCCGGGCGGGATGCCGAGCCTGCGAGTGGGCGGGAGTCCGGCGGAGCGGCAATCGCCTTAGTCTTTCGAGGTCAGCCGCGGCGGGACGAGCGGGCCGAGAGCTTGACCGGGATGTTCTCCTGGGGCTGGGCGGCGGCCGCGAGACGGACCCAGGCGCGAACCGGCGGGGCGACCATATCGGCCAGCGCGGAAATACTCAGGCCCTCGGCTTCCTTGTAGAAGGAGAGGCGTTCACCGCCGGGTTCGGCGTCGGCACGGATAAGATCGCCGCCGCGGACCTGTTCGGTGGCGACGAGGTTCGAGAGCGGCTGGACGAGGTTACGCTCGATGGCCCGTTTCAGGTGGCGGGCGCCGTAGCGCAGATCGACGCCGGAGTCGAGCAGAAGTTCCTTGGCCTCCGGGGTGGCGGAGATGACGAAAGCGCGGTCGGGCGGACCCTGGAAGATGCGCTGCTGGACGTAATCGAGTTCGATATCGAGGATCCTGCGGAGTTCGTCGCGGCCCAGCGGCTTGAAGGAGACGATCTTGTCCAGGCGGTTGATGAACTCCGGGGTGAACTTGCGGCGGGCGGCTTCGAAGCCGGATTTCGACATTTTGGCGGCGGTCTTGGCGTCGACGGCGCCCTGTGGTTTCGGCAGCGCCGAGCCGAAGCCGAGTTTGGCTCCAAGAAGGGAGTTCATCTCGGAGGCGCCGAGGTTGGAGGTGAGGAAGATGATCGAGCGCGAGAAATCGACTTTGCGGTTGTCTCCGAGGGTGAGCGTGGCCTTGTCGAGGATGCCGAGCAGGAGGTTCCAGAGGGCGTCGGAGGCTTTTTCGATTTCGTCGAACAGGACAAAGCTGAGGCGGCAGCGCTCGGTATGGTACTGGCTCAGCACCTCCTGGCTGAGCAGGGGGTGGGTTTCGCGGTGGCCGAGGTAGCCGGGAGGCGAGCCGATCAGTTTGGCGATTTCGTGGCTGTGCTGGAACTCGGCGCAATCCACTTTAATGACGGCGCGCGGGGTGGCGACCAGGGCCTCGGCGGTGGCTTCGACGATGCGGGTCTTGCCCGAGCCGGTGGGACCGAGAAACAACAGGCTGCCGACGGGGCGGCGCGGGGCGGCCAGGCCGGTGGTGAACATCTGGTAAATGTTGACAATCTGGGCGATGCCTTCGTCCTGGCCGACGATCATCTGGCGAAGCGCGGTTTCGAGGTGTTCGGCCTCGCGGCCCGTGCGGCTGGGGTCGAGCGGGGCGAGGGCGCGCCCCGAGACTGCGTTGAGCGGGGCTTTGCGGCCCGCGTCCGGGATCGGGGCCGGCGCCGCCGCCACCGTGTTGCCGAGTTGCATCAGATCGTTCACCAAAGCCAAGTTCCTTTCACCTGCCGCGCGGGAGCCGTGACAGGCCCGCCGCCGCTTCAGGCAGCCGCCACGCCCGTCCTACGGTTTCTTCGGACGTGACGGCCTGATCTCGACGTGGCTCACCAGCGTCCGGTCCGGCATGGCGAGGATGGAGGCGATGACCTCGGCGACATCCTCGGGCGCGATTTTCCAATCGGCCCTGCCGCTCATGCCGAAATCGGTGCTGACGCTGCCGGGAAGCACCGTCGATACTCTCACTCCTTCATATCGGTGGTCGAGCATGATTGCTTCAGAAAATCCGAGCAAACCAAATTTCGAGGCGTTGTATGCGGCGCCGCCGGCGAAGCTGTTCTTCGAGGCCAGGCTGGCGACATTGACGATCCAGCCGCCCTGGCGGGCGCGGAATCTCGACAGCGCTTGATGGCTGCAGAGGTAGGCGCCGTTGAGGTTTGTCTCGATCACCGTTTTCCACTCCGCGGGTTCGAGCGAGGCGAGATCCTTGAAGATCCCGACCCCGGCATTGTTGACCAGGATGTCCAGGCCACCGAACTCGGAGTCCACTTTCAGGAACAGATTCCTGACAGCGTCCTCTTCTCTGACATCGGCAGCAAATGCCACCAATTTTAGGATGGCGGCGGAGAATTCGAGCCTTAGTCCCTGGACAGCCGAGGCCAATGCGGCTTCGGACCGGCCGCAGATGGCCACGTTGGCGCCGGCTTGGGCGAGGCGGCGGGCGACGGCGAGGCCGATGCCCTTGGATCCGCCGGTGACGAGTGCGGATTTTCCTTTCAGATTCAGCATGATGCCTCCTGCAGGGCGGCGTAGGGGCAAGTGGGCCGCCTCTGGTATTCTTCTAGTGTGATGCAGAGACGACGCCAAGGGGGGCAGTTGCGGCCGTGATGGGCATATTCTGGCTGCGAATCGCGGTGGCGCTCTATGCGGTGGGGCTGGCCGAGGCGCTGACACGGCTGTTCAGGCGCGAATCGCGGCTGTTCGGGCCGGCGATGATGGCGTTTCGGGTGGGTGTGGTGCTGCATGCGGTGGCGATCGTCGAGCAGAGCGTGGCGCTGAAGAGCCTGGCGGCGAATAACTTTTTTGAAACGGCGTCGCTGTGCGGGTTTGTTTTTGCTGTGGTGTATCTGCTGGTGCTATGGAAGTATGATTTTCAGGGGCTCGGACTGGCGGTGTTTCCATTGGTCTTCTTTCTGACGCTGGCAGGCTCGATGGGGGCGCCGGTGGGCGGCTGGAGTTCAGACGATGCGAGGGGAACCTGGCTGCTGGTGCACATTGTCCTGGTGCTGGCGGGATACGCGGGGCTGCTGCTGAGCGCAACCGGAGCGGTGTTCTACCTGATTCAGGAAAAGCGGTTGAAAAGAAAGGGGTTCGGGGGCAGCCTGCTATCGAGGCTGGATTCCGAGCGGATGCCGCCGCTGGAGACGCTTGACCGGCTGATCACCTGGGCGATGAGCGTTGGATTCGTGGCCATGACGCTGGCTGTGGGGGTTGGCACCACATGGGCGTTTGTGGAGACGGGGACGCGCTGGATCGGCGAGGGCAAGATCGTGATCGGGTTTGTGACCTGGGGATTCTACCTGGTGATGCTGTTTCTGCGCGTCTCGGCGGGGTGGCGGGGCCGCAGGGCGGCGGTGCTTTCGTTGGTGGTGGTCGCATTTGCCGCGTTGACGTGGGCGGCCCATGTCGGACTGAGGCCATTGCTCGAGAAGTGACGGCGAACCGATGAAAGTATCTTTGATAGGTCTGAGCCATCACACCGCGCCGGTCGAGGTGCGCGAGCGGGTGGCGATCCAGGAATCGGGCTTGGGCGAGGCGTTGGAGGCCTTCAAGCGGGCATCTGGGGCTGAAGAAACTTTAATTCTGTCCACATGCAACCGGGTGGAGTTGACCGCGGCGCTGCCGGAGGGCGCAGATGCCGGCGCAATGGCGCGTTTTCTGGCCGAAGTGCGGGGGTTGAGTCCGGAATGGCTGGAGCCCTTCCTTTACCGGTATGAGGATGAGAAGGCGATCCGGCACCTGTTCCGCGTGGCGGCCTCGCTGGACTCGATGGTGCTGGGCGAACCGCAGGTGCTGGGGCAGTTGAAGGCGGCCTATGCGGCGGCGCGCGAGCAAGGGACGCTGGGCGGGTTTCTCGACACCGTGTTGACGCGGGCGTTTGCCGTGGCCAAGCGCGTGAGATCGGAGACCGACATCGGGCGGTCGGCGGTTTCGGTTTCCTATGCCGCGGTGGAATTGGCGAAGCAGATCTTCGGCCACCTGAGTGAGAAGAAGGTCCTGCTGGTGGGCGCGGGCAAGATGAGTGAGTTGGCGGCGAGGCACCTGCAGCGGGCCGGGTGCGAGAAGGTCTTCGTGACCAACCGGACGCGGGGCCGGGCCGACGACCTGGCGGAGCAGATCTCGGCAACGGTTCTGGACTATGAAGCCTACTTATCCCGGCTGCATGAGATGGACATTGTCCTGACGTCGTCGGGCGCATCCGGGCATCTGCTGACGCGGGACCAGATGGCGAAGGTCCTCGATAGGCGGCGTCACAGGCCGGTGTTCCTGATCGACATCGCGGTGCCGAGGAATATCGACCCCAAGGTGAACGAACTGGAAGGCGCGTTCCTTTACGACATCGACGACCTGGGCCGGGCGGTGGACGAGAACCGGAAGGCTCGGGCGCGGGAGGCCGAACAGGCCGAGGAGATGATCGAGGCCGAGGTTGGGCGGCTGCTGGAAAGGTTGAGGGCGCGCGAGGTGGGTCCGCTGATTTCGGGCCTGCACGAGCAGTTGGATCAGATGGCGAGGGCCGAACTTGAACGGTTCAAGTCGAAGCTTGGGCCGTTGTCGCCGGCGCAGGAAGAAGCGCTGACGAGCTACACGCGGTCGCTGCTGAACAAGATCGCGCACGGGCCGGTGGTGGAGTTGCGGCGGGCGGCGGGGCGGCCGGACGGCGATGCGGAGATCTCACTGATCCGGAGGATTTTCAGGATGGAGGGCGGCGGGCGCGGATGACGAAGGGATTGAAGATCGGCAGCCGCGGGTCGCAGTTGGCGCTGTGGCAGTCGCGGTACATTCAGGCGCGGCTGAAGGAAGCGGGGGTCGAGAGCGAGATTGAGATCATCCGCACGACGGGCGATAAGATCACCGACGTTCCGCTGGCCAAGGTCGGGGGTAAGGGTCTGTTCACGAAGGAGATTGAGGAGGCGCTGCTGGACGGGCGGGTGGATCTGGCGGTGCATTCGCTGAAGGATCTGCCGACGGAGTTGCCCGAAGGGCTGGCGCTGGCGGCGGTGCCGGAGCGTGAGATGGCGTTTGATGCACTGGTGGGGCGAAAGCTGGAGGAGTTGGAACACGGCGCGGTGGTGGGGACGAGTTCGCTGCGGCGGGCGGCGCAGTTGAAGTCGCTGAGGCCGGATGTGGTGATCCGGGACATCCGCGGCAATCTGGACACGCGGCTGAGGAAGCTGGACGAGGGGCAGTATCAGGCGATTCTGCTGGCCGGGGCGGGGTTGAGGCGGCTGGGCTGGGGCGACAGGATTGCGGAAGTGCTTGATGAGGCGCGGATGTGTCCGGCGGTGGGGCAGGGTGCGCTGGGAATTGAGACGCGGGCCGGGGGCGAGGCGTTCGAGATTGTCAGGCGGCTGGACCATGGCCCGACGAGGGCGGCGGTGACGGCCGAGCGGGCGGCGCTGGCGAGCCTGGGGGGCGGATGCCAGGTGCCGTTGGGGGCGCACGCGGAGGTGGATGGAGACAGGCTGAAGATTCACGCCGTGGTGGCGGATCCGGATGGATCGGTGGTGATCAGCGCGTCGGTGGAAGGCAGGGTGGCCGATGCGGCGGGGATCGGCGCCGAGGCGGCCAGGCGGCTGCTGGAGCAGGGTGCAAGGGCGATTCTGGCGCGGGTGTATGGCGAGGCTCCGCCGCTGGCCGGGCAGAGAGTGCTGGTGACCAGGGCGGCGACGCAGGCCGGGAGCCTGACGGCGCATTTGAGGTGTCTGGGCGCGGAAGTTGTTGAGTTGCCGGTGATTGGCGTGCAGCCGCTGGCGTTCGATCCGCCGCAAGGGCGGTACGACTGGGTGGTGTTCACGTCGGCCAATGCGGTGGCCTGTTTTCTGGATCGCGCGGGGATGCCGGAGGGAGCCAAGGCGGCGGTGATCGGGCCGGCGACCGACGGGGCGCTACGGGCGCACGGCGTGGACGTTGCGCTGGTGGCTGAGACGTCGACAGGGGAAGGGCTGGCAGCGGCTTTCGAGGGGATTGCGGTCGAGGGCAAGCGGTTGTTGATTCCACGGGCGGAGACGGCGCGCGAGGCGCTGGAGGCGGCCTTGACCGGCCGAGGGGCGGAGGTGGTGATCCTGCCCGTCTACCGGAATGTGGCGCCGGAAGGGTTGGCAGAGGCGGCGAAAGCGCTGTTTGACGGCCCGTCGAGGCCGGACTGGGTGACGCTGATGTCGCCGTCGGCGGTGAAGAATCTGCTGGCGGCCGTGGGGGCGGAGGCGCTGGGCAAGGCGAAGATTGCGACCATCGGGCCGGTGACGAGCGAGGCGGCGCGGAGGCACGGACTGGATGTGGCGGCCGAAGCGGCCGAGGCGACGGCGGAGTCGCTGGGCAAGGCAATGACGGAGAAGGCGTGAGGGTCGAGGCGGAGGTTGAGGCAAGGGGCGGGCGGGTGCGGGTGGTTCTCCGAGGCGGGGATGAGGCGAGGGTCTGGGGCAAGTTCGTCGTTGGCAGGTTGCGGAGCGATCCCGGCAAGAGGGTGCTTGTGTTCGATACGGCCTCGGTGTTTCACAGGGACATTGCGGCGGCCTACGGGGTGCAGGCGGGCGGCGGAGGTTGGCTGGAGATCGACCATGGCAAGCGGACAGTAGTTGTGGGAGGAACCAGTACGCAGTTTGGCCGGGAGCCGGACAGGGGACTGACGGTGGCGCTGCTCGAAGAGGCCCTGCCCGGCTACATGGTGGAGTGGCGCTGAAGGGGCGCGGCGGGTTTCGACCATCAGTGCGCCGGCCGTTCCAAGGGATCACCCGCCCATGCCAAGGTGGGATTTCAGGGCGTCGAAGGCGGCGGCCCAGTAGGTTTTCATGCGCTGGACCTCTTCAGCGGAGAGCAGTTTTTCGTGCTGCAGCTGGACGGTGGTCCTGGCTGGGCCCTTGGCGTAGATGTGGACGTCCACACGCGTGCCGCCGGCGGCGGCGATCCGCACTGACTTAGGTGCGGTGGAGGTGGTGACCTTCAATTCGAGGTCGACCCAGCGTTTGCGGCGGCGGACGTTGGTGAAAGCGTCATAGATGGCCTCGGGCGGGAAAGGCAGCGTGCGGCTGATGTTGGCGGTGAAGCCGCCGGATTGCTGATGCACCTGGCGCAGGCCGCGGGCCTGTTCATAGGCAACCGTGACCGACTGCGACCACCAGCCGGCGACGCCGTGTTCGGCGCGCAGATAGGCGGCAATCTCCCTATGGGGCATTCGGGCGGCGCCGGCGGCGTCGAGCAAAACGAACCACTCGCTCCAGTCGCGGCCGGTTTTGGCCTTGACGGCGTCTGCGGAGATGCCAGCGGATTTCATCAAATCGATGATAAACCCGCCGCGAGGTCCGCCGTCTAGTAGAATGCGACAGAATGAACGCAAATCCTGGACTGCTCCGGCAACTCGGCCTGTACTCGGCGATCGCGCTGGTGATTTCGAACATGATCGGCACGGGGATCTTCACGACCACCGGGTTTCTGGCCGGGCAGTTGGGCAGCCCGAAGCTGGTGCTGGTGATCTGGCTGGTTGGCGCGGTCTTCGCACTGGCCGGGGCATTCTGCTATTCGGAACTGGGGATCAACTTCCCGGCTTCGGGCGGCGAGTATGTCTATCTGACGAGGGCGTTCGGGCCGACCTGGGGGTTCATGTCGGGCTGGGTGAGCTTCTTTGCCGGCTTTTCGGCGCCGATCACGGCGGCGGCGCTGGCGTTTTCGGACTACCTGAGTTACTTCGCGCCGGCGCTGGCGCAGGAGAAGGCATGGTGGCGGTGGTCTAACGGCGAATTCGGGTTGCAGTTCGGCTATGCGCAATTCGCCGCGGCGGGACTGATCCTTGTATTCACGATCCTCAATCTATTCGGCGTCGAATTCATCGCCAGGATTCAGAATACGCTGACCTCGATCAAGGTGCTGGTGCTGCTGGCGTTCATCGGATTCGGGTTCACGGTGGGCCAGGGCGACTGGTCGCATCTAAGCCAGGCGACCGAACGGACTGTCACGACGTCGATTCCGGCGCAGTTCGCCATCAGCCTGTTCTGGATCTATGTGGGCTATTCGGGGTGGAACGCGGCGACGTATGTGGCCGAGGAACTCAGGAAACCGGAGCGGACGCTGCCCTGGGCGCTGATGCTGGGCACGGCGGTGGTGGCGGTGCTGTACCTGCTGCTGAACGTGGTGTTCATCTACGCCGTGCCGCTGGGCGAGATGAAGGGCGTGATCGCGGTGGGCAGCCTGGCGGCCAAGGCGCTGTTCGGGCCGCAGGTGGCGGGGATATTCGCCGGGTTGCTGGCGGTGTCGCTGATGTCGACGGTGAACGCGATGGTGACGATCGGGCCGCGGCTGTATTACGCGATGGCGAAGAACGGAGCGTTTCTGCCGGTGGCGGCGAAGGTGCATGAGAAGTGGCGGACGCCGGCGCCGGCGATTCTTTGCCAGGGCGGATTGGCGATGCTGATGACGGTGTTCAGCTTCGGGCTGCTGATGGTCTATATCGGATTTCTGCTGAACTTCTTTGCCGTGCTGGCGGTGATCAGCCTGTTGAAGTTCCGGCGGCGGGAGGGGTGGCAGAAGCTGGGCGTGGTGAGCTTCGCCTGGCCGTTGATGCCGATGCTGTTTGTGATTCCGGGCATCTGGATGACCGTCTATGGAGCGATGCTGGCGCCGGCGATTTCAATTTCGGCGGCGGTGACGCTGGCGGCCGGGGCGCTGGTCTACCACTTCAAGCTGAAGAAGACGGGCGAGTCTTTGGTATCGTGATGATGACATGGCGACGATCCTCGACGGCAAGGCCGTTAACCAGCAGATCATCGACGAACTGAAGCCGCGCATCGCAGCGCTGACCGGAACCAGGCGTGCCCCGGGCCTGGCGGTGGTGCTTGTGGGCAACGATCCGGCGAGCGAGATCTACGTCTCGTCCAAGGTGAAGACCTGCATCGAACTCGGCATGAGGAGCGAAGAGATCCGCATGGCTGAGAGCGCGACGACGGCCGAGGTGCTGTCTCAAGTGGACGCGCTGAACCGCGATGCGGGCATCGACGGCATTCTGGTGCAGATGCCGCTGCCGAAGCAGATTGATTCGCGGGCCGTGCTGCTGGCCATCGATCCGTCGAAGGATGTGGACGGTTTCCATCCGGTGAATGTGGGCAATCTGGTGGGCAATGTGCCAGGCCCGAGGCCGTGCACGCCGGCCGGGGTGATGGAACTGCTGAAACGTTACGGCATCGCACTGAAGGGCAAGCGGGCGGTGGTGGTGGGCCGCAGCGACATCGTGGGCAAGCCGATGGCGATGCTGCTGATGCATGAGCACGCCACGGTGACCATTTGTCATTCGAGGACCGTGGATCTGGCCGCGGAATGCCGCCGGGCCGAGATCCTGGTGGCGGCGATCGGTCGGACGGCGATGATCGAAGCCGAACATATCAGCGAGGGCGCGGTGGTAGTTGATGTCGGCATCAACAGGGTGACGAGCCGCGAAGAGGCGGTGCGGCTGACCGGGGGCAACGCGGCGCGGATGGCGGGGTTCGATAAGCGGGGTTCGATTGTGGTGGGCGACGTCGATCCGGTGGCGATGGCCGAACGCGCGTCAGCCTATACGCCGGTGCCGGGCGGGGTGGGTCCGCTGACCATTGCCATGTTGATGTCGAACACGGTGGAGAGCGCCGAGCGGCGGTTGGGATAGCGCGGGATGCTCAGAGTGGGCCTCACCGGGGGGCTGGCGACGGGGAAGAGCCATGTGGGGGCTTACCTCGAACAGATGGGGTGTCATCTCCTGAAAGCCGACGAACTCGGCCACAAGGCGCTGCTGCGTGGCGGCGCCGCATTCGAGGCCGTGGTCAGCCATTTCGGCGCCGGCGTGCTTGATGACGCGGGCGAGATCGACAGGAAGGCGCTGGGGGCGGTGGTTTTTGACGATCCGGAAAAGCTGGCGCTGCTGAATTCGATCATTCATCCGGTGGTGATCCGGGCCGAGGAGGGTTGGTTTGAAGGCGTCTCCATTGTTGATCCCGGGGGCATCGCCGTTGTGGAAGCGGCTATCCTGATAGAAACGGGCAGCTACAAGCGGTTCGACCGGATCATTCTGACGGTCTGCGCAAGGGAGCAGCAGATTGCGCGCGCGATGAAGCGCGACGGGTCGAGCCGTGAAGAGGTGGAGGCGAGGTTGATGCGCCAGATGAGCCTCGATGAGAAGCGGAAGTACGCCGACCACGTGGTTGATACGAGCGGCGACAAGGCGGCGACGGAGTTGGAGACGCGCCGCGTGTACGAGGAGTTGAGGAGGGTGAAGGGATGAAAATGAGAATCCTTCTGCTCAGCCTGCTGCTGGTGGCGGGCTTTGTTCTGGGCACCGCATACATGAAGCGCGGCGGGGGGGCGCCGGCTTCCGGCGAGGGCGGACCGCTGTGGTCGGGCCCGGCGACGGTTCGGGGCGCCGGGCTGTCGCCGGATGAACAGAATAACATCGACATCTACGCCAAGGCGCACGATGCGACGGTGAACATCACGTCGACCATCTACCGCCAGAACTGGTTTCTCGAGGTGATCCCGCAGCGGGAATCCGGTTCGGGTTTTCTCCTTGACAAGAACGGTTCGATACTGACGAACAACCATGTGGTTTCGGGCCGCGCGCCGGAGATCCAGGTGACCCTCGCCGACCGCAGCAAGCACAAGGCGACCATCGTCCACCGCGATCCGCGCAACGATCTGGCGCTGATCAAGATCGCGCCCAAGGCCAACCTGAAGCACCTTGTTCTGGGCGATTCGGAGCGGTTGAAGGTGGGCCAGAAGGTGCTGGCCATCGGCAATCCGTTCGGTCTCGACGGGACGCTGACCACGGGCATCATCAGTTCGCTGGGCCGCGATATCCGCGCCGAGGACAACAACGTGCTGGAAGGGCTGGTGCAGACCGATGCGGCCATCAATCCGGGCAATTCGGGCGGGCCGCTGCTGGACAGCTCCGGCAACGTGATCGGCATCAACACGGCGATTCTCGGGCCGGGCGGCAACATCGGCATCGGCTTCGCCATGCCGATCAACCGTGCCAAGGTGATGCTTGAAGCGTATGCGACGGGCAAGCAGATTGGACCGCCGCCGCGGTTGGGCGTGTCGGTGGCCCAGGTGCAGGGCGAACTGGCCCAGGAACTGGGACTGCCGAAAGAGGGCGGACTGCTGATTCAGCGGATCGAAGAAGGCTCGCCGGCCGAGGCGGCGGGGCTGCGGGGACCGCGGCGGGTGGCGATCATCGGCGGGATGTATGAACTGGGCATCGGCGGCGATTTGATTATGGCCATCGACGGCAAGCCGGCCGACCAGCTCGATTCGCTGCGCCGCGGATTGAGTGGCAAGCGCGCCGGCGACAAGGTGGAATTGACGCTGTTCCGCAACAACCGGAAGGTGAACGTAACCGTGGTGTTGACGGCTTCGGCCGATGTGCTTTGATTTCAGGAGAATGTTCACAATGAAACTCGCATTGATGCTACTCGCGGCCGCTTCGCTGGCCGGCGCCGCCGATCAGCAGCTTTTCAACGGCAAGGACCTGACGGGCTGGAAGATGACCGGTCCGGGCAGCTTCGTCATTGAAGACGGCATGATGAAGACGCAGGGCGGCATGGGGCTGCTGTTCTACGAAAAGGAGAAGTTCGGCAACGCCGTGGTGAAGGTGGTGTTCAAGACCGTCTCCCAGCGCGGCAACTCCGGCGTAATCATCCGGCTGCCCGAACCGCCCACCGACCCCTGGTATGGCGTGCACAACGGCTATGAGGTTCAGATCGAATCGGGCGGCGATGAGTGGCACTCGACGGGGTCGATCTACTCGATTTCGAAGTCGAACTCGCGCGAGCAGAAGGCGCCGGGCGAATGGAACACAATGGAGATCGAGTTGCGCGGCCCGGTGACGTCGATCACGGTAAATGGCGTGAAGGTGAACGAATACCGCGAAGGACAGCCGGTACCCGAACGCAAGGTGTGGTACGAGCCGGTGCGGGGCCCGAGGCCGGATGCGGGCTACATCGGACTGCAAAACCACGATCCACTCTCGATCGTGTACTTCAAGGAAGTCTCGGTGCGCCGGCTGGCGCGGTAGGGCCATGGCGGAGTTGAGAACACTTCGCCCGGCGTCTGCGTCAATGAAGTGAACATGAACCGCCGTACCTTCATCTCGTCCGCCGCAGGCATTTCGTCCGCCGCGGGACTGGCCACGCTGGCGGCCTGCAAGCGTGAAGCGCGGTTTGCCCGCGTCGACGCCGCGCTGGCGCCGTTGATTCCCTCCAGTGCGCTGGCGCTGGCCGGATTCCGGCTCGACAAACTGCGCGACACGCCGTTCTACCGCCGTTATGTCGAGGGCAAGCAGATACCGATGATCGAGGAGATCCAGGCGCAGACGGGTCTGGACCCGCGCAAGGACATCTGGGAGATCGTGCTTGCCTATCGCGGGCAGGAGAAGGCGCCGCTGGCGTTCATCCGCGGCAAGTTTGGCGGCGAGTTCGGCCGCGAGCCCAATTTTGACCGCACGAAGTTCCGCACGCTGAACCACAAGGGCTATTACATCCTGACTCCGGGCGAGGGCGCGGGTGTGCTGTTCATGAACACGGGCGCGGCGGTTGCGGGCAGGATCGAGGACCTGATGCAGGTGATCGACGTGCGCGACGACAGCAAGGAGCATCCGCCGCAAGGGCTACTGGAACTGGTGAAAACGCTGCCCGGATCGGCGCACTTCTGGATGGCCGCCGAACAGGGAGCGGCGCTGTTGCCGGCGATGCCCTCGGAGGGCAACTTCGCCAACCTGGGACGAATGGCGCAGGCGACGCGCGAAGTGACGATGTATGCCGAGCTGAAAGACGGCATGAGGGCCCGGTTGAAGGCAGTCTACGCCGATCCGCGGTCGGCGAAGATGGCGCACGACTTCGTCAAGGGCATGATCGGCCTGGCCCGTCTGAGGACTCCGGACGGCGAGGCGGATCTGTTGAAGCTGTTCGACGGCGTCAGGCCGCTGCTGAAGGAAACCACTCTGGAGATCGAGGTCGTTCAGCCGTTCGAACTGATGGACCGGGTTATTTCCTTGGCGCCGGGATTGCGTCGCCCAGATTCATCGACCCCCCGCCCTCGCTGACGTAGTTGCGGTTCCAGGACGGGATTTCGACCGTGACGTCGGCGTCGTTCGAGGTGATCACGGCCTGGCAGCCGAGGCGGGATCCCAACTGCAAGTCGGCCGCCATCTCGACGCGGTCGGCTTCGTCGTCTTCAATTTCCGAGACGAACTTCTCGCCTGTCTTCACGACGACGTGGCATGTGGTGCAGGCGCAACTGCCGCCGCAGGCGTGCTCGATATGAAACCCGAAATGTTCGGCGATGTCGAGGAAGCTTTTGGGCTTTCCGTGCTCGCCGTAGGGCAGGGAAGCGAGGTCAAATTCGAAGCTGTCCCCGGAGGGGAGAAATGTCACTTTGGCCACGAACTCAGTGTAACACGATCGAAGACTAAATTGGTCCTATATCGAGCCGGAACTGGCCTGGGCCGTACACCCGGCGAATGGCATATGCTGATTGGAGTCGCATGAGCCGCACGGCAATCATTCCCATCATCCTCACGGCCGGCCTGATTGGCTGCGCCCCCGCTCCTGAAGTGAAAAAGGAAAGACCGAAAGTGACCAGAACCAGCTTTGGAAAGACGCCTGAAGGGATCGAAGTGTCCCTGTACACGCTGAAGAACGCGAATGGCATCGAGGTGGGCATCATCAACTACGGCGGCATCATCGTCAGCCTGAAGACGCCCGACAAGACGGGCCAGTTCGCCGACATCGTGCTGGGCTTCGATTCGCTGGACGGGTATCTGAAAGACCACCCGTACTTCGGCGCCATCATCGGGCGGTACGGCAACCGCATCGGCGGCGCGAAGTTCAGCGTCGGCGGCAAGGAGTATAAGCTGGCAGCCAACAATGGGCCGAACTCACTGCACGGCGGCGTGAAGGGCTTCGACAAGAAGGTGTGGGCCGCGGCGGTGGACGGCAATTCGAACTCGCTGATCCTGACCTACACAAGCGCGGACATGGAAGAAGGCTATCCGGGCGCACTCGATGTCGAGGTGAAATACACGCTCACCGAGGCGGACGAGTTGCGGATCGACTACAAAGCCACGACCGGCAAAGAGACCGTCGTCAACCTGACCAACCACAGCTACTTCAACCTCGCCGGGCAGGGCAACGGCGACATCCTGAAGCACTCGATTCAGATCATGTCGGAGAAGACAACGCCCGTCGATGCGACGCTGATTCCGACCGGCGAGTTGAAGGACGTCGCCGGCACGCCGTTCGATTTCACCGCACCCCATGCCATCGGCGAGCGGATCAACGACGCCAGCGACGAGCAGATCAAATTCGGCGGCGGCTACGACCACAACTTCGCCGTCGACGGCCAGATGGGCACGCTGCGGCCGGCGGCGCGGGTGACCGAACCCACATCGGGCCGCGTGATGGAGGTGCTGACCACCGAGCCGGGCATTCAGTTCTACACGGGCAACTTCCTGGATGGAACGTTGACGGGCAAAGGCGGCAAGGTCTATCAGAAGCGTTCCGGGTTCTGCCTGGAGACGCAGCACTATCCGGATTCGCCCAATAAGCCGCGGTTCCCCACCACGGCGCTCAAGCCCGGCGCGGCATACACCTCGACGACCGTCTACAGGTTCCCGGCGCCGGCGCGATAAGAGCCTTCGGCATTGAATTCCAATAGGAAGAGCGGTGGCCGATGAGCGTGAAACGTGTGGCCTTGGCCGGATACTACGGCCGGGGCAATTTCGGCGACGACCTCATGGCGGTGATCATCGGACAGGCGATCAGGAAGTGGGGCATGGAACCGCGCGTCTTCGCATTGTGCGAACCCTATGCCGGCCGGTTCGGATTTGAAGTGGCGCGAACGCCGCGGGAACTGCTCGACGGCGCCGGCTTGTTGGTTTGGGGCGGCGGCGGCGCGCTTGTCTCCTGGGGCGGCCGCAATGTTGACAAAATAACCAGACTGGAACTGGAGACCCACGCGGAACTGCTCGATCAAGCCAAACGCCGGGGCGTTCGGACCGTGGCTGTTTCAGTGGGCGGCGGTGGCGGCACTTCTCCTCCGCAACCGCGGGAACGGAGCGCCCGGCTGATCTCGGTGGCAAGTTGGATGACCGTCCGCAACCAAGCCGACCTGGCCTTACCTCGGAGCGCTGGCATCCCCTGCGGCTATTTCCCTGACATCGTTTGGCGCACGAGCGAGCTTTTCGCGCCGCCGGCGCGGCCCAAAGGCGGCCGCTTACGGATCGGCGTGGACATCTACTTCGCAAACCTCCGGCGTCAACACGCGGAGTATGCGCTGGCCCTGATGCAACTGGCCGTACTGCGAAGGCCCGACATCGAGTTCATCTTTGTCGATTCCACGAATAGGGCCTGCTCGCCCTACCGCTGCATCGGACGCGCTGTCCGGGGGCCGAATGTCACCCGTTATCAGTTCGAGCAACCCGATGCCGACCTCGAACTGCTGGGCGGACTCGATGCGATGATATCGACCCGCCTGCATGTTCCGGTGGTCTGCCTTCAATATGGCGTCCCGGTTGCTTGCCTGTTCAGCGAAGGCAAGATGCGGCTGCTGCTCGAGTCTCTCGGTTTGCTGGAGCACTATTATGGGCATCACCGGGCGGCCGCATGGGCGCGTGTGATGTTGAGCGGCGGCGGATGGGAACGCTGGATTGCCAACTACAGGTTTCCGCCCGCCGCCTACCTGCGCGACGCGGCGCTGGGGCACTTGAGGGCGCTCGAAGCGGAAGTGTCCGGTGGCCGGGCGCCGCTGCTTTTCGAAACCGCGGAAGCGGGATCTGGCGGACAATAGAGAGCATGGCGGAAGTCTGTAGTCACTGTGGCGGTTCGGGTTGGGTGATCGTCGAGCGTGACGGGTTGTCCGGCGCCAGGAGATGCACGTGCCAGAACGAAGGCCGCACTGAACGCCTGCGTGAGGCATCGCGCATCCCCGTCAACTATGCCGAGGATACGTTCGACAACTTCCAGTTGCGCGGATCGAAGGAACTGGGCGAGGTGATGCTCTATTTGAAGCGCTATGCCGACAGCTACCCGGCCGTGGATCCGCCGGGCGTGCTGCTGGTGGGCGAGCCGGGCACGGGCAAGACGCATCTGGCCGTGGCCACGGCGAAGCGGTTGATCGAGCACGGCTTCAGCGTGGTGTTCACAGACTATTCGCACCTGCTGTCACGCATCCGGGCCAGTTACGACCCGGCCACCGGCGCCGACCGCGACGCCTTCAAGGAAGCCATGGATTGCGAGATCCTGCTGCTCGACGACCTCGGCGCGCACCGCGTGACCGACTGGGTGGAGGATACCGTCACGTCGATCATCACCTACCGCGCCAACGAACGCCGGCCGACCATCGTCACCACAAACCTGCCCGACCCCGACATGGGCGCGCAGGTGATCGAACGCAACCCCGAAGGCTCGCCGGCGCGCTTCGACATCAAGACGACGCTGACCGAGAAGATCGGCATGAGGGCGCGGTCGCGGCTGTTCGAGATGTGCAAGATTCTCCGGATGCCGAAAGTGGGCGATTACCGGATCAGGAAATACTAACCGGCTCAAGCCGGCGGCGGAAAGGACGCCTGGATGACCTCGCGTGAACGGGTTCTGTCAGCCATCGGACACCGGCAGCCGGACCGCATCCCGATTGATCTTTCGGGGCACCGCTCATCGGGCATATCGGCGGTTGCGTATCCGAAGCTGAGGGCGGCGCTGGGACTGCCTGCCACGCCTGTGCGCGTCTACGATCCGGTGCAGCAGTTGGCCATTGTCGATGATGACGTGCTGGACCGTTTCGGCGTGGACACGATCGAACTCGGGCGCGGGTTCTGTCGCGACGGCAAATGGTGGACCGAGTGGACACTGCCCGACGGCACGCCCTGCCTGATGCCCGTCTGGGCGCTGCCCGAGCGCATGGGCGTCGACTGGGTGCTGCGGGCTCCGTCCGGGCGCGTGATGGCGCGGATGCCGGAAGGCTCGCTGCATTTCGATCAGGTCTACTGGCCTTTCCTCGATGGTGAAGAGGATCTGTCGCGGATCGCCGGACTCTATCCGGAACATATGTGGACGGGCGTGGCGTCGCCGCCGGGGCCGTCTGTTTCATCGCCCGATGAACTGGCCGCCGGCGCCCGCGCATTGCGTGCATCGACGGACCGCGCGATTCTCGGACTGTTTGGCGGCAACCTGCTCGAGATGGGCCAGTTCTACTACCGGATGGACAACTTCCTGGTGATGCTCGCCGGCGAGCCCGAGCGCGCGCACCGGTTCCTCGATGCGCTGGTCGAGATCCACCTGGCGAACCTGAAGCGGTTCCTGGCCGCCGTGGGCGACGCGATCGACATCATCTGTTTCGGCGACGATCTGGGCGCGCAGAATTGTCCTCAGATCTCGCCGCGCATGTACCGCGAGTTCTTCAAACCGCGCCACGCGGCCATGTGGGCCGAGGCCAAACGGCTGGCTCCGGTGAAGGTGATGCTGCACTGTTGCGGAGCCGTGCGGCAGTTGCTGCCCGACCTGATCGACGCCGGCCTGGATGCGATCAACCCGGTCCAAATCAGCGGCAGGGGCATGGAGGCCGAAGGACTGAAGCGCGACTTCGGCGGCCGGCTCACGTTCTGGGGCGGCGGTTGCGACACTCAGCGCGTGCTGCCTGTAGCCACGCCGGACGAGGTGCGGGCGCATGTCGCGGCGCAGTGCCGGGCGCTGGCGCCGGGCGGCGGATTCGTCTTCCAGCAGGTGCACAACATCCTGGCCGGCGTACCGCCGGAGAACGTGATCGCGATGTATGAGGCCGTAGCCGAAGCTACTGTTTGATGATCGTCCCGTCGCGGCGGCGCACTTCGCCCCAGCCGCCATTGAGGCGCTTTCGCTCGCCCTGTTCGAATGAGCCGAACGGATACTTGGCGGCGGCCTTTTCGTCCACTTCGATGCCCCAGCCCGGAGCTTCGTTGGCGTAGAAGTAGCCGTCTTCAGTCCTCGGACAGCCCTGGAAGACCTCCTGTTCCCGCTCGTTGAAGACGCGGCCTTCCTGGATGCCGAAGTTGTAGCAGGCCAGGTCGAGGGCGATGTTGGCGGCGTGGCCGACGGGCGAGACGTCGCCGGGTCCGTGCCAGGCGGTCTTGACGCCCATCAGTTCACCCATCGCGGCCACCTTGCGGCAGGGCGTGACGCCGCCGGCCTGCGAGACGTGGATGCGGATGTAGTCGATGAGGCGTTCCTGGATGAGCGGCGTCCATTCATGGGGCGAGTTGAACAGTTCGCCCATGGCCAGCGGCGTGGTGCACTGGGCGCGGATGTGGCGGAACCAGGCGATGTCCTCGGGGCTGACCGGGTCTTCGATGAAGAACGGCCGGTACTTTTCGACGTCCTTGCAGAAGCGGACGGCCTGGATGGGCGAGACGCGCTCGTGGACATCGTGCAGCAGTTCCACCTCGTCGCCGAGTTCCTTGCGTGCGATTTCAAAGAGTTTCAAAGCGCGGCTGAGGTAGGCTTCGGGTTCGAAGACGGGCGCCGAATGCAGCGCCGGCACTTTAACGTCGCTGCGGCCCGCGCCGTAGCCGGCCATGCCGGGCACGCCCACCTGGATGCGGATGTGGCGGTAGCCTTTGGCCATATAGCCCTTGGCGCTTTCCATCACCTGGGCGAAATCGGCGCCGGAGGAGTGGGCGTAGCAGTCCACGGCTTCACGGCATTTGCCGCCGAGCAGTTGGTAGACAGGCATGCCGGCCATGCGGCCCTTGATGTCCCACAGCGCCTCGTCGACGCCCGAGATGGCATTGTTCAGCACCGGGCCGTTGCGCCAGTAGGACGAGTTGTAGAGCATCTGCCAGGTATCGTCGATGCGGTCGGCGGGCTTGCCGATCAGCAGCGGGCGGATGTAGCGTTCGACGGCCGGCACGACGAGATCGGCGCGCTGGGTGTAGCAGGCGCAGCCGTAGCCGTAGAGGCCGTCCTGGTCGGTGAGGATCTTGACCACGGGCAGGCGCAGGCCCGCGGGCGCGGTCTGGATCACCTGCACGTCCTTGATCCTCGGCGACGGCATGGCGCGTGTGGCGCGGGCAACGCGCTCCTGCGCGGCGGCTTCACGGGGAGAGATGGCGGCCGCGGCGGCGGCCATTGAGAGCAGGGTGCGGCGATTCATGAGCGGCTCCTATGATGCGGTCAGGGCTGTTGCACCCCGAATCTTATCAAAGGGCCGGCTCACCACGGCGTCACTTCTTTTCGCGGTCTTCCATCATGCGCTTGACGTTGTCGAGCTGGCGCGCCAGGCTTCGGCCTCGTGCGGCGAGCGTGAGCGCGTAGACGACGAGGATGGCCCAGGCGGTGATCAGCCCGTAGGCGAGGTAAGTGAAGTTGCGCTGCAATGCGTCGTTCATGAGAATCTCCCGGAGCTAAATCATGTGCGCTTCACGGCGCAATGCGTCGATCTCCCGCTGCTGCTTCTCCTGCGCGTAGCGGATGGAGATGAGGATGGCTGCGACGATCAGCAGCGGCGCCCAGTTGCCGTAGAGCATGGCGCGGTAGCCGGAGTCCATCTTGCCGTCGCCGAACAGAACCGGCTGCGGGTGCTGCGTGCGGAACCATTTGATGGAGAAAAAGACGAACGGCACCACCGAGAAGTTGAGGATCGACATCACGGCCGACATCTTTGCCCGCTCGGTGGGTTCCTCGATGGCGCGCCTCAGGACAAGATATCCGGCGTAGAGCAGCCAGCAGATCAGCATCGAGGTGAGCCGCCAGTCCCAGGTCCACCAGATGCCCCAGATGATGCGCGCCCAGATCATGCCGGTGATCAGGTTGACCGCGCCGAAGGCCAGCCCGACCTCGATGACCGAGACGGAAAAGGCGTCGTATCCGAGTTTCCTGGTCTTCAGATACGCCAGCCCGGCGATCAACGATGCCAGGAAGCAGAGGAAGCAGGTGAACGCCGCCGGGACATGAAAGAAGATGATGCGGAAGATGGCGCCCTGGAAGGCCTCGTCGGGCAATTGGGTCAGCATCACCCAGATGTTGCGCGCCAGCAGCAGCGAGGCCGCGATGCCGGCGGTAAGTAGCAGGTGTTTGCGCATCCGTTCAGGTTCTCCTCGCCGCGCTCAGCCGATCAGAACCGTGTCGATCAGCAGCACGGCCAGCGAAGTAAAAATGATATCGAAGCCTATGATAAGCCGCAGCCAGGCCAGTTGGTCGCCGGCAATCGGATCGCCGGCGATCAGCGTGGTGGTGAGTTGCATGGCGGCCATCAGGCACGGGATCAGGACAGGGTAAACCAGCATCGGCAGCATCACCTCGCGCAGCCGCAGATTGACGGTGAGCGCGGAAAAGACGGTGCCGACCACGGTGACGCCCCATGTCGCCAGCACCAGGACGAGGGCGAGTTGCCCAGGCTGCGAGTACCAGGTGACGTTATAGAAGACGCCGAACACCGGCAGGCAGACCACTTCAATGGCAAGCAGCAGGACGTAGTTGGCCAGCGCCTTGCCAAGGAACAGCGCCGCGCCGGGCACGGGCGAACTGATGAGCGCCTCCAGGCAATCGTTCGGCAGCTCGCGGGCGAACGAGCGGTTCAGCACCAGCACGCCGGCGAAGGCGAAGACCAGCCACAGCAGGCCGCCGGCGATTTCGCGCGTGGTCTCCGACGTCGGGTCGAAGGCGAAGCTGAACAGGATGAGAATGACCAGGGCGAAGCTGAGCGAAGCGTTGACGGCCTCCTTGGTGCGCAGTTCGCTACGCAGGTCCTTGGCCGTGACGGTGAAGGTTTGGCGCAGAAACAGCATCACGCCTCTCCGTAGTTGCGGTAGATCCAGCCGGGATCGTCGAGCATTTCCCGCGTGCGCGATCCGGAGAAGGCGAGCTTGCCGCGGTTGATGAGGGCGACGTGGGTGGCGAGTTCCAGGGCTTCGCGCAGTTGGTGTGTGGACATCAGCACCGTGCGCCCTTCGGCCAGGGCATCGCGAAGAACGGTTTGCAGGACGGCGATGGCGCGGTCGTCGAGGGCGGTGAAGGGCTCGTCGAGCAGCAGCAGGCGCGGGTTGTGGAGAAACGCCCGGGCGACGGCGAGACGCTGCCTCATGCCGCGCGAGAACTCGCGCACGAGGCCATCCCTGACGCGCTCCAGGCCCGTCCGTTCCAGCCATTCCATCGCCCGGCGTTCGGGCTCGGGCAGGCCATAGAGGCCGGCGAACAGTCTCAGGTTCTCGATGGCCGATAGCTCGTCGTAGATGCCGATGCCGTGGCCCAGCACGCCGATGGACGCGCGCGACGAGCGTTCGGCGGCATCCTGGCCGAACAGCTTCACCTGGCCCCTGGCAGGGCGCGAAAGTCCGGCGAGGATTTTCAGGAGCGTGGTCTTGCCGGCGCCGTTGCGGCCGAGCAGAGCGACGCAGGAGCCGGGTTCAACGTTGAACGAAATGTCGCGCAGGGCGGGGAAGTCGCCATAAAATTTCCAGACGCCCTCGATGGCCAGCGCCGTCATACCTTGCGGTTGACGCCGGCCGCGGCAGTGCCCTTCATGTAGTGCGCGATGAAGCCGAGCGTCAGAAAGGCGAGCGTCAGGCTGAGCGCCCACCACTTATTGCGGTCGTAGCCGGGCGGGTTGATCTGCTTGATCTTCGGGCCGGCTTCCTCCTCGCTCTGGATGACGCTCAAGGCGCCGGAGCCGGAGATGGTGAGCTTGACGGCCTTGGCCGTGATGTCGAAGATCGACGCCTGCGTCGATGGTTCCGTGCCCAGGCTGACGATGCCCTCGCCGGCGGCCTGGATGCCTCGTGGCAGCACCAGCTTCGGCGTCGCCCCTTGGTTCAGAAGGCGCGTTTCGAGGACGCCCGCGGCCGAGGCCGGCAGCTTGTAGCTGAAATCGAAACGGGTCTCGCCGGGCTTCACCGGATAGTCGACGGTCCACACATTCGCGGCGGAAGTCTTCACGGGCTGGCGGTCCACGGGCATCGAGCCGGGCGCGACGACGCGGGCCATGATGTTTTCGCCGGCGGCGGGCGGAACGAAGACCTTCACGGTGCCCGATTTCGGATTATTCCAGGTGGTCCGCGACGGGTTGTTGATGACCACGGTTTCGTTCACCACCAGCTCTTCGCCGTTGGATTCGATCATGATCATGTGCTGCCCGGCCGTGGCACCGGCCACCGAAGCGGCGGAATCGAACACGGCGATCTCCAGCGGCGCGCCGGCGGCCTGGTTCATCGGGGCGCTGTAGCGGACGCCCTGATATTCGGCTTGAAGCAGATGGGCCGAACCGGCATCGGAATCGAATTTGAATCCGCCTGCGGCATCGGTTTTCACCGAGCCGGCGGGCTCCATGCCGCCCGCGCCGAACTTGGTCATGGTCACGGTGACGCCGGATTGCGGCTTGCCCGTGGTCTTGTTCACGACAACACCGGTGACGGCGGCATGCAGGGAGCATGAGGCGATGATCGTCAGGATAGCGGCTCTCATGACTGCGCCTCCCCCATGGGCGCGGCGCATTCGCCGCAGAACTTCATCGGCTTATCAAACCCGGCGCCGCACGCCGGGCACCTGTAAACCGGCTTGGCCGGTCCGGCCTTCATCTCCGGTTGCGCGGCGGCGGGAGCGGGCCGTGCCTTTTTGCCGGCAATTGACTCGATCCCGGCCATGACCTTGGCCAGTTCGTTATGCAGGCCGAGCTTCGTCTTTTCGTAGTCGTCGTCGGAGAGCTTTCCAAGCCGGTACTCGAAGTTCAGGTCTCGCAGGTTTTCGTGGATGGCCTCCCTGCGCTCTTCGAGATGAGCCGTGGGCGAGAGGGTTTCATTGGGCGGAATGGCGCCGGGCCTGATGAACAGCACGAAGGCCAGCACGGCGCTGATGAGGATGATGGATACTGCGAGGGTCATGAGTCGAGATCGGCGAGGTCTTTTTCGATCTGGGCCTGATAGCGGGTGAGCTCAGGCGAGGGTTGGGGTTTGGCGCCGGCGAGGACCGGCCGGCGGCGCAGGTAGAAACGGATCAACAGTCCGATCAGCGCCAGGCCCGCGGCCAGGCCGGCGTAGGGCATCACGTAGCTGAGCAGGTAGAAGCCTTCAGCCGGCGGCTTGCGCAGGATGTCCTTGCCGTGCTTGGCCACCATGGCGTCGAGGATTTCCTGGTCGGCGCGGCCGGATTCGACCATCGACAGAAGCTCCAGCCGGACAGGGTCGGAGAAGTGGCAGTGCAGCATGTTGCACTCGGTGACGCTGGCGTTGCAGCCGCACTTGCATAGCAGCATAGCGCCCAACTGGCGAACGCGGCCGTTCGACAGCGGCGTGGCGCCGTGCACCATCATGAAGGCGGCCGCCAGCGCGGCCAGCAGCCTATTTCGCCAGCGATTTCTCTTCGGCATGGATACCCACCACCTCTGTTCTCGGATAGGACAGCCTGGCCTTGCTCGGGACCAGGCAGACCGCCGTGCCGAACATCAGTACGGCAAAGCCGATCCAGATCCAGGACACCAGCGGGAAGATATAGGCCTGAATGATCGCCTTGTTTTCCTCGGTCTGCGACATGCCGGCGAAATTCAGGTAGACGTCCTCGTTCAACCGGCGGCGGATGGAAACCTCCGATGTCGGCTGCTCGCTGACCAGATAAACACGGCGCTCGGGCTTGAGTTCCTGCAGGAACCTGCCGTCTTTATAGATGCCCACCTCGGCCCGTTGCCAGGTGTAGTTTGGATTGTCGCCATCGGTGATCTTGTCCACATGGAATTCGTAGCCGCCCATGGCGAACCGGTCGCCGACGACAACCTCGCGCGTGGTGTCCTTATTGAACGCCGCGCCGCTGAAACCGATGAACATGATGACGATACCCATGTGGACCATGTAGCCGCCGTAGCGGCGCGTGTTGCGATGCGTGAGTTCGATGGACGCGCGCACCAGGTTCATCCCGCTCTTGCCGGCGATGGCGCGGGAGCCTTTATAGAACTCCATCATGATCGTCGTGGTGACGAAGGCGCACAGCCCGAAGCTCATCGACGCATAGAAGTGCCGCGAGCCCATGGCGATTGACGCCGCCACGGCCGCGGCGAACATGATCGTGGGCCAATAGAAAGCGCGCCTCAGGCTCTCCCATGAACTGCGCCTCCAGGCGATCAGCGGGCCGACGCCGGTGAGCAGCAGCAGGAACAGCCCGATGGGAATATTCACCTTGTTGAAGAACGGGGCGCCGACCGTGATCTTCTCGTTCATCACGTATTCGGTCAGCACCGGGAACATCGTGCCCCACAGCACGGCGAACGTCGATGCCAGCAGGATCAGGTTGTTGAACAGGAAGCTCGATTCCCGCGACAGCACGCTTTCCAGGTGGGTCTCGCTCCTGAGATAGTCCAGGCGGCGGACGATGAGCATCACCGTCAGCGTGATGATGATGCCCAGGAAGCCCAAAAACCAGCCCCCGAGCGAGGACTGCGCGAAGGCGTGGACGCTCGAAACGATGCCGGACCGCGTCAGGAACGTGCCGAAGATGCAGAGGAAGAACGTGGAACTCACCAGCACCATGTTCCACACCTTCATCATGCCCTTCTTCTCCTGCATCATTACCGAGTGCAGGAACGCCGTCGCCGTCAGCCAAGGCAGCAGGCTGGCGTTTTCCACCGGGTCCCAACCCCAGTAGCCGCCCCAGCCCAGAACCGCGTACGCCCAGCCCGCGCCTAGCAGAATGCCCATCGACTGGAAGCCCCAGGTGATCAGCGACCAGCGCCTGGTGGTGGCGATCCAGGCGTCGCCCCGTTGCTTTGTGATCAGCGACGCCATGGCGAAGGCGAACGGAACGACGAAGCCGACATAGCCCAGGTACAGCGTCGGCGGGTGGATGGCCATCGTCCAGTATTGGAGCAGCGGATTCAGCCCCTGGCCGTCCTGAACGGCCGTGATTCCGCGGCCCACGGCCAGCATCTGGAACGGCGGTTCGATGAACGTGTTCAGCGTCAGGAAAAAGCCCTGCGTGAACATCAGGATGGCCGTCACCCAGGGCATCATGTCGCGGAACTTCCGCCGGTTGGTGGCCAGCACGACGGCCGAGTAGAAACTCAGCAGCCACGACCACAACAGCAGCGAGCCTTCCTGTCCGCCCCACCAGGCGGCGAACTTGTAGACGGCCGGCATGGCCTTGTTCGACCGCGCCGCGACATAGGCGAAGCGGAAGTCCGACGTCATCAGCGCATAGACCAGAATGGCGCTGGCGACCGTCAGCAACGCGAAGATTCCGTAAACCGCGCGTTGTCCGCTGACGGTGAGATACGGCCGTTTGGTGAGCGCCCCAACCACCGACGCGACGACGGAATAGATCGCCAGACAAAAAGCGACCAGAATGGCGAGAGCGCCTAAGGTCTCCATGGTGCGGTTGTCTCTCCTTTGCGGATACGCGGGCTTCGGGCCATTTCCGTGAGACTAGATGGCCGCGGGCTTTGCGCTGTTCAGTGGAACGTCGGCCGGGTGTTTGTTGGGATCCGCCTCATACTTCGAAGGACACTTGGCGGCGATGGAAGAGGCATGGAATGTGCCCTGCGCGGTCAACTGCCCGTCGGCCATCGCCTGCGCGTTGTCGCGGAAGGTGTCCGGCAGCGGATCCTTGCCTGTGTAAGTCACGTTCAGGAACAGATTGTGTTCCTTCTCGACGATCCGGAAGTGGACCAGCGTGCCTTCCCTGCGGATCGAGCCAGGCACCACGTCGCCGGTGACGCGGACGCGCTTGCCGACCTGGCTCGAATCGGTCTTCAACTCCGAAACCGTCCTGTAATACGTTTTCGATTCGTTGATCCCGCTGGCGGCCAGCCACACCAGCGTGCCGATGATGCCCACCATCACGATGCCGAACTTGACGTATGTCTTCATATGAGTCCTATGCCTTCAGTATAGACCCAATCTGTACCAGCAGGGTCTCAATGACGCGCTCTTCCAGCTTCATTTCCTGACAGTCAGACCTACCAACACTCTAGCACCCGCGCGTCATGCTCAAACCTATGAGATCAGAGCAGTCCGGCATCGATTAGCGCCCGCCGGATCCGTTCGCGCGGCTCGCCCGCGATGGGCTCAAACGGCGCCGCCAGCCCGCCCGCGCAGATGCCGCGCATCTCCATCGCGCACTTGAGCCCGCGGAAGTAGCCGGAGCGCTCCGGCAGCACGGAGTAGATCCTGTTGGAGATGATCTGCGAGCGCGCGATCAGTGGCGCGGCGTCTTCCGGCTTGTTCGCCACCGCGGCGGCGTAGATGCCGGTGAAAAGTTCCGGAGCCAGGTTGGCGCCGCCGGTCACCGCGCCATGGCCGCCCATCATGACGGCATCCCAGAGCCTCTCTTCGGGACCCATCAGGACGGTCAGGTCAGCCCTGTCGCGGAAGGCGCCGACAAGGGACTGGTAAAAATCCATGTCGCCGGTGCTGTCCTTCACGCCCAGGCAGCCGGGCAGATCGGCGATCCGGCGCACGGCGTCGAACTCGAAATAGTCCCGGGTGCAGAACGGGATGTTGTAAATCACGAACGGCAGGGGCAGCCGTTTTGCAAGGGAGAAGGCGTAGCCGGTGAGTTCGCCCTGCGTCATGGGATAGTAATGCGGCGCGGCGAACACCACCGCATCGCATCCGGCATCCGCCGCCCTGGCGGCCATCCACGCCGCCTCGTCCACGCTTGAATCGGTGATCCCGGCCAGCACCGGGACGCGTCCTCTCGTGATTCGTGCGACGTGTCCGAGAAACTCGGCCCGCAACCCGCGCCCCAGGTGCGGAGCCTCGCCGGTGGTGCCCAGCGGGAACAATCCATGGACGCCGGCCTGGAGCAGCATATCGATCAACCGGTCGAGTCCGGGCAGATCGAGGGAACCATCGGGATTCAAAGGGGTTACCAGCGGCGGGATAATGCCGCGGAGGGGCCGGGGAAGTTCGCTTGACATGGGAATGAAAAACTCACTCTATCATGCCGGGCGATGCGGCAAGCACTACCCATCCTACTGATTTTCCGTGTATAGTGTGATGGAGAGGATCAAGGCTGAGGCTTCTCAACCAATCGATCCGGTCCAGCCGGAAGACAACGTCGCACCCAGCGGGTGTGCTGTGTCTGTGCGCCGGCAAACTCCCCGCGAACCTTCGAAGGAACACCAAAAGCTAGCTTCCCCGCATGTATCCACCCAGATTTGTACGCCCCCGAGTCAGAGTCAGAGAAAACGTCAATGAGGCCATCCGTGCGCGCGAAGTGCGTGCGGTGTTCCCCGACGGCAGCGTCGAGGTAATGCCCACCCAGGCCGCTGTCCGCAAGGCCCTGGACATGGGCCTGGATCTGATTGTCGTTTCCCCGACGGCTGAACCGCCCGTCGCCAAGGCCATGGACTATGGCCAGTGGCAGTACGAGCAGAAGAAGAAGCAGCATGACGCGCGCAAGAAGCAGCACGTCATCCTGGTGAAGGAAGTCAAATTCCGGCCCAACACCGACGATCACGACTACGACTTCAAGTTGAAGCACGCCGTTCGATTCCTCGGCGAGGGTAACCGGGTGAAGGCCATCGTGCAGTTCCGCGGCCGCGAAATCGCCCACGCCGATCTCGGCAAGAAGCTGCTGTTGCGGCTGGCCGAGGATCTGGCCGAGCATGGCACTGTGGAAGGTACGCCGCGGCTGGAAGGCCGCAGCGCCCACGTCATCATCAGCCCGGCGAAGAAGGAAGTGAAGGAGAAAAAGAAGGAGAAGCCTCCTTCAGCCGCTCCTGCTCCCGCGCCGCCGGCTCAATAGAACAGGTACTTGCGCCACTGCTCCTCGGCGCGGCCAACCAGCCGCATCAGATGACGCGACGTGTGCAGGCTGAACGGCTTGGGGTATCTGAGCAGCTTCATGCCCGCCTCGTCCGGCGTCCGGTTGCCTTTTCTGTTATTGCAGGTGTGGCAGGAGGCAACCAGGTTCTCCCAGCTCGTCTCGCCTGCCCGTGACCGCGGAATCACATGGTCCAGCGTCAGGTCGCCGCCCGGAAACGCCTTGTGGCAGTACTGGCAGGTGTAGCGGTCGCGGATCAGGATGTTCTTGCGCGACAGCGCGCGGCTCTGGTGCGGAATGCGGCGGTACTCGAGCAGGCGGATGACGCTGGGCAGCGCGAACGCGCGCATCTGGGCATGAAGAAAAACCTCGGCGTGAGCCTCGGCCGAAGCCACCCCCTTGAATATCAGCACCAGCGCCCTGCGCGCGGCGCAGATGTTGATCGGTTCGTAGCTGGCGTTCAGCACCAGCACCGGACGGTGTAAAGGTTCGGCCTTCGTCATCATCTCCTCGATCCTTCCCCGGTCGCCCGGTGCGGTTCGAACTGCCCTTCCCGGGCCCATAGACTCCTGCGATCCACCCTGGCCACAGTCAGTACCGCGACCCTTGCGGCGCCGTGGCGCTTCAACTCCCGCGCCGCCTCGTTCACCGTTGCCCCGGTGGTCAAAACATCGTCAAGCAACAGCAACCGCTTGCCGCGGATCGACTCCGCCCGTATTGCGCCGAAACTGCCGCTCACGTTCCGCCGCCGCTTGGCCCCGGCGAGGTTGGACTGCTTCTCGGTCCGCCGCACCCTGGCCAGCGGCTTCATCACCGGCACGCCCGTGTGCCTGGAAAGCTCCCTGGCGAGCAACTCGCACTGATTGAACCCGCGGACCATCCGCCGCGTCCAGTGAATCGGCACCGGCACGATCGCGTCAATACGCTCGCTACGGGGAAACGCCTCGGCCAGGTAACCGCCCAGCGCCGTGCCCAGCGAGCGCATGCCGTGAAACTTGAAACAATGGATCAGGTCCTTCAGCACGCCCTCGTACCCGCCCCACGCGTAGGCGGCATCAAAGGCGGCCGCGCCGGCGGCGCACAGCCGGCACTGCCCGTCTTCGTCCAGCGCGCGCTCGCGCAGGAACGGCGTCCGGCACTTCACGCAGAATATCTCCGGATTCAGCGGCTTGGGCGATTCCAGGCACTTCTGGCAGACCGGCGCCCGGCTGTATCCTATTAACGGGTGTTCGCAGATTCGGCAGATGTCTGGGAAAATGGAGGCGAACAGGCGGGATGGAACCTGGATGATCCAGGAAGCGGGAGCCCAGCGGTGTTGTATGAGGCGTCTACTCGAGAAGACTCACCTCCAAGCCACAGTATACATCGGACCGGCCAAAACAGGACCGCCTGTTCTTGTGTTGAACTGAAACGGAGAGAAACCCGCCCCCATGCCCCCGCTGCTCAGTTGCTTCGATCTGACGAAACAGTTTGGCGTCAAGCCGCTGTTCACTTCCATCTCGCTCGCCGTCAACGAGGGCGAACGCCATGGACTGATCGGTCCCAACGGCGCGGGCAAGTCCACGCTGCTCAAAATCCTGGCCGGCCTCGAGCACGGCGATGCCGGCGAAGTCGCCCTGCGCAAGGGCGCGCGGCTGTTCTATGTCGAGCAGGATCCCGAATTCGATCCTTCTCTGACGGTGCAGGAGGTGGCATCGTCGATGGCGCATGAGGAGGCCGTGATCCCGGCGCTGCTCGGCCAGGCCGGTTTCGACGATCCGCAGGTGGTTTCCGGCACGCTCTCCGGAGGCTGGCGCAAACGCCTCGCCCTGGTTCGCGCGCTCGCCGCCCGCCCTGATCTTCTGCTGCTCGACGAACCCACCAACCACCTCGACCTCCAGGGTATCCAGTGGCTTGAACGCACGATCGCCTCGGTTCCGTTCGCTTCCATCACCATCAGCCACGACCGCTACTTCCTCGAAAACGTCGCCACCCGGATGATGGAACTCAGCCGCGTCTACCCGGAAGGCCTCTTCAAGGTGGACGGTAACTACAGCGACTTCCTCGAAAAGCGCGAAGCCTGGCAGGAGGCGCGGACCAGGATGATGGAAGGACTCGCGGCACGCGTCCGCCGCGAAGTGGTTTGGCTGCGCCGCGGCGCCAAGGCCCGCACCCGCAAGTCCAAAGCCCGTCTGGATTCCGCCGCCGCCATGATCCGCCAACTCGACGAGATGGAGCAGCGCGCCGCCGTCTCCACCGCGGCGATCGACTTCTCCGCCAGCGACCGCAAGACCAAGCGTCTCGTCGAACTCGAAAACGCCGCCTGCGAACTGGGCGGACGCCAACTGTTCTCCGGCGTCAATCTCGTGCTCGCGCCCGGCCGCCGGCTCGGCCTGGCCGGCTCGAATGGCAGCGGCAAGACGACGTTTCTCCAGTTGCTGCGCGGATCCATCGAACTCTCGGAAGGCTCCATCAAACGCGCCGACCACCTCAAGATCGTCTACTTCGACCAGAACCGCGAGAGCTTCGACCCGTCGACTACACTTCAGCGCGCCCTCGCACCCGAAGGCGATTCGGTCCTTTATCAGGGCCGGCCGATTCATGTCAACGCCTGGGCCCGCCGCTTCCTGTTCGGCGAAGAGCAGCTCGTCCAGCCCGTCGGATCGCTCTCCGGCGGCGAGCGCGCCCGCATCCATATCGCCCGGCTCATGCTCGAAGAGGCCGACCTGCTGCTGCTCGACGAACCCACCAACGATCTCGACCTGGCAACTTTGGAGGTGCTCGAAGAGCGCCTGCTGGAGTTCCCCGGCGCGCTCGTCCTGGTCACCCACGACCGCTACCTGCTTGAAAAGGTGACCTCGGCCGTCCTCGGACTCGACGGCTTCGGCGGCGCCGGCCTGTTCGCCGACCTCAACCAGTGGGAGGACTGGCTCGACCAGCGCCGCGCCGCGCGCGAGCAACTCACAAACGCCGCCGCGAAACCGCGGGCTGATGCGGCCCCGCCGTCCGCGCGGAAGAATCGCCTCTCCTACATCGAGCAGCGCGAGTTCGACGCCATGGAGGGCCGCATCATGGAAGCCGAGCTCAAGGTCTCGGAATTCGAAGCCGCCCTGCACACCTCCGGAGCCGCCGCCGACGCTTCGCGCCTTGAAACCGCTTATCGCGGCCTTCAGCAGGCGCAGTCCGAGGTCGAACTGCTTTACGCCCGCTGGGCCGAACTCGAAGCCAAGCTTCAGTAATTTACTGGAACTGCTCGCGGAACCGCTCAAACTCCGCCCTGAGTCCGCGAAGCTCCGATTCCAGATTCTCAACGCGTTCGGCCAGCCCCGCACCCGCCGCCGGAGCGGACGCAACCGGCTCCGGGTCGGCGTTCCATTCCGGCTCGCCCCCAAGCAACCGCGCCCAGCGCGGCTCCTTCATTCCCGGCTGGCGCGGCATCAGTTTCACCAGCGCGCCGCCTTCGCGCGTCTCCATCCGGTGCAGCGTGTATTCCAACGCCGAGCTGTCTTCAAACGTATGCAGCCGCGCCGAACGCTCCCGCAGCTCGGCCATCGTCTGCGGCCCCCTGAGCATCAGCACGGCCAGCACCGCCAGTTCACCGCGCGTGAAGTTGAAATGCTCGCCCAGCCGGTGACGGTACTTCTCCACCCGGCTGCCCGATTCATGCACGAACACCACCAGTCCCTTCGTCCTCAACCCGTCCAGCGCCTCCATGGCCGTCTGCTCGTCGTAGGCCACCACAGGTTCGCGGTTGGTCTTCTGATTGCACGCGTTCACCAGCGCGTTCACCGACATCGGATAGTAGTCCGGCGTCGACATGTCCTTCTCGATCAGGGCGCCAAGCACCCGGATTTCCACGGCATTGAGTTCCATCGCTCTCCCAGCATCCCACCGCCCGCCGGGGCGGCGCAAAACATGACCTCAAATTGTGTTGTCATGGAGTTATACGAAATGCGATTCCGCTCCCTCGCGATCCTTGCGCTCGCGTCTTCCTCCGTAGTCATGGCGGAGGACGATTTCGGCGTGCTGCATATCACCAACGCCAACCTCGAATTGAGTGGCAGATCGACGCTCCAGATCCATACGCGCGTCAGGACCTACGAAAACTCGACCAGATTCTTCCAGTTCCGCGCCGGACCGATTCTGATCCACCGGTTCACGCCTCGGGTCGTCGGACTGGCCGGCTATTATTACATCAACCAGGATGGATCCTCGCCCCAGAACAGACAGGCCCATCGTTACTGGGCCGGCCCGCAGTTTCGCATCCTTGATTACGGCAGGTGGGCCATCGACACGCGCCACCTCGCCGAGCGCTTCGCCGTCGTGGACGGCAAGGATCAAGCCCGCTACCGCAACCGCGCCATGCTCATCTACAAGAGCGGAACCCTGCAGCCGTTCGCCAGCTTCGAAGCCCTGGTGCAAAACGGAGTCTGGTACGAGCGTCACGCCGCCGGTCTGCAGATCAACAGCCGCGGCGCCTTGAGCTACGCCATCAGCTACGAATACCGCGCCTCTCCCATAGGGCCCGGCATCCACCTGATCGCCACCACCATCCAGTTCCGTGCGTGGCGCCAGGGCCCGCCCCACATCGACTGATCCGGGAAACCACGGTTTGCGGCTGGCGAGACCGATTTGCCAGACTAGGGTGGTGACCCGATCCGGCACGATCCGAGCCTCGCTGTTGTTCTGCCTGGCAGCGGCCGCACCCTGCGGGGCGCAGACCGCGCCAGAATCGTTCAGCTATGGCGCCGAGTGGCGGTTTCTGAGGTCGGGCCAGGTCACGCTGGAGTTCAGTCCGGGCCGGACGCAATTGAACCTGAAAACGGTGGGCCTGGTGTCGACGCTGATTTCGGTGGAGGACCGCTACACGGCCGAGTACGGCGAGGGTTACTGCGCCAAGTCGCTTTTGCTGGATGCGCGGGAGGGCCGCAAGCACCGCGAGACGCGGGTGGCCTATGACGGCGGCCACCGGCGGGCGTCGATGACCGAGCGCGACCTGAAAAACGGCAAAGTCCTGGCGCAGAAGGACATGGAGATCCCGGTGTGCGTGCATGAGGTGACCGGGGCGCTGATGCGGTTGCGGAGCATCAAGCCCGAGCCGGGCGCGACGCTGGAGTGGCCGGTATCGGACGGCAAGAAGCTGATCTCTGCGCGTGTCGACGCGCTGGCGCGGGAGAAGGTGAAGACGCCGGCCGGTCAGTTTGAGACCGTCAAATACGAAGCTTTCCTGTTCAACGGGCAACTCTACCGCCGCAAGGGACGTCTGTTTGTCTGGCTGACCGACGACGGCCGCCGGCTGCCGGTGCAGGTGCGGATCCAGTTGCCGTTCTATATCGGCACGGTCACCTTGCAGCTTGAGAAGTTCCAGGAAGCCAACAAAGAACAATGAGACTTGCAACCTACATCCGGACGGCGGTGCTGAGCCTGGCCTGCGCGGCCGCTTCGCCGCTGGCGGCACAGCAGCCCGATGCGGTGCTGAACGACGCTCAGGCCAAGGCGCTGTATCAGCGGTCGCTGCAACTGATGGAATCCTCGGGCTTCGCCATGCCGGAACTGGCCCGCGCCGGGGCTCCGTTGATGGAGAACATGCGCCAGACGATGGAAAGCCTCGATTTTCTCGGATACCGCTCGGCGCAATTGCACTACAGGATGATCGCCAACCTGCGGGCGTTTCTGCTGGTCTCGGATGCGGTGCCCAAGCCGGTCCCCTTCCCCGAGGCGTCGCGGCGGCAGTTGGCCGAACTGCGGGACCATCTGGCGTCGTTTGAGGTTTACTTCCAGTCGCAGGTGGAACAGTTGCAGCGTTCGCTGCGCGACCCGGACCGCGACAACCTCGGCCGCTACGCCGAGGCCAACACGTCCATGGCTCCGCGCAAGCCGGGTCAACTGAGAGTCGTCTTTTTCGGCGATTCGATTACGGACGGCTGGCGGTTGAACGAGTACTTCCCGAATCAGGATTTCGTCAACCGCGGCATCTCGGGCCAGGTAACGTCGCAGATGCTGGCGCGCTTCCTGCCCGACGTGGCCGCGCACAAGCCGGACGCGGTGCTGATCCTGGCCGGAACGAACGATATCGCGCGGGGCACGGCGGCGTCGACGATCCAGTGGAATCTGACGGCGATCGCCGATCTGGCGGACGCTCACAAGGTGAAACCGGTTTTCGCCTCGATCCTGCCGGTGTCGGATTACCATAAGGGCGTGAACGCATCGTTTGAAAGGACGCCGATGCGTCCGCCGGCCGTGATCCAGGCGGTGAACACATGGCTCAGGGATTTCTGCGTGCGGCGAAACTATGTCTATCTGGATTATTTCAGCGGGCTGGCCGATCAGGGCGGGCAGTTGAAGGCCGACTATGCCGACGACGGGTTGCATCCGAACCCGGCCGGGTATCGCGTGATGGCGCCGCTGGCGCTCGCCGCGATCGAAATAGCGGTTCGCCCACAACCGGACAAGCGCAAGCGGCGTCTATTCTGATAGCGATGAGACTGCTGGCGCTTACTCTCGCCTTCTGCCTGCTGCTGACGGGCCAGGCCATGCGGCTGAATCTCGGCCAGTTGCGGACGTTTCTGCGTTCATCGGTTCAACTGCAACACGATGACAAACGGGTGGCCGATTACATCAAGAGGGTGGCGCTGAGTGAGCGGATCACCGAGCGTGACATCGAGGAACTGGCCGGCGAGGGCATCGGCCCCAGGACGGTTGAAGCGCTGCGGGCGCTGATCCCCGCAACGGCGAACATGCCGAGTGCGACGCGCGACACGGCGCCGCGGACGGCCGAGCAGCCGAGGATTCCGGGCCCATCGGACGCCGAGCAGAAACGCCTCATCGCCGATGCCAGAGACATTGCGCTGAACTACACCAAGCGGTTGCCTGACTTCATCTGCCTGCAGGTGACGCGGCGGTATGTTGACCCGTCGGGGCTGGAGGTCTTTCAACTGGCCGATACGCTGGCGGCGAGGCTGTCCTACTTCGAACAGAAGGAAAACTACAAGACGGTTTCGGTGAACGGGCGGCTGACCGATGTCGATATGGACAAGCTGGGCGGGGCGACGTCGTCGGGCGAGTTCGGTTCGATGCTGAAGCAGATTTTCGAGCCGGAGACCGAGGCCGAGTTCTGGTGGGAGCGGTGGGCGAAGCTGCGCGGCCGGGTGGTGCACGTGTTCGGCTACCGGGTGCGGCAGGCGCGTTCGAAGTGGCACATCGTCTGGCAGCGGGAACTGGATTATGTTCCCGGCTACAGGGGATTGATCTATATCGACAAGGACGTGCCGGTGATCTACCGGGTGACGCTGGACGCCGAGACGCTGCCGCCGTCGTTCCCGATCCAGGAAGCCAGGACGCAGCTTGACTACGAATACACCGACATTTCGGGCAGCGAATTCCTGCTGCCGCTGCGGGCCGAGATGCGGATGCGGGAGGGCAGGTTCCTGGTGCGCAATAACGTCGAGTTCCGCAACTATCGCAAGTTCGGCGCCGAGGCGACGATCACCTACGATATTCCGGACGAGTTGTCCGCGGAATCGATGAAGGAAGAGACCTTGCCGCAGGCCACGCCGCGGGCCAGGCCGCCGGGCAAGAAGTAAACCGGTCGCGGTACTTGCGGACGCTGCCGGGGGAGGTGTCCGGGGCCGGCGATTTCCGCAACGACATCGTCGTGCGCGGCGGCAGTCCGCTGGAGGATCTCCATGTCGCCGATAACGAAGAGATCCCGAACATCAACAGCTTTGCCAGTTTCGCCTCGGCCGGCGGCTCCGGCTAAACTCGAATAGAGATGTGGACGGTTGTCGTTTTGGAATTCTCGCAACTCTGGCGCCGGCTGGGCGGTGTTCGCGGACTGTTGATGCTGGCGGCGCTGGCGGCGATGGGGACGCTGCTGCCGATGCGGTTGGGTCCGGCGCTGCTCGACCCGGTGTATCTGCTGGCGTTTTCGATTCTGGCGGCCATTTTTTCGGGGACCTACGCGATCCAGTCCTGGGCCGGGGCCGACGAGCGGGCGTGGCTGGAGAACCGGGGCGATGAGGCGCCGCCGGACACCGAAGTGCTGCGCGGCAAGGCGCTGGTGGCGACGGTCTACGGGGTGGCGTCGTGGCTGCTGATCCTGGGCGCGACGCTGGGTGCGCTGGCCTCGAAAGTGCAGATGGTGATGGTCCCTCCGCCCTCGGTGCTGGCAACGCTTTTCGTCTTCACCGTTGCCGTTTCGGCTTTGGGGTCCAACGCGGCGGCGGCGATTGCGGTGCGTTTCGAGTCAGCACCGCTGGCGCGGCGGATGTTCCGGCTGGGTCTGTTCTTTCTGTTGGTGATTGGAGTGCTGCTGGCCAAGGGCTTCCCAAGCCTGTTGCGGCCGCTTGATGCGGTGGAATCCTTCGTCATCGCCGCTTTGGCGAGCGCGGTGGTTTTCGGATTCCTGGCGAGCGTTGCGGGACGGCTGGTGCTAAGGTGTTTAGCCGATCGGCGTATCAGTCTATCCATCACCCCCTAAGGTGTCATTCACCTGAGACGCGGCATTCGCCCGATTGGCTGGGCGGCAAAGACGGGCCAGACTGGAGATGAGTCGAGCGTATGGCTGACAGCGGAACAACCGCGGCTGAGCAACTGATGCGGGACCAGGAGATGCGATTCGCGCCTCCGGTGCCGGAGAGCATCGATGATCTCGGACTGCCCAATGGGATGGTGGAGCAGATCATCCTCAAGGTGCTGTTGTTCAGGGGCGATTTGAAGGGCCGGGTGCTGGCCAACGGGCTGGGACTGAACTACTCGGTGATTGAGCCCGTGATTGCGCATCTGAAGCGGATGCGCCAGGTGGTGGTGAAGTCGTCGCTTGGCTTGGGCGACATCAGTGCAACCTTCGGCCTGACCGACGAAGGCCGCGAGCTGGCCAAGCAGTACGCCGAAACCAACACCTATTCGGGCCGCATCCCTGTGCCGATGACGCAGTACGCATCGGGTGTGCGGCTGCAACGCCACCGCGGCGACTGGCTGACGATCGATATGCTGCGGCGGGCGTTCAGCCACATGGTGGTGGACGACCGGGTGCTGTGGCAGGTGGGGCCGGCGGTGAACTCGGGCAAGTCGTTCCTGATCTACGGCCAGCCGGGTAACGGCAAGACGTATCTGGCCGAGGCGTTGTTCAACATTGAGACCGATCTGGTTTACATACCGGCGGCGATCGAGTGCCAGGGCAACATCATCCAGTTGTTCGACCCGGTTTACCACGAGCGTCTGGATGCCGATGAATCCGAGCTTTCAGCGTTTGCCAGCGAGCGGACTTTCGACGGGCGGTGGTTGCAGGTGCGCAGGCCGTTCATCGTCTCGGGCGGGGAGTTGACGCTCGACATGCTGGATTTGAGCTTCAATCCGGGTTCGAGGGTTTACGATGCGCCGTTGCAGATGAAGGCCAACAACGGCATATACCTGATCGACGATTTCGGCCGGCAGCGGGTGAAGCCAGCCGAGGTGCTGAACCGCTGGATCGTGCCGATGGAGCGCCGGGTGGACTTTCTGAACTTCCGGACCGGCGGAAAGGCGCAGGCGCCGTTCGAGACGTTTCTGATCTTCTCGTCGAACCTGAAGCCGGAGCAACTGGGCGACGAAGCGTTTTTGCGGCGGATTCAGTACAAGATGCTGGTGCGGAGTCCGGAGGAGCCGGAATACGTCCAGATCTTCAACCGCTTCGCACGGAGCGAAGGGCTGGAGGCGGACCCGGCGGTGCTGGATTCATTCATCGACAAGCACTATCACCGGGCCGGCAGGCGTTTCCGGCGCTGCCACCCGCGCGACGTGATCTCTCACGCCATCGACCTGATCCGCTTCGAGCGGCTGGAGTTACGGCTGACGGCCGAACTGCTGGACCGATCGTTCGAAGTGACGTTCATCTCCGAAGAGCACGACGAGTAGGAACGATCAGGAAGACATCGGGTCGCGTTTTTCGCTGTCGATGCCGAGTTCGGCGACGGCCTGGGCGGCCCGTTGAGCATCGAACTGGCCCCAGCGCGCGAGTTGCGCGAGCGTGGAGAGGGCGATGGATTCGGCGTCGACTTCGAAGAACCGGCGCAGGTAATTGCGCGACTCGCTGCGGCCGTAGCCGTCGGTGCCCAGGGCGGTGAGCCGGCCGCTGAGCCACGGGGAAAGCTGATCGGCCATCACCTTCATGTAGTCGCTGGCGGCGATGATCGGCCCCTGGGTGGACTCCATCGCCTGCTGGACGAAAGGCTTGCGCGCCGGTTCGGCCGGATGCAGCCGGTTCCAGCGGTCGGCGCGCAGAGCGTCGCGGCGGAGTTCGTTATAGCTGGTGACGTTCCAGACATCGGCGGCGATCTGGTATTTCTCCCACAGGATGCGCTGGGCGCGCAGGGCCTCGTTCAGCATTGAAGCCGAGCCCCAGAGCTGCGCCTGGGCGGCGCCGTGTTCGCTGGGATGAACGCGGTAGATGCCGCGCAGGATGCCTTCGCGGACGTCGTCGCCCGGAGGCATGGGCGGCTGGGCGTAGTTCTCGTTGCAGATGGTGATGTAGTAGAAGACGTCCTCGTTGTCCTGGTACATCCGGCGGAAGCCGTCCTGGATGATGACGGCGAGTTCGTAGGCGTAGGCCGGGTCGTAGCTGACGCAGTTGGGCACGGTGGCGGCGACAACGTGGCTGTGGCCGTCCTCATGCTGAAGGCCCTCGCCGTTGAGCGTGGTGCGGCCGGCCGTTGCGCCCATCAGGAAGCCGCGGCCGCGGGAGTCGCCGAAGGCCCAGATGGAGTCGCCGACCCGCTGGAAGCCGAACATCGAATAGTAGGTATAGAAGGGGATCATCGGCAGGCCGAAGTTGGCGTAGGCGGTGCCGGCGGCGGTGAAACTGCCCATGGCGCCGGCCTCGGTGATGCCCTCCTCGAGGATCTGGCCGTCCTTGGCTTCCTTGTAGTAGAGGAACTGGTCGGAATCGACGGGCTTATAGAGCTGGCCGTGGGGTGCGTAGATGGAGATCTGGCGGAACAGGCTCTCCATGCCGAAGGTGCGGGCCTCGTCGGGGATGATGGGGACGATGAGCTTGCCGAGTTCCTTGTTCTTGAGCAGCGATTTGAGAATGCCGACGAAGGCCATCGTGGTCGAAACGGCGCGGCCGCCGGAGCCGGCGAGAGAATCGGAGAACTCGCTGAGCGGAGGCGCTGTTAACGCCGGCGCCTTGGGTTTGCGCGCGGGCACGGGGCCGCCCATGGCTTCGCGGCGGGCCTTGATGTACTTCATCTCGGGCGAGTCCTCGGCGGGACGGTAGAACGAGACGGTGTGGACGGTCTCGACCGGGATGGGGATGCGGAAGCGCTCGCGCAGGTGTTCGAGTTCCTGCTCGTTCATCTTCTTCTGCTGGTGGGTGTAGTTGCGGCCTTCGCCGGCTTCGCCCATGCCGTAGCCTTTGACGGTCTTGGCGAGGATCAGCGTCGGCGAGCCCTTGTGTTCGAAGGCGCGTTTATAGGCGTTGTAGACCTTCAGCGGGTCGTGGCCGCCGCGGGGCAGGTTGGCGAGCTGGTCGTCGGTCATGCCGGCGACGAGTTCGCGCAGTTCGGGGTATTTGCCGAAGAACTCCTGGCGGACGTAGGCGCCGCCCTTGGCCTTGAAGTTCTGATACTCGCCGTCGACGCATTCATGCATTCGGCGGATGAGCAGGCCCGACTTATCCTTTTCGAGCAGTTGGTCCCAATCCGAGCCCCAGATGACCTTGATGACGTTCCAGCCGGCGCCGCGGTAGACGCCTTCGAGTTCCTGGATGATGCTGCCGTTGCCGCGCACGGGTCCGTCGAGGCGCTGGAGGTTGCAGTTGATCACCTGGATGAGGTTGTCGAGATGCTCGTGGGCGGCGATGCGCAGGGCGCCTGTGGATTCGGGCTCCTCCATTTCGCCGTCGCCCATGAAGACCCAGACCTTGCGGTCGGTGGCCGGCAGCAGGCCGCGGTTTTCCAGGTGGCGCATGAAGCGCGCCTGATAGATGGAATTGATGGGGCCGAGGCCCATGGAGACGGTGGGGAACTGCCAGAAGTCGGGCATCAGCCAGGGGTGCGGGTAGGAGGACAGCCCAGGGTGTTCGCGGAGTTCGTGGCGGAAGTTTTTCAGGTGCTCGCCGGTGAGGCGGCCTTCGAGATAGGCGCGGGAGTAGACGCCGGGCGAGGCGTGGCCCTGGAAGTAGACGAGGTCGCCGGGCTGGCCGCCGATGGAACCGCGGAAGAAATGGTTCATGCCGACTTCGACCAGCGTGGCCGAGGAGGCGAACGTCGAGATATGTCCGCCGATGCCCTCGTCGAACTTATTGGCGCGGACCACCATGGCGACTGCGTTCCAGCGGACCAGGCTCTTGATGGTGCGTTCGATATCGCGGTCGCCCGGATAGGGGACCTCTTCGCTGGCGGGGATCGTATTGACGTAAGGCGTGACGGGAGTCAGGGCGGCTGGAACGCCCTGCCGGGCAGCCTCGTGAGCGAGGCGTTCGAGAAGGTATTTGGCGCGCTCGGGGCCGGCCTCCTCGATCACCTGGCCGAGCGACTCGAGCCACTCGCGCGTTTCGACAGGATTCAGGTCTTCAGGTTTCTCTATCTTGTTGCGCAGCATTGGGTTGTAGTGGGGACTCTTTGATTTTACCGTCGATTCACGAGGCCCCGCAAACCGGCGTTGCCTCCGGCCGCGGCCCTACTATCCATGATGAGCGGCGAGCGCAAAACGCTGCCACGCTTTTGCCGCCCTGGGCCGGGCCGGGCCGGTCACAACCCCGCCGCCTTGCCCCGTCCGCGGGGGCCGGGGCCCGGCGGCGCCAATGCGTCGCGGCAGTCTGGCTCATCGCCGAGGTACTCGGCCGCGGCCTCCATCAATTGACGGGAGAACCTTTCGATGCGGGTATCCCGTGCGCATAGCGCCTGCATCCACGCGGGTTCAAGCATGGGGATAGGCGGCCTGCGGGCGACGGCGCCCGTCTTGCCCCTGGTGAGGACTTCGGCGACCGATTGGTCGGCGATCCAGCCGGCGATCTTCCTTGACGTCGCGGCGTCGATTCCGGCCTTGCGCAGGCAGCGGACGACGGTGTCCATCAGGGCGCAAGAAACGAGCCTGCCCAGATTGATCCCGGCGCTGAAGATGGCTTTATCGCCCGGTTGAAGGTGGATCATGCGGACGCCGCCGCGAGCCAGAATGCCCTTGAGTCGCGAAACCGCCGCCGCCCGGCCCTCGACAAACGCCAGGCCGGATTCGCCGGTCCGCAGGTGGGCCAGGCTGGCCGCGCAAGCGCCAGCCGAGGTGGCCAAACCGAGGGCCCGGCAGTCCAGATCGTCATCGAGCAGCACGAGGATGCGGTTGTCCCAGCTCCCGATGGCCCCGTTCAGCCGGGCGAGCGCCGAGTCCAGTTCGCAGGCCGGAACCTGCAGGAGAATGAGCCGGGCCTGGGCGAGTTCCGACCAGTCGCCGGCGGCCCAGCCGGCCCTGAGCGTGTTGGCGTAGCGGCTGGCGAGCCGTTTCGAGCCCGCGGCGACGGGACCGAGGTTCCGCGCCAGCACCGGGAGCCGGGTGAGAATGCTGTCAGCCAGCCGTCCCGAGATGACCGCTCCGGGAGGCGTCGTCTTTCGCATATGGATTTGGCGCCTTCAACGCCTTGATTCGATCACGATACTGTGCCGCTTTCTCAAATTCAAACGATTTCGCCGATTCGCGCATCTTTTTTTCAAGCTCTTCGATAAGCGAGTTGCGCTGCTCGACGTTGAGAAGGGTGATTTCCTCCTCTGACTCGGCGGGCGGCGTAACGTAATCGGCGTCGGCGATGCGCGCCAGAACCATGTCGACCGGCTTGACGATGGACTCGGGCGTGATGCCGTGCTCGACGTTATAGGCGCGCTGGATCAGGCGGCGGCGGGAGGTCTCGTCGAGCGCCCTTTTCATCGAGTCAGTATGACGGTCGGCATAGAGGATGGCCCTGCCGTTGACGTTCCTGGCGGCGCGGCCGATGGTCTGGATCAGCGAGCCGGCCGAGCGCAGGAAACCTTCCTTGTCGGCATCGAGCACGGCGACAAGGCTGACCTCGGGCAGGTCCAGCCCCTCGCGCAACAGGTTGACGCCGATCAGGACATCGATCTCGCCGCGCCTCAGATTGCGGATGATCTTGACGCGTTCAAGCGTCTCAACCTCGGAGTGCATGTAGCTGGTTTTCACGCCGAGTTCGCTGTAATACTCCTGTAAATCCTCGGACATGCGCTTGGTGAGCGTGGTGATCAGCACGCGCTCGTTACGCTCCACGCGCAGCCGGATCTCGCCCAGCAGGTCGTCCACCTGCCCGCGGATGGGGCGGATTTCGACCTCAGGGTCGACCAGGCCGGTGGGGCGGATGATCTGTTCGACCACGGCGCCGCCGGTCTTTTTCAACTCGTAGGGTCCGGGGGTGGCGCTGACGTAGACGGTCTGGTGGATGCGGTTTTCGAACTCCTCGAACGTCAGCGGGCGGTTGTCCAGGGCGCTCGGCATGCGGAATCCGTAGCGGACCAGGGTCTCCTTGCGTGAGCGGTCGCCGTGGTACATGCCGCCGATCTGGGGCACGGTCTGGTGGCTTTCGTCGATAAACAGCAGTGCGTCCTGGGGCAGGTAGTCGAGCAGCGTGGGCGGGGGTTCGCCGGGCAGGCGGCCGCTGAAGTGGCGCGAGTAGTTTTCAATGCCGTGGCAGTAGCCGACGGTGCGGACCATTTCAAGGTCGAACATGGTGCGCTGGCAGATGCGCTGGGCTTCGAGTCCCTTGCCCTGCCTGATCAGCTCGGCCTGCCACCATTCCAGTTCCATTTCGATGCTCGTGATCGCCGATTCCTTTGCCTCGGCGCTCATGACGTAGTGCGAGGCCGGATAGATGGGCAGGCGCGAGTAGGTCTGGCGGACCTGGCCGAGAAGCGGGTCGATCTGGGACAGTCCGTCGACTTCGTCGCCGAACAGTTCGATGCGGTAGGCCCAGTCGTCATAGGTGGGCCAGATTTCGACAACATCGCCGCGCACGCGGTAGGATCCGCGTTTGAACTCGGCGTCGTTGCGGGCGTAGAGGATTTCAACCAGGCGTTGCGTGAGCGTTTCGCGGCGGATGCGCTGGCCTTTTTCGAGCATCAGCAGCAGGCCGAAGTAGGCTTCGGGCGAGCCGAGGCCGTAGATGCAACTGACCGAGGCGATGATGACCACGTCGCGGCGTTCGAAGAGGGATTTCGTGGCGGCGAGGCGGAGCTTGTCAAGCTCCTCGTTGATGGTGGATTCCTTCTCGATGTAGAGGTCGGCGGCCGGGACGTAGGCCTCGGGCTGGTAGTAGTCGTAATAGCTGACGAAGTACTCGACGGCGCTGGCGGGGAAGAACTGCTTGAACTCCTGGTAGAGCTGGGCGGCGAGGATTTTGTTGTGGGCCATGATGAGGGCCGGGCGTCCGGTCTGCTCGATCACCTTGGCCATGGTGAAGGTCTTGCCGGAGCCGGTGACGCCGAGCAGGACCTGATGGGCCTCGTTGCGCGAAGCGCCGCGCACCAGGGCCTCGATCGCCTGTCCCTGGTCGCCGCGCGGTTTGTAGTCGATGCCAAGCCGGAAGCTCATGCACTCACCAGTCTACGCGGCGGGCGCGGGGCAGGGGTTGCGGCGGGCGCCGAAACGGTAAGATCGAATTGACCGTCCCGAGAGCCGAGTGAAGAGATGCCGTTTCTCCTTATCACGCTGTTCGCCCTGGCGGCCGCCTGCGCGGGCGGCCAGACGCCGGCCGTGGAGACTTCGGTGAAGTCGGCGCCGGGCCTGCTTCACGAAGGCCTGGCCAGCTATCAGAAAGGCGACCGCGTATCGGCGCTCGGTCTGCTCGAAGAGGCCCGCCAACTGGCCGACACCGGCCCCGCCGAATCGCGCACGCGGTACGAGATTCTCAAGGCCCTGGCCGCCGTCAGCGCCTCGATCGGCGACTACGAAAAGGCCGAGCAGTGGCTCGAAATCGCCATGAACTGGCGGGAGCGCTATGAAAAGGCGGCCCTCGTGGATCTCTCCGACGACCGCATGGAGCTGGCCGGCATCCTCGAATGGCGCAAGGACTATGAACGCGCCGCCGCCGTCCTCAAGTCCATCGAGCAGCAGTACGTCAGGCAGCCGCAAGGCATATCCGATCCGCGCCTGGCCGACGTGCTGGGCCGCCAGGCGCACCTGTTTTCCGCCATGGGCGACAAGGCCGCCGCCGCCGTTTATTCCGAACGCTCCATCCGGCTGCGCGCCGCCCAACTCGGCGAATGGCACGTGTGGCTCACCAACGAACTCGAACGCCTCGGCGTCTACGCGCTCCAGGCGCGCAACTACGCCAAGGCCGAGGAAGCCTACCAGCACGCCGTCCTGATCCGCGAGCGCGCCCAGGGCCGCGACCACATCGATCTTGTTTCCTCGCTCGACGGTCTCGCCTACGCCCTCTACGGCCAGAAGAAACACGCCGAGGCGGAGCAGGTCTATGCCCGGCTGCTGAAGTCCTGGACCGGGACCGCCGGCATTGAACACCCCATGGTGATCCTGACGCTGGATAAAATCGCCTCGCTCTACCGCGACTGGGGCAGGGAAGACGACGCCCAGGCGGCCGAAGCCAAGGCCATCGCCCTGCGCGCGCTGTTCCACGCCAACGGACTCGTCCGCCAGGCCGGCGAACTCATCCGCCAGAAGCGGACGAAACAAGCACTCGCCCTCTACCGCAAGGCGCAGGCGCTCACCGACCCCAACCGCATGGAACACGCCGAACTGCGCAAGAAGCTCACCGCCTCGCTCGCCGAATACGCCGCGGCGAAACCGGCCGGCAAACGCAGATCGGCGCCGGCGAAGGCTTCGCGATAATCCGAGTCCCGATGATGCGGTCCTCACGGCGTTTTTCCGAAGGCCGCCCGCTTGCCAGGCCTCCTTGCGCTCCCCAAGCGGCAGGCCCAACTGGCGGCGGGCGCGCGGGAGGGGGCCGGGAGAGGTGATCAAACGAACTGGGTGCCGATTAAGTCCTTTATTATCAGTGCGGGGTTTGGGGCTTGCGTAGAATTCCACGTAAGATTCTACGCGGGCGGGGTGCGGCGGCGATTGCTGGATGCAGGACGTGGCCAAGCGGGGAGGCTCTCCGGCCGGGGCGGGCTTGCGTAGAATTCCACGTAAGATTCTACGCGGGCGGGGTTGGCGGCGCTTGTTGGATGCGGGGCGTGGCCAGGCGGGGAGGCTGTCCGGCCGGGGCGGGCTTGCGGAGAATTCGACGTAGGATTCCACGCAATAGCCGGGGCCGGGGTTCCGCCGCCGGAAATGCGCGGGGCCGGGGGCCGGCGGCGGATGGAGGGAGACTGAAGCCGGTTGCTCAGCGCCGGCGCGGGTTCAGCGTTTTGAGGGCTTGCCAGGGTCCCAGATGGTGGCGCCGATGTAGCGCTCCTGGTCCTTATCCTCGTTGTAATAGTAGATGGTGACGATCTTGCCGTCGGGGCGCTGGACGGTGCGGGGATAGCCGAGGTCCCAGTTGCCGGCGTCGGCGCGGAGGATGATTTCGCCGCCCCAGGTGTTGCCCTGGTCTTCGCTGAGGCGTGCGCGGATGCCGAACGGGGCGGCGCGGTAGCCGTAGGTGATGGCCAGGCGGCCGTCGTTGAGCCGGATCATCGAGGGCGGGTTGCCGCGGCCGGTGTCGGGGGCGGGCTTGTTGACGAAAGTCCAGGTCTTGCCGCCGTCGCCGGAGCGGTACATGCCGATGAAGGGGCGGTGGCGGACGGCGGTGAGGATGGAGGTCTTCGAGAGCCGGACCGAGGACGGCATGATGGCGAAGTCGTTGCCCTCGGGTTCGGGGCCGACCATGCCTTCGAGGGTCCAGGACTTGCCGCCGTCGCGGGTGCGGACGGCGATGACGCGGCCTTCGCGCTTGTTGGCTTTGGCGGCCGTGAGGAACATGGTGAGGTCGTGCCTGCCATTGACCAGATAGTCGGTGCGGGCGGCGATGCCGGGCTGGCCGAAGTCAGGCAGGCGGAAGGGGCCCTGCCAGGACATGCCCTTGTCGAGGGAATAGTAGAAGCGGGACGGCCCGACGTGGATGTCGGCCATGCGGGCGGTGAGGGCGAAGCCCTTGGCGGTGAAGTTGATGCCGCCGGGGCAATCGGTGAGGGGGCGGCCCTCTTCGGTGGGCACGCCGGCCTGTTTGGCGCCGGGCGGGGGTTTGAGGCCGTCGGGCTTTTCGATCTTCCAGGTTTCGCCGCCGTCGAGGCTGCGGGCGAGCATGTGCCCGGCGGGTTTCGAGTAATCGATGGCGTGGCCGGTTTCGGTCCTGCGGAAGTAGCCGGCCTCGAAGCCGACCAGGATCTCATTGCCCCACTGCCAGATGCCGTGGTTGGCCGGCCAGCCGCCGTAGCGGCCCGCCTCCTTGTAAACGGTGACGTTGCGGGGCGGGGCGGCGGTCTGGCCGGCGGCAAGGGCGAGCGAGAAAAGGGCGGCGGCGAGCGGGATCCTGAGCATCGGGGTATGGCTCCTCAAAACGGAATGACGGGCCTGCCCGCGGGCGGACCCGTATCCAGTATATGGAGGCGGCGCTGCTCCGCGATACGCCGCTTCGCGCTCATGCACTGTCCGAAGACTGTTTTCACGGCCGGGCCTGCCATGCGCGCCCGCGCGTTTTCCCGGCGGCGCGTGTGGCCGGAGGCGGACGGTCAGACCTGTTCCGGCAGGGTGTAGGGGGCGCGGTACTTGCGGCCAAGCAGTTCATTGGCTTCGGCGTCGCCGGGGAAGGTTTCGGTGGCCGGATCGAAGGTGAGCTTGCGGCCGGTGCGGAAGGCGATGTTGGCCAGGTGGCAGAGCGCGGTGGACATATGGCCGTCGAGAATTTCGCAGTTCAGGTCTTCGCGCTTGCGCGAGCGGACGCAATCGATGAAGTTCTGGAAGTGGCTGATTTCGGGGGCGGCGATGCCGGGGATGGCCGGACCGTCCTTGTAGCCGATCTTCGGGAAGCTGAGGTTGACGGCGCGCAGGCTGACGCCGGACGGCGGGTCGGGCGTGGTCTGGGGGATGAACTCGCCCTGCACGGCCGTCCAGTTCCGGGCCGAGGTGATGTAGCCGTTGGGCGTATAGAAGAATTCGCCCATGTGGACGCCGCCGAAGCTGGGGCTGGGCAGGGTGGTGACTTCGAGATCGACCAGCGTGCCGTCGGCGTATTCAAAGACGGCGTTCTGGAGGTTGGGGGTTTCCTGGTCGGTGTTCGGGTCGGCGAACATGCCGCCGGCGCAGTGGATCTTGACGGGGTGGGTGTTGATGCCGAGTCCCCAGCGGACGACGTCGATGGCGTGGACGCCGTTGTTGCCGACCTCGGTGGTGGCGGTGTCCCAATAGTAGTGCCAACTGTAGTGGAAGCGGCTGAGGCTGAAGGCGCGGTAGGGGGCCGGGCCGAGGAACAGATCCCAGTTCACGCCCTGCGGGATGGATGATTCCTGCACGCGGCCGATGCTGACGCGGCCGCGGTAGACCACGGCCTTGGCCCTGTAGGCCTTGCCGAACGAGGCTTCGCGGACAAATTTCACGCCCGCCTGGTTGCGGATCTCGCTGCGGCGGTTCAGGCCGGTCTGGACCATGCGGCCGTACTTGCGGGCGGCCTCGACCATCTTGCGGCCTTCCCTGATGTTGTGGCAGACGGGCTTTTCGCAATAGACGTCCTTGCCGGCCTGGCAGCCCCAGATGGTCTGGAGGCCGTGCCAGTGGTCGGGCGTGGCGATGGAGATGGCGTCGAGGTCCTTGCGTTCGAGCATTTTGCGCAGGTCGACGAAGGTCTCGGGACGGTAGCCGCCGATGGATTCGATCTCCTTGACGGCGCCGGGGTGGAGGCGTTCGTCGATGTCGCAAAGGAAAGCCACCTTGACGCCGGGGATTTTGGCGAACTCGCGGTAATGGTCGCGGCCGCGGCTGCGGAAGCCGACCACGCCGAGGCGGATTTCATTCGACGGGCGGTTCTGTCCCCATGCGGTCCTCACAGCCGGCGCACCGGCCAGAGCGGCACTGGAAACGAACAGCCGGCGGGTTGTATCTGACATATCTGTCTCTCCTTCGGGCTGAAGGTAGGGTATCGCATCCGGCTCCCCGGCGCCAGCGGGCTACCTCGATGTATGCCGCGTGCGGGCGAGTAGATCCTGTTCGAGCCAGGTGGAAAGCTGCTGGTGACAGCCGCCAGGCTGAAGGATGGAACGAATCGCGATGAGCCAGGGTGAGCGGGACCGGCTGGAGCGGTTGAAGCGAGCGAAAAGAGGGGGAAGTGACCCAGTTGTCCGGCGTCAACACTTCTTCCTCGCGTCAGGCGGGTGAAGTATCAGGGCAGGGCGATGACGCCTTGCTGGTTCTGGCCATCCATGCGGACGGTGAGCGGTTGAGGCAGGCGCAGGTGGCGCACACCGTGGGCATAGGATTTGGCGGGCAGCGGACGAATCCGCTCCCAGCGGACGAACTCGGTCTCCGAGTTCCCGCAAAGCGAGAAGTAGCCAATTCCGGCCGATGTCATGTTGTGGAAGAAATGGGTGCCCTGGGAGGGCTCCATCGGCAGATCCTTCGCCGGCACTTCGACAATGACGCGGGCCTGGGAGATCTGGTGCCAGACGACGGGGATGCCGATCCAGGGGTCGAACGAGCCCCAGCGGCCGGGACCGATGAGGATGTAAGGGCGGCGTTCGCGGACCAGTTTTTGGTTGACAGCGGCGATGACGGCGGCGGCGTCGCCGCTGTTGGCGCGATCGAACCCGACGGGGTCAATGTAGACGATATCGCGGATTCCATCGACGCCGCCGTTGCCCAGGACGCGCTGCGAACGGCAGATGATGCGGCCGGGGTCGATGGCTTCGAGCAGGATGTCGCAGCGTTCGCGGGCGGCGACGAGAGGGCGCAACTGGAGGAAGTGGAACTCGGGTTCACGCGACTGGTTTGAATCCAGGTCGATAGCGAATTCGATTTCGACGGCGAAGCCGAGGTCGCGGCGGCAGGCATCGAAGAGGTGGTTCAGGATCGGGCAAAGGGGAAACGCGTTGTGCTTGAGGATGCGTGCGAAGGAGACGACGCGGCTGCCGCGGCGGGCGATGCCGTCGTAGATGCGGTCCTCCTCGAGGTCCACGACGCTGCCGGCCAGAGCGAGAGTGCCGTCGGACTCGGCCTGGGAGAGCGGCAGGCGGGAAAGCGTGGCGTCGGCGCCGCCGAGCAGGCCGACGGCGGTGCGGGCGAGATTGAGGGCGAAGAACTGGCGTTGGGCGACGCGCATGACCTCGGCCGGCGAACGGAACTGAGGCAGCACGTGCGGGTAGCGGGGGCAGAAGCGGACGGCGTCGCCGCCTTCGACCACTTGTTTGCCGAGGCCGAGGGCGATGGTGGCCACGCCGTCCTCGGGCTTCATCTGGAAGACGGGGTAGTAGTTGTGGGACTGGGCGACGCCGGAGATGGAGGGATAGAAGTGGTTGCCATAAGCGCGGCCGGCGACCTGCTGGACGATGACGGCCATGCGGGCCTCGGTGAGATCGTGGCCGATGGCTTCGAGGTACATGCGGGGCCGCGCAAGGTAGGCGGAGGCGAAGACGAGTTTCACGGCGGTGGCGAGCTGCTGAAGGCGGACAGAGGGATCGGGATGGTTGTTCGGCAGCATGTAGGTTGAGTACAGGCCGGCGAGGGGTTGGCGGTGGGAATCCTCGAGCAGTCCCGATGAGCGGACGGCGAGCGGGACGTTCATCTTGCGGATGTAGAGATCGAGGCAATCATAGAGCTTGCGGTCGAACTGGCCGGAGGCGAAGCGAAGGCTGATATCCTCATCGCTCAGAGCGCCGAGGGAGGCGCCGTCGATCTTATTGGCGGCCATGAAAGCGTCCGACTCCTCGGCGCCGATGACGAGCGTGTGCGGCAGGCGGACGCGGATGCCTTCGATGCGGTCGTCGCTGGTCCATTGACTCAACTGGCGAAAGACGAAGGCCAGGCCGCGGCCCTTGCCGCCGAGCGAACCGCGGCCGAGCACGAGGAACGGGTAATCGGGATCGAACTCTGGCGGGCGGAAGTCGGCGATGGCGCCGCGGTATTTTTCCTTCCTGGCGATGGAGACGGCGTTGACGAGGTAGTCGCGGAGAGAACCGACCGATTGGAAATCGGAGACGCGGACAGGACGCAGAACCGAAGCCAGAGTGGTTTCACCGCGGGCGCGGAACCACTGTGAGAAGTCGCAGCGTTCAACGTGGTGGATCAGCGACTCGAAGCAAACCGACTCGATGGCGTGTTCGAGTTCCCAGAGGTTGGCGGCGCGTGTGATGCGGGTGCCGTCGGGCATGCGGAAGATGAAATCACCCAGGCCGATGTCTTCGAGAATGAACTGTTCCAGACCGGCGCGCATATTGGAGCCGCGCTTATGCAGGCAGCGTGCGCCAACCTGTTCGGCGACGCCGGCGCTGTTGGGATCGGAGGAGTGGACGAGGATGGGGACGCCAGGCTCCTGTTGGGCGACGTGGCGCAGGAAGCGGGGGCCGGCGGCGGGGTCGAGCAGGTCCTCCTGGAAGGTATGCAGGTCTGAGATGACGCCCACCAGGGAGGCCTGGTACTTGTCGAACAATTGAAGGGCGGCGGCGAAGGTGCGGGCCAGCAGGACCTTGGGACGGACGCGGGTGCGGACCTGGCGGTCGCTTTCATTGATGCCGTCGGGCACCATCAAGAAGGTCCGCCGCATGAGCATCGAGTAGAGATGCGGGAGGATGAGGGAATAGTGTTCAACGGAGTCCTCGACGACCAGGATGGCGCCGATGGAGGCGATGCTCAGGTCACGGTCGACGTTCTGGCTGTCCTCGACCAGTTTCATGATGGAGAGCAGGACGTTGGCGCTGCCGCGCCAGGCGAAGATCCAGTCGATTCCTTCGGGTTCGCCGCCGTGATAGGCCTGATCGAACCAGGAACCGTCGAAGACGACCATGACGACGGGCAGGCCGGGGCAGGCGGCTTTGACGCGGCGGCCGAACTCGGGGGTATCCATGTCGGGCAGGTTGCCGGAGACCAGGACGAGGTCGAAATGCTCGTGTTCGAGGATGGCGAGGGCTTCCTGGCCGGAGAGGGCGGTGACGATCTGGGGGACGTTCTGGAGGTGGAGCAACTGGGAGGCGCCGTAGATGTCCTGGGTGAGGGAGTAGTCGCGGGAGAGGCTGAAGGACTCGTAGGGGTTCGACACCATGAGGATGGTGCGGATGCGCCGGGCCATGAGCTGGTGCAGGCCGCGGAACCGCGGATCGTAGGCGTAGCGGAGTTGCTCGCGGAGGTCCTTCGGCTTCATCAGGTCCTCTGGGTCATCACCGGGATGGCGGGTAATAGCATGCTAGCTCAATTGGGCCGGGACAGGCCAAGCGGTTGTAAACGCAGTTTGCGTGAATGTGCACAAGGCGGCGGACAGGAGCCCGCCGCCCGAGCGAGGAACAGCTTATCCGAGGCCCGGCTGCGCGGCCCGGCAGGGCCGGGGGCGGCTAGACGAGACCCTGGGCGAGCATGGCGTCGGCCACCTTGACGAAGCCGCCGATGTTGGCTCCGGTGACGTAGTCGCCGGGGGAGCCGAATTCGATGGCGGTACGGCAGGCGACGTCGTGGATGGAAGTCATGATGACCTTGAGGCGGTCATCGACCTCCTGCCGGCTCCAGGAGAGCCGCATGGAGTTCTGGGCCATTTCGAGGCCGGAGGTAGCGACGCCGCCGGCGTTGGCGGCCTTGCCGGGGCCGTAGAGGATTCTGGCCTCGCGGAAGCACTCGACGCCGTCGGGCGTGGTTGGCATGTTGGCGCCCTCGCCGACGACATAACAGCCGTTGGCGAGCAGTTGGCGGGCGTCGTCGCCGTTCAGTTCATTTTGCGTGGCGCTGGGGAAGGCGCACTGGGCGGGGATGTGCCAGGGCCGGAGGCCGGGGAAGTACCGGGCGGATTTGAACTGATCGGCGTACTCGCTGATGCGGCCGCGGCGGGCGTTTTTGAGATCCATGACCCAGGCGAGTTTTTCGGCGTCGATGCCGTCCTTGTCGTAGATGGCGCCGCCGGAATCGGAGAGGGTGAGGCACTTGGCGCCGAGTTCATTCAGTTTTTCGACGGTGAACTGGGCGACGTTGCCGGAGCCGGAGACGAGACAGGTCTTGCCGGAGAAGTCCTCGCCGCGGGTCTTCAGCATCTGTTCACAGAAATAGACGCAGCCGTAGCCGGTGGCCTCGGGGCGGATGAGCGAGCCGCCATAGGCGAGGCCCTTGCCGGTGAGCACGCCGGTGAATTCGTTGCGGATGCGCTTGTACTGGCCGAACATGAAGCCGACTTCGCGGCCGCCGACGCCGATATCGCCGGCCGGGACGTCGGTGTCGGAGCCGATGTGGCGGAGCAGTTCGGTCATGAAGCTCTGGCAGAAGCGCATGACCTCGCCGTCGGACTTGCCCTTGGGGTCGAAGTCGGAGCCGCCCTTGCCGCCGCCCATGGGCAGCGTGGTGAGCGAATTCTTGAAGACCTGCTCGAAGGCGAGGAATTTGAGGATGCCAAGGTAGACGGTGGGGTGGAAGCGGATGCCGCCCTTGTAAGGACCGATGGCGCTCGAGAACTGGATGCGGAAACCGCGGTTGACCTGGAAACGGCCCTGGTCGTCCTGCCAGGGGACGCGGAACATGACGACGCGTTCGGGCTCAACGATGCGGTCGAGGATGCGCGCCTCGACGTATTCGGGATGGCGATCGAGGACGGGCGTGACCGACCGCAGAACCTCGGTGACAGCCTGCAGGAACTCGGGCTCGCCGGCGTTGCGCTTCTTGACGGTTTCGAAAACCTGATCTACATAGACCGATGTACTCAACGTGATACTCCTTACTAGTTTGGGTACCACATTTCGGGAGGGTTATGTCCTAAAAGAGATCTGAAGGAGAGGGACCCGTGCCGCGCCGGATGGGCGAAGGGCGTCCTGCTGTACCATATGCCGACCTGACGAAGACCGTTCGCGCGAAGCCGCGCCGGCAAGACAATCAATGCGATCCCGCGCGAAGCCGCGCCCGCCGCCCGAGCTTTGCTGGATCGCCGTGAAAGCGATGTCGAAGGCGCGCGAGGATCGATATCAGCATGGCGGCGGGATGGTTGTGGACGTGCGACGAGTCAAGACCGCGCTGACGCCTGAACAAAGCAGCATGATGCTCCATTCGGCCGAGGCCGTAGAAGCGTCGAGCCGGACCGTGACGCTGGCGCCTGGATGGCTGCCCGCGGCGAAGCTGAAGTGGCCGGCGCCCGCACTTCTGGCCGGACTGCCTGCTGTCCTGATGATGGTGCTGTTTTCGATGCGGCGGCAGGAACATCCAAGCGGCGCGGGATGCCGTCTCGATTCGTTGGTCCGGCGACGCGCCGGCAGCGCTCCCGGGATCTCGGCGATTTCGCCGCTGACCGCGGTAGGCAGCGTCATATACTATTGGTCGGAATTCCAAATCCAGCGAGGTGAACCGTAGATGAACAGACACGCCGGCAACGGAAGAGGAATCAGCCGCCGTGCGCTGCTGACGGCGCCGCTGATCGCCACGGCCGCGGCCGCCAGCCGCACTGAAATCGCGATCGAGGGCGAGCGGTTTCTGATCAACGGCAAAGTGACCTATCCGGGGCGCGAATGGCGCGGGATGAAAATCGAAGGGCTGCTGATGAACTCGCGGATGGTTCAGGGCACATTCGACGACCACAATCCAGAGACGCGCAGCCGCTGGAATTACCCGGACACCGGCAAGTGGGACCCGGAGCGCAATACGCGAGAGTTCATCGCGGCCATGCCCGAGTGGCGCAAGCACGGGTTGCTCGGCTTCACGGTGAATTTCCAGGGCGGCAGCCCGCAAGGCTATTCGAAGGAGCAGCCGTGGGAGAACAACGCGTTTGATCCGGACGGGAAACTGCGCGCGCCCTACCTGCGGAGAATGAAGGCGATCCTGGACCGCGCCGACCGGCTGGGCATGGTTGCGATCGTCGGCCTGTTTTACTTCGGCCAGGACGAGCGGTTGAAGGACGAAGCGGCGGTGATCAGGGGCGCCGAGAATGCGGTGGGCTGGCTGCTGGATCAGGGTTACCGGAACCTGCTGATAGAGATCACCAACGAAACCATGCCGCGCTACGACCACCCGATCCTCAGGCCCGAGCGCATCCACGAACTGATCGAGCGCGTGAAAGAGATGACACGCAACGGGCGGCGTTTCCTGGCCGGCGTCAGCTACGGCGGCAACACGATCCCAAAGCCGAATGTGGCGAGGACCTCGGATTTCCTGCTGATTCACGGCAACGGCGTGAAACTGCCGTCGCGCATCCGCCAGATGGTGGACCAGACAAGGGCGGTGGACGGTTACCGCACCATGCCGATCCTGTTCAACGAAGACGACCACTTCGACTTCGACCAACCGGACAACAACATGATCGCCGCCATCAGCAAATACGCCTCGTGGGGGTATTTCGATCCAGGCGAGAGCAACTATCGCGACGGCTACCAGTGCCCGCCGGTGAACTGGGGGATCAATACGGAGAGAAAGCGCGGTTTCTTCAATCTTGTGAAAGAGGTGACGGGGAGTTGATGCGGTCACGCATCCGGCGCCCCGGCCACTGGCATGGAATCTGACCTGGTTGGCGTCAGCCGCGATCTGGATGCGCGCACCGTGCTTGACGCTTACCGCGCGGGCGTTTTTCCCATGGGCGGCGGGCGGGCGATCACCTGGCACTGCCCTCGGGTGCGGGCGGTGATTCCGCTGGACGCGGTGCGCGTTCCGCGGTCGCTGAGCCGCAGGATGCGGCGGGGCGGCTTTGAGATCACCTGCGACACGGCCTTTGGCGAGGTGATGCTGGGCTGTGCCGGCCGGCAGGATACGTGGATCGACGCCCGCATCCTGCGCGTCTATCAGGAACTGTATGAAAGCGGCGATGCGCACTCGCTTGAAGTGTGGGTGGACGGGGCGCTTGCGGCCGGCATCTACGGGGTTCAGATCGGGGGTGCGTTCTTCGCCGAGTCGAAGTTCCACCGGGTGACGGACATGTCGAAAATCGCGCTGGTCAAGCTTGCCGACCGGCTCAGGCTGTCCGGCTTTGACCTGCTGGAGGTGCAGTATGTCACGCCTCACCTGGCGCGGTTCGGGGCCGTAGGGATGGGTTTCGACGAGTATCTGCGGCGGGTTGAGCATGCAGCGGGGCTGAGGCGCAGGTTCTGAACCGCCAGCCGGCCGGCGCCTTGCCGGAGACGGCTTGCCCCACGCGGAGGCGGGACCGAAGCGGCGCATGAAAAAGCGCATTTGAGCTTGATACCTAAAACTCTGATATGCTAGCCTGATTCAGTCCAAAGAGAAGTCCTCCTGAGGGGCAGAGCTGGGAAGGGGACTCCGGGAAGGCGTCCATGCCATCACGAGGAAAGACACCGCGGATGCCGGCCAACGTCCCAACCTGGGTTCCGTTGCCAGGCAACCGCGTCACGTTGGCGGCGCCCGAGATGGGAGAGATTTCGTCTCTGAATGCCAGTCTGGCGCGCCGGCGGTCGGTCAGGGAGTTCCAGGACAGGCCCGTGTCGCTGGAACAGGTTTCCAGTCTGCTATGGGCGGCGCAGGGCGTGACGGGAGTGGGCGGGCTGCGGACTTCGCCATCGGCTGGAGCCGTCTACCCGCTGAAAGCGTATTTGATCGCCTCACAGGTGACGGGCTTGACACCTGGCATATACCGCTTCGAGCCCGACACGAACGAACTGGCGTTCATGGAGCATGGAGACCGGCGCAAACTGCTGTTCCAGGCGGCGATGGGGCAGGAATGCGTGAGGATGAGTCCGGCGGCAGTGCTGTTGGTGTCCTGGAACAAACGGATGCAGGGCGAGTTTGGCGACCATGCGGAGAAACTGATTCTGATCGAATGCGGCCACGCGGCGCAGAACTTCCTGCTGGAGGCGGTTTCGCTGGGGTTGGGCGGCATCGGACTGGCGAAGTTCGATGCGGACGCCCTGCGGGCGGCAGTTCCATTCAGGACCGACGAGGAGCCGCGCTATCTCCTGCTTGCGGGCCAGCCGGGCGACTCGACGAAGTAGTTGCCAGGGCACGGATCATGCGGGCGCCGCGGCCGATTTTGAGAACTCGACGAAACTCACCAGCTTAGCCAGGGCGGCGCCGCTGTCGATGGAGTGTGCCGCGGCCTGTGCGGCCTGTTTGGGTTCCCTCGATGCCGAAGCCGCCATCAGGCCGAGGGCGGCGTTGGCAACCACGATATCGCGGTAGGCGCCGGGCCGGCCTTTGAGCACATCGAGCGCGATAGCCTTGGCGGTGTCGATGCCGCCGGAGCGCAGGCCGCTCAAATCGGCCACTGGGAGGCCGAACTCGGCGGGCGACATGACGCGGTGATCGATGGCGCCGCCGGCGAGCGCGAAAACGTGGCTGTCGCCGGTGGTGGAAAATTCGTCGAGGCCGTCCGCCCCATGCACTACAAATCCGTTGCGCAGGCCGAGTCCGCAGAGGGTGACGGCCATCAGTTCGGCGGCCTGGATGGAGGGGGCGCCGGCGACCTGGCAGGTGGCGCCGGCGGGGTTGGTGAGCGGGCCGAGGAGGTTGAACGCGGTACGGGTTTTCAGTTCCGCCCTGGCCGGCTGAGCGTGGCGCATGGCCGGGTGGAGGGCGGGGGCGAAGAGGAAGCCGAAACCGATTTCACGGATGGCGCGGCCCATGTCTTCAGGGCGCATGACGATGCTGGCGCCGAGCGCTTCGAGCAGATCGGCCGAGCCGCAGAGGCTGGACATGGAACGGTTGCCGTGCTTGGCAACGCGCACGCCGGCGCCGGCGACGACGAATGCGGCGATGGTGGAGACGTTGAGCGTACCCTGGTTGTCGCCGCCGGTGCCGCAGGTGTCGAGCACCGGCTCGCCGGTGATGCCGTGTTCCACCTTGACGGCGCTCTGGCGCATGGCGAGCGCGAGCCCGAGCAATTCGTCCGGCGTCTCTCCCTTGACCCTAAGTGCGGCGGCGAAGGCGGCGATCTGAGCCGTTGAGGCCTGGCCATCGAGGATCGCAGCCATGGCCAGGCGGGCATCGGGGGCGCTGAGCGATTCCTTGTTCATGACACGGTGCAGATAGGGCAGTAGCGACATGGTGGATGAGGCAGGGAAGGCTTTCTATGAGGCTAGCACAGGGCGGTCCGGCGGCCGCCGGGATGGAAAGTGCACAAAATTGTTTGAAGGACGCGCGAACTGCGCTATAGTCTTATCTAATCAACAAGCTACGCTGCTGGAGCGCAGCCACGTACCGCCAGGGATGGGCGGAGCTGGAGAGTCGGCGGGTCAAAAAGTCTTAACTGGGCATGAATCACCGCACGGTCGGGCACTATGAAATCCTCGGGCAATTGGGCGCCGGGGGGATGGGCGTTGTCTATCTGGCCCGGGACGCGAGGCTGAACCGGAAGGTGGCTTTGAAACTGTTGCCGGGTGAACTGGCGGCCAACGCGGAGGCCCGGCAGCGGTTCACGAGGGAGGCGCAATCGGCCTCGGCCCTGAACAGTCCGAATATCGTCACCATCTATGAAATCGGGTCCGATGGGGGCGCCGATTTCATCGCCATGGAGTACATCCAGGGCGAGACGCTGGCCGAGGTGCTGCGGCGCGGGGCGCCGGACATCGAAACGATGCTGGGCTACGCGATCCAGACGGCGTCGGCGCTGGCGGCGGCGCACCGCGAAGGCATCGTGCACCGCGATGTCAAGCCGGGCAATGTGATGGTGACGCAGGACGGCCTGATCAAGGTGCTGGACTTCGGGCTGGCGAAGCCGGTATCGGGCGGGGACGAAGAGCCGAACCAGGCCGTGACCGCCACCACGCCGCTCACGCAACTAGGCATGGCGATTGGGACGCTGAGCTACATGTCGCCGGAGCAGGCGCTGGGCGAGAACGTCGATGCCCGTTCGGATGTGTTCTCGTTCGGCATCGTCCTGTATGAGATGTTCGCCGGGCAGGCGCCATTTTCGGGACCGACGCCCGCCGCCACATTCCGCCGGCTGCAACTGGAGGACCCGCCGAAGCCGTCGGATCTGAGGCCGGCGATCATCCCGCAGTTGGACGGCATCATCCTGAAAGCCCTGGCCAAGAGGCGCGAGGACCGGTACCTGTCGGCGGTGGAACTCGAAAGCGACCTGCGGTTGCTGCGGTCCGGATCGAAGGTGAATGTCACGGCCGGGCAAGCTCCGGCGAGCGTCCCCGGCAGAGCCGGACCTGGCCTGTTCCGGAAGTACGGGACGCGCAATTATCTCCGGTGGGGCCTTGGCGTGCTGGCGGCTGGCGTGCTGGCGGTATGGCAGCCATGGGCGGCAGGCCCGCACCAGCCTTCGCCGTCGGCCCAGAGGTGGTTTGATCAGGGCGTGGCGGCGATCCGCGACGGCACCTACCATACCGCGAGCCTGGCGCTCGAGCGTGCCGCGGAGACCGACCCCAAGTTCGCTCTTGCGCATATCCGCCTGGCCGAGACCTATTTCGAACTCGATGCCCCGGACAAGGCCAAGGAGGAGCTGCTCAGAGCGGTGCCGTCGGGATCGAGAACCGCGCTGTCGAGGATCGAAGAGATGCACATGCAGGCGGTCCGGTTGACGCTGACCGCCGACTTCGAGGGCGCGGCGCAACAATATGCCACCATCCGCGACAGAGTGCCATCGGCTCAACGGCCAAGCGCGTTGGTTGATTACGGCCGCGCGCTGGAGAAGGCGGAGAATCTCAAGGCCGCCATCACCGCCTATGAGGGAGCCACGCGGCAGGAGGCGCAGTATCCGGCCGCATTTCTGCGGCTTGGCATCCTGCACCGCCGGCGGTTGGACCAGGCGCGGGCCGGGGCGGCCTTTCAGCAGGCCGAGGGGCTGTACCGCAGCCTGGGCAACCAGGAAGGTCTGGCCGAGGTGTACTACCAGCGCGGCGTGATGCTGAACAATCTGGGCAATGCCAAGGAGGCCAGGGCGATGCTGGGCAAAGCCCTCGACATTGCCACCACCGCCGGGCACCCGCAGCAGGAAATCGCCATCCTGCTGCAATTGAGCGGGCTGATGCACCGGCTGGAGGGGGTGGAGAAGGCCCGCGAGCACGCCGGGAAAGCGATCGGGCTGGCGCGTTCAAAGGGGCTGGAGCCGCTGGCGGCGCGAGGCTTGATCGACCTCGGCAATTCGTTCTTCGTCGCCGGCGACGCCCTGGAGGCGACGGCGCTCTACCGCCAGGCGCTGGAGACGGCGCGGCGAAACAATTCACGGCGGACCGAAGCCCGGGCGCTGCTTTCACTCGGCAGCCTCGACATCCAGAACGGGCGTTTCGTCGAAGGACAGAAGAACGTGGAACTGGCTCTTGCTTTTTACCGCGACGGCGGATACCGCAAGGAGACCTCGCAGGCGCTGCTGCTGGCCGGCAGAGCCCGCCGCTCGCTAGGCGATTACGAAGGAGCCTATATCGCCTTCGGAGAGCAGCACCGCCGGGCGATGGAGGTAGGCGATCTGGAGCAGATCGGGCTGTCGCTCGAAGCCATGGGATCGGTGAGGCTGCTGCAGGGCCGGTTTTCCGAGGCCCACGAGCATTTTCGCGAAGCGATGTCATCGGGCGGCGCGGTCAATGCCATGACTTCGGGCTACACCAGGATGAACCGCGCTTCAGCCCTGTGGCGGTTGGGCCGCTACGAGGAGGCCGAGGCGCAGTTGACGGAGGCGGAGCAGGGCAGCCGGGCGGCGAAGCCGAACAAGTCAGTCGCGGTGATGCTGGCACACAACCGCGCGGGGATCGCTCTCAGCCGGCGCCAGTATGCGGCGGCCATCGGCCATGCCGAACGGATGCTGGCCGATGAGGGCATCAGCGCCCCGGCCGCGGCGGAGGCGGAGACGCTGCTGGCCTGGGCCCTGGCTCAAACGGGACAGGGCGGGCGCGCGGCGCAAACGGCGGACTCCGCGGTTCAGAAAGCCTCCTCGACCGGGCTGCCGGATCTGATTGCCGCCTCGCTGGCGGCAAAGGCCGCCGCCTTGCTCGCCGGTGGAAACCCCGCCGGCGCGCTGGCGGCCGCCTCGGCTGCCGCGGAGAAGAACCGGACAACCGGCAACAGCGAGCGTCAATGGCGCATTCTGCTGCTTGCCTCCAGAGCAGCGTTGGCCGCGGGCCAGGGCGCCCGGGCCGCCGAATTCGCTGTCCAGGCCGCCGCGGCGTTATCTGAGTTCGAGGCCCGCGTCAAGGGCGCGGATTTCGCGTCCTATGTCCGGCGCCCCGACATCCAGATGGACGCCACCTCGCTGGCCGCGCTCCGCAAGCCCTCAACGGCACTAATTCAAGTGAAAGGACCACCCAAATGAAGAGAATCAGCCGCGCCCGGTTTCTGTCCAGCGCCGCCCCCCTGCTCACGATCGCCGCCCGCGGGCGCCTCGGCGCCCAATCCGGCGACACGCCGATCATCATCACCGATGGATCGCTCAAGATGAACTCCGCCGTGCGCTGGGGGGATTACGTGGAGGAAACGGCCAGACGCCGGCGCCATCCCAGCACGGGGCGGCGCGTTTCGAGGGTCGATGTCCAATTGTCCGGAGGCTCGACCTCGGTCCAGTTCACGGGCCAGGAGTGCGAGGTTAGGGTGACCTACGACGGCATGGAGGTTGCGGTGACGACCAATCCCGCCGGCCGCAACCTCAAGATGGAGACGGACTGGAACGCGTTCAAGTCCGGCGCGACGGAGAACGATCTGGAGCACGCGAACGCTGGCTCGCACATCTCGCGCGTCGTGGTGAGGCGAAACGGCGCCATTGTGGCGGAGGCGACGCCCAGCGGCGGCACTCGCGTCACCATCCACTACGAGGAGTAAGGCAGGCGGCGGGCGCCGGCCGGCCCTGGAGATGAACGCGGCCCCCAAGCGAGGGGTGTGTCCACGCGAAAGCGAGTTTGCGCGCCCGCGCGAAGGCGGGTTCAGCGGCAGACTTGCTATATTGGAACATGATTCACTCTGAGCCAAGTGCGAGTACCGTATTCCTATGAAAATTCACGAGTACCAGGCCAAGGAGATCTTGGCGCGCTATGGCGTCCCCGTGCCCCGAGGGCGCATGGCCGCCACCGTCGATGAAGCCGAGCAGATCGCCCGCGACCTGGGCGGAAGGGTGGTCGTGAAGGCCCAGATCCACGCCGGCGGCCGCGGCAAGGGCGGCGGCGTAAAACTCGCCGATGGCCGCGACGCGGCCCGGGAAGCGGCGCGGAAGATCCTGGGCATGACGCTGGTGACGCATCAGACCGGACCCGAAGGCCGTCTCGTTCAAAGGCTGCTGGTCGAGGAGACGCTGCCGATCGTCAAGGAACTCTATCTGGGCATCGTGCTCGACCGCGGAACAGGACTGCCCGTGGTGATGGCCTCGCCGGACGGAGGCATGGACATCGAAGTGGTTGCGGCTGAGACGCCGGAACGGATCTTCAAGGAGGCATTCGTGCCCGGCACGGGGCTGATGGGCTGGCAGGCGCGCAAGCTCGCCTACCGTCTCGGACTGCCGAACGAAGCCATCGGCGCGGCGGTGAAGACGATCACGGCGCTGGCCAGGGCGTGGGTGGAGATGGACTGCTCACTGGCGGAAATCAACCCGCTGGTGCTGACCGCGGACAATGGCATCGCCGCCCTGGATGCCAAGATCAGCTTCGACGACAACGCGTTGTACCGCCACAAGGACGTGGTCGAACTGCGCGACCTGGCCGAGGAGGATCCGCTGGAAGTCGAGGCGTCGAAGTTCGGGCTGAACTACATCAAACTCGACGGCAGCGTGGCCTGCATGGTGAACGGCGCCGGTCTGGCGATGGCCACCATGGACATCATCAAGTGGGCCGGCGGCAGTCCGGCGAACTTCCTGGATGTGGGCGGCGGGGCGAACAAAAACCAGATCCGCAACGCCTTCAACATCCTGCTGGCCGACCGGAACGTGAAGGCGATTCTGATCAACATTTTCGGCGGCATCCTGCGCTGCGATACGCTGGCCGCCGGCGTTGTCGAGGCGGCGCGGGCGCTGGACGTGAAGGTTCCGATCGTCATCCGCATGGAGGGCACCAACGTCGAGATCGGCCGCCGGATACTGGCGGAATCGGGGTTGAACTTCAAGGTCGCCCAGGGTATGCGGGACGCGGCCGAGATGGTTGTCGCGCTGGCCGCGTAAGGAGGGAGCCGACGTCATGAGCATCCTGGTCAACAAGGACACGCGCCTGCTGGTGCAGGGTTTCACGGGCCGTGAAGCCAGCTTCCATTCCGAACAGATGATCGCCTACGGCGGACAGGTTGCCGGCGGCGTTGTGCCGGGCAAGGGCGGCACGTCGCACCTGGGCCGGCCGGTGTTCAATACGGTCTCGGAAGCGGTGAAGGCCACCGGCGCCAACGCCAGCGTGGTTTTCGTGCCGCCGGCATTCGCCGCTGAAGCGGTGATGGAGGCCGCCGACGCGGGCCTGGCGCTGGTGGTGTGCATCACCGAGGGCATCCCGGCGATGGACATGGTCCGGGCATGGCAGTTTCTCCAGACCAGGCCGGCCACCCGGCTGATCGGGCCCAACTGCCCCGGCATCATCACGCCGGGCGAGTGCAAGGCCGGCATCATGCCGGGCCATATTCACATGCCGGGTCCGGTGGGCGTGGTATCCCGCTCCGGCACGTTGACCTATGAAGCCGTCGGCCAGCTTTCGGCGCTGGGCATCGGCCAGAGCACGTGTATCGGCATTGGCGGGGATCCGATCATCGGCACAAACCACACCGACGCGCTGCGGCTGTTCAACGAGGATCCGAAGACCGAGGCCATCGTCATGATCGGCGAGATCGGCGGCAACGCCGAGGAACTGGCCGCGGCGTATGTAAAGGAACACGTCCGCAAGCCTGTCGTCGGCTTTATCGCCGGCCAGACGGCGCCGCCCGGGCGCCGCATGGGCCACGCCGGGGCGATCATCTCCGGCGGTTCCGGCAAGGCGTCGGACAAGATCGCGGCCATGGAGGAGGCAGGCATCATCGTCTGTCCGACCCCGGCCGACATGGGCGAGCGCATTAAGGCCGCTCTCAAGCTCTAAGGAATCACCCTCAACACATCCATGGAAAAGACATTTGCAATCATCAAACCCGACGCCGTTGCGGCCGGTCATGCCGGCGGTATCCTGGCGCTCATCGAGAGCAGCGGCTTCCGCATCGCCGCCATGCGCAAGGAGACCCTGACGCGCGGCGTGGCCGAAGGTTTCTATGCCGTCCACAAGGGCAAGGGCTTTTTCGACGAACTCATCGACTTCATGACCGAGGGACCGGTGGTCCTGCTGGCCCTGGAACGCGAAGACGCCATCAACAAGTGGCGCGAAGTGATGGGCGCGACGAATCCGGAGAAGGCGGCCGAAGGCACGGTGCGCAAGCTCTACGGGACCAGCATTGGCCGCAACGCCTCGCACGGTTCGGACGCTCCTGAAACCGCCGCCTTTGAACTCTCGTGGTTTTTCCGCGGCTACGAACTGGCCTAGTTTCCTGCGCATGGGGCAACCCGGGTTGCCCCACTCCCCCCTCGTCCGCGACAGGACTCCTCCTGCCGATTGACATCTCCCGAAGCCGCCGTTTAGACTAACCTCACCAGAGGATGCAGTCAGAGGAGGCGTCATGCCAAAAACAATCCGTTCGCCTGTCTGCCTTGGAGCGCCCGGATCGCCACAGGATGTAATGACGGTTCAATACCTTCTCAACTGCGTCCCGGCGGGTCAGGGCGGACCCCCAGTCGAACTGGCCGTGGACGGCATGGCCGGACCCAAGACCATCGCCGCGATCCGTGGATTTCAGAAAGCTTTCATGCCATTCCCCGATGGCAGAGTCGATCCTGGCGGGCAAACCCTGGCGAGGCTTCAGCGATTCGATCCCTATCCAAACCAGCCCATGCCAGCCGCGCAGGCTTTCCCCAAATCAGGGGCCGGATCTAAGCAGGGCGCCGGTCACTGGGGCAGCAAACAGGGATTGGGACCCGCGGGCTCGAAGCAGGGCTATGGACCTGCCGGTATCAAGCAGGGCTTCGGGCCTCCAGGCTACAAGGGCGGTGGGGTCCAGCCCGCCGGTTTCAAGAACGCGGCCGGACCTGCTGGTATCAAGCAGGGCTTCGGGCCTCCTCCAGGCAAGTCGTCCGGAGTCAAGAACTCTGGCGGAATCAAGTCAGGCTGGTGAAGGTGGAACTCACGGCTTTCGTGCGGGAGGTCGTGATGCCGGCCGGGCCGGATCGTGTGCCGCGCATCAGGCGTGAATGTGCGATGTTCCCCCTTGAGGCCCGGCCGTCCAGTATCCACGGCTGGGGCATCCGTGCCGGTGGGCCCATCCCGGCTCGAAGGCGCGTGATGGAATACACCGGCGAACGGATCGATCACGACGAAGCTTGGAGGCGTCGGCTGCGCCCGCAGATCTATGTCTTCCTCGCAGGTCCGAACAGGGCCATCGACGGGGCGATCGGGGGCAGCGGGGCGGAGTTCGTCAACCACAGCTGTAATCCGAACCTCTACACCAGGGTTCGCAACGGGCGGATCTGGTTCATCTCGCGACGCCGGATCGAGGCCGGCGAAGAACTGCTGATCGACTATTGGATCACGGGAAGCGATCCTGTCTATCCCTGCTTCTGTGGCGCCGCAAACTGCCGGGGCTACATGAACCAGCCTTTTGATCAAACCCTGTAGTGGTCGGCCTTCCAGTTCTTGACTGATTTCTTGATGCCGTCCTCCGATGTGCCGTCCGCGGCGGCTTTGGCGGCCAGGGCGGGGAACTCCTCGTCGGAGGCGAAGCGCAGCCCGATGATCTGGCGCACGGTGAGGCGCGGGTCCAGCGGCTTGCCCGTCAGCAGGTAGTGACGGAAGTTCTCTTCCACCTTGATCGCGCGGTCCTGCGCTTTCATGGCGCCGATGCGCGCCAGCAGCGCGGCCAACATCGCGCAAACCGTCAGCACCATGACCAGCGCCGCGCTGTAAAACCCCGTGTGGCCGCCCCACGATTTGTAGAGGTTCACCGCCGACCCGATCAGCGTGAGCAGCAGGATCGGCAGCAGTACGAAGTGGAATCCGGCCATCAGCCTGGTGTGGTTCGAATAATTCTGTTCTTTCATGTCGCAGTCCCTTCAGCGCGTGTCGCTCCTCCGGCCGGGGCGCCATCGCCTTGCGGCGCCGGCGGGAAGCGCTTCTCAACCTAGCATGGGCGTTGCCGCCGCGGCAATCCTCGAACGGCCGGTTTGTCCGCCGGTGCATGATCCGCGCCCCGGCGCCCCGGTCGAGCTGCCGCCGGCATCATCTCCCCACGCCCGGAGAGCCGCGAGACGGGAGACGGCTCTCAGGCCATGGACTCCGCCGCCGCTTCGGGCATTGCCGGCACGCGGCGGAACGGCGGACGATTCCAATAGGTGAGCGCCCGCCATCCCCACTCCAACGGCCCGAACTGGTAATGCCTCAGCCATAAGGGGCTGGCGATCATTTGGAAGACCCAGATGCCGGCGACGATCAGATACAGTTCAATCCGCTCCAGGCGTCCGTAGAGCCCGAAACCATAGCCGCAGAACAGCGTCGAGCAGATGACCGATTGCACAACATAGCTGGTCAACGCCATCTGGCCGGTGGCGGCGAGCATCGACATCAGCGGCTTGAACCATCCCGCCTTACACACCAGCATGATGACGCTCAAGTGGGCCAGGGCGATCGACAACCGGCCGATGTCGTAAGTGGCGCCGGTGACGAACCTGGTGACGATGTCGAATCCGCTTTCCACTCGAAGCCACGCGGTGACCGAGTTCACCGGGAGGCCGATCGCGTAGCCGATAACGGCCGTCCAGGCATAGAAGCTGTAGGACCGCTCGCCCGTGAGGATGCCCAGTTTGAGGAAAGCCATGCCGGCGATCATCATGCTCCAGATATCCCAATTCCAGGGGTGGTAGAACGGCAGGGAGTGGAGTGTGCCCACCAGCGCGGCCCGGGCCTTCAGCGAACTGAGGAATCCTCCGCGCCAGGCCTTGGCGTCTTTTTCCAGTTCCGCTTTGGTGGGCATGTATTCCTTCCGCAACTTCTCCCAGTCCTCCTTGGCCGCCGTCTGCTCATCGGTGAGGGCCTTGCCGTGCCGTTCGTCGGCAAGCGCCTGTTGAGCCTGTTCGATGGTCGATCGTGTTTTGAACGCCAGGCCGACGTTGCCACCGGCGGTGAGAGCGACAAGCACTCCGGCGATGATCAGGAGCCGTTTTGGCGACATCTGCCGGAACGGGTAGAGGACGAGCGAACACAGTGCGTAGGGGTAGAGAATATCGCCGGGCCAGAGCAGGTAGGCATGAAGGATACCGAGTAGCAGCAGCCATAGGTTACGGCGGTAGTAAATGTCCGCTGAGTTGACGCCGCCGCGAGCCTCCATCCGGGAGGTCATCAGGATAACGCCGGCTCCGAACATCAACGAGAAAAGGGCACGCATCTTACCTTCGGCCAGGATGTGCATGGACACCCAGGCGCCGAGGTTCCAGCCCGTCGAACCGCCCGCGGCCGTGGGATTGTCGTATGCCGAGAAGTGAAGACCGAAACCGACGATGTTCATCAGCAGGATGCCGAGCAGGGCGAAGCCGCGCAGCACGTCAAGCGTGGTGTGGCGGCCGGTCTGCGAGACGGGCCCGGCGTGCGCGGGCACAGGAATAGATGTTTGATCCAATGACTCTCCTCCGCTGACTGTGCCGAATAGTATGGATGAGGAGAAGCCGGAATGTAAAGCCGGACCCGCTTATCGCTCGGCGGGAGGCATGGAAGTGACGGCCGTGGGACCGAACCGCAGCCCGAGGACCGAGAGCTTTCCTGACGAAACCGAAATGTCCAAGGCGCCCGATGCGCCCTGCATGGCTGGCAGATTCAACTGTGTCCGAAGGACGAAGGCGGTCTTCTCCTTGGGGCCGAGGTTGACGGCGCCGGTTCCGATCTGATTGCCGTTGGCGAGGCGGACGGTGAGGTTGACGGTCACCGGAGTGCCGCCGGGGTTGGCGATGGCCATGACGGTGGTGAACTCCGTGTCGTCCCAGACCATGACGTAGTTCTGCTTGGAGTCCTCGGCCAGCGGGATGACGGCCTCGGACGGGCTGCGGCCCGTCACATCCTGGCGGAAGATGCCAAAGCCTTTTACCGTCGATGGCAGGTTGACGGCGGCCCAGCCCTGCGTCAGGGCGCCGCTGCTGCTGAGTTCGATGGCCGTGGTTGAGCCGGCCGTCAGGTTGACTGGAATGGAGGTCGCCGTGCCGCCGCCGAAGGGGACCGGCATGGGCGAACCGTTGTTGGCGAAGAAGTCGACTGTGAACGCGGTTGCCGAGGTTGCCGTGCTCGTGAAGTAGAGGGTGGTGGTCCATTTGCCGTCGGTGTTGGCGTTGCCGCCGAAGGCGATCTGGGGCAGGGCATAACTCCTGGTCTGGGTGTCGCCGGAGTCGGCGGCGTATTCCGCCGAGGCTGTGTAGATCTTGTCGCCGAACTCATTTCCGTTGCGGTTGGCGGCATTGCCGGCCACAAAGAAAGCGACATTGCCGGCGCCTTGCGGCGGGGCGATCCAGTCCACATCCCAAGTGACCTGATTGCGCTGCCCAGGCCGGGTCCCGTCTGCCCGGTGTGCGACGTACTCGAGTCCGGATTCTTCTTCCTTGACGGTCTCTGAAGGATTCACCAGATTCAGAGTCCCGGCCTGAATGGCAGCGCCGCTGAGTTGGGCGGTCAACTGGAAACCCCAACGTTCCGCGGTGGGATCGGCGAGGGTGACACGCAAAGTGTGTTTGGCGCCGGGAGTGTACTTGCCCGCGCCGATGATTTCCACTTTCAGGCTCCCGCCTCCGGCGTTCAGATTCGTGCCGGAATGGCAGATATTGCACGTCAAGCCACCTCGCGCGCCGGTCATCGCCAAAGGAGGTCTTGCGCTGTGGCCCCATGCCGGGATTAGCCCCATGAACGAGCCGAGCAGGCACAGAAGGACAGGCTTCATCTTCTTTACTCCCCTGAATCCGCGTTACAAACTGAATAGATGGATTCCGCCGCGGCCGAACGGGTTGCGGCGATTCCATTAACTATCAGGATGTCTGACAACGAATCGAAAGGCAATCCTGGCGCGGTCGGCCGGTTCGCGCCGTCGCCGACCGGGCCACTGCACTTCGGCAGCCTCATCGCCGCGGTGGCCAGTTCCGTCTCGTGCGACAAATGGCTGCTGAGAATCGAGGACATCGACACGCCGCGCAACGCTGCCGGCGCAACCGATTCAATCTTGAAGACACTGGAGCGCTGTGAGTTCGCCTGGCAGCGGCCGCCAATGCGTCAAAGCCAGCGCCTGGAGGCCTACCGCGACGCGCTGGAGCGATTGAAAGGGGAAGGGTTGGTTTACCCGTGCGGCTGCACGCGGGCCGAGATCGCGGACTCGGCCGTCTCCCAAACGAACTCCGGCGAACGTCCTTATCCGGGGCTTTGCCGCGACGGAGTGAAGCCGGGCAGGAGTCCGCGAAGCTGGCGGATGCGGGTGGATCCGGTCGAAGTCGGCTTCGATGACCAGATCCAGGGCCGGTACGCGCAGCATCTGGCGCGCGAGGTGGGGGACTTCGTATTGCTGCGGGCGGACGGAATCTTCGCCTACCAACTCGCGGTGGTGGTGGACGACGCTTTTCAGGGCGTCACGCATGTCATGCGAGGCGCGGACCTGCTGGCGTCGACGCCACGCCAGATCTGGCTGCAGCGGGCGTTGGGCTTGCCCGAGCCGGTCTACGCTCATCATCCGGTGGCTGTTGGCGAAGACGGGGCGAAACTGAGCAAGCAGCACCTGGCCGAGCCGGTGGATTTGATGGAACCCGCACTGGCGGTGAGGCGGGCGCTGCGATTTCTGAACCACGAGCCGCCCGAGGGGTTGACCTGCGGCGGGATGCTTCAGTGGGCGAAATCGCACTGGGACGTTGGCCGGGTGACGAAAGCGCGCACGCTGAGCGCGGGCGCGTAGTAGAATCGCCGGAGATGCGAACACTGTTGACCCTGGCTCTGTGTGCCGCCGGACTGGCCGCGCAGACAGCCTCCCGGAAGCCCGATCCGCCGGCTCCGATCAGCGGCACGCCCGGACCGCCGCGGGTGGTGGTCATGGACGATTCGATCTCGACCGGCTACATGCTGGACGCGCGGGCAGCGCCGGACGGGGTGGCCAACGTGCACAGGCCGAAGGAGAACCGCGGCCCGGGCACACATGGCGGTGAGATGGTGGAGGCATGGCTGGGCAAGGGCAACTGGGACGTGATCCACTTCAACTTCGGCCCGCACGATCCGAAGAAGATGTTCGACGGATCGCACCAGGTGTCGCCGGACGACTACGAACGCAACCTGGGTCGCATCGTTTTCCGGCTGAAGCAGAGCGGGGCAAGGCTGATCTTCGCCACCACGACGCCGGCGCCGGAGGGCAATGTGCCGCCGCCGCGCGCGCAGGCCGGCGGGGCGCTGTACAACGGGCGGGCGGCGAAGGCGATGAAGGCGAGCGGCGTGGCGGTGAACGATCTGTATTCGTTCGCGCTGCCGCATCCGGGCGAGTGGCGGTTGCCGGTGGATGTACACTTCAAGGATGCCGGATCGGCGGCGCTGGGCAAGGAGGTGGCGAGGGTGATCACGGAACAGTTGAAATCGGTGGAGGCGGAGTAATGCGCAGGCTCTTGCTGGCATTGATTGCCGCGGTTGCGGTGATGCAGGTAAGCGCGCAGATCCGGCACGGGGCGCCGTTGATCGAATTCAATGACGACGGCGGCTGGTGCTGGTTCGAGGACGAACGGGCGATTGCCTCCGGCGGCAAGCTGGTGTTCGGCACGATTGCGACGGGCGGCGCGCGGCAGGGCCACGTGGAGGCGACCGTCTACGATCTGAAGTCGCGGGAGACGAAGCGGGTGACCCTGCACACGCCCACGGACGAGAGGGACCGCCGCCAGTGGACCGACGACCACAACTCGCCGGCGTTCCTGCCGCTGCCCTCGGGCGAGATCCTCACGATGTATGCCAAGCACGGCCCAGAGGAGAAGATCTACTACCGGATCTCGAAGCCCGGCGATCCGGCGGACTGGGGCGAGGAACAGGTATTCGTGCCGAGCCCGGCGTCGAGGGTCACCTATTCGAACCTGCACTTTCTCACAAGCGAGAATGCGGGGCGGGGGCGGATCTATGACTTCTACCGCGGCTTCAATAACTCGTTCAAACCATCGTTTGCATGGTCGGACGACCTGGGCCGGACATGGACGGCGGGCGGCGTCTTCATCGATGTGCCGACGAAGTTCCGCCACCGGCCGTACGTGAAGTATGCGTCGAACGGCCGCGACGCCGTGCATTTCGCTTACACGGACGGCCATCCGCGGGACTTCAATAATTCGATCTACCACGCCGTCTACAGGGCGGGGGACCTGATGGCATCCAGCGGCGCGCGGATCGGTTCGATGAGAGAGGGGTTGAAGGCGCCCGAGGAGGGGACGCTGGTCTACAAAGGCGGCCCGGACAACGTGGCTTGGATCACTGACCTTGAACTGGACTCGAAGGGCCGGCCCTATATGGTCTTCTCAGTCCAGATGAACTCCGCCGGCAAGCCCGACGGGGAGGGCGGCGAAGATCATCGGTATCACTACGCGCGGTTCGACGGAAAGCGATGGCAGGTGGCGGAGATCGCCTATGCCGGCACGCGCATTTATGCGCGCGAGGACGACTACACGGGCCTTGCGGCGTTGCACCCCCGCGATCCGGGGACGATCTATATCTCGACGAACGCCGACCCCGTCACCGGCGCGCCGCTGATCTCGAGGGCGGACAATCAGCGGCACTGGGAGATCTATCGCGGCAGGACGCGCGACGGACGTAGGTGGAAGTGGGAAGCCATCACGCGAGATTCCACGGCGGACAACCTGCGGCCGGTCGTTCCGGCGCCGGATTCCGGGCAAACGATTCTGCTCTGGCTACAGGGCAAGATGAGGTCGTACACTGACTACACGTTCAGAGTTGTCGGGATGATCGGAAAGAGGTGAGTTTCGCCATGCTTCGCAGGACCTTCGTTCAACTGCCGGTTGCCCTGGCCGCTCAGACGGCGGCGCTGCCGGAATATTACAAGCAGGTGGCCGCGCTGGTGTGGGTCGTGGACGACGCCGACAAGACTGCGACGGAATGGGAGCGTCTGGGCGTGCCGGTGAGCCAGCCGATGACGATGCCGTTGAAGGATGCCACGTTCCGCGGCAAGGCGTCCCCGACGGCGATGAAGGTGCGCAGCGGCAACTTCGGCTCGACCATCGTCCACTGGGTGCAAGCGGATGGGCAGGACAACGCATTTGCGGATTTCATGAAGGCGAATCGCGGTCCGGGCATGATGGCGATGCTGTTCGCGCCGCCGGGTCTGGAGGCGTATCAGGCCGAGGCGGCGAGGCTGAAAGCGCTTGCGCCGGTGCTGATGGAAGCCAGTTTCGATGCCGGCGACGCAGTGGTGCGGTTTTCAATGTTCGACACGCGCCGGGAGGGATTGTATTCGATCGGCCTGGTCCATCCGGCGGATCAGTGGACCGGCGAGGTCCGCGCCGACCGCCGCATCACGCAATACGCCTGGGTGACGAAGTCGCCCGAAAAGGTGTCGGCGTACTGGGAGAAGTTCGGGCTGCCGGCGTTCAGCTACTCGGCGGTGAACGGCCGCGATTCGATCTACCGCGGCAAGCCGGGCGATTTCGATATGCGGCTGGGCTGGCAGCGGCACGGGCGTGTTGCGTATGAATGGATCGAGCCGTTGAAAGGCCCGTCCTGCTACCACGAGCATCTGGACCGCAACGGCGAGGGCTTCCACCACATCGCTTTCAACGTGCAGGACATGGATGCCGCGATCGCCGAATGGCAGAAGGACGGCTACGAAGCGGCTATGTCGGGCGCCTGGGGCGAGAAGGACCGGCCGGGTTCGGGCCGGTATGCCTACATCGACACGCGCAAGGCGGGCGGGCTGTTCGTCGAACTGCTGTGGAACTACCGCCGGCCGGCGTAACCGCCAGTCCTACTTGCGCGTTTTCGGCGTCTTGCGGATGCGGTCGATTTCGGCCAGCATCGTCTTCACTCGGTCCGGATGCGCGGCGGCGACATCGTTTTGCTCGCCGATATCCTGAGCGAGGTTGAACAACTGCGGCGTCTCGCTGTTGCCGAGTTCGTTGCCCGTCAGGTTGGTCTTGGGACCCTTGCGGGCTTCGATCACCTTCCAGTCGCCTTGAATCAGCGACAGTCCGCCGGCGTGCTCCACCAGATGGTCACGGCCCTGTTTGGAGTGGCCGAGCAGGGCGGGCAGAACGTCGAAGCTATCGGGCGCGGCGTCCTCGGGCAGTTTCTGGCCGGTGAGCGCGGAGAGCGACGACAGCAGGTCGATCTGGCTGAGCAGCGCGTTGGAAACGCCGGGCTTGATCTTGCCTTTCCACGAGGCGAGGAACGGCACGCGCGTACCGCCGTCGTACATCGAGTACTTTCCGCCCCGCAGCGGACCGCGCGGCTTGTGGTCGCCAAGCTTCTCCACGGCGTCGTCCTTGTAGCCATCGTCAACGACGGGTCCGTTGTCGCTGGAGAGGATGACCAGCGTATTCTCCATCAGGCGGTTGCGTTCGAGGGTATCGAGCAACTGTCCGACCGACCAGTCGAGCGAGAGGATGGCATCGCCGCGCGGGCCCATGCCGGTCTTGCCGGCGAAGCGCTGATGGGGGACGCGCGGAACGTGGATGTCGTGGGTGGCGAAGTAGAGGAAGAAAGGACTGGCCTTGTGGTTGTTGATGTAGGAGACGGCCTTCTGGGTGATGACGTCGGCCATGTCCTCGTCCACCCAGCGCGCCGACTTGCCGCCGGTCATATAGCCGATGCGGCTGATGCCGTTGACGATGGTCATGTCGTGGCCGTGGCTGGGGTGCATTTTGAGCAACTCCGGGTTGGCCCGGCCGGTGGGTTCGTTGCCGATGGGTTTCTGGTAGTCGACCTGGATGGGATCGTTCGGGTCGAGTCCGACGACGCGGCCGTTTTCGGTGTAGACGCAAGGGACGCGGTCGCCGGTGGCGGGGATGAGGAAGGAGTAGTCAAAACCGATTTCGCCTGGTCCGGGCTTGATGAGGCCGTTCCAATCGACATGGCCCGCGCCGAGGCCGAGATGCCACTTGCCGACCACGGCGGTCTGGTAGCCGGCGCGCTTGAGCATGGCGGGCAAGGTATACCGGCCGGGTTCGATGATCATGCGGGCGTCGCCGGGCAGAACGCCGGTGCCGGGTTTGCGCCAGGCGTATTCGCCGGTCATCATGGCGTAGCGCGACGGAGTGCATGTGGCCGACGGCGAGTGGGCGTGGGTGAAGCGGATGCCGGACTTGGCCAGGCGGTCGATATTGGGCGTCCTGACGCGGTGGGCCCCGTAGCTGCTCACATCGCCATAGCCCAGATCGTCGGCGTACATGAGGACGATGTTGGGCAGACGGCCGGCAGCGTAGCCGCGCCGCGCCGACACCATCGGCAGGGCGGAGGACAGGAACTGGAAGCGGGTCATCGGCATGGTCTGGTCACTCCTGGGACGTGATCGGCGGGGATTGCGGCCGGCAGGTCCGATTCCGCACGATATCCAGGTTACCGCAACAGCAGCAGTGATGAGATGAAGGTCAGGGCGATCACCAGCGCCTCGAAGGCTTTCATCGGGATGTGATTAACGGCCCACCGTCCGGTGATTGCGCCGGCGGCCACGGCCGGGATCATGGCCGCGTCAAACGCCAGTGATCCGCCGTTGACGATGCCGTGGAACAGATACACCGGGACCTTGGCCAGATTGACGAAAAAGAAGAACCATGCGCCGGTGGCGATGAACTCCTCCTTCGACAGCCGCTTGCTGAGCAGATAGAGGTTCATCACCGGGCCGGCCGCGTTGGCGACAGTGGTGGCGAAGCCGGCGAGTCCGCCATAGACAACAGGGTGCGGCTGGACGGCGAAGCCCTTTTTCAGATACTGGCGATAGAGGTAAACCCCCAGCATGGCCAGCACGATCACCGCCACCATCGGGCGGATGTAGCGTTCATCCAGGCGCAGGGCGAGCGCGCCGCCGGCCATGCCGATCAGCACCCAGGGGGCGAGCGAGAACAGTTTCCAGGCCGAGGCGTGCTTGCGCCAGTAGTAGACGGCGAACAGGTCGGCGGTGATCAGTACGGGAAGCAGATAGCCGGCGCTCAGCCGCGCGTCGCCGATGGCCAGAACCATCAATGGGACCACCAGCGCACCGAGGCCGGGAACGCCCGTCTTGGCCATGCCCACGAAGAAGGCGCAGAGCGCGCCAAGCAGCCATTGCCAGGTATGGAGTTCAGGCATCCATAGGCTACTTCTTCAAGGGATTCTCATACCAGAACAGGCCGAGATTGGCCGATTCCTCGCAGGCGATGATGTCGAGATCGCCGTCGCCGTCGATGTCGAAGACCTCGACGAGGTCAAACTTCACGCCCTGGCCGCCGGAGATGTCATGCGCGATCCATTTGCCATCGGCGAGCTTCAGGTAGCCCACCCCGATACCGTTGGGCCTGGCGTTCTCGCAGCTGAAGATGATCTCCTTCTTGCCGTCGCCGTCGAGGTCGGCGGCCTTCACTGCCTTGGCCCCGCCTGCGTTTGCGGGCATGGGGATGGAATGCGTCGCCCATTTCAGGCCGGATTTGTCGAGGCGGCGGAACCACAGAATCTCCCTGGGCTTAACGGCCGCCAGCACGTCCTCCAGGCCGTCGCCGTCGAGATCGGCGGCGTCGAGAAACATGACTTCGCGGCCCAAAGCGCCAATCGGATGTTCGGTCCAGGGCTTCGATTGGTCGAGCGGATTCTTCAGCCAGAACACGCCGCTGCGGCTGCCCTTGCGGTCGCTGAACAGGATGTCCTCGATGCCGTCCGAGTCCATGTCGCGGGCGATGATGGACATGATCCAGCCGACGGGCCGCAGCGGATGCCACTTCCAGGCGGCGAGATCGCGGTATTTGGGCGGCGCTTCAAACCAGCCGAGTTCGGCGTTCTCGTTCTTTCCGCCTGCGACCAGGTCGACGCCAAACCGCCCGTCCACCTGCATCGGCGTCGAGAACATCCACTGGAAGCGCTTCACCGATGCCGGCAGCGGCTCCATCGTCCATGCGCCTTCACGCAGAGGCTGGCGCGGGCCCCAATGGACGAACATCGAGCGCGTCTTGCCCTCGGCTGAACTCACGGCATCGAATGCGCCGTCGGAGTCGAGATCGACGAACACGGCGTCCTCGACCGACGGGACCTCGCCCACAGTCGCCTGCGGCCACGGCATCCGGACGCGTTGCCGCTGCGGCATCAGGTAAACGCGCACGACGCCGCCCTCTTCCCAGCCGGTGACGATGTCGGGCAGGCCGTCGCGGTTGATGTCGGCCAGGCGGACGCCGTCGGCGCCGCGCGACGAATTATCGATAGTATGGCGGACCCAGCCTCTGGGCTGTTCCTGTGCTGCGGCCGGCAGCAGAAGCGTGAAGACAGCAATGGCAAACTTCATCGGTCTGACTCCATTGTCGCCGACTCGCCGCCGTCCTACTTCAAGTGCTTGTTGAAGAAATCGAGCGTCCTCTGCCAGGAGAGCTTTGCGGCGGCTTCGTCATAGCGCGGTGTGGTGTCGTTATGGAAGCCGTGGTTGGTGTTCTCGTAGAAGTGGGCCGTGTACGGTTTGTTGTTCGCCTTGAGGGCCTCTTCGTAGGCCGGCCAGCCGGCGTTGACGCGCGTATCGAGCGAGGCGTAGTGCAGCAGCAGCGGGGCCTGGATTTTCGGCACATCCGCGGCCGGGGCCTGCCCGCCGTAGTAAGGCACGGCGGCCGACAGATCCGAACCCATCATGACGGCCAGCGCGTTCGAAATGCCGGCGCCGAAACAGAAGCCGACCACGCCGACCTTGCCGTTTGAATCCGGCCGGTTCTTGAGCCAGTAGGCCGAGGCGAGGAAGTCGGCGGTCATCTTGTTGCGGTCGACCTTGGGGAACAGCGCGCGCGCCTGGTCTTCGTCGCCGGGGTAACCGCCGGCCGTGGTGAGACCGTCGGGCGCATAGGCCATGAATCCGGCGGTGGCGAGGCGCCGGGCGACGTCTTCAATGTAGGGATTCAGACCGCGGTTTTCGTGGATGACCAGAACCGCCGGCAGCTTGGCTGATGCGTTGGCGGGCCTGGCGAAGTGGCCCTTGATGGTCCCATTGCCCTTGGGCGAGTCGACCGAGATGGTCTCGACCGTGATCCGCTTGTCGTCTTTCGGCACCTGCTGCGCCCAGGCAAAGTTGGGCGTCAGGCTTTCGAGGATGGCGGCCGCCGTGACGCCGCCCACGGCGTACTTCTGCGCGCCTTCGAGAAACTCCCGGCGCGGAATGTCGCCGTGGACGAACTTGTCAAAGAGATTCAGGATCTCCTGCGGATAGTCGGATGCCTTCTTGCGGTCCATTGGTGTGCCTCTCTGGTTTCCGATGAGGATAGCACATGGGCGGATGCACCACATGTGAACCGCCGCGTCCGCGCTCCGCCGTGTGAGCCGTGTTGGGCTACCAGGACAACAGCTCTTCGGCCGCCGCCTGGATGTCGCCGGTCTGCGGCAGGATGGCATCTTCAAGGTCGGGCGAATAGCCGACCCAGGTGTCCAGGGCGGCGACACGCCGGACGGGCGCGTCCAGGCATTCAAACAAATCCGACGCAATACGCGCGGCGATCTCGGCGCCGTAGCCGAAGCTCAACGTGTCCTCGTGAACCACCAGCGCCCGCGACGTCTTGCGGACCGAAGCGGCGATGGCATCCATGTCGAACGGCGCCAGCGAACGCAGGTCGAGGATTTCGATCGACACCTCCGGCCGGGTGCGCTCGATCTGAGATGCGGCGTAGACCGACTTCTGCACGGTCATGCCGTAGGTGATGATCGTCAGGCTGCCGCCGGGCTTGACGACGCGCGCCCGGCCGAACGGGATCGTGAAATCGGGCCCCGGATGCGGAGAGCGGTTGTAAGGCTCGCGGTACAGCCGCTTGTGTTCGAGAAACAGCACCGGATCGTCGCAGCGGATGGCGGTGCGCAGCAGGCCGCAGGCGTCCAATGCGCTGGATGGCATCACCACGCGCAACCCTGGGATGTGCGTGAAAGCCACCTCGCCCGACTGCGAGTGGTAGATCGATCCGCCGTTCAGATAGCCGCCGATCGGCGCGCGGATCACAACCGGCGCCGACCATCCGTTGTTGGACCGCCAGCGGATGTTGGCCAGTTCGTCGCGGATCTGCATCATCGCCGGCCAGATGTAGTCGAAGAACTGGATCTCGACCACCGGCTTCATGCCGCGCGAGGCCATGCCCAGCGCACGGCCCACGATGGCGGCCTCGGCGATCGGCGCATTGAAACAGCGGCGGGATCCATGCTTCGTTTGCAGGCCGAATGTCGCCTTGAAGACGCCGCCTTTGCCCTTGACCTCGCCGAGGTTCAGCTCGCGTGAGCAATCGGCCACATCCTCGCCGAAGATGACCATCCCGGGGTTGCGGCTCATCTCCTCGTCGAGGGTGCGGTTGATGGCATCGATCATGGTGCGCGGCTCGCCATCGAACACGGGCACGGCGTCGAAGGCATTCGAGCAGGGGTCGACGGTGGGCGAATACAGAAAATGCAGCGCCGTCGATTTCGCCGGCGCCGGCTCGCGCAGCACGCGCTCCGTGATCTCCTGGATCTCCAGTTCAATGTCCGTGCCGATGCGCTCCTGCGCGAACGGATCAAGCAGCCCTTCCGAGATCAGCCATTGCGGATAGGTGGCCAAAGGATCCACCGCCGCTTCGGCGTCGCGTTCGGCCTGCGTCTTATAGAACGATTCGTCGTCCGAGAGCGAGTGCGAATAGGGGCGCGTACAATGCGCATGCACCAGCGCCGGACCCGCGCCCGAGCGGATGTGCGCCAAGGCGTCCTGAATGGCCGCCACCGAATCCATGAAACTCGAACCGTCGCATTCGGCGATGTGCAGTCCGGGGAAACCGCTGAGCAGGGCCGAAATCCTGCCGCCGGCGGTCTGGTACTCAACCGGCACGCTGATGGCGTAGTGGTTGTCCTCGACGACGTAGAGCAGCGGCAGCTTTTTCAGACAGGCCGCGTTGATCGATTCCCAGAACTCGCCTTCGCTGGTCGCGCCTTCCCCGGTGGTCACCAGCGTCACCTCATCGCCGCCGGGCCTGAGAAAAAGCGATGCCTCGGCGCAGCCCACGGCATGAAGGAACTGCGAACCCGTCGGCGACGAGCCGGTAAAGATATGCAGCGATGGGCTGGACCAGTGCGAAGGCATCTGGCGGCCGCCCGATTGCGTATCAGCCGCCGCGCCAACCGATTGCAGCAGCATCATCTCCGGCGTGACGCCCAGCGCCAGCGCCAATGCGCGGTCGCGGTAGTAGAGATGGAACCAGTCTTGTCCCGGCCTGAGCATCATGCCCGCCGCGGTCTGGATCGCCTCATGTCCGGCGGCCGAAATCTGGAAGTAGATCCGGTTCTGGCGCTTCAGCAGCACTTCCCGGTCGTCGAGCCGCCGCGACATCTTCATGTTGCGGTAGGCCGCGATCAGTTGCTCCCGCGACAGGCCGCGGTAGCCGTGGTTGGCGGAATTGTCCTGCACTGGTCTTGCTGTGGCCATGCCCAGTTGGTCCAAACTCATCAGTTTAGCTGATGAGATGCGCGCCGGGTGTCTTCGGCGGCAATTCGGAGTATGCTTCCTCACATCAGGAGAGCCGAAAATGACCAAGTCAGCCGTCCCGCCCTACACGCTGCTGGCCGAGCACTACGACGACGTCTTCGTCTTTGCCAACCCTTGGCGCGAGAATGCGCGCGAGCGGATACTGGGCGGCATCCTCGCTCGCGCCGCCTCCTGCTGCGATCTGGCCTGCGGGACCGGCTCGACGGCCGTTGAACTGGCCAAGCGCGGATTGCGCGTCTACGCCGTCGATCTGTCGCCAACGATGTGCGGCAAGGCGCGCGCCAAGGCGGCGCGCGAATCCGTCCATGTCACCGTGATCGAAGCCGACATGCGGCGGTTCCGGCTTCCCGAAAGGGTCGATGTCATCACCTGCGAATTCGATGCCCTGAACCACGTCCCGCGCAAATCCGACCTGGCGCTGGTGGCCAGATGCGCCGCGCGCGCCCTCAAGCCGGGCGGTCACTTCTACTTCGACGTCAACACCCGGCTGGCGTTTGAAGAGGTGTGGCCGGTGACATGGTTCGTCGAACGGCCCGGCCTGGCGCTGGTCATGCACGGCGATTTCGACCGGCGCGCCGGCAGGGCCTGGACCACGGCTGAGTTCTTCCTCCAGAACGGCGGCCTGTGGGAACGCCGTAGCGAACGCGTTGAAGAGGTCTGCTGGTCGAGCGCCGAGATCAGCCATGCTCTTTCGGACGCGGGCTTCGACAGAATCCGCAGCCGTGACGCCACTCCGTTTTTCGGCCAGGACTCGCTGGTCCGCCGCGGACACCGCTCGATCTACCTCGCCCGGCTGGGCCTCCCGCGATAAGACCTTGGGAGCTTCCGCCCTCCGCTACAATGGAGTTTCCCGAGCCAGTATGTACGACTTAGCCTTTTTCCGCGCCAATCTCGACATGATCGCCGGCCGCCTCGCCGCGCGGGGTTTCACCCTTGATGTCGAGGATTTCAAGGGCATCGATGCCCGCCGCCGCGCGGCTTTGACCGGCGTCGAGTCGCTCCGCGCCCAACGCAACGCCGAGAGCATGGAGATCGGGAAGAAGAAGAAAGCCGGCGAGGACACCGAGGATCTCCAGGCGCGCGTCAGGACCATCGGAGACCGCATCTCGGCGCTCGAAGACCAGACCAAACAACTCGAGGACGAATTCCGCCAGCACCTGGCGTCGATCCCCAACCTGCCGCACGAATCGGTTCCCGCTGGCAGGGACGAAACCGCCAATGTCGAGATCAGGAAATGGGGCGAGCCGCGGAAATTCGAATTCGACCCCCAGGCGCATTGGGACATCGGCCCGGGCCTTGGCATCCTCGATTTCGAACGCGCCGCCAAGATCACCGGCGCCCGCTTCGCCGTTTATTTCGGCCAGGGCGCAAAGCTCGAGCGCGCGCTGATCAACTTCATGCTCGACCTGCACACCCGCGAGCACGGCTACACCGAAGTGCTGCCGCCGTTCATGGTGAACTCGGCCAGTTTGTTCGGCACAGGCCAGTTGCCGAAGTTCGCCGACGACCTGTTCAAGATCGAGAAGTTCGACTTCTGGCTCATCCCCACCGCCGAGGTGCCGGTGACCAACCTGTTCCGCGATGAGACGCTGGACGCGTCGCAGTTGCCCATCCGCCTCTGCGCCTACACGCCCTGCTTCCGCAGCGAGGCCGGCGCCTATGGCCGCGACGTCCGCGGCATCATCCGCCAGCACCAGTTCCAGAAGGTGGAACTGGTCAACTTCACCACGCCCGAATCCAGCTACGAAGAACACGAACACCTCACCCGCAGCGCCGAAACCGTCCTTGAACGCCTCGGCCTGCCCTACCGCCGCGTCGTCCTCTCCACCGGCGACATGGGCTTTTCCTCGGCCAAGACCTACGATCTCGAAGTCTGGATGCCCGGCCAGAACGCTTACAAGGAGATCAGTTCCTGCTCGAATTTCGAAGCGTTCCAGGCGCGCCGGGCCGGCATCCGCGTCAAATCAGGCAAGAAAAGCGAGCCTCTGCACACGCTCAACGGCAGCGGACTGGCCGTCGGGCGCACCTGGGTCGCCATTGTCGAAAATTACCAGCAGGCCGACGGGTCCGTCCTCATCCCGGAGGCTCTCAGGCCCTACCTTAACGCCGAGATCATCACCAGGCACGGCGTTTTGGGCTGATCTGGGCGTTCCGGCGCTTCGAATGTGCGCACCTCGGCCCGCTCGGAACGAAGGACTTCTCCATCTCTCCACCGCAATCCGCCGGGCCGCGAGGCCGCCCCGGCGCTCGCGTTTTCATCCATCGATGTGCGAACACGCGGGGGCCGCATGAGGGATTCACAGCGTTAAGAAAAAAACTTCAAAGCCCATAACTTGTTGCAGGAAAGGCGCTTGCCGTGGAGTGAGCTTGAAAACCCGCCAAAAAAACGCCATGGGCCTCGATAGTGTTGAATCGGCGGCGGATGTGCGATCACGTCCGCGGAATTCAACAAGGATGCCGATTCGCATGACACACTTTCGACGACTTATCGCCGGCCTTGCGCTGGCGGCGATCTTTGCGGCCGGCGCCATCGCGGCGCCTCCGTTGACCCTGATTCAGGACAGGCTATTCAAGGCGGATGGAACGCCGTTCAACGGCGCCGCCGTCATCTCGTGGCGTTCGTTCGTGGCCTCCAATGGTTCCAACATTCCCCAGAACTCGGTGACCGTCCAGATCACGGGCGGAGTTCTCAATGCCAGGCTGGTGCCGACGACGAATGCCTCGGCCGGCGCTTACTACTCGGTTCGCTTCAACTCCGACGGCAAGACCCAGTTCACGGAATCGTGGGCGGTACCTCCGAGCGCCCTGCCTCTACAGGTCCGCCATGTGCGCCTCGAAGCGCCTCCCGGCGCGCCGGTTCTGCCGCCTTCCAGCCTGATCCAGATCGGCGACGTCACCGGCCTTGCCGAGGCCCTGATCGAGCGGCCACTGAAGGCGCTGGCTTACCGCTCCGGGCGCGCCGCGGTGATCGATTCAAACGGCGATCTTGCCGGCGCATCCGGCATTGCCACCGATTGCATCCGCGTCGATGGCACGTCGGGCCCTTGCGGTTCACAGACCGCGCTGCCGCTATTCGTCGACATGGAGCCACCAACCGGGCTGGTCAATGGCGTCAACCTCGTGTTCACCCTGAATCAGGCGCCCGCCCCCGCATCGAGTCTGCACCTGTTCCGGAACGGCGTCCTCCAGCGGCCGGCGGTCGACTATGTCCTGAACGGCAATGCAATCACGTTCCTCTCCGTGTCCACGCCCCAGACCGGCGACCAGCTCGCCGCCACCTACCGCGCGGCGCAGTAGCCCCGCCAACCGGCCTTGGACGAAGCCCGTCCGGCCGTGCCCAAACCACTCCCGCGCTGGTACGCCCGCCAGGATGGACTAAAGGGGTCTACACAGGATTCTGAGTGTGGATAGGGCGCCGGCCCGTGGTAGGTTTCCCGCCCCGGCTCGGTCATAGCCCCCCTGCCGGAGACGCCGCATCGCCGACGATAGACGTTCATGACAGCGATGCTTGCTTGGCTTCTCCTCATCGTTTCGGGCTGGGCTCTGGCGTCAGCCGTCAGGAACCTGAATGACACAGACCAGTGGCCCCGTCCAAGCCGGCGGAAGCGGCGATGAATTCGTCCGTCACCGGCTCACCCGCCCGGGCGGATGCGCCGGACTCATCCGTCCAGCGACGCGAACGCGGCAAAGTCCGCCAGCGCTTTCCGGAACACCCGCCGCGGAACCCCGGTCCAGGTCCGCAGCTGGCGTCACCTGGTTCGCGGCAGGCTGCGCTCCACACCGCTTCACGGCGTCCACGGTGACGGTGAAACGCCGCGCTGCCTGTGCCAAGGCGAACGGTTCCGGTTCTCTGTTCATCCAAATCCGGCCGCAAGGACGGTCTCCATGGCCACTGCCCGGCGAATTCGACATAGAAGGGCCGCACCAGCCGCCGGGCGGACCGCGGGCTGATCGCCGGCGGCCTGCTCACGGATCGGACTGCTGCCCGTAACTGCAACAATGCGAAGGGCTGGCGCGTTCAACCGGAGCCAGTCTGTTGTTTTAATACAAGACCCCGCGGGGGTCTGCGCTCGGCTATAGTGGTGGTTAGTGAGTCCTAGACGCCGACGAGTTGGGCTGGTCGACTGCCGATTGCTGGCTGTCCACCTGAACCCCGCGGTGCAGCCGTCCGCGCTCTCTCTCCGGCAACAGTTGGCTTCCACGATGCAACGCGAAATCCTTACCGGCGTCTACGCGCCCGGCCAGCGGCTCATCGAACGTGAACTGGTGGTTCGCTTCGGCGTCAGTTCCATACCCGTCCGCGAGGCGCTGCAGGACCTCGAGGGGATGGGCCTCGTCGTCAAACGCCCGAACATCGGCTGCTCCGTGATTGACTTAACCCGTGAGGAGGCCGCCCAGATCTGCCGGCTTCGCCGCGTGCTCGAACCTCAGGTCGTCGCTTGGGCGGCCGAAAACTACTCCGCGGTGGCCGATGAAACGTTGAAGGCGCGCGTCCAGGAAATGACCGCTTCCGCCGAAAAGGGCGACATCGCCGCGTTTCTCCACGCCGACATGCTCTTCCATAAAGCGCTCTGGGCGGTAGCCCGTAACCGCTGGGCCAGCCAGGCCCTGGAAAACTCCCTCGGCTCGCTGTTCGCGGTTGGTCTGATGGCGGCTCGACGGAGGGGGTCTCTCGATCTCAAGGCCGAGGCCGCCAAGCACCACGAACTGCTTCAACTCATCCGCCAGGGCCATGCCCAGGCCGCCGCCGGCCAGATGGCCGACATCGCCGGGCGTTTCGAATCCGAAGTTCTACCCGATATCCGTTCTGAAGCCGACTGAACCCTCGTGATTCCGCCCAAGGAGACTCCAATGCCAGCCATCCAAGCCAGCCCCAGGCTCGTCATGTTGCTCGTCCTGTTCGCGGCCGCCCTCCCGGCCGCCGACAAATACCTCTTCGCCTATTTCATGAGCAACGGTGAAACGGGCGTTTACCTCGCCATCAGCGACGACGGATACAAATACCGGCCGCTCAACAACGGCAAGCCCTGGCTGCCGCCGGCCCATCAGGACCAGTTGATGCGCGATCCGCACCTCGCCCGCGACCCCAAGGGCGGCTTCCATATGGTCTGGACCTGGGGTTGGACCGGCAACGTCTTCGGCCACGCCCATTCGAAGGACCTGGCGAATTGGGGCGAACAGGTGGCGACGCCCGGCCTGCCCGGCGTCGATGGCGTGAAAAACGTCTGGGCGCCCGAGATGGTCCACGATTCCAAGTCCGGCGAATGGATCATCTTCTGGGCCTCGACCGTCGAGGGCCGCTTTCCCGAAACCGCCGCGTCGCTCGATAAAGGCAACAACCACCGGATGTACGCCAGATCCACCCGCGACTTCAAGTCGTTCTCCGAACCCTGGCTCTTCTTCGATCCCGGCTACCCTGTGATCGACTCGACCATCGTGCCAGGCCCCCTCGGCTACGATATGTTCTTCAAGGATGAACGTCAGACGCCGCTTCGTAAACGGATACTGCGCGCCACCGCCCCATCAGTACGGGGTCCCTGGACGATTCAAGGCGATGCGTTCACCGAGGAGTGGTCCGAAGGCCCTTCGGCCCTCCAGGTCGGCGAACATCTGGTCGTGTTCTACGACCATTACCGCCAGCCGCAGGGCTACCGCGCCATGCGCAGCCGCGACCGAAAATCGTGGGAAGACGCAACGCCGCTCATCTCATTCCCGGTCCACCCCCGCCACGGCAGCTTCCTGAAGATCACCGCCGAGGAAGCCGCCCGCCTCGAAGCCCGCAAGGACTAGCCCAGCGGAATCTTGCTCGCGTTCGCCGCGAGCCAGGTCTTGAGATCCTGCATCTCCGGGTTCAGCTTGCGCGACAAGGCAACGTCGCGGATGCCGCAGAAGTAGCCGGAGAAGTCGCGATTGAACTGGAACATGTTGCCCAGATCTTCCGCGCTGGGAAATCCAAACGAACGGTACACGGCCGGCTCCACCGCGTTGTAGCCGACGTCAATCCCCAAAGCCCCGCCGAGCGCAGCGGCCATCTCCTCCCCCGTCAGGTGCTCGCCCGAGATGCCTACCGTCCTGCCGGTGAATTCGTCGCCGGCCTTGAAGATGCCGAGGGCGCACTTGCCGATGTCCTCGGCGGCGATGCCCGGCAGTTTCCTGTCGCCCATCGGCAGAGTGATGGCGTATTTCCCGTCAGGCCCTTTCTGCGGACCCGAGCCGAAGTAAATGAAGTTGTCCCAGTAGAACGACGTCAGCAGAAACGTCGTGGGCACGCCAAGTTGACGGAACACGCCGTCGGCCTCGCCCTTGGCGTCGAAATGCGGTACCTTGTACTTGCCCATCAGCGTCGGCATCCGGTCGTCTTCAAGCGAAATGAACTTGCGCGTGTCCTCGAGCGTCGACCAAATCACCTGCTTCAACCCGGCAGTCTTCGCCGCGCGGGCCATCGCCGACGCTTCGGCCAGTTCGCGTTCGGGCGAAAAATGGGCCCAGAAGAAGGTGACGCAGAACGCGCCGTAGGCCCCTTCGTAGGCTTTGACGAGCGCCGCCTCGTCGCCGATGTCACAGGCAACCAGCTCGGCGCCCAGGCGCGCAAGTTCCTGCGCCTTCTCGGAGTTAGGGTCCCGGGTCAACGCCCGCAGGGCAAACTCCCGCGCCGGATCGTTCAGAATCGCCCGGGCCAGTCCGCCGCCCTGAGCGCCCGTGGCTCCGGCCACGACGATGATCTTGTTGTCTGACATTCATGCCTCCCCTTTAAAACTTACTGATTCGGCAAGTTTAAGTCAGGCTTCGAAAATTTGACGGGTTCGTCTGCTGCTCCAGCCGGATCAGCCTCACCATCGCCTCTTCGTTCGTTTGGCCGCACATCTCCGCCGACGGGCGCAGCGAGACGCAGACGGCCGGGCGTTCAGGCCTCCCGAAAAGCAGGCACCGGCCGCCGGCGTCGAGTTGGCCGCACCTCGCCCCGGCGGGTTTGCCGTCCGGCATGCCCGGAATCGGCGACGAAATCGAAGGCGCGATGCAGCAGGCCGCGCAGCCAATCCTGCAATCCATGTTCTCTGTCATGATATCCGGCGGCTAGAATAGTAGATCGTGCACCTGAGCGCCCCAGCCGCTGACTTCCTCCGCCGGGTCGAAATCCGCCTGCAAGCCCTCCGACCGAAGAAGCGCATCGTCTTCCCCGAAGGCGACGACCCGCGCGTGCTCCAAGCCGCCGTCCGCCTCGCCGGCAACGATCTGCTGGAACCGATTCTGATCACGAGGATGCAGGACGCGCCCGCCGACGGTCTCCGCCGTCACAATCCCGAAACCGACCCGTCGACGCAGAAATACGCCGACTTCTACCTGAAACGCCGCGGCCACCGCGGCGCGACCGCCCGCGACGCCCAGGAAGCCGCCCGCCGTCCATTGGACTTCGCCGCGCTCATGGTCGCCACCGGCGATGCCGACGGGTTTCTCGGCGGCGCCGCGAATTCGACCGCCGTCACCGTCCGCGCCGCGCTCCATGCCATCGGCGCGCAGAAGGGCGTCAAAACAGTATCTAGTTTCTTTGTTCTCTGCACGCCAAACGAACAGGCCGGCTGCCGCGGGCTGTTCATCGCCGCCGACTGCGCCGTCGTCATCGACCCCTCGCCAAACGAACTTGCCGACATCGCCCTCATGGCCGCCGGCAGCGCCCACATGGCCTTCGAGTGCGAACCCGTCGTCGGCCTGCTGCCAGCATCTGACCCGGAACGCACCGAACAGGCCGCGCGCATCATCCGCTCCCGCGCTCCGCAGCTCGATGTCCGCACCGGCGACGATTCGATCTACAAGGCCAACGCCATCGTCTTCCCGGACCTGAACTCGGCCAACATCGTCTACAAACTCGTCGAATGGCTCGGCGGCGCGTCGGCGTTCGGGCCGATGCTCCAGGGCATGAACAAACCGGCCAACGACCTTTCGCGCGCCGCCACGCCCGACGACATCTACGTCACCGGCATGATCACCGCGCTGCAGGCCCACTCCGAGGTCGGCTCGTGATCGTGCTGGCCGTCAACGCCGGCAGTTCGTCGGTCAAACTCCAGGTGATCGACACGGCCGAGGACCGCCTCATCGGCAAGGTGATGGTCGAGTGCCGCGGCATCACCCACGACGAAGCCATCGCCCGCGGCCTCGATGAACTGAATTCGCCCGCCATTCAGGGCGTCGGCCATCGCGTCGTCCATGGCGGCGACCGCTTCAGCGGCTCGGTGCTCATCACCGGCGAGGTGATCCGCGCCGTCGAGGATCTCTGCTACCTCGCCCCGCTGCACAACCCCGTCAACCTGGCCGGCATCCGCGCCTGTCTGCATTTGCTGCCCGATGTCCCGCAGGTAGCCGTCTTCGACACCGCCTTCCATGCCACCGTGCCTCCTGCCGCTTACACCTACGCCCTGCCGCGCGACATCGCCGCCAAGTGGAAGATCCGCCGCTACGGCTTCCACGGCACCTCCCACCGTTACCTCACCGAACGCTTCGCCGCCCTGCAAGGCCGACCGCCGTCGGACTTCAACCTGATCACCATCCACCTCGGCAACGGCTGCTCGGCCTGCGCCGTCGAAAAGGGCCATGCCGTGGATTCAACCATGGGCATGACGCCGCTCGAGGGCCTGGTCATGGGCACCCGCCCCGGCGACCTCGACCCGGCCATCGTCTACCGCCTGCTCGAATGGGAACGTCTCGACATCGCCGCGCTGGACCATCTGTTGAACCACAAGTCCGGCCTGCTCGGCCTCTCCGGCCTGTCCAACGACATGCGCGAACTGCTCAGGCTGGAAAGCGAAGGTTCGGAACCGGCCCGGCTGGCCATCGACGTCTTCTGCCACCGTATCCGCCGCTACATCGGCGCTTTTTACGCCATCCTGAACGGCGCCGACGCCATTGTCATTTCCGGCGGCATCGGTGAAAACCAGGCGGCTATCCGCAGCCGGGTCTGCCGCGACCTCCAGGCGCTCGGCATCTCGCTCGACGAATCGGCGAACGCGCAGTGCCGGGGCAGGGAAGCCGACCTCTCCGCACCGGCGGCGCGCACCCGAGTCTGGGTGATCCCGACCAACGAGGAACTGCTCATCGCCCGCGACACGGCGGCGTTGATCGCCTCGCGGAACGGACACCTCGACGGCCAAGCCGTTTAGCGGCATCGCACTTGGGCGCGCCAGGCGCAGGATTCTCCTCGGTATCGAACCGCCATATACTCATGGGGTATGAGGACAATCACGGTTCTGCTCGCTTTCGCCGCGTCGCTTCCGGCGCAGCACCCGACAACCTCGTTTAAGACCGCCCAGGGTGAACTCAAGCTCACCGCCATCCGCCATGCCAGTTTCATGCTCGAAGCCGGCGGACAGGTGCTTCATTGCGATCCCTGGAGCCAGGGCAACTACACCGGCGTCCCACAGGCCGACCTGATTCTGATCACCGACACCCACGGCGACCATCTGGACCTGAAGGCGCTGGCCCTGGTCCGCAAGGCGTCGTCCATCATCATCGCCTCGCCCGATGCCGCCGCCAAGATCGAAGGGGCAAAGGCGATCAGGAACGGCGAAACCACGCAGGCGGGTCCCTGGCACATCGAAGCCGTGCCGATGTATAACATCAAGCGCGGCCCCGCGGAGGGCAAGGTCTTCCACGTGAAGGGGCAGGGCAACGGCTACATCATCACCTACGCCGGCTTGCGTCTGTACAACGCCGGCGACACCGAGGGCACACCCGAGATGCGGGCCTTGAAGAACATCGACGTGGCGCTGATTCCGATGAACCTGCCCTACACGATGCCGCCGGAGGAGGCCGCCGACGCGGTGAAAGCGTTCAAACCGAAAGTGGCGATCCCGTTCCACTACCGGGGAGCGGATCTGTCGGTGTTCGAAAAGGCGTTGGCGGGATCAGGCGTCGAGGCGCGGATTCTGGATTGGTACAAGTAGTCCTGAAGTTACCTGCGCGCCTGTCGTGGCTTACGGGACTGAGCCGCTCGGGCTGGCCAGATGATGGGAATGGAAGGGCTGCCGAGACGAGGGACGACCTTGGATCCAACTGTTGATCAAGTTCGCCAACGGGCGCACGCGCTGCTGGATCTCTTCGAATAGTTCCACTTTCTTTCTCCTGTCCATCCCGGCATCATGCCATCCGGGGGGGCGGGTGGGCCAAATCAGACGATCAAAGTGGGCCAATTCAGACGAGCGAACTCACGCGTTGGCGACTGGCGCATCCTGTTTCAACTGGATCGGGAGAATATGCGCCTCCTGGTTGCCACTATAGACACCCGAGGTCAGGTCTACAAGCACTCATGATGGGCACGCTCACCGGAGTAGATCATTGAGGGGATCTCTTCGGATAGAGGTGTTTTAGGATTCACAGTCCGCGTTCACGCACGTAGTCGTTGAGGGGTTTGACACGACCTTTGGCGATGTCCGCGAGGCCACGGTCAAGAGATGCCAAAGTGGAAACGTCGAGGGGGGGCCCATTCCCGTCGGCGGCATGGCGGAGGTCCTCCAGCAACACCCACGCAAGATCGGCTTGTTCCTCCTCGAGTTGGTCGACAAGTTGGTGGAGCGTTTCCTTGCTGGTCATCGTGCCGCCTCCCAGTTCCATTCTAGACCGGATTATTGGATTCCGTCCCGACGGGCGAAGAGGCGTGTCCTTGAGTGGTGCGTCAATTTCCGGCGCGTTGTTGCTGTTTCTTGGTGCGGACGTCGCGGACGGCGTAGATGCGGCGGCCCTGGCTTTCAAAGTACGTCCGCATCATCATCTCACCCAGCAATCCGGTGGTGAACATCATCAGGCCCGCGAGCAGCAACAGACCGCCGGCGGCGAGCATGGGGCCGTGTTCCAAGATGATCTCGTAGCCGAGGATCTTCTTCACCAGCAGGAAGGTCAGGATCGCTCCGCCGATGCCGGTCGAGACCAGGCCGATGCGGCCAAAGAAGTGCATGGGCCGGGTGAAGTACTTCAGTAGAAAGCGGATGGTGATGATGTCGAGCAGGACGTTGAACGTGCGGCCGATGCCGTAGTGCGACGCTCCGCCCACGCGCGCCGGATTGGCGATCGGAACTTCAGCGATGCGTGCGCCATAAAAACTGGCCAGGGCGGGGATGAAGCGGTGCAGTTCGCCGTAGAGGTTGACGTCCTTGAGGATCTCGGCGCGGTAGGCCTTGAAGGTGGTTCCGAAGTCGTGGAGTTTCACGCCCGAGACGCGCGACATCAGCCAGTTGGCGATACGCGAAGGGATCTTGCGCATGACGAAGTTGTCGTTGCGCTGTTTGCGCCAGCCTGAGGCGATGTCGTAGCCTTCGTCGATTTTGGCCAGCAGGGCGGGCAGGTCTTCGGGGGCGTGCTGGAGATCGCCGTCCATCGAGACGATGACTTTGCCCTGCGCTTCGTCGAAGCCGGCCGACAGCGCCGCGGTCTGGCCGAAGTTGCGGCGCAGGCGGATGACCTTGAGCCGGCCGTCGGTTTCAACGAGATTGGCCAGCAATTCGTAGCTGCGGTCGTTCGAGGCGTCGTCGACGAAGATGATCTCGTAGGCGCGGTCGATCTCATCGAGCACCGCCGAGAGGCGGTCGTAGAGCCGCAAGATGGCTCGCTCTTCGTTGTGGATGGGGATGACGATCGACAGCATTGCTTGTCGTCCGATTTCAGGATAACAGCAGCCGCGACAGCCGATCCACGGAGGCGGCGATCCGGCGATCCAGTCCGGCCACCGGATCCGCGGCCCAGGAGACGGCGCGCAGGGCCAGCGTGTGCTCGCCCGATGCGCCCTGAAAGACGCTCAGTTCAATCGTGCCCTCGATCGCGGACCAGAGCCAAACGAAATGGTGATCGAAGCGCCAGCCGGGCTGGAGTTCGCCAGCCGGAACATCGAGCCACCGCTCGCGTTTCAATCCGGGTTCAAACCAGTGCAGCGCCGCGTCGAAATCAAACTGGCCCGTGGTCAGGGCGATGGCAGTCCGTTTGGTCCGGCCGTGGTAGTGAGAAAGGTACAGTTCGAGGTAGCGCAGGGCATTCGCCCAGCCTGAGGCGACACCCGCGGCGAGTTCGTCAAACTCATACGAGGCCGGCACGCTTTCGCCGGTGACCGTCACAATAGCGCCTTCACCGGCAGCCTCGAAACCGACATCCAGCGTCCGCGCCCCAGGCGGTTCGCCGGACGTGTAGATGAGGCTCCGTCCAGGCCAGGAGCGTTCCACCCGGTAGCGCGCCGGATGTTCGAAGCCGTTGAACTCCCAGGCCACCTCGTCGCCCGGAAGGCAACCTCCCGAGGCCCGGTCAGCGAACCAGCGGACGATGTGCCCGGGCTCGGCCCAGGCCTGCCAGGCGCGGTGCGCGGTGCCCGGAACCCTAATGGTTTGAATGATCTGCCTCGTCGCTTGCTTCAGACTGTTAAGCCTCCCGGTTTCAACGGTTTGTGCTATGCTAACATCTTACCCGATCATGTCCAATCCACAGGATCCGAATACGCCCCAAACGCCCCCAGTGCCGCCGGGCGGAGGGGTGCAATTGCCATTGGGCGACCGCCGCAACATCACGCCCATCAACCTTGAAGACGAGATGCGCCAGTCGTATCTCGACTACTCCATGAGTGTGATTATCGGGCGGGCGCTGCCCGACATCCGGGACGGGATGAAGCCTGTCCATCGGCGCATTCTTTACGGCATGTCGGAGATGGGGCTGAGCCATAACCGGCCCACGCGCAAGTGCGCCAAGATCGTCGGCGAGGTGATGGGCAAGTACCACCCGCATGGCGACAGTTCGGTGTATGACGCCCTGGTTCGAATGGCGCAGCCGTTTTCGATGCGCTACCCGCTGGTGGACGGCCAGGGCAACTTCGGTTCGATCGACGCCGATCCGCCGGCGGCGATGCGGTACACCGAAGCCCGGCTGAGCAAGATCGCCGCCGCGCTGCTCGAGGATATCGACAAGGACACGGTCGAGTTCCGCTCCAACTACGACGACAGCGAGCAGGAGCCCACCGTCCTGCCCACGCGCATCCCCAACCTGCTGGTGAACGGCAGCGAGGGCATCGCCGTCGGCATGGCCACGAGGATACCGCCGCATAACCTCACCGAGATCATCAACGCGGTGATCTCCCTGATCGCCGACCCGCACACGCCGCTATCCAAAATCATGGAAATGGCGCCCGGACCGGACTTCCCCACCGGCGGCATCCTGCTCGGGCGCCAGGGCATTATCGACTACTTCACCAGGGGCCGCGGTTCGCTCAAGATCCGCGCCAAAGTGGCCACCGAGCGCATCAGCAAGGACCGCGAAGCGATCATCATCACCGAGATCCCCTACCAGGTGAACAAGGCCCGTCTGGTGGAGCAGATCGCCCAACTGGTGAACGAGAAGCGGCTGGAAGGCATCTCCGACATCCGCGACGAGAGCGACCGCGACGGCCTGCGCGTCGTCATCGAACTGAAACGCAACGAACAGCCCGAGATCATCCTGAACAATCTCTATAAGTTCACCCAGATGCAGGTGAACTTCGGCGTCATCATGCTGTCGATCGTCAACGGCCAACCGCGGGAGCTTGGCCTGATCGACGTCATGAAGCGCTTCATCGAGCACCGCATCGACGTGGTTCGCCGGCGCACCGAATTCCTGCTGCGCAAGGCCCGCGAACGCGAACATCTGTTGATCGGCTTCCAGAAGGCGCTGCAGAATCTGGACGCCGTCATCGAAGCCGTCCGCGCCTCCAGGAACCCGAAGGAGGCCAAGGAAGCCCTCACCGGCCAGATGGAGTTTCCCGACAATCCGCGCTTGCAGGCGGTGGTCGGCAAGTGGGCGCCGGTGCTGGCCTTCAACGGCGAGTCCCTGTCGCGCTTCGATTTCTCCGAACGCCAGGCCCAGGCCATTATCGAACTCCAACTCCAGCGCCTCACCGGCATGGAGCAGCAGAAGATCCTCGACGAACTGGCCGAGATCCAGCGCATGATCGCCGAGTATCTCGAGATCCTCGGTTCGGAGCAGCGGCTGAAGGCCGTCATCGTCAAGGAATTGAAGGAAGTCCAGAAGGATTTCGGCGACGCCCGCCGCACCGAGATCGTCGACGACGAAGGCGAACTCACCCTGGCCGACCTGATCCCGGATGAGGACGTGGTGGTCACCGTCACCCGCGGCGGCTACCTGAAGCGCACCTCGCTTGATACCTACCGCCGCCAGACGCGCGGCGGCAAGGGCCGCATCGGCATGGTGACGCGGTCGGAAGACGTCGTCGAGCACATGATGGTGATCAACACCCATGCTTATCTGCTGGTGTTCACCTCGCGCGGGCGGCTCTACTGGCTGAAGGTGTGGTCGATACCCGACGCCGCCGCGGCGGCCAAGGGCAAGAACATCAACGGCCTGGTGAACCTTGAAGCCGACGAGACCGTGCGCGCCTTCCAGGGCGTCAACGACTTTTCGCCAGACACGTTTGTCGTCATGGCCACCCGCAATGGCGTCATTAAGAAGTGCGACCTGTCGGTGTTTTCCAACCCGGCGGCGCGCGGCATCATCGCCATCGGGCTCAAGGATGACGATGAGTTGATCGAAGCCCAGATTTCGAACGGCAACAACATGATCGTGCTGGCCACGCGCGAAGGCATGGCGATCAAGTTCCAGGAAACCGACGTGCGGCCGATGGGCCGTCCGGCGGCCGGCGTCACCTCGATGAAGTTCAAGGTGAAGGGCGACTACATCGTCGGCATGGAGGTCGTCAGCGAGGACGATTACGTGCTGTCGGTGGCCGAAAATGGCTACGGAAAGCGGACCAAGGTGGCCGAATACCGGCTCCAGACCCGCGCCGGCATGGGCGTCATCAACATGAAGCTGAAGAACAAGACCGATAAGGTGCTTGGCATCCTGGCCGTGCAGGAGGAGACCGACGTCATCCTGATTACCGCCGACGGCAAGATCATCCGCACCGAATCGAGCGATATCCGCAAGACCGGGCGTTCGGCATCGGGCGTCAAGCTGGTGAGCCTGGACGCCGAGGACAAGGTGGCGGCCATCTGCAAAGTGGATGAAGCCGAAACGATCGACGAAGAGAACCCGCAGGGCGAGCTTCCGCTGGTCTGATCCGCCAATCAGGTTGAACGCCATGGGCGCCTGGTTTCGAGCCGGGCGCCCGTTCTTTATTCACAAACTGTCTCCAATTGTTGACCGAGAGTTCATCGGGCTGTAACGCTGGCCTGTTTTCCTGGTAGGCGAACCTGATCATGCCTACCACAAGACCTCTGGTGCTAATCCTCGTCTGCTTTTCGCTTGCCTGCTTTGCCTTCGCCCAATCCGCCGGACAGAGCGGCGTTGTCGCGGGCGATGTCATGGATTCGGCTTCGGGCAAGCCGGTCGCCGGAGCGGTTGTCGGCGCCGGAGGCATCCAGACGAAGACAAGCGAATTTGGAAAGTTCGAGATGCGGATCGCGCCCGGCACTTACGCCCTGAAGCTGGAAGCGCTGAACTACATGCCTTCGACCGTGGAAGGAGTCGTTGTCCGGCCTGGAGAGACGACGCCGGTGACGACGCTGCTGGTCCTATCCGGCAGTGTGACCACCGTTGAAGTGAACGCCAGCGTTGCGCCCGTGCTGGCCACGGCGGAATCGATGCTCGAGGAACGCAAGCTGTCGGCGGTGGTCAGCGACGGGCTTTCATCGGAGGAGATCCGGCAGGCGGTGGCATCGGATGCGGCGGGGGTGCTGCAGAAGGTGACCGGCGTTTCGGTGGTGGACTCCGGATTCGTCTTCGTGCGCGGACTCGGCGAGCGCTATTCGTCGACGATGTTGGACGGCGCGGTGATTCCGACGACCGAGCCGGAAAAGAGGGTCGTGCCGCTCGACCTGTTCCCGGCCAGGCTGATCGACAGCATCAAGGTGATCAAGAGCTACTCGCCCAACCTGCCGGGCGAGTTCTCCGGCGGCGTGGTCCAGTTGGCGACCGTCGATTTCCCTGCCGAGAAGGTGTTGAAGTTCTCCGCCAGCACCGGGTTCAACACCGCCACCACGTTCAAGCGGATGCTCTCCTATCCGGGCGGCAGCCGCGACGTGTTTGGCTTCGACAGCGGCTCGCGGTCTCTGCCCGGCGCCATCCCGACCGGCCAGCGCATCATCCAGGGCAGGTTCACGCCGGCCCAGTTGCAGGCGTTCGGCCGGTCGTTCTCGAACAACTGGGAGCCCGCCCCCATCTCCAGCATGAGGCCCGAACAAAGCTACTCGGTGGTGGGCGGCAACACGTTCGGCCGGATCGGCCTGGTCGGCGCGCTGACGTTCTCAAACCGGCCGCAGAACCAGTTCGAGGTCCAGCGCTTCATCCGGCAGGGCAGCCAGGGCCCGCTGATTTTCACCGACTACGACCGCTTTGACAGCGGCACGGAGTCGGCCCGCCTTGGCGGTGTGCTGAACCTGGCCGTCAAGCTCACGAACAATCACAAGATCGTTTTCCGCAACACGCTCACCCGCGATTCGGATAAGGAAGCGCGCGAGTTCCAGGGCTACGACGGATCCAACGACAGCACGCTGTTTTCGCAGCGCCTGCGCTGGGTCGAACGCGGCCTGCTTTCCAATAGCGTGGAAGGCGTTCATGTCTTCGCCGGACTCGGCAACAGCCAGATCCGCTGGCAGTTCACCACCTCATCGTCGAGCCGCAACGAGCCGGATATGCGCGAGGTGATCCGCGGCCAACTCGACGACGGCCGGTTCATTTACGCCGGGCTGTCGTCCTCCGGCCAGCGGTTTTTCACCGATTTGACCGACCGCATCTACGAGCCCCAGTTCGAGTTCTCCAAGCCCTTCTTCAAGGGCGCGCTCACCGGTATGTTCACCGCCGGCTTCCGCGGCACCTTCCGCGAGCGCGACTTCCAGGCCCGCCGGTTCCGCTTCATCCCGCAGCGGTCGTCCACGCTGCCGCTGTTCGCTCCTTCAAACCAGCTGTTCGCTGAGTCCAACATCCGCCCCGACGGCTTCCAGCTCAACGAGTTCACCCGCGCCACCGACCGCTACGACGCAACGATGGACATCTACGCCGGCTTCGCCATGGTGGATTTCAACATTGGTCCACGCTGGCGCTTCATCACCGGCGTCCGCGTCGAGGACGCCTCGATCCTGGTGAACACGCTCGACCCGCTGGTGCCCAACGCCAAGGCCCAGACAGCTTCGCTCGTCAACCGCGATCCCATGCCCTCGGCCACGGTGATCTACGCTCTGACGCCGCGCCAGAACCTTCGCGCCAGCTACTCGAAGACAGTCTCCCGCCCCGACTTCCGCGAGCTGTCGCCGTTTGACTTCAACAACGTCTACGGCGGCTTCGTCACCCAGGGCAACCCGAATCTGCTGCGGGCCAACATCAACAACGCCGATGTCCGGTGGGAGTGGTTCTTCGGCGGTAATCAACTGTTCGCCGCCAGCTTCTTCAAGAAGGATTTCACCAACCCGATCGAGGTCACCATTCTGCCCTCGAACGATCTCCGGCAGACTTTCGTCAACGCCAAGGGCGCCAATAATACCGGCGTCGAGTTCGAGTCCCGCACCCAGTTGCGCAAACTGCATCACCGGCTCAGCGAGTTCGGCGTTACCGCCAACTTCACCTACGTCGATTCCGACATCCAGATCCGCGACACCGACGCCACGCTGCTGACCTCATCCAACCGTCCGCTGCTCGGCCAGTCGCGCTACATCTTCAACATCATCAGCGAGTGGCGGCGTCCCAGGTGGCGCTCCGACGCCCACTTCGACGTCAACTTCGTCGGCCGCCGCATCTCCGACGTCGGCACCTTTGGCGTGCCCGACATCTACCAGGAAGCGATCACGTCTCTCGACTTCAGCTACCAGTATTCGCTGACTGAATCAGGCAGGTACACCGTCAAGTTCACCGCTGAGAACCTTGCCGACAATCACTACCACTGGACGCAGGGTCCGTTCACTCAGCGCAGTTTCCGTCTGGGCCGCACCTTTTCGGGCGGTCTTACCGTGTCCATCTTCTAACGGCTGATCGAAAACCTGAAACAACACAACAGGAGAATCATGTTCAGAAAGACTCTATCCCTGGCAGTGGCGCTCTGCGGTCTCGCTGGCGCCCTCAACGCCGCTCCTCCGCTGCGGACCGCCCCGGCGTCCAGCGTCCAACGCGCGGCGGCCCTCGACATCAAGGAAACCGGCATCGCCGCCTGGATCTGGACCGACAGGATCTGGTACGGCATCGGCGAATCGGCCACGCTGCGCTGGACCGTCAAGACCGATGGCGAAACCGGCCCCTACACGATGGCCATCTACCGCCAGAACAACCAGACCGGCGTGAAGACCTACTTCCCTGGCAATTCCACCACGCCCACCGACCTGACCGGCAACCCCGTGGGCCAGTTCCAGGCCTATGAACTCGGCGACACCGAAAAGGGCGTCCTGCTCGGCGAAGGCGGTCTGGCCGGCGGCGCCGCCACCATGCCCGACGAGCCGGGCATGCACAGCTTCGTGGTCGAATTCCGCACCGCCGACGGCAACCGCATCCTGAAGACCTGCTACATGAAGGTGGCCATCATCACCGATTTCGTCGACATCACCGGCAACATTGAAGAGGACGTGACCTGGCGCAACACCAAGCTCTACCGGCTCAACGGCGTCACCTATGTCCGCAACAACGCCACCCTCACCATCGAGCCAGGCACCGTCATCATCGGACAGCCCGGCTCCGAGCCGCCGTCGGTCCTGGTCATCACGAGAAACGGCAGGCTCATGGCCGAGGGCACCGTCAGCCGGCCCATCATCATGACCTCCGCGCTGCCTCTCGGCCAGCGCACCCGCGGCGACTGGGGCGGGCTCCTGATCCTGGGCAAGGCTCCGGTCAACGTCGGCGCCGGCGCCGCCGGCAAGGACAACCAGACGGGCGAGTTCTATGTGGAAGGATTGCCCGCCGGTGTCGATACCAAGTATGGCGGCGGCGACCCCGAGCACGACTGCGGCTCCCTGCGCTATGTCCGTGTTGAATTCGCCGGCTCCAACTTCGCCCCGAACAATGAATCAAATTCATTCACCTGGAGCGGCTGCGGGACCAGGACAAAGGCCGAATTCCTTCAGGCCTCCTACGGCCTCGACGACTCGTTCGAATGGTTCGGCGGCACAATGAACGCCAAGTACCTGATCGGCGGCCTCGGCGCCGACGACTATGTCGACTTCCAGCTCGGCTACACCGGCAAGATCCAGTACGGCATCTTCTACCAGGACAAGGACTCCACCGGCAACCGCGGCATCGAAGGCGACAACAGCGAATACGACCAGGGCGCCTCTCCGCAATCCAAGCCCGAAATGTACAACCTCACCTTCATCGGCTCCGGCGTCCCCGGCTTCGACGAAGCCAACGCGCCTGGCATCTACCTGCGCCGCGGCGCCGGCGCGCACCTCCACAACATGCTCGTCACCCGTTTCTTCAGCACCGGCGTCCATGTGGATGGCTCATCCACCCAGGCCCAGATCGACAACGGCAAACTGACCATGAACGGCGTCCTGTTGTGGAACAACAACATCGGATCAGGCGTTGGAGACACCCTGGCATCGCAGGTTCACTCCGGCACGCTCACCTTCGCCCAGGGAACCCGCGGCAACGGCAGGAACTTCCTCGTCGCCGACCCGAAGATGCGCCGGCCGTTCGAGTTCAACGATCCCGACTGGCGCCCGCTGCCCGATTCCCCGGTCTTCCGGGCCAATTGGGTCCAGGCCCCTGATAACGGGTTCTTCGACCAGACCGCCCGTTTCGCCGGCGGCGCCGGTGATACGGCCTGGTGGCAGGAGTGGACTTTCTTCGTCACCGAACAGGCGATGAAGCAGTAAGCCGGCACATCATTCCGTCATAGCTGCCGGCTGTGGCGCCGGGGACGATGCTGACCCGCCAAAGCGGGCCGCGCATGCCTCCGGCGCCTCTTTTCTTTGCTGTCCCGGTGCGCCCAAACCGGACTCGGGCGCATCTATCAATTGCATATGTTCGACAACCTTGCTCCGATCCTCTTCGCCGGCATGATCCTCGTGGCCTCGCACGCCACCGGCGCGCCTTTTCCCGATCCGAAGTCCGACGAAGCCAAAGCGCCTCAGAAGACGATCAGGAAGGCCGTTCTCGCCGGCGGCTGCTTCTGGTGTACGGAGGTCGTCTTTGAACACATCGAAGGCGTCGTCGATGTCGTCTCCGGCTACTCGGGCGGGACGAAGGAGACTGCCGATTACGAAACCGTCAGCACGGGCCGCACCGCCCACGCCGAGGCCATCGAGATCACCTACGATGCGTCAAAAATCACCTACGGCCAGTTGCTCAAGGTCTTCTTCGAGATCGCCCACGATCCCACCACGCTCAACCGCCAGGGCCCGGATGCCGGCCCGCATTACCGCTCGGCCATCTTCGCCATGAACGCCGGGCAGAAGCAGATCGCCAGGGACTATATCGCTCAGTTGGGTATGGCAAAGGTGTTTCGTAACAAAATCGTCACCGACCTGACGGATTTCAAGGCCTTCTACATCGCCGAAGGCTACCACCAGAACTACTGCCGTCGGAACCCGGCGAACCCCTACATCATGTACAACGCCCAGCCGAAGGTGGAGAAGTTGAAGAAGTCGAGGCCGGAGATGCTCAAAAAGTAAGCCCGGCCCCTCAGCCGATCCGTAAACCCCTCAGAACGGCCAGTTCGATGGCCTGTGCCGGGGCGTGGATGTGGCCGCGGAATCGTCCTCGATCAACATCGAGCGATCGCGCGGCGCTCGCATCCCGTTTCCGGCGGATTCACTCGCGCCTTCGTGATAGGATGCCTCTTTGCAGGCTGCCATGTCTTTAACATCCCTACAGCAGGAGCGCGCCTTCGCGGCGCTGGATTCCTTCTCCATCGAACTGCCATCGTGGGGTTTCGCCAACACCGGCACGCGGTTTGGCAAGTTCATCCAGGCCGGCGCGGCCACCACGGCGCCGGAGAAGATCGCCGACGCCGGCCAGGTCCATCGCTTCACCGGATGCTGCCCCACGGTGGCCATGCACGTCCTGTGGGACTTTCCCGGCGGAGTCGGCGATGTCCCGGCCGTCCTGGCCGCGGCCACCCAAGCCGGCGTCCGAATCGGCGCCATCAATCCCAACGTCTTCCAGGACCAGCAGTACAAGCACGGTTCGCTCGGCAATCCCGACCCCGCGGTCCGAGCCATGGCGCTGCATCATATCCTCGATTGCGTCGAGATCCAGAAGCAGACCGGATCGCGCGATCTCTCGCTGTGGTTCGCCGACGGCACGAATTTCCCCGGCTCCGGCTCGGTCCGCTCGCGCAAGCGATGGTTCCAGCAGGGGCTTGCCAAGGTCCACGAGGCGCTGCCCGAGAAGGCGCGCATGCTGGTTGAATACAAGCCCTTCGAGCCAGCCTTCTACGCCACCGACATCGCCGACTGGGGCATGGCCTACCTGATGGCGAAATCGTCGGGCGGCAAGGCGCGCGTGCTCGTCGATACCGGCCACCACTACCAGGCTCAGAACATCGAGCAGATCGTCGCCTGGCTGCTGGATGAGGACATGCTCGGCGGCTTCCACTTCAACGACCGCCGCTATGCCGACGACGACCTGACGCTCGGCTCCATTGATCCCTATCAGGTCTTCCGCATCTTCCACGAGATCCGCCACTGGGAGTGGGAGAATCAACGCCGGGCCGACATCGCCTACATGGTGGATCAAAGTCACAACCTGAAGAACAAGATCGAAGAGATGATCCAGACGGCGATGACGGCTCAGGAACTCTACCTGAAGGCCGCGCTGGTGGACCACGAAGCGCTGGCCGCGGCCCAGGCCAACTCGGAGATCGTGGATGCCGAAGAGTGCCTGCGCGCGGCATTCTTCACCGATGTCCGGCCCGTGCTGCGCCAGTGGCGGCAGGCGTTGGGACTGGCTCCGGAGCCGTTGAAGGCGTTCAGAGCCTGCGGGTATCTGGAGCGGGCGGCCATGGAGCGCGGGCCGAAAAACCTCGGCGCCGTGTCGAGCTACGCCTGACGGGACGGGTTGATTCGGAGGTAGAACCGTGGCCGGAAAATTCGCGGACCTTGCGGCCCGCATGGACCAACTCAACGAATTCGACCGTGAGCCGATCGCGGACTCGCATCTCCAGGGCGCCGGCCGCTTCGCCGGGCTGTTCGCCGGCGAGCACGTCGCCGCCACCGAGTTCGTCATCGGCGCGTTCTTCGTCATCCACGGCGTCGCCGCCAAGGACCTCATTTACGGTCTGCTGCTCGGCAACCTGCTGGCCGTGCTCTCCTGGACCCTGGTCTGCGCGCCCATCGCCGTCCGCACGCGCCTGACTCTTTACTGGTACCTGCGCAAAATCGGCGGCCCGGGCTTCATGATGATCTACAACGTGGCCAACGCCGCGCTGTACTGCATCCTGGCTGGGGCGATGATCTCGGTTTCGGCCACCGCGCTGGCCGACCTCATCGGCCTGCCGGGGACGCCGCTGGGCTCGATTCTGCCCACCTCGGCCGGTTGGGTGGCGATAGCTATCGCGCTCGGCGCGGCGTTCACGCTCATGGCCATCCTCGGGTTCGAGGCGCTGAGCAAGTTCGCCGGCATCTGCAGCCCGTGGATGTTTGCCGTCTTTGTCGCCGGGGCCATCGCGACACTGCCGAAACTCGGTGTCTCGGCCGACCTTTCGAACCTCTGGGAGATCCTGTCGACCAAGGTCTGGAACGGGCAGGCGACTCCGGGCCAGGAGCAATACGGCTTCTGGCAGATCACCTTTTTCGCCTGGTTCTGCAACCTGGCCATGCACATCGGACTCAGCGACATGGCGCTGTTCCGGTTTGCGAAAAAACCGTGGTACGGCGTGTTCACAGCCACCGGCGTCTATCCGGGCCACTTTCTGGCCTGGCTGTGCTCGGGGGTGATGGTGGCGGCTGTTGGACGCGAGATGACGCCCGGAAAGATGGCCTACGAGGCTCTCGGCGTGGCCGGTGTTTTGGCTGTCATTCTGGCTGGCTGGACGACGGCGAATCCGACGCTCTATCGCGCCGGCCTGGCCATCCAGTCGGTCACGCCCAACTGGCCGCGCTGGAAGATCACCCTCTGGTGCGGAGCCGTCACCACGGCGCTGGCCTGTCTGCCGGTGTTCTTCCTGAAACTGCTCGATTACGTCGCGCTCTACGGACTCATCCTGATGCCCGTCGGCGCCATCGTCTTCGCCGAGCATTGGATCCTGCCCCGGCTTGGCGTGGACAAGTATCTGGGCGAGACCAGGAAGGTGTTTCTCAACTGGCGGGCACTGGCCGTCTGGATCGGCACACTGGCCATCGCCTGGGTGTTGCCGATGCACCTGTTCTATCGCTGGCTGCCGTGCTGGTTCATCGCCGTGGGCGCCTACACTCTGCTGAGGAGGATGGGCAAATGAAGACCGCGTTTCTCGCCGCCGCCATCCTCTGCCTGCTGGGCTGCCTCTGGTCGTCCTGGGCCTACTTCGCAGGCAGCCTGCCGCGAGAGGTCTTCCTGCGCCAGTTCGGCCTGGCGAGCGTGGGCTGGTTCGTCGCCGCCACCTGGTGGGCCTACAGGAAGTAGGGCTTTTCGGAAGCCGGCTGTCAGAACGAACGCAGGATCCTGGCCGGCAGCGTGAACAGCGCTCCGATCAACTCGAAGACGCCGCCCACCACGATGCCCAGCAGCTTGAATGGCAGCAGGATGAGCCAGACCAGCGGGAACAGGATTAAAGCCAGGATCGCCAGCGGCCAGCAGATCACGCACAGAATCAGGAAAAGCAGGAACCCGGCCATTTGAGTCAAACCTCCGTTCACTGATATGAACGCATCCCGCGGTGCAGGAGTTCCCTAAACCGGAACAGCTTCGTTGGCATGGTAGCTGCTGCGCACCAGCGGTCCGGACTCAACGTGCGAAAATCCCATCTCCAGCCCGGCTCGCTTGAACTCCGCGAATTCAGCCGGCGTCACGTAGCGCAGCACCGGCAGGTTCATTGGCGTGGGCCGGAGATACTGCCCGATGGTGGCGATCCCGACGCCATGCGCGCGCATGTCCCTGAGCGTCTCGGCGACCTCCGCATTCGATTCGCCCAGCCCAACCATCAGTCCCGACTTCGTGGGTATTGACGGCTTCATCGCTTTGGCCCGCGCCAGCAACTCCAGCGACCGCTCATACCGCGCGCCCATGCGGACCTGCCTGTAGAGCCTCGGCACGGTTTCGATGTTGTGGTTGAGCACGTCCGGCGAGGCGTCCAACACGGTTTGCAGAGCCGCCTCGTCGCCCTGGAAGTCCGGGATCAGAACCTCGACGCGGCAGCCGGGAATCCTCTTCCGAATCGCCCGGATCGTCATGGCGAACGCCCCGGCGCCGCCGTCGGCCAGGTCGTCGCGATTCACCGACGTGACCACCGTGTAGCGCAGCCCCAGGGCCTCGCAGGCCTCGGCCACGCGCATCGGTTCGTCGGATTCAACCGCCAGCGGCGCGCCTTTCCGCACGGCGCAGAAACCGCAGCGGCGCGTGCAGTAGTTGCCGAGAATCATGAACGTCGCCGTGCGGTGGCTCCAGCACTCGCCCATGTTCGGGCATGCCGCCGACGAGCAGACCGTGTTCAACCGCAGCCGCTCCACCAGGCCCTTCAACTCGGCGAAGTTCTCGCCCGCCGGCGCAGGCGCCTTGAGCCACTCGGGCCGCTTGTTGGAATTATCCAGCTGAATCAGCACTCATCCATTAGGATATCGTGCTGCTGCTCGGGGCTTCAGGATATCGCCGCCAGCCTGGCCTCCACCTCGCCCTTGAACACCTCGTCGTTCAGCCCGCCGAGGTTGATCTCGACGTTGGCCAGCGCGCCGCCGCGGGCCGCGTCCGACAACGCCCGGGCCGTGACGACATCCGATGCCACCTTGGCGGGACTGGATTCCGCCAGCGTGGCGAGCCGCGCCGACAACTGATGCACCCGTTCCGCCGTCTCCAGCGGAACCAGCGTCGCCCCCTTCATCGCTTCCCCGATCGCCTCCGCACGGCCGGCCGTTCCTTTCTGTATCCGGTAGGCGGCAACAACGGCGCCGTAGGACTCCGCATCGCGCTCTACTGCCCGTGAAAACCATTTCCGGTCCGCTTCAAACTCCCCGGCCGGCAGCTTTGACAGCCTCGCCACCATCTCTCCCAGCGCCGCCGCCATCGCCGCCGCCGCCGCCGATGCCGACCCGCCGCCGGGGGTCGGCGTGGGCGCGGCCAGGGATTCCAGAAACTCATTCAGGCCCGTCCTGCCTTCCAGAGCCTGTTCCACCCGGTTTTCCAGCACCATCGATGGGCGGAACTCCTCCACCTTCAGGAAATGCTCCGCCGCCATCTCGATAGCCCGCTTCGGGATCAGCCCGATCAGCTCGCTGCCGGCAATCTCCACGCCGCGAGCCGCCGCCAATTCCTTCACCCGCTCGTAGACTACATGGACCGGCGTTGTCTCGAAGTCGGTCAGGTTCATCGACACCTGGGCGATTCCGCGCGACTCAAGCATCACGCCCATGCCCTTCACGCACGCCAGCCCTCCCGATGATGTCCTCACCGTCCTGGCGATCTCCTTGGCCAGCGCCAGGTCGTTGCTTTGCAGGTTGATGTTGTAGGCGATCAGGAACTTCCTCGCGCCGGTCACCGTCGCCCCGGCGGTCGGATGAAGTTCCGGCCCGCCGGCATCCGGCGCCCTCTCCGGATCGGTCTTCACCGCCTCGCGCAAACCCTCGAATTGCCCGCGACGGATGTTCTCCAGGCCGCGCCGGTCCTCGCGCCTCGCGGCGGCTTCATAGAGGTAGGCCGGCACTCCGAAGCGTTTCCACATCTCCGCGGCGGCCTTCTCGGCCAGCTTCACGCACTGCTCGATGGTCACCCCGCTGAGCGGTACAAACGGCACCACATCGGCGGCGCCGATGCGCGGATGGACGCCGGTATGGCGGGTCAGGTCGATGAGTTCCACGGCCTTGCCGATGCCGTTGAGCGCCGCTTCGACGACGGTCTCCGGCGGCGCGGCGAAGGTGATCACGCTGCGGTTGTGGTCGGCGTCCATTTCGATATCGAGCACCACCGCCCCCGGCGCCGAAGCGATGGCCGAGGCGATGGCGTCCACTTTCGCGCGGTCGCGCCCTTCCGAAAAATTGGGCACGCATTCAACAAGCTTGCGCATCACATTCCTCCTTGGTGGAAGACAGGCCCTCCGGCTCGATAGGCTGTCCTCAACAGATTCGCCCCCAGGTAGTAGGGGATCTCGCGGTAGTCCTGGACGTTGAAGATGCAGAAGTCGGCCGCGCGTCCCGATTCAAGCATCCCGGCGGATTCGGCGCGTCTCAACGCGGCGGCGGCGTTCACCGTAACGGCGGTCATGGCCTCGGCCGGAGACATCCGCATCTGCGCGCAGGCCAGCGACATCACCAGCGGCAACGACGGCGTGGGGCTGGATCCAGGATTGAAATCGGTGGCCAGCGCGACGGCGGCCCCCAAATCGATCAGTTTGCGCGCCGGGGCGTACCTGTTCAGGCCGAGGTGCAGGACCGAAGCCGGCAGCAGCACGGCGATTGTGCCGGACCTGGCCAGGAGTTCCGCATCGGCTTCCTCGATCGCCTCCAGATGGTCGGCCGACACCGCCCCCCACGTCACCGCTAACTCAACCGCCCCAATGCTGGAGAACTGCGAGGCGTGGATCTTCAGTCCGAAGCCCAGCCTCGTGGCGGCGTCGAAATAGCGCGCCGACTGTTCGGCCGAAAACGCGGCGCTGTCGCAATAGATGTCGGCGAATTCGGCCAGTTTGTGGCGCGCCACCTCCGGCAGGAGTTCGGCGCACACACCCGCCAGGTAACCGTCCGGATCCTGCTTCCATTCCGGCGGGATCGCATGCGCACCCAGGCAGGTCGGGACCACTTCAGCCGGGCCGCTCACACGGTGCAGCGCGCGCAACAACCTGAGTTCCAGGCCCGTCTCCAGGCCGTAGCCGGACTTGGCCTCGGCCAGCAACGTCCCATGGCTGGCCATGAGTTCGAGCGAACGCGCCGCGGCCGCCTCCAATCCCGCCGCGGTCGAGCAACGGACCGCTCTCACCGTCGACAGTATCCCGCCTCCCGAAGCCGCGATCTCTTCATAGGTCGCGCCGCCGATCCGCTTTTCGTAGTCCTGCAACCGCGGGGCGGGAAACAGCAGATGCGTATGGCAATCAACCAGGCCGGGCACCACCACGCAGCCCGATGCGTCCACCTCGACCGCCCTTTTCGCCTGCGTGAGATTCTCGATCCGCGACGCCGGCCCCACTTGCGTAATCCTGCCGTTCTCCACCAGCATCGCCGCGCCGGTGACAATTCCGGTCTGCGACATCTCCGCCCCGCGCCGGGCCCGAACCGGCCCTCGCATCGTGACAATCTGGCGCGCGCCTCTCACCAGAAGTGCATTGGACGGCCGAACGCCCAGGCGCGTGGATTCGTTGGCGCGCCTCATCGCCCGGCCTGGCCGCGCTCCGGGGAGTCTGGAGCGGGAAGCCGGATGCCATTCCGCCCGGCGAAGCGTTGCGCCTCAACGTAACCGGCATGGGCATGACGGACCACGCCCAGGCCCGCGTCGCAACGCATCACGCGTTCCGCGCGCCGGCCGGCTTCATCGGTGCCGTCAACCACGGTCACCTGCCCGGCGTGCATCGAATACCCGATGCCCACGCCGCCGCCGTTATGGAAACTCACCCAGCTTGCACCGGCGGCCGTGTTCAGCATGGCGTTGAGCAGCGGCCAGTCGGCGATGGCGTCGCTGCCGTCCTTCATCGATTCGGTCTCCCTGTAAGGAGACGCCACCGATCCGCAGTCCAGATGGTCGCGGCCAATGACGATCGGGGCCAGTAGTTGACCCGACTTCACCATGCGGTTCATCTCCACCGCGAAAGCGTCGCGCTCGCCGTAGCCCAGCCAGCAGACCCTGGCCGGCAGCCCCTGGAAATGCACCTTTTCATGCGCCAGGTTGATCCAGCGCGCCAGAGTCCTGTTCTCCGGAAACATCTCCAGCACCAGTTTGTCGGTGGCATGGATGTCCTCGGCCCCGCCCGACAGCGCCACCCAGCGGAACGGCCCTCGCCCCTCGCAAAACAGCGGCCGGATGTATTCGGGCACGAATCCCGGAATGCGGAACGCGTCCGCCACGCCGCGGTCGGCCGCCATCCGGCGGATGTTGTTGCCGTAGTCGAAGACGATCGACCCGGCCGCCTGAAGCGCCAGCATCGCTTCCACATGCCGGGCGATGGAATCCATCGAGCGTTCGATATAGCCGCGTGGATCCGCCGCTCGCAGCGCCGCGGCCTGCTCCACCGTTACTCCCGCGGGAATGTAGCCGTTCAGCGGATCGTGCGCCGAAGTTTGATCGGTCACCAGATCGGGCCGCACCCCCCGCCGCACCAGTTCAGGCAGAACGTCGGCGCAGTTGGCCGCCAAGCCGACCGACAGCGCTTCAAGGTTCATGACGGCTTCGTCGATCCACTTCAACGCCTCATCGAGCGAATGCGTCAGACGGTCGCAATAACCTGTCGCGATGCGCCGCCGGATTCGCGACTCGTCGGCTTCGACGCAAAGCGCCGCCCCGCCGTTCATGGTCACCGACAACGGCTGCGCGCCGCCCATGCCGCCCATGCCGCCGGTGAGCACCCAGCGGCCCCGCAGCGTCCCGCCGAAATGGCGTTCGGCCGCCGACGCAAATGTCTCGAACGTCCCTTGCAGGATGCCCTGGGTGCCGATATAGATCCAGCTTCCGGCCGTCATCTGGCCGTACATGATCAGCCCCAGGCGCTCCAGTTCGCGGAAATGCTCCCAGTTCGACCAGTGCCCGACGAGGTTTGAATTGGCGATCAGGACACGCGGGGCTTCCTCGTGAGTCCGGAAAACCCCCACCGGCGTTCCCGATTGCACCAGCAGCGTTTCGTCGTCTTCGAGCCGCAGTAACTCGCTGACGATTGCGTCGAATGACGGCCAATCACGCGCAGCTTTCCCGCTGCCGCCATAGACAACCAGATCCTGCGGCCGCTCGGCGACCTCCGGGTCCAGGTTGTTCATCAACATGCGGATAGCCGCTTCCTGCCGCCATCCCTTGGCATTCAGCGCCGGACCGCGCGCCGCGCGAACGACTCGGTTCATCGCCTCCAGTGTACGCCCGCTTCTTACCGAAAGACGACCAGATCCTGCACCGCAATCTTCGCGCCCGTCGAATCCGCGTGCTTCACCCCGGTCACCACCAGTTTCACCGTGTGCTTTCCGCGCTTCATCTTGAAGGCGTGGCACACGCTCTCCTGGCCCTTGTCCCTGGGCTCATCGGGATAAACATCCACTGTATTGGCCTTCTTGCCGTCGATCCAAACCTCGGCAAAACCGCCCGCCGCCAGATACGGACCCACGACGATGAATCCCGTTCCTTCAAACGAGATCTCCGCCGTCGCGCCTTTCACGTCCGAGACCTTTGCCGTCTTCTGGTCCTGCCAGCCGCCGGCGAATTTCCACCGCGCATCGCTCACCGGCACGCGCTCGACCGGCGAGCCATAGTCGTCCCAGATCTCCAGCTTCGGCGGTTTTGGCGCGGCCATCACCACGTGCAGCGTGTCGCCGTCCAGCCGCCCGCCGTTGGCCTCGGCCAGCTTGATCGATCGCTGCAGCGACGACTCGACGATGGTCCTGAACGTGTACTCGGTGTAGCTGAACTTCTTATCGGCGATCGCCGGAATGCCCGATTTCCAGATGTCCGGAATCGCGTCATAGCCCATCGCCACACCCAGCACGCCGGCCGCCGACGACGGATTGCAGTCTGAATCCTGCCCGGCCCGCGTCGAGATGACGATCGTCTTTTCCATGTCGCCGCCGCCGTAGAGCAGACCCAATGCGATGTAGGCGCCGTTGATCTTTGCGTCGATGTTGAATGGATCCAGCGCGCCCGCCGGGCACGGTTCGCGCTTGTTCCACTTCTTCTCGATCTCGCGCCAGTTGGCCTCCCAGTCATTCGGATACTGCTTGTGCCAGGCCAACACGTCGGCGATCAGCATCGCGTAAGGGCTCTTCGCTGGAATGCAGGACAGGCCCGCCTCCACCAACTTGCGCGGATCCTTCTCGAAGAACGCCGCCGAGTACATGCAACTGACGAATACACCGCCGTAGATGCCGTCGCCGTAGTTCATCACCCGTCCGGCGCGCATCGCGATGTCCACCGCCGGACGCAACATGCCCGGCGCCATCAGGCCGACGAAATCGGCTTCGATCTGGAAGTCGATGTCGTTGGCGTGGCTGTTGTACTTCGGCGTCCCCGACAGTCGCGCCGGCACGCCCCGCTTCAATGCCCGGCGCGCCGCCAGGTTGGCGTGCCAGAGGGCGTACTTGGCGTCCTTGAACATCGCCCCGAAGTCCTCGGTAGTCGCATTCAGCCCCTTGTCGTCCAGCACCTGGGCGAAGGTCATATCGACGTAGAGGTCGTCCTGGTTGATCGAATTTGAAATTTTGTCTGGCGACCACTTGGGCAGCTTGTCCAACGGGATGATCTGTTCCTTGTAGCGGAACTCGGTGGGCGCGCCGTAGCTCACCCCGATCATCTGGCCGGCCCAGCCGCCGGCGATCTTGTCTTTCAAAACCTTGAGCGGAATCGTGGCCTGCGGTTGCGCGGGGCAGACGGAGGCAAACAGCAACAGTGCAAGGATGGAACGCATGGGTCTCTCCGCGTTGAAGCTATCAACCCGCCTCCGCCCGCGTCAACCTTACGAACCAGGCTTCATTTCACCGCCAGCCGTCCGCCCAGCAAAACCATCGGCGCCCACAGCACAATCAGCCCGATCTGATACCACCATTGAATCTGTCCCCAACTCATCACCGCCGAGACGATCCCCATCAGCAGGCCCCACAGAATCAGGTAGACCACATGGCGCGAAGGATCGCTCTTTCCCAGTTTCGCCGTGACGAAGCCCGCCGGGACGGAAAACATGCACGAGGTGGCCAGCACCATGGCCGTCACCCAGTCCGGAGGAATCTGGCCGTCACGGTATTCGTTCGGCAGCATTTTGCGCAGAATGAGATCAAAACAGACCACCAGCACGCCCGTGGTCATCCAGCCGGCAGAACAGCGAGTATCGAACGCAGCATCAGCAAAGTGTAATCCAACCCAGGCATGCCGTAAATAGAAACTTTCGCGATTACGCCAGGACTCCGCCGGTCCGTGCAACCCATTGCCGCCGTTCCACGTTATGAGTATGTAGGGAGGCCGATCCATGAAGCTGCCCGCCATGACCGTTATCTGTCTGGCTGCCGTGTCTCTTGTTTCCGCACAACAGGAGCAGCCGCGCCAGGTCATGCAGCCGCGGGAGAATCAGCCCGCCGGCGGCTGGCCCGATGCCGCCAATCAGCCGGACGGCAACTATGTCCTGAAGCAGGGAACCCGCATCCCGCTCACCGTGCTCACCACGGTCAGTTCAAGGAACGCCGCTCCCGGCGACAAGGTCTATCTTCAAACGCTGATCCCCGTCTCCGACGGCGGCCGCATCGTCATCCCCGCCGGCAGCTACGTCAACGGAACCATCACCCAGGCCCAGCGCAGCGGCAAGGTGAAGGGCAAGGGCCAGCTTTATCTGCGCTTTGATTCGATGATGCTGCCCAACGGCCGCACCATCGACCTCGCCGGCCGCCTGGGCGCGCTCGACGGCTCCAATCCCGGCACACTCAATCGCGAGGAAGGCAAGGTGACCAGCGACGGCCAGCAAGGGACCGACGCCGTGGCCGTCGGTACTACCACCGTTGGCGGCGCAGCCATGGGCCGCTGGATCGGAGGCCAGGGCAGGGACGCGGCCATCGGAGCCGGAGCCGGCGCCGCGGCCGGACTCGCCGGCATCCTGCTTACCCGCGGACCCGAAGCCATGCTCGAACGGGGTTCCACCCTGGACATGGTCCTGAACCACGATCTCGTGCTGACATCGGACGACATCGCCGGCGCCGGCTCCGGGGCCGCTTTCCGTCCCCCCAATCCCGGACCTTCGCGCCAGGGCGGCCAGAACAACCGCCGCATCCCCATGCGCACGCCCGGTATGGGCCGCGGCATCCCCTGGCCCTAATCCGGCTAGAAGCTGATCGTTGTCGCGCCGCCGGCGAGCCAGTCGGCCAAGATCGAAACGCCCGCTACCTGGATCTCCTTGCGCCCGTCGCCATTGTTCAGGCCCCGGAACGTGCAACACGATCCGCAGGCCGCAATCACGCCCCCCGCGGCCGCAAACTTCGAGCTCAGCTCATCGAGCGCCAGGAACGGTTTCACGCTGGCCATGTCGGCGGCATGTTCCCTTACCAGATCCACCCCGTCCGACGCCAGAAACACCATCACCTCCATGCCCGCCGAGAGCGACGCGTTGGCCACGGTGAAGGCGATCGTCGAACGGTCCGTATTGGCCCCGTGCGTCAGCACGACCACCAGCTTGCGCTTCAATCGCCCCCCACGTTGTCTTCGATCCAGGTCATCGCCGCATAGGCCTGGGGCCAGCCCGTCGTCGTGATCGCCAGGATCGCCACGTGGATCAACTCTTCCTTCGTGCAGCCGGTCTCGATGGCGTGCCGCACCGCCGAATGCACGGCGCCTTCATGCCTCGATCCGATCGCCAGCCCGAGCTTCACCAGCCGCCGCGTCTTCTCCTCCAACGGCCCCCCGTTCTCGTGGCAGGCCGTCCCCAACTGCGCGAAGTTCTCCCATACCCGCGGATACTTCGCCTTGAACTGGTGTATCGATTCCGGAAGCTTCAACTTCTCCTCCTTGCTCATGCGGTCACCTTTACGCCCGCCTCGCTCCTCGGACGGGCGAACACATACGGACCCTCTGGTATCACCGCCACCCTCGCCCCCGCTCCTATCTCCGCCGCCAGGCGGCTGAATGCCTCACCGGCGCTAGGGAAGATATCTCCCCACAGGTTTGCGTGGTATTCAGCGGGCAGGCCGGGGGTGTAGAACCACACTCTGTGGGTCTGACACACCAGGGCAAGTTTTTCCAACTGCCATTGGTCGATGATGACAGGAGAATCCGAAATTGTTTTGAGAAACTCCCCCGCGTCGGGCGACTCCTTTAATAGGCGGGCGAACTCCCTGGCGCCGGCGCCCTCATCGCAGGCCGCCAGCAACAGGATGATCCCGCCAGGACGAACCAGATGAGAAGCTGCCGTCACGCCCTTCACGGCCTGATAAAAGGTCAGATCCAGGGGATAGCCAGCCGCCGTTGTCACGGCCGCATCCACACGGGTGTCAACCCACTGCGTCGTGTGTTTCCTGACAAAGCCGATGCCCTCGGTGTGCGCCAGCCGGGGCTGGCCGGCGAACACCCCGGCGATCCGCCGTCCCTCTGCGAGAACGACATCCATGGCGAAATCGTGGCCCGCCATCTGCGCGATCTCGAGGAGTTCCTTGTGGAGCGGATTCTCCTCGATGCTGCCTTCGACGGCTCGCGCGTCGCGCATGAACCGGGGGCTGTGCAGCGTTCGGATGGTCTCCTCATATGCCACCCCTGGGGCGATCAGCTTGCGGCCGCCGCTAAAGCCGGCCATCAGATGCTGTTCGATGAAGCCGAGTGTGATGTGAAGCTCGGCTGACACCCAGCGCCTGTCCACATACACCGGCGTGCCCGAGTGCGTGTGGCCCAGCCACTCGTGATCGTCCCGGTTGCGCGCGTTGTGGTTGACGATCGGGTACTCGCGCCGGATCTCCTCGCCCAGAATCTCGGTCAGCTCCGCCTCGGACGCCTCGCGGTGCAATCCGGTGGCAATCAGAATCCGTGTCTCCTCTTTCGGGATTCCGGCCTCGGCCAACCGGCGCAGCACAGGCGGCAACGTCAACCTGTTCGGCGCCGGCCGCGTAATGTCGCAGACCGAAATCGCCGCCGAGCGCTTCCCTCCCGCCATCTCCGCCAGCGGCGCGCAGCCGATCGGCGCGTCGAGCGCCTGCTCGATCGCTTCGATCGGATCCTCCAGGCTCTCGGCCCACTTCACCCGAAGCTCCTGCCACTCCGGTCCCTCGGGCAGCGTCACTTCCAGCCCGGTCTTGCCAAACGCGAATTCGACGGTTTTCATCTCTTCTCAAGATAGCCGCTTCCGTCCCGCCGCGGCTCGCATCCCCGCCATACCGCTACAATATTCCCAATGCCGAGGATGCTCGCTCTCCTGCTTCTCTCTCTCGCCGCGGCGCCCGGCGCGGACTTCGATCTCATCATCCGCAACGCCCGCGTCCTCGACGGCGCAGGCAATCCGTGGATGCGCGCCGCCGTCGCCGTTTCCGCCGGACGCATCGCCGCCATCGGCCAGCTCGGCTCAGCCACAGCAGACCAAACCGTCGACGCCCACGGACTCACCCTCGCCCCCGGCTTCATCGACATCCATTCCCACGGCCGCGGCGGCATCTTCCCGGTCCCGTCCGCCGAAAACTACATCCGCCAGGGCGTCACCACCATCCTCGAAGGCCCCGACGGCTCCTCGCCCCTGCCCTTGAAGCCGTATCTCGACAAACTCAGCGCCGCCCGTTTCGCCGTCAACATCGGTTTCCTCGCCGGCCACGGGACCATTCGCGCCCAGGTGATGCGCTCGGAGAACCGCCACTCGACCCCCGCCGAACTCGCCAAAATGAAGGACCTCATGCGCCACGCCATGCTCGACGGCGCATTCGGACTCTCGACGGGCCTGTTCTACGTCCCCGGCAACTACGCCGCCACTGAAGAGGTGGTTGAAATCGCCAAAGTCGCCGGCTCCATGGGCGGCATCCACATCTCCCATATGCGCGACGAAGCCGCCGGCATCCTCGAAAGCGTCCGCGAAACCATCCGCATCGGCGAACAGGGCCGCCTGCCCACTCAGCTCACTCACCATAAGATCGTCGGCAGATCCAACTGGGGCCAGTCCGCCGCCACACTTCGTTTGGTTGACGAAGCCCGCCGCCGCGGCGTCGATGCCACCATCGACCAGTACCCCTACACCGCCTCCTCCACCGGCACCGGAGCACTGTTCCCCCAATGGGCCATGGCCGGCGGCGCCAAAGCCCTGGCCGAACGGCTCGCCTCGCCCGACTCCCGCACCAAGATCAAGGCCGAAATCGTCAACCGCATCTTGAACGACCGCGGCGCAGGCGATCCCAAAAACGTCGTCCTCGCCTCCTGCGGCTTCGACAAATCCCTCGCCGGCAAATCCCTGGCCGACCTCGCCCGCGCCCGCAACCAGTCGCCCACCCCCGAAATCGCCGCCGAAATCGCCATCGAAATCCAGCTCAAGGGCGGCTGCTCGGCCATCTACCACGCCATCGATGAAGCCGACGTGGAACGCATCATGCGCCATCCCCAGACCATGATCGCCAGCGACGGCGGCATCCCGGTCTTCGGCGTCGATGTCCCCCACCCGCGCAGCTACGGCACGTTCGCCCGCGTCCTGGGCCGCTACGTCCGCGAGCGCGGCGTCCTCACGCTCGAAGACGCCATCCGCAAAATGACCTCTCTGCCCGCCAACCGCATGGGCCTCACCGGCCGCGGGCTTATCCGCCCCGGCATGACCGCCGACCTCGTCCTGTTCGACCCCGCCACCATCGCCGACCGCGCCACCTTCCTCGAACCCCACCAATACGCCACCGGCGTTCTTTACGTCTGGGTAAACGGAATCGCCGTTCTTGCCGATGGAAAGATGACAGGGAAACTGCCGGGCCGCGTCCTCTATGGACCGGCGCGCCAGCCGTGAACATGACCCAACGCCATCCGGACCCAGCCGGCGACAGCAACGGAGCCGTTACGCGCGCCATGCTCGAATCGCGCTTCCGTGATCCGGCCTGCCCCCATGGCGCGCTCCATCTCGCCGCCATGGCGGAACTCTCATCCGAACCCCTCGCCGGCAAGCATGTCCTTGACTACAACTCCGGCACGGCCGAATTCGGCATCTGGATGGCCACTGAATTCGCCGAAGTCCACTTGCTCGATGCCTCGCCCGCCAACATCGCGCTCGGCCTCGAACGCGCCCAGGCCTCCGGCGTCGCCCGCCGCGTCAAAGCCATCCACCTCACCAATTCCGCCGACCTCGACATGTTTGCCGACTCCGCCTTCGACCTCGTCTTCACGCGCACCCCCCTGGCCACCATCGCCTCAACGCCCGGCGCCCTCAACGAAATCGCCCGCATCCTCAAACCCGGCGCCAGGCTGGTGGTCGCACATCACGCCCCGGCCGCCGGCGCCATTCAATCCGCACTCGAACGCCACTTCGCCGAAATCACCCTCCAGCCCCTCGCCGCGCGCAGAGGCCTCCTGGCGCGCTTGGTGCCCAGTCCGTCCCCCGCCATCACCACCGCACGGAAATGAAGGCGGCTACCGGGTAACGGCCAAAGGAAACCAGGTGACAACGCCTTCGTCGCGGGCGTCGGCGCAGAACAGCATTCCTTCGCCCGCGTCGCTGATCGCCGGAACCTTCAGCTTGACCCGGTAAAGCCCCTCTTCGCCTTCATACGGGCTCTTCCGCGATGCCGCCACTTCGATTGGCATCGTCTGCACTTGGCCTGGCTGGCGGAACCGCCAGTTCATTTGCAGCATGGTGTTGCCTTTGGCATCCACAGGTCCGAGGCCGGCCATGAGCACCTCGATGATCTCCCCGGCTCTCGCCGGATTCGCCTGCCAAACCGCAGTTCCGCCCTCGTCGTGCCAGATCATCGGGATCATGCCCCAGTACATCATCGCCGGCCGGAACTCCACGATCTCGATCGGCGTCTTAAAGGGCTGGAAGGGTGACCCCTCGTAGCGCACCTCCATCTCTGTGCTCCCCGTTGACATCCCCTCGGGGACCACGAATGTAACCCGGCCTTCCGACGCCTCGATTACCCTCGCCTCCACACCCTTAATGCGCAACGTGGGCAGCCGGTTCCCTTTGATGTTCAGGTACCCCCTCGATCCGGGAACAGCCTGGCCGGGCGCCCCGATCCGCTCTGGCGCGGCCGGAACCACCTCGGTCCGTTCGGCGGTCCGGTTGTCGACACGGACGATCGATCCATCCTGAAATCGGACGAACGTGGACCTGCCATCGCCGGTAATCAATGCCTCGATGGCGCCATCGGCCCCTTCGGTCAGTTGAGTGAGCTCTCCCGTGCTCAGATCCATCAGAAATGCCTGCTTCGTGTGGGAGGCATTCTTGGCCAGCCAGTTCGCCCCGGACAGGAAGACCACTCGCGAACCATCTGTGCTGAGCGTCGCTGAATGACATCCTTCCACCGCCACCGCCATCGGAATCGCCTGGCGCGAGTTGAGGTCCAGGAGCCAAAGTTCGGGGCTCGGTCCGAGTCCGCGCGTCATGGTCTGTAAGACAGCGAAGTTGCCGGCATCCGCCATCACCGCAGTGTCGAAAGTCCGGTTCAATTCAACCCATTCCACCTCCATCCCCGGGCGCTTGAGAAGTACCAGGCTTGATCTAAAGCCGATGACGACCGTCCCGTCGTTAGACACCTGTCGCCCCATCACGGGAGTCGGAGGGACGATGAGGGAACGCCGTATCTCCTCCGCGAGGCCTGTCTCCAGGTTCACTATCTCCAACCATGAGTTCTTCGCCCACAGCCCGTTGGCGCTCAAGGCGACCGTCCCGCTCCCCGCATACACCAGTTCATCCCGCTCATCGCGGACCTCGGTGTTATAGGGGATTGAAGAAGTACAGGTCATCGTCTGCGGGCAACCCCGGCTGAAGGCGATGCGTCGTCCATCCAGGCTCATCTCAGGCGCCGAAACCATGGGCAGGTTCGTGAATTGCCCGGTTTCGGGGTCGCGCTCGGCCAGCACAGACCTGTAAGTTTCGAGCCTCCCCGACCGGTACCGGATCAGCTTGGCGTACGGGTTATATGTTTCTCCATCCAGTGTCCATACACTGGAGAAAAGGAGCTCCGACCCCGTCATGTCCGTCGCCATCGTGCGCTCGTTGAACTGGCCCATCAGCGGCGTGGCCAGCAAGGCAAGCGGGAGCAGACTCCAGGCTGTGTGTCTCATCACGCTGTCTTTCAAGCACGAATGATGCCACATGAACGATTCGAAACAGCACCCATTATTTCACCCAATTGAGGACGAAAATCAACCATCCGCCGTCCTGCGGCGCTCTTCTGCCGCAAGCCGGCTGTCAGGAGTTCCTCAGGCCGTGGGTCACCCTGACACAGCGTTTTCGTGTTCGAAGAAGCTCAGTCCTTCTCCACAGGCAGCCCGGCTTTGTTCCAACCCGTCCAGCCGCCGTCCATCGAGATGACGTCCTGATACCCCATCTTCATCAGGTTGTCCCCCGCCAGAGCCGAGCGGAATCCACCCCCGCAATACAGCACCAGCGTGGTGGACTTGTCCGGAACCTTCGACACGATGTCCCGCTCGATGATGCCTTTGCCCAGATGAATCGCCCCCGGCAGGTGGCCGCGCCCCCATTCGCTCTCTTCCCGCGTGTCGATGAGAACGTGCGGTGTGCCAGCTTCCTTGAGCGCCACATAGCCCTGTATGTCGATCTCTTTCACCCGCGTCTTGGCATCGTTCACCAGCGCGAGAAATTCATTGACATGTTGCATCTATCTCTCCCTCATTCAGCTAGACCGATTCCCCAAACACGGCACGCAGCCGTCCACCAGCCGCCGTCAGCCGCTCCATTGCTTCGTCCCGCGTCACGCCCAACCGGGCCATCACGCTCGCAATCCTCACGTCGCGCCCCGACGACTCGAACGCAAAAGACGCCGCATGACGGTCCACCCGCGCCACGGCCATGATGATCCGCTGCGCCCTGTCGATCAGCTTGTCGTTTTTCGGCTGGACGTTGATCATCAGGTTCGAATACACATAGCCCAGACGCACCAGCGCGCCCGTGGTCAGCATATTGAGAACCATCTTGGTCGCCGTGCCGGCCTTCATCCGCGTCGATCCGGTCACCACCTCCGGACCCGGAAACGGTTCGATCGGGAAATCCACCACCTTGCCGATGGCCGAATCCGGCACGCACGCCAGCCCGATCGTCTTCGCCCCGACATGCTTGGCGAAATCGATCGATCCCATCACGTACGGCGTCCGCCCCGAGGCGGCGATGCCGCACAGGATGTCGTCCTTCGAGAATCCCGCCACTTCCAACTCGGCGCTGCCGTGCGCGAAGCTGTCCTCGGCGCCCTCGACGGCGTTTCTCAGCGCATAGTCGCCGCCGGCGATCATGCCCTGGACCATCTCCGGCGGCACGTTGAATGTCGGCGGACACTCCGACGCATCCAGCACACCCAGCCGGCCCGACGTGCCCGCTCCGGTGTAGAACAGCCTTCCGCCGATCGACAGCGATTCAAAGATCGCGTCCACTGCCGCTGCGATTCGCGGCAACTCCTTCTCCACCGCCAGCGCCACCTTCTTGTCTTCGCTATTGATGATGGCGAGCATCTGCTCTGTCGGCAGGCGGTCAAAATCGACTGACGCCGGATTTGTCTGCTCCGTCGCCAGGGAACTTAGGTCCAACTCCGTAGACATATGTGTTTAGTAATTCTTCTTCTCGATCTTAGGACGTTCAGCCCGGCTCATGCCCTTCACCCCGGCCAGCTTCGGATCGGCCTTGGCCAACTCCGGCAGCGCCTGTGAGACCTTCTCGATCGCCGCGGCAATCTCATCGACGTCGGCCTCTGTCCCCAAAAGGGTGAATTGTGGCAGCCACAGCGCTTCATTGTATGCCGCGCGAACCGCCACCGGGCATTCGAAATCCTCGCGATACGCAACCGGCCTGGCCCGGTTCAACGCAAGTTGCGGAAACGCCTCGGCCGTGGGCAGGAACAGGTCGCTCCGGTAAACAGGCTCGTAGAACCGCCCGTCGGCTGGAATCCCCTCGGCGTCCAGCGCCGCCGCCACCAGGTCGCGGCCCGGCGCGCCCGCCATCTCCGGACGGTACTGGAAGACGTAGCAGTAGACCGGCTCGGTCGTCGTCGCCTCCTGCTTCGGTAGTGCGCGGAAGTGCGGAATCCTCTCGATCGCAGCCGACAGCCGGGCGGCGTTTCTTGCCCGGATCGCCGTCAACTCAGGCAACGTCTCAAGCTGGCCCAGCAGCACGGCCGCCTGGAACTCGGTAATGCGGTAATTGCAGCCCGTCAACCGCTTGCCGAACTGGTCTGTTTCCGACGCCCGGCCGCAGTTCACCTGGGTTTGAACCAGTTCCAGCACATCCAGCCTCGACGTGATCACCGCCCCGCCCTCGCCCGACGTCATCAGTTTCGACGACTGCATCGAAAACGTCCCGGCGTCGCCCATTGACCCCGCCCCGCGGCCCTTGTAGAACCCGCCATGGACATGCGCGCAGTCCTCGACCACCGCCAGCCCGTGCTCTTTTGCCAGCGCCATCAGCGCGTCCATGTCGGCGAACCGCATTGCCAGGTGCACCGGCACAATCGCCTTCGTCTTCGGCGTGATCAGCCGCCGGACCGATTCCACGTCGATGCAGTACGTATCCGGGTCGATGTCGGCGAACACAGCCACCGCCCCCGCATCCAGAATCGCCGTCGCCGTGCCGTCCCAGGTGTAGGCCGTGGTGATCACTTCATCGCCGAAACCAACGCCGCAGGCCCGCAGCGCCACAGTAATGACCACGGTCCCGTTCACCACCGTACAGCCGTACTTCGCCCCGTGGTATGCGGAGAATTTCGCGGAGAATTCTCTGGCGAACCGGTTCTCGAACGGGAATCCGCCCCAGTTCCTCGACTCCAGGACTTCGATTAATCTCGCCCGGTCGCTTTCAGAAAACCGCGGCCAGGGTGAAAATGGAACATTGCGCGTCTTCGCGCCTTTTAGAATTGCGAGCCCAGACATGACCTCTCCAGTTTACCCGACCCTCCTGCTGGCCATCTGCGCCACCGCCGCCCCCGCGGCCCAGATCTGGACCGTCCGCATCGAGGAACCCACCGGAATCGAGCGCCGCACCGGCGAACTGGTCCGCGTCCCGCTGGCCAAACTCGGTGGCCACAAGTCCGGCTTCCGCGTCGCCGCGCCGGGGGGCAGGGAAGTGCCGGTCCAGATTGACGGCGGCCACCTCATCTTCCCCGCCGACGTCATGGGCGCGCAGCTTGTTGAATACACGATCTCCTGCTGCGCCAAACCTCGCACGCCGGAACCGGCCGTCACCGTCCGCCGCATGGCCTCGGGCCGTATCGAAATGGCCAACGGCAGAGTTCGTTTGGTCATCGACCCTGACAAGGCCTCGATCATCGAAGCCTACAATCTCACCGCCGGCCCCCAGCGCGCCGTCAACCTGGTGGAAACCACACCCGACGAGCGCGACCGCAACGACATCCACGACACATCGCAACGCGCCACCGGCCCCGCCTCGCCGGTCCCCGGACCGAACCACGGCTGGACGGCCCTCTCCGCGCCCACCGGCGAATGGGTCCTCCAGAGCGGCGTCCTCGAAGGCAAACTCACCCGCGGCGACTTCCAGATCACCCTTGCCGCCGCCTCCGGCAGCGCCGTCTGGACCGGTCCCGCCGGATTTCGTTTCGCCAGCGTCAGCGCGCAGCCACACATGCCCTTCGACCGCTGCGCGGACGGCAACGAATACGTCTGGCCCACCGGACCCGGCTCGGGCCAGCCTCCCAACCCCGAAATCGGCATCAGGAAATGGACCAAAGTCCCCGGCGGCGTCTTCACCTATTACAATCGCCAGGAAAACTACGCCGCCCTCGGCATCGCCGCCCTCGACCCGACGCTCCAGTTCACCGGCGCCTGCACCTCCCGTTTCGAGGCCAAATCAGAGAAACCCGTCTCCCGCATCGGCCTGCTGTTCCATGAGTGGCGCGGCGACGACACCACGCTTGCCGCCCGCGCCGAGGCCCGCCGCCTACGCGAACCCCTGATCTTCGAGGTCAGCGAAGCCAGGGAAGGCGAAGCCGCCATCCTGACAGCATTGCCCGAACTCCCCATGCCCGTGCAGGAGGTGGCCGCCGCCCTGCCGCCCCCTTTTGAGCCCGAGCGGCTCAGCCTGAACGGCGCCTGGGAACTCGCCTGGGGCGAGAAAGGCCAAGGCCCGTCCAGCGAATGGCGCAAGGTCCAGGTGCCTGGGTCGGTTCATCTCCAGTGGCTGCCCAAAGACCAGATCTACTCCCGTGACGCCGCCTGGGTCAGCCGCAAGGAATGGTGGTACAAGACCACCCTGCGCGTCCCATCGTCAATGAAGGGCAAGAACCTGCGCCTCGAATTCGGCGCCACCGATTATTTCGCCGAAATCTTCATCGACGGCCGCCGCATCGCCCGCCACGAAGGCTACATTGACCCCCATTCGCACGACGTCAGCGAGTACGTCAAAGCCGGTTCGGACCACGAACTGAAACTCCGCATCTGGACCCCGGTCCACTACTACTGGAAGCACCGCCCCTACACCGTCAAAGGCGCCTACGGCGGCGTCGACCAGAAGCCTGACGACATCACCGCCCTCGGCATCACCCGCGGCGTCTCGCTCATCGCCTGGCAGGAGGCCCGCCTCACCGAACTCGCCGTCGATACCCGCATTGAAAACGGCCACGGCATCGTCGATGTCACCGCCGAGGCCGATGGCGACGCCGAAGGCATCATCTGGGAGGCGTATCTCGCCCCGGCCAACTTTACCGGCGGCGCCATCCAGCGCATCACGCTCCCGGCCACCCGCCACCGAGAGCGCTTCGTCTTCACCGTCGACAACCCCCAACTCTGGTGGACCTGGGACCACGGCAAGCCCAACCTTTATACACTCGACCTCCGCCTCCGCAACGCCGCCGGCCAGGTGCTCTCGGCCAGACGGATCAACGTCGGCATCCGCACTATCGCCCGCCACGGCGACAGGTTCTATCTGAACGGCAAGCCCGTCTTCATCCGCGGAACCAACATCTACGCCAACCTCTGGCTCTCGGAGTTCGGCCGCAAGGAGTACGAACGCGACCTCGCCATCATCCGCCAGATGAACGTCAACGCCATCCGCGTCCACTGCCACTTCGAAAACCCCGAATTCTATGAACTGGCCGACGAACAGGGCTATCTCGTCTGGCAGGACTATCTTGAAGCCTGGTATCCCCACGACACCGAATTCTCCCGCCGCGCCGCCGAACTGTTCGACAACCACATCCGCATGGTCCGCAACCACGCCTCGGTCATGGCCTGGGCGCCCTCGGACGAAGAGGACCTGGAAAACTACCGCGACCTGACAAAACACCTCGCCGCCCGCGCCTCGCTGCTCGATCCCCAACACCGCTGGGTCCAGCGCTCGACCGGCCGCTGGGGCGACGCCCACCTGTATTACGGCTGGTACGGCGGGTCGATCTACAATTACGCCCGCATGACCGCCAACCTGGTCACCGAACTCGGCTCCACGGCTCTGCCCAACAAAGAGTCCATCGAGCGCTTCATGAAGGGCAAGTGGCCCATCCCCGACCATGCCGAGGACTGGCACTACCACCGCCTCCAACTGCCCGAAGCCGAACGCGCCTGGGGCAACCTCCGCAAGCTGTCCATCGAAGACGCCGTCCAGATCTCTCAGAACTACGCTTCGCGCCTGTTCCAGATCGCCCTGGAACGCGCCCGCCGCCGCAAGGAGGATGGATCTGGGGGGATTTTCCATTTCTTCGCCATCGACTTCTGGCCTTCGGTCACCATGGCCGCCGTCGATTTCTACCGCGTCCCCACCAAAGTCCACGCCACCGTCGGCCGCAGCTTTGAGCCTGTCATGGCGTCCATCGAATACAGCCGCGATGAGTTTAAGGTGGGCGAATCGGTCACGTTCCCGGTCTGGGCCATCAACGACCTCCACCGCGACCTCGGCCCCGGCGAGATCCGCTGGTCGATCGCCGCGGGGCAGACCGCGATAGACAAGGGTGTCCTCCGCCACGCATTCGCCCCCGATTCCAGCCGCAAGGCCGGCGAAATCGTTTGGACACCGGCCTCGGCCGGCAACTTCACGTTGACCGCGGAGGTCTGGGCCGGCGGAAAACGCCTCTCAACCAACCTCGTCGAGTTCACCGTCAAACCCTGATCCTTGCGGCTCGCGCACTGTTTTCTCGCCCGTGAGGGCCAGAAGGGTACCTGTCTGCCTCCCCCGCGGCCCATTTCCGGTCGCCCGAACAAGGTTTTCGCCTCCCGCCGGCTGTTTTCGTTCAGCCGTAAACGATTGATTTAGAATGGCTTGACCTAATCCCTCCCGGCCGTACTAGAACGCCAGCCGGTTCCAGCCCTCCTTCCAGCCTGACTCCGGTACCCGTACAAATGCCCTCGGTACCGTACCCATCCCGCCATTGGCCCATCCATGACCGATTCCTAACCTGAATTCAGGCCCATCCAAACAAGAACTCAGGAACAACGCACCATGAACACGAGAAACCTCATCGTTCTGCTGATCGCCTTCGTTGCCCTCTCGGCAACCGCGTCGGCCACATCAATCAACTGCCAGCCGCCCTACTGCGTGAACTCGGATAACGTCCTGTTCAACCTCACGGGCAGCGGCAGCTATGGAAGCTATGGCAACGTGCGGACATACACCAGCGACGGCCTCACCATGACAGTCACCTCCTTTGGTCTGGCCCGCGACCAAGGCGCCACTTTCCAGGCGGCCGCCACCGGCCGTTGGGGCGGCGGACTGGGTGTCAGTGACCAATTCGAAGGATTCTCCACCAGCAGCTACAAACATACCGTCGACAACAACGGCTACTACAACTTCGTGCTGTTCCAGTTCGACAAGCCGGTGGATCCGCTCTCGCTCTCCATCACCCAGTACAACGGTGACAGCGACGTCTCCTACTGGAGCGGCAACCTCACCGGCCCCATGATCGGCCAGACCCTTGCCGGCCTATCCGGCCTCGGCTTTGGCGGCATGTACACGAACACCACAAGCGGCAGCCGCACCTTCTCGCTCACCAGCCCCACCGTCAACGCTCTGCTGGTTGCGGCCAAGATCGGCCAAAGCAACGACTACTTCAAGATCAAGGACATCTGCGTGGACTACGAAAAGACCCCGCCTCCCGGCGAGATCCCCGAACCCTCCACCTACGCCACCATGGGCGGCGCCCTGCTCGGCCTTGGCGTCTTCATCGCCCGCCGCCGCAAGAAGGCCTAGTCGATCGGGTCCGGAGTTCATCCCGGGCCTCGCCTCCTTGATATCGTGTCCAGACAAAGGCCCGGCTTCCGCCGGGCTTTCGTTCGTGTGTGCGTCGTCCCGCCGCCCACGCTCACTTGTTGCGGAACAAGCTCCTCCATGCATCCGTCTTTCAGGATGCAGGCCGGAACATCCGGAAACGCCACACGAGGGAGGCAACCATGTACTGCACCGATTGCGGCCACCAGATGCAGCCCACTGACCAGTTCTGCGCCCAGTGCGGCCACCGCGCCGCCGCCGGCGCGGCATCAACCGCTCCTCCGCCGCCCCGCCATCGCCTCATGCGCTCCATGGCCGACAAAAAAATCGCCGGCGTCTGCTCGGGCATCGCCCGCCACTATGATTGGGACGTCACCCTGGTCCGCTTCGCCTTCCTGCTCGGCATCGTCTTCCACGGCCTCGGCCTGCTGGTCTACATCCTGGCGTGGATCACCATGCCACGGGACGGCGTGGCCACGGCCAACCTCAACTACGGCGCTTGACGCCGGTCAGACCTTGGTCTTTTCCCACGGCCGCGCCGGCTGTCCGTGGTCGCGCCCCTCAACCCTGTCGTAAATGTGCTTCTCGTTGGTCGTCCCCAGACCGTCGTTGTAGAAACGCGTCTGGCCCAGCGCCAGTTGAATCGACTCCACAAAGCCGTGCAATCCCGTCAGGTGCTCAGACAGCGCCGGCATCCTCCTGCCGTGCGGCGTCAGGAAGATCTTCTGGAAGCCCAAATCGGTCAGCACGGCGATCTCCTCGCCCACGGCCAATCCCGATTCCGCCACCGCCGCCGCACCCTCGGCGTTCTCCCTCAACAGCGCAGCGAAGCCTCCCTTGAGCACAACCGTGCCCCTATGGCTTGATCGCGTTTGAAATCCTGCCGCGCTCAACTGCTCGATCTGTTCGCCGATGCGGGGGGCCTTGGGTTGTTCACGTTTGAAGAACATGGCAATGAGGAATCTCTCTTCCATTATAGGGCTGCTAAAATGGGGACCAACCGTGGCGCGTCCGTTACGCGCCGCACCGAAGGCCCCGTGTCCGCGCCTGATGCGCCAATCTGACTCGACACGCTCCGCTCACGAACGCCGGAGTCCGGGCCTCGTACAGGAAAGGATGGCCCGATGGCCCTGACGATCGCCGGTATTGAGATCAAGCCCAAGTTCACCCCCAAGCACGACCCCGATTTCGCCGCCGCCTCTCTTTTCGAGCGCGCCTACCTTGAACTGGCCGCCAAACTCGGCGGCGAACCGCTGGTTCTCTCGCTCGAACGCACGGGCGGATCGGTTTCGCGTTTCGAGACCATGGTCATTTCCCCCGCCGCCGGGTACCTGGAAGCGACGCTGCTGCGCGTCGAACGTATCGTCAAGTTTCTGCTCTGGCAGCGCGGCGGCCATACGCTGTACTGCGGCGGCCCCGCCGTGATCGCCGCGCACCTCGCCGCCGGGTACGCCCCCACCGGCGAGCGGGCCTTTGACTACGATTTCATGACCGGCGTCTACGAGCAGGCGTTCGCCGTCAAATCCTGCACCGCCGCCGAAGCCCCCCAGGCCAGGGAAACCGGCATCGCCCTGGGCCGCCACCTCGATGGCTGCCGCGTTGGATTCGACCTCGGCGCCAGTGACCGCAAGGCCAGCGCCGTCATCGACGGTGAGGCTGTGTTCAGCGAGGAAGTCGTCTGGGATCCCCGCAACGCAACCGATCCCGACTACCACTACCAGGGCGTCATGGACTCCATCCGCCGCGCCGCCAGCCACCTGCCCCGCCTCGATGCCGTCGGCGGCAGCGCCGCCGGCGTCTACATCAACAACCGCCCCCGCGTCGCCTCGCTCTACCGCGGCGTGCCCAAGGACCAGTTCGAAGCCAAAATCGCCCCCATGTTCGAACGCATGGGCCAGGAACTCGGCGTGCCCTTCGAAGTCGTCAACGACGGTGAAGTCACCGCCCTGGCCGGATCCATGTCGCTGGGCGAAAACCCGGTGCTCGGGCTGGCATTCGGTTCCAGTCTCGCCGCCGGCTACGTCAACCGCGATGGCAACATCACCGGCTGGCTGAACGAACTCGCTTTCGTGCCCGTCGATTACCGCCCCGGCGCTCCCAAGGATGAATGGTCAGGCGACGGCGGCTGTGGCGTCCAGTACTTCAACCAGGTCGGCGCCAACCGCATCTCGACAGCCGCAGGCATCACCTATGCCGAAGGCCAGCCGCTGCCCGAACGCCTCGTCGAACTCCAGAAACTGATGGCCGCCGGCAATGAAGCCGCCGCCGAGGTCTACGGCACCATCGGCGTCATGCTCGGCTACGGCATCGCCCACTATGCGAACTTCTATGACCTGAAGAACATCCTCGTGCTCGGCCGCGTCACCACCGGCAAAGGCGGCGACATCGTGCTCGAAAGCGCGCAGAAAGTTCTCGAAGCCGAATTCCCAGCGCTCGCCGCCCGGATCAGCGTCGCCCTGCCGGACGAAAAGAGCCGCCGCGTCGGCCAGTCGATCGCCGCCGCCAGCCTGCCCGCACTGAAAGCATAAGGTGAGAGGAGTCAATGGAAATGATTGAACTGAAAGCACCTACATCTGAACTCTGGGTCCCCGACGGCGCGTCAATCGACGCCGCCCTCAGCCGCACCACCCATATGTCGATCGCCGCCCACCATGACGACGTCGAAATCATGGCGCTGGACGGCATCCTCAAGTGCTTCGGCGTTGACGGCAAGTGGTTTGCCGCCGCTATCGTCACCAACGGCGCCGGTTCGCCGCGCGACGGCATCTACGGCCGCTACACCGACGCCGAGATGATGACCGTCCGCCGCCTGGAACAGAAGAAAGCCGCCTATGTCGGCGAATACTCCTACGTCGCCTTCCTCGACCATCCCAGTTCGGTGGTCAAAAACGGCTCGCACCCCGGCCCCGCAGCCGACATCAAAGCCCTGCTCGAAGCCTCCAAGCCCGAAATCGTCTATACCCACAACCTCGCCGACAAGCACGACACCCACGTCGGCGTCATGCTGCACACCCTGCGCGCCATCCGCTCCATGGACGCCGCCGCGCGCCCCAAGAAGCTGTACGGCTGCGAAGTCTGGCGCGACCTGGACTGGATGATCGATGCCGACAAAATCGCCTTCGCACTCGACGAGCGCGAGAACATCGCCATGTCGCTGGTCGGCGTCTTCGATTCGCAAATCGCCGGCGGCAAGCGCTACGACCTGGCCACCATGGCCCGCCGCCGCGCCCACGCCACCTATCACCAGTCCCATTCCGTCGACGCCGCCCAGATGTTGAACTTCGCCATGGACCTCACCCCGCTCATCGAAAACGATGATCTCGACCCCACCGTCTACGTCGAAGGATACCTCGCCCGGTTCCTCGATGAAGTCCGCGCCCGCATCAGCAAGTTGTCCTGATCGAAGGAGTATAGACCCATGCAACCCAAACTCGAACTCGCCGCCATCACCGACGAATTCACCCCCGAACTCGAACGCGCCCTCGACGCCATGGCCGCCATCGGCATGACCGGCGCCGAACTGCGCGTGGTCTGGGGCAAGAACATTATGGATCTCACCGACGATGAGGTCGCCCGCGCCGTCGATGCCGTCAAGTCCCGCGGCATGCACGTGCTCGGCATCTCCTCGCCCATCCTCAAATGCGTCCTGCCCGGCGGCCATGTCCTCGACACCCGCTTCCAGCAGGACATCTTCGCCTCCAAGCACACCTTCGACGACCAGCCCCGCCTCGCCGACCGCGCCTTCAAGTTGTGCGGGATGACCGGCGCCAAAATCATCCGCGTCTTCTCCTACTGGCGGACCTTGGAACCCGAAAGGTGCCACGACGCCATCTGTGAAGCGGTCGCCAGTCTCGCCGATCAGGCCAAGGCCCACGGCGTCATCATCGGCATCGAAAATGAGCACGCCTGCAATATCGGCACTGCCTCGGAGGCGCTCAAGATCCTCAACGCCGTCCAGCACCCCAACCTGAAACTGGTCTGGGACCCGGCCAACATGCTGGTCGGCGGTGAAGACCCTTACCCCGCCGGCTACGGCGTGCTGCCCATCGACCGCATCGCCCACGTCCATGCCAAGGACTGCCACATGGAAGGCCACAAGCCCGTCTGGGGCCCGCTCGGCACCCGCCACGTCGACTGGAAAGGCCAGATCTCGGCCCTGCTCCGCGACGGCTACACCGGCGCTGTCAGCCTCGAAACCCACTGGCCCGGCCCCAATAACAACAAGTTCGAAGCCAGCGTCATCTGCGGCTGGAACCTCCGCGGCCTGCTTGCCTCGTAAACACATTCGCGGAATCTGTTACCCGGACCCCTGTTTGCGGCGTCAAATAGGGGTCCACTCGATTCTGGTATCCTGAACCGCTATATAAGGTCTGTCAGGGGACCTCTGGGAAGGATGATGTGAAGCTTCGACATGCCATAGCTGCAGTTGTCCTCATCGCGCTCGCTGCGACTGCCGTACTCGCCTTCCAGCGTGGCGGCGGCCGGCGCGGCTTCCGCGTCTTCCAGGACTCCGATGAACCGCTGGTCCTGCCCTCCGACGCCAACGAGAAGAACGAATTCAACTTCGCCCGGCTGCGCTATACCAACGTCCGCGCCTCCGGCATGTGGGCCGCCCGCGGCTCCTGGTCTGTCGATTACCCCAAAGCCGACCGCCAGTTCCTCATGGGCGTCCGCCGCCTCACGCGCTTGAACACCCACTCCATCGAAACCGTCGTCGACCTCCACTCCGACGAGATCTTCAACCACCCCTTCGTCTATGTCGTCGAACCCGGCCACTGGAACCTATCCGGCACGGAAGCAGCCAAACTCCGCGAATACGTCGAACGCGGCGGATTCCTGATGACCGACGATTTCCACGGGACTTACTCCTGGGGCAACTTCATGGCCAGCCTGTCGCGCGCCTTCCCCGATAAGTCCGTCACCGACATCCCCAACGACGACCCCATCTTCCATGTCGTCTACGGCCTCCAGGATCGCTTCCAGGTGCCAGGTATCGTCAATTACCCCTTCCAGCAGACCCATGAATACGACGGCTTCGAATCCCGCTGGCGCGCCGTCCGCGACTCCAAGGGCCGCATCGTCGTCGCCATCTGCCACAACATGGACCTCGGCGACGCCTGGGAATGGGCCGACCATCCCGAATATCCCGAAAAGTACGCCTCGCTCGCCTACCGTATCGGCATTAACTATATCCTCTACGCCATGACGCACTAGAGCCAGCATGTTCGAACTCCTCTTCAAGTACCCGGCCGCGATGTTCCAGAAGGGCGAGTTCGTCTTCGGCCGCTCGTGGCCCGTCTGGCTGCTCATCGCCGCCGCCCTCGCCGCCGCCGCCTATGCCGGCACGGTCGCCTGGCGCGCCCGCGCGCGCTGGTCTGTTGTGCCTTACACGCCCGTCCAACGCTGGCTCCGGCCCGCCATCCTTGGCGCGCTCGGCTGGGCGTCGATCGCCGTTCTGCTGCTCATGCTCTGGCAGCCGGCGCTCAGCGTGTCCAGCCTCAAGCCGCGCCAGAACGTCGTCGCCGTCGTCGTTGATTCCTCAAAGTCCATGGCCCTGCCGGGGCAGGGAACCACGCGCATCGCCCAGGCCCGCAACCTGCTCGATTCCGGCCTCCTGGCTGACCTGAAAGCCCGCTACCCGGTCCGGATCTATGCCGCTGGCGCCGATGCCACCCGCGTCGAAACGCCCTCCGCCATCGAACCCGTGGCGCCCGTCACCCGCCTCGGAAATTCGCTCTCCCAGGTCGCCGCCGAATCCGCCACCCTGCCCATCGGCGCCATCGTCCTTCTCACCGACGGTTCGGACAACGCCCGCGGCTTCGACCGCGCCGCCCTTTCAGCTCTGAAACAGGCCCGCATCCCCGTCCACGCCATCGGCTTCGGACCCGAAACCCTGCCGCCCGACATCGAAATGCTCAACGCCGGCGCACCGGCCCGCGCCCTGCCCGGCTCCCGCATCCCCATTGTGGTGCGCATCCGCCACTCGGGCTTCGATCAGCGCCAATTGAAACTCACCGCCTCTTCCGAGGGCAAGCCGCTCGCCACCCGCCAGATCACTCTGCCCGCATCGGGCCAGCTTGCCGCCGAAAACATCACCATCACCGCCGGCAAGGCCGGTGCGATGAACGTTCAAATCAGCGTCGAACCGCTCGGCGGCGAACTCTCCCCGGCCAACAACTCGCAGTCGGTCCTGGTTCAGGTGGAGGACCGCAAGCCCCGCATCCTCTACTTTGAAGGCGAACCCCGATGGGAGCTGAAATTCATCCGCCGCGCCGCCGAGGAAGACAAAACCCTCGAACTCGCCAGCCTCCTGCGCACCACCCAGAACAAATTCTACCGTCAGGGCATCGCCTCGCCCGCCGAACTCGTCAACGGTTTCCCCTCCACCGTCGAGGAGATCTTCTCTTACGACGGGCTTATTATCGGATCTGTCGAAGCCGGCGCCTTCACGCCCACCCAACTCTCGCTCATCAAGGCTTTCGCCGACCGCCGCGGCGGCGGTGTCCTGTTCCTTGGTGGCCGCACGGCCCTCTCCGAAGGCGCATGGCACACCACCGATGTCGCCGAAATGCTGCCCGTCTCGCTCTCCGGCCGCAAGGACACCTTCTCGCGCAACCCCGTCAAGGCCGAACTCACCCAGCAGGGTGTCTTGCACGACCTCACCCGTCTCGACGACTCGCCTTCGTCCAATGCCGCCCGCTGGCGCGCTCTGCCGCCCATCGCCGATTTCCAGCAATCCGGCCCGCCCAAGCCCGCCGCCCTCGTCCTTCTCGAAGCCGCTTCCGCACAAGGGCGCCAGCCGCTTCTCGCCGTCCAGCCCTTCGGCCGCGGCCGCGTCGCCCTGCTCTCCACCGGCGGCACCTGGAAATGGCAGATGCTGATGGATGCCCGCGACCAGTCCCACGAATCGTTCTGGAAACAGATGCTGCGCTGGCTGGTCTCCGAATCCCGGCCCCGCATCGCCGCCCGCGTCTCTGAATCGGTGCTCAATGACGCCGAATCCCTGCGCATCGACGCCGAGGTCTTCGACCCCAACTTCCTGCCCACCTCCGAAGCCACCGTCGAAGCCCGCATCACCCAGCCCGGCGGCGAGACCGCCCTCGCCACCCTCCAGCCCGATCCCATCCGCCCAGGCCGCTACACCGCCGACTTCAGAGCACTCGCCCCCGGCGCCTACGTCGCCCAGCTTTCCGCCCGTCTCGGCGACACTGAATTCGCCCGTGACGAACTCATGTTCCGCCGCCAGGACGGCGTCGCCGAAGCCTTCCATCCCGAACAGGACCGCCCGCTTCTCGAACACCTCGCCTCCCAAACCGGCGGTAAATACTGGACTCCCGCCACCGCCCGCGACCTGCCCAAGGAGATCGAATTCAGCGAAGCCGGGCTCTCGGTCCGCGAACTCCACGACCTCTGGGATTCGCCCTTCGCCTTTCTTCTTCTCATCGGCCTCAAGGCCGCCGAATGGCTTCTGCGCCGCCGCTGGGGGGCCGTCTGATGCGTAACTCGATCCTCGCCCTGCTGCTCACCGCCGGCCTCACGCAGGCCGCCACCCACCATGTCCTCTGCGCCGGTCTCGGCGGCGAACCCGACTACGACACCCGTTTCACCTCGCTCGTCACCGACGCCCAGAAACTGCTCGCCTCGCCCGGCGACACCGTCACCGCCCTCACCGGCGCACAGTCATCGAAGGACTCGCTCCGCGCCGCCATCGCCAAAGCCATCGCCGCCGCCACGCCCGACGATACCCTCGTCATCACCCTCATCGGCCACGGAACATTCGACGGCTCCGACTACCGCTTCAACATTCCCGGCCCCGATCTCACCGCCGCTGAACTCGACCAGTGGCTCGCCCCGGCGCGCGCCCGCATCGTGGTCGTTCTGGCTACATCGGCCTCCGGCGGCGCTATCGCCACGCTGCGTCACCCCAACCGCATCATCATCTCGGCCACCCGTTCCGGCGCCGAGAAAAATGCCGTCGTCTTCTCCCGCTTCTGGGTCGACGCCCTGCGCGACGCCGCCGCCGACTCCGACAAAAACGAATCCGTCAGCGCCCTGGAAGCCTTCCGCTTCGCCGCCCTCAAGACTACCCGTTACTACGAAACCCTCAAACGCCTGGCCACCGAGCACCCGGTGATCGAGGACACCGGCAAAGCCGACGCTGTCGCCGATCCCTCGCCCCAGAACGGCCAGGGCCTGCTCGCCTCCCGCACCCCCATCGCACGCTTCGGCTCGGTCCAGAAAGCACTCGCCGACCCCGCCAAACAAGCCCTGCTCAAGCGCAAGGAGACCGTCGAACAGGCCATCGACAAGCTGAAATACGAAAAGGCAGCCCTGCCGCTGGCCGACTACCGCAAACAGCTCTCGGCCCTTCTCCTGCAACTGGCCCAGATCCAGGAGGAGATCGAAAAATGATCCTCCGCCTGAGCCTCGCCCTGTTGCCCGTGCTGCTGTCAGCCGCGCCGGCCGAAGACTGCTGGCAACACGCCAAGTCCGGCCGCCGCGACCAGGCGCTCTCCTGCTTCCTCATCGCCACCCGCTCCAACGACGCCTGGACCCAGGCCGAAGGCTTCTGGTATCTCGGCGACTTCAAAGCCTCCAACGAAGCCTTTCGCGCCGCCGTCCGCCGCCGTCCCGAGGATCCCGAGGTCCGCATCCGTTGGGGCCTCATGCTTCTCGAACGCTTCAATACATCGGATTCCGCCGACCTGTTCTCCGAAGCCCTCAAGCAGAAACCCGGCTATGCCCCAGCGCTTCTCGGCCTCGCCCGGACCGCTGCTGAGTCCTTCGACCGCCGGGCGATGGACTACGCCACCCAGGCAGTCAAGGCCGACCCCAACCTCGTCGAAGCCCGCGAACTCCTCGCCTCCCTCCACCTCGAAGACGTCAACCAAACCAAGGCCCGCGAAGAAGCCGAAGCTGCCCTCAAACTCTCGCCCGACGCCCTCGACGCACACGCCCTGCTCGCCACCATCGAAATCCTCAACGACCGCGCTTCGCTTGACCCCGCCGCCAACCCGCCTCTCGCCAAGATGCTCGCCCGCAGCCCCACTTACGGCCAGGGCTATGCCCGCATCGCCCACTGGCTCGTCCTCAACCGCCGCTACTCCGACGCCATCGCGGCCTACCGCCAGGCCCTGGCGCTGGACCCCTCGCTGGACCGCGCCAAATCCCAGCTCGCCATCAACCTCATGCGCATCGGCCTGGATGCCGAAGCCCGCCGGCTGCTCGTCGAATGCTACGAAAACGGTCTCCGCAACGCCGCCACCGTCAACACCCTCCGCCTGCTCGACTCCTACCCGCGCTTCAAGACCATCAAGACCCCCCGCGCCATCATCAAGCTCCACTCCTCCGAAGCCGACCTGCTCGAACCCTACGTCGTCCGCGAAACCGAACGCGCCATCGCCACTTACGAAAAGAAGTACGGCCTGACCCTGCCCGGACCCGTCCAGCTCGAACTCTACCCCGACCACGAAGACTTCGCCGTCCGCACCATGGGCATGCCCGGTCTCGGCGCTCTCGGCGTCACCTTCGGACTCGCCGTCGCCATGGACTCGCCCTCCGGCCGCCCGCCCGGCGAGTTCCACTGGGCCAGCACCCTCTGGCACGAACTCAGCCACGTCTTTGCCCTCGTCGCCACCAACCACCGCGTCCCACGCTGGTTCACCGAAGGTCTCGCCGTCCACGAAGAGACGGCAACGAATCCCGAATGGGGCGACCGCCTGGCACCGCCCATCGTTCAGGCGATGAAAGAAAAAAAGCTCCTCCCCATCGCCACGCTCGACCGCGGCTTCATCCGTCCGGCCTATCCGCAACAGGTGATCGTCAGTTACTTCCAGGCGGGTCGCATCTGCGACTACATCCACCAGCGTTGGGGCTGGGCCAAGCTGCTCGAAATGCTCAATCTCTTCAAACAGGTCCGCCCCACGTCAGAGGTCGTCCAGGCCGCTCTCGGCATGACGCCCGAAGACTTCGACAAGCAGTTCCTCGCCTGGCTCGAAAAAGCACACGCGACCCCTCTGGCCGGCTACGACGCCTTCATGAAGGCCCTCAAACAGCTCAAGCAGGACCTCGCCTCGAAGGACGACGCCGCCCTTCTCAAAACCGCCGCCGCCATGGAAGCCGCCTACCCCGAATACGTCGAATCCGGCAACCCCTACGAAGCCGCCGCCGATGCTCTTATCCGGAGGGATGACAAAGCGAAAGCCCGCGAGTGGCTCTGGAAGTACGTCCGGCGCGGCGGCCGCTCGCCCGAATCCATCCAACTCCTCGCCAAACTCGAAGAAGAGGCCGGCAACATCGAAAAGGCCGTCGAAGTTCTCGAACGCCAGCTCTGGATCTATCCCGTCAAGGACGAAGCGCTTCACAGCCGTCTCGGCGACCTCCGCGCCTCGCTCGGCCGCTGGCCGGGCGCGGCCGAGGAGTTCGCCGCCGTTGTCGCCATGAAACCGGCCGACCCGGCCCAGGCCCACTACCGTCTCGCCAACGCCTACAAACACACAGGCCGCCTCGACGCCGCCCAGGAACACGTTCTGCTGGCGCTTGAAGCCGCGCCCGGCTACCGTCCGGCGCAGAAACTGCTGCTTGAATTGAATTCGATGGGCGACAAGCCCCAGGGAAGGCAACCATGATGACAGAAGTCGATACTCAAACCCTCCGCGCGCGCGTCGAGCGCTTCCAGCAGGTCCGCCTGGCGATGATCGCCGAGGTCCGTAAGGTCATCGTCGGCCAGGACGAAGTCCTCGAACAGCTCATGATCGCCCTGTTCGTCGGCGGCCACTGCCTCATCACCGGCATGCCCGGCACCGCCAAGACGCTGCTGGTCCGCACCATCGCCCAGACCCTCGGCCTCGAATTCAAACGCATCCAGTTCACCCCCGACCTGATGCCCTCCGACATCACCGGCACCGATATTCTTGAAGACGATCCCACCACCGGCCGCCGTCTCTGGACCTTCGTCAAAGGCCCCATCTTCGGCAACGTCATCCTCGCCGACGAAATCAACCGCACCCCGCCCAAGACCCAGGCCGCCCTGCTCGAAGCCATGCAGGAGCTCTCCTGCACCGTCCGCGGCAACCACTACAAATTGCCCGCGCCCTTCTTCGTCCTGGCCACCCAGAACCCCATCGAACTCGAAGGCACCTACCCGCTGCCCGAAGCCCAACTCGACCGCTTCATCTTCAACACCCTGCTCGAATACCTCAGCGAGGAAGACGAAATGAAGGTGATCGGCCTCACCACCAGCACCGACAGCGCCCGGCCCGTCGCCGTCACCACCGCCGAGGAGATCCTTTCCTTCCAGCAACTCGTCCGTATGGTCCCCATCGCCGACGAAGTCGCCCGTTACGCCATCGCGCTGGTCCGCGCCACCCGTAGCTCCGACCCCTCCTCGCCCGACTTCGTCAAGAAATACGTCAACTTCGGCGCCAGCGTCCGAGGCGCGCAGTATCTGGTCCTCACCGCCAAGGCCCGCGCCCTGATGAACGGCCGCCACCACGTCACGTATGAGGACGTCACCGCCGTGGCCCGCCCCATCCTCCGCCACCGCATCCTGCTCAGCTTCCAGGCCGAAAGCGACCGCCTGTCGCCGGACGACATCCTCATCCGCCTGCTCGAAGCCCGCCCGCCGCAGGGGGCCAAAGGGTAACCATCCATGCACCAGCGGTTCCTCGACCCGCAGATTCTGGCCGGCATCGCCAACCTCGAGTTGACGGCGCGCACGGTTGTCGACGGCTTCATCGCCGGCCTGCACCGTTCGCCCGACTTCGGCTTCTCGCAGGAGTTCGCCGAATACCGCCAGTATGTCCCCGGCGACGATCTGCGCTACGTCGATTGGAATGTCTATGCCCGCTCCGGCCGGCTCTACCTGAAGCGCTACCACGGCGAAACCAACACCCGGCTCACCGTCCTGCTCGACCGGTCCAACTCGATGGAATTCGCCTCCCAGGGCATCCGCAAGATCGACTACGCCCGCTACCTCGCCGCCTCCATGGCCTACCTCGCCCACCACCAGCGCGACGCCGTCGGCCTGATCACCTTTGACGACGACATCCGCGACTTCATCCCGCCCTCCTCGCGCCAGGGCCAGTGGATGAAGGTGCTCCATGCCATCGACCGCGCCGAACCCGGCCACCGCACTGACTTCGCCAAGCCCTTCCTCCAGTTCCAGGAAGTTCTGCGCTCGCGCGGCATCGTCCTGGTTATCTCTGACTTCTACGCCGACCCGGTCGCCGTCGCCCGCACCGTCGCCCCCTTGCGCCACCGCGGCAACGACGTCATCCTGTTCCATGTCCTCGACCCCATGGAGGTCGCCCCCGTCTTCAACGAGCCTAAGATCCTCATCGATCTCGAAACCGGCCACGAGCTGGAAGTGTCGCCCGAATACGCCCAGGGCCCTTATCGCCGCAAGATCGACTCCCACCTCGCCGCCATGAAGAGCGAGGCCGAAGCCGCCGGTCTCACCTACCTGCTCGCCGAAACCAACAAGCCGCTGGACCGCGCCCTGCGCGAATACCTTTCCATCCGTCAGGGGAGGCTCTAAATGGGCTTCCTCGCGCCCATCTTCCTCACCGGCCTTGGCCTTCTCGCCTTGCCGCTCTGGCTCCACCTGCTCAAGCGCCACCGCTCGACGCCGCAGAAGTTCAGCTCGCTCATGTTCTTCGAACGCTCCACCTCGGCCAGCGTCAAGCAGCGCCAGCTCGACTACATCCTGCTCCTGCTGCTGCGCCTCGCCCTGCTCGCCCTGGCCGTCTTCGCCTTCACCCGCCCCTACGTCCTCAGCGCCCTGCTGCCCGCTGAAAAGGCCGGCCTGACCATCATCGCCATCGACGAATCCGCCAGCATGGGCGCTGAAAACAAACTCGAACGCGCCAGGAACGGCGCCATCGGCGTCATCGACTCGCTGCCCGCCGGCGCCCGCGCCCGCATCCTCGCCTTCGGCGCTTCCACCCATCTGCTCACCGATGCCATCTCTGAGAAGGACCAGTTGAAAGCCGCCATCCGGTCAGTCAAAGTCACCGCTTCGCGCAGCAGCCTTGGCGATCTCGCCGCGTCGCTCCGCAACATCGGCCGTTCGACAGCCGAGGCCAAAACCGTCCACCTGTTCAGTGACCTGCAACGCTCGTCAATGCCTGCCGCGTTCAACGAGCTGCGCCTCGATTCCGGCATGAGCCTCACCGTCCACCCCATCGAGGGCAGGCAGAAAGAAAATTGGACGGTCGAATCCGTCAACGCCCCCGCGCGCCTGCTCGACGCCTCCACCGCCCGCATCGAAGCCGTCCTGGCCGGCTACCATACCCCCGCCGCCACCCGCACGGCCGTGCTCCGCGCCGCAGGCCGGGAAGTGGCCCGCAAGCCCATCTCCGTCCCCGCCGCGGGCAAGGCGACGGTGGTTTTTGAAGGCGGACTGAACATCCCTTACGGTTTCGCCCAATGCGAAGTGGCTCTGCTCGAATCCGATGCCCTGGACTCGGACAACGCCTTCCTGTTCGCCGTCAACCGCGCCGACCCGGAGCGCATCCTGCTGTTGGATAGCACTTCAAGTAATGCAAGTTATCTCTATGTCAATACGGCACTTGCAGCCGCTACGGGGACGCTGTTCAAGGTTGAACGGTCAGGCCCCGCGCCCTCGTTCACAGGTGTTTCCGCCGTCGTCCTCTCAAACCCCGGCGCGCTGAACCCGGCCGCCGAGGAGAGCCTGCGCAGCTACATCCGTTCGGGTGGCGGCGCGTTGATTGCCGTCGGGCCTGCCGCGGCCGCCGCGGGCCGAGTCCCCGTGGCCGGGCTGAAAATCTCCGGCAGCCGCTATGCTGACCGCTCAGGCGAACGCTTCGAAAGCGTCAGTTCCGCCGACCAGTCCCACCCGGCCATGGAGGGCTCCGGCCGCTGGGAATCGGTGCGCTTTTACCAGACCTTCCAGATCGAGCCCGGCGACGCCCGTGTCATCGCCCGTTTGAGCGACTCATCGCCGCTGCTGCTCGAAGCCCGTCTCGGCGAAGGCCGTCTCCTGATTCTGGCTTCGACCATCGACGGCCTGGCCAACGACCTGCCGCTGCAACCGGCCTTTCTCCAGTTCGCCGAGAAGTCCATGCGCTATCTCAGCAGCGCCGGCGAACGTGTCCGTTCGGTCGCCGTCGATTCGAATTACGAACTGCGCCAGGCAGGCACCGCAGCCACGGTCGATGTCATTGCGCCATCGGGCCAGCGCGCGCTGTCGGTCTCCGAAGCCGCCGCGGCCCGCTCCATCCTGTTGGATGACAAGGGATTCTGGACCATCCGCCGGGCCGGCGGCCGGGCTGAAATGCTGGCCGCCAACATAGACCGCCGCGAATCGGATCTTGAAGCCATGCCCGCCGAATCGGCCGAGCTTTGGCAAGGGGCGGCAGGCTCGGGCGCGGCCGCGGTGGAATCCGATCGCGGCACGCGCCAGTTCTGGCCGTGGCTGCTGGCGCTGGCGATCATCGCCGGTTTGGCCGAAACGTGGGTGGCAGCGAAGCATCTCAGGAGGGAGGCCGCATGAGTTCACTGGATCTGTTCAGGCACTGGATTGAATCGGTCGAACGCCGGTTCCGGCGCCGGGCGCTCCTCGCCGGCGTGGCCGCGGTCACCTGCTCGGCGTTGGCCGCCACCCTGTTGGCCGTCTGGGTGGCCAACCGTTACGCCTTCAGCGACACAAGCCTGTTGTGGGCGCGCCTCGGCGTCTTCCTGGCCATCGCCCTGGCCGTGGCTTTCGGACTAGCGATTCCCCTGGTCCGCGCCAGCCGCCGCGGCGTCGCCCAGATCGCCGAACGCCGTGACGACGGTTTCAAGGAACGCGTCCTCACCCTGGTTGAAAGCCCCGAAGGCAACCCTTTCCACGAAATTGTCGCCGAAGAGACCCTGCGCACCGCCGCCCACTGGCCCGCCGAACGCTTTGTGCCCGGCATCGCCCTGGCCAGTCTGGCTTCGGCGGCTGTCGTCTTCGCCGGCGTTCTCGTCTGGCTCGCCGCCGCTGGACCGGGGGCATTCGGCCACGGCACGGCGCTGCTGTGGCTCGGCAAGCCGCCTGCGGGCGAAGCGTTCTATCGAATCGATGTCGCGCCCGGCGACGCCAAGGTGCGGAAGGGGTCCGACCAGGTGGTCGAAGCCCGGCTGATCGGCTTCCAGGCCGTCCAGGTTCGCCTGATGGTCCGCCTGCCCGGCCAATCGAACTGGGAGGCTGCGCCGATGGAGCCAAAAACCGGCGTCCCCGGCACATATGGTTTCCTGATGGCCTCGTTGATGGACGACACCGAGTATCGCGTCGAAGCCGGCCGTCTGCTCAGTTCCGTCCACCGGCTCACGATTGTCGATCTGCCGGCGGTGGAAAAGATCCGCGTCACCTATAACTTCCCGTCATGGCTCGGCCTGGCCCGCCAGGTGGACGATCCCGGCGGCGACCTGCGCGCCGTCGAAGGCGCCGAGGCGCTGATCGAAGTGATCACAGACCGGCCGCTGGCCTCGGGCCAGTTGGTCCTGGACGACGGCCGCACGATCGCGCTTGAGAAGACCGGCGAGCGGACCTCCGCCGGCCGCATCCGCATCGAACGTGAAGCCGTTTATCACGTCGCAGCCATCGACGGCGGGCAATCCGTGCGCATCAGCGAGGACTACTTCATCGAGCCTCGTAGCGAAAAGCCGCCCGAAATCCGCATCGCCCGGCCCGGCCGCGACGCCCGCGTCAGCCCCATCGAAGAGGTTGTCGTCGAAGTCGAAGCCAGCGACGACTATGGGCTTACCGGCCTCGAACTCCGTTACTCGGTCAACGCCGGGCCTGAAAAAGCCGTCGCCTTCCCCCAGACGCGCGGCACAAAAGAAGGCAAGGGCAAGACGCTGATCGCGCTCGAGGATTACAAACTCCAGCCGGGCGATCTGCTGACGATTTATGCGGTCGGCCGCGATGCCAGGACTTCTGTCCAGACCGATATGTACTTCATCGAAGCCCAGCCGTTTGAGAAGGAATACCGGCAGGCGCAACAGGCCGGCGGAGGCGGGGCAATGGAGGGCGGAGGCGAACAGCAGCAGGGCGACATCACCAGGCGGCAGAAGGAGATCATCGCCGCCACCTGGAACGTGATCCGGTCGAAGAAGACCGCCGCTGCCCTGCGCGAGGACGGCGAGTTCCTCACCGGCATCCAGAAGAAACTGGGCGAACAGGCGCGTTCGCTGGCCGGACGCATGCAAAGCCGTGAGCTTTCGGGGACCAACGAGGAGTTCAAGAAGTTCGCCTCGGAGATGCAGTCGGCGGCGCGGGCCATGGATCAGGCGTCGGATCAGTTGAAGTCGCTCCGCTGGCGCGAGGCGTTGCAGCCGGAGCAGAAAGCGTTGCAGCATTTGCTGCGGGCCGAATCGATCTTCCGCGAAATCCAGGTGGCTTTTGGCCAACAGGGCGGCGGCGGCGGCGGAGGTGCGGGCGGCGGACAGAGCCGCGACCTCGAAAGCCTCTTTGACCTCGAACTGGACACCAACAAGAACCAGTACGAGACCGGCAACTCCTCGCAGCAGAACGCCGGCAACCGCGAGCGCCAGGTGGACGAGGCGCTGAAGAAACTGGAAGAGTTGGCCAAGCGCCAGCAGCAACTCGCCGAACAGCAACGCCGCAACAACCAGCAGAGTTTCCAGCAGCGCTGGGAGCAGGAGATGCTCAGGCGCGAGGCCGAGCAGTTGCGCCGCCAGATGGAAGAGATCTCCAGAGGGGAGAGCGGCCAACAGGGTCAGCAGCAAGCGCAGCAAGGCCAACAAGGCCAACAGGGTCAGCAAGGTCAACAAGGCCAGCAGGGTCAACAAGGTCAACAGGGCCAGCAAGGTCAGCAAGGTCAGCAGGGTCAACAGGGCCAGCAGGGTCAATCGACAGCGCGGCAACAGGGACAGCAGGGCCAGGCCGGTCAAGCCGGGCAGCAGCGTTCGCTGGGCGAGATGGCGCGCGGCGGACAGCCGCCGGACCCGCGCATGAACCGCGCCTTGCAACAACTCGAACAGGCGATCGAGGACATGCGGCGGGCGCAGCAGCAGGGCCCGTCGGATGCGCGCAGGGCCGCCGAACGGATGGCCGATGCCGAACAGTCGCTCGGGCGCATGCGCCGCCAGCAGACCGGCCAGACGATGGACGATCTCGCCGGCAGGGCCCGGGATCTGGCCGGACGCCAGGAAGAGCTTGAGAAGCGGATCGCCTCGACGTTTGCACCGCGGCCGGACGGCCAGCCGGCGAAGGCTTCAGACGAACAAAACAAAGCTCTTGCGGGCGAGAAAGACGCGCTCAAACAGGACTACGAACGCCTTGAACGCGACATGCAGTCGGCTTCACGGGCCATGGCCGGCAGCCAGCCTCAGGCGTCTTCGCAGGTGCGCGGCGCGCTGGGCGAGGCGCAGCAGAACGAACTGCGGCTGCGGCTGCAGTATGGCGCGGACCTGATCCGGCGGGGGCTGGGCAGTTTCCAAAGCCCGCGGGAGCGTGTGGTTTCGCAGATGATGCGGCTGTTGAGCGACCGGATGGAGCGCGCGCGCCAGGCCGCCGCCGGCGAGCGTCCGGGTGACGGTGAGGCCCGCGAATCGATCGAAACCGCGTTGAATCAGATCGAACGGGCTCGAAGGGCGTTGAACCGCGCCGGCCAGCAGGGCCAACAAGGTCAACAGGGCCAACAAGGTCAACAAGGTCAGCAGGGCCAACAAGGTCAACAGGGCCAACAAGGTCAACAAGGTCAGCAGGGCCAGGGCGGTCAGCAGGGCCAACAAGGTCAGCAGGGCCAGGGCGGCCAGCAGGGCCAACAAGGTCAGCAGGGCGAGCGGGCCGGACAGGGCCAGTATCCACGGAAGCAGGGCCAGACGCCCGGCGGCGGCAGAATGAGCCCCGGCTTTTCGGCCATGAACGACGGCACGAATCAGGGCCAGTGGGGTGGACGCCAGGGCGCGGCGCCGTCGAGCGCCGAGGTCGAGCGCGCCTACGCCGAGGCAATGCGGCAGTTGGAGGCGATGGAGGACGGCGAGGCCGCCGGCATGGAAGGCACCAGGGCCGAAGTGCAGGCGCTGATCGAGGAGATGAACCGGCTCGATCCCAAGCGCTTCGCAGGCAATCCCAGGCTCTTCGAATTGTTGCGCCAGTCAATCCTGCCTCGGATGGAGCAACTGGAACTCAGGCTTCGGCAGCAACTCGGCGAGGGCGGCGGCGCGGTCCGCGGACTGACCCCCACGAACGTCCCTCCGGGATACGAAAAGGCGGCGGCCGAATACTACCGCCGTCTGAGCGCTCAGCCTCCACCTTCCAGGAAGTGACCCCTCCGCCGGCCGGGGAAACGAAACCCGTCACGCTCCCGCCGCTTCGTTTCCCCAACCCCAATCCACCGCCACGCCGCGGCGGCCCGGCTCGCGTTCCGCCCCCGCGCGCCAGCGATTCACAGCATCAGCGGTTTTATTTCGCCGCCCCCGCCTCGCCGCCAAACTCTTGATCCCAAATTACTTACCAACCGTCTCCGCCGCCCCTTGCCCGTCCCTTACCGCTTCCGGCTACCGCCCCATGGGTTCTCATGGGAAGCATGAGGGATCTTACACGCCAGACTAGCGCGGACCAGCACCACGGAGATCACTCCAAGGTGGAAGACGCCGTCAACACCATCCTCAAAAAACTCAAACGCGGACGCCCCGTCCGCCTCCCCGGCATTGGCTCGCTTCTGCCCGGCGCCCCGCCCCGTTTCCAACCTCTGGCCGGCGACCCGGCCGCTTCGCTTCAGGGCAAGGAGGCCAGGAAGAAACATGCAAAACGCTGACCTCTCCTCGATCGAATTCCTCTCCGTGCTGCTGAAGCGCTGCCTCGACGAAGGCCGCCCGGTCCATGTCGACCGCCTCGGCGTCTTCACCCGCACCGGCGCCAACCGCTTCGAGTTCACCCCGGCCCGCAAACCACGCGTCTTTGTCGCCTATGCCGCCGAGGACAGCGCCATCGTCAACCGCCTCTGCGACCGCCTCGAAATGGACGGCATCGACGCCTGGCTCGACCGCCGCCGCCTTCTCCCCGGCGACGACTGGAAACGAGCCATCTTCTCAGCCATCCGCAACGCCGATTTCTTCATCGCCTGCCTCACCCGCCGCTCGCTCACCAAGCGCGGCACCTTCCAGGCCGAACTCCGCCACGCCCTCCAATGGGCCGCCCACGTCCCGCTCGACGACCTCTTCCTCATGCCCGTCCGCCTCGAGGAATGCCGCGTGCCCCGCTCCATCGCCGCCGAAGTCCAGTACGTCGACCTCTTCCCCGACTTCGAAGCCGGCGTCCGCCGCCTCGTCGCCGCCATCGCTCTGGAATGGGCCCGCCGCCTCCAAGCCGCATGACCCGCCGTGGCCGGCATCCGCCGAGTGGAGCAAACTCTCTCACCTGCCACGTCCCGCCCCTTCTCATACCCCCGCCCACACCCCCATTGCTCCCCGCCAACCCAGGCGTTATCCTCAACTCGTTATGCCCGCCCGCGCCGATGACCTCAAAGTCCTCCGCTGGGCCGCCACCCTGGTCCTCGCCCTCATCCTGCTGGTCGCCGGCGCCGCCTGGGCCATGATCGAATGGGGCATCCATTCTGCCCAGAAAAGCGCCGCCGCCCAGTTCCCCGGCCGCGACTCCTCGCAAGCCCTCATCGACCTCGTCAACTGCGAAAAATGCCCCATGGAACAGCGCAACCGAGCCGTCTGGACCCTCGGCCAAATCCGCGAACAACGCGCCCTCCCCGCCCTCCATGAACACTTCTACGACGGTCCCTGCAACCACTCAAAATCCCTCTGCCAGCACGAACTCCGCAAAGCCCTCAAACGCATCGAATCCCAACCCCCCATCCATGCCAAGCGATAGCCGCCATCCGGTTGGACCCGCATCGACCCGGCAATGTTGACCGTAAGCCTATGAAAACACGCCTTGTATACTCTGTGTCTATTATTTACTTCTGTACTAAATAAGGCAAGTTGTGTATACTGAGACCTGTATGGGTGAGATAGTCCAATCCGTCCACCAGGAGTTGCTTCAAACTCTCGGAAGAGTAGAAGGCCTAAACGCGCAACACCGCGGTGATGTCTTGACCCTGAATCAGGTCGGCGGAGGACAAACGAGTTACCGCATCACTTACAGCAGAGTGATGAGCCGCGAAAAAGCTGCCCTTGCCATCGCCGATTCCAATCGTGCCGGGTCGGATCAGTTGATTGTCACACGCAAATTGGGTGCTTCGGCGATCTCCGAACTTCGTGCGGCGGGTATGTCCTGGGTTGAACTGTCCACAGGGTCTGTCAGGCTGGTTGGGCGTGGTTTGCTCATCGATGTAGTGAGACCAAACCCCTACAGGGGCGGGGCGCCCAGAGAGTCCGTCAGGGTCCGGCTTCGGGGCCGAAGTGGATGGATTGCGGAAACCCTGCTGGTCTGGCCGGCAGGTCGAACCATCAAACTTCCCGAACTCGCCGCCGAAGCCGGCGTATCGGCGGGACTGGCCAGCCGCGTGTTGAAGAGGCTAGCGGATCTTGGGGTTGTTGAGGTGCGTGGGGCGGGCCCGCATCGCACTTGGGTCCATGTTGATCGCGGAGGACTGCTCGACCTTTGGGCGGGTGAGGAGTCGGTCGAGCCGGTCACAAGCGTGGGTGTGTATCTCTGGAGCCGGACTCCACGGGAGCTGCTCACGAAACTGGTCCGCATCGGTGAGGGCGATGTGCTCTGGGCTCTTGGTGGCGCCGCCGCAGCGAATCTCCATGAGCCGCTCCTGACTGTAGATCCAACCCCTGAGGTTTGGATCCAATCGAGTTTTCCGGCCGAATCGATTGCTCGCCAACTGGGGGGCTCTGTGGTTGACCAGGGGGCCAATCTCCACCTCCAGCAGTCCTATCAAGACTACCCGCTTCGACACTCGATCGAGGCGACCGAGGTGGAAGGACTTCGCGTCGTCTCTCCGGCAAGGGCCTATGTCGAGGCGGCCACCGGATCCGGCCGCGCCGCCGACGTTGCGCAGAGACTGCGAAAGAAAGTGGTGGACGCTCGTGGCTGACGTTCAACCGCACCCGCGCGACCAATACACACCGGCGGCGGTCGCCGCTTGCGAGCGGGCTCTGCTCACAGTCGTGACGAAGATCGGACCATGGGGCGAAAGACTGGTTCTGATCGGTGGTCTGGTGCCCCGATATCTTGTTGGGTTGCCGCCTCCAGGTGTCGCAACGCATGTCGGCACCACCGACCTCGACATCGTCGTCGGCTTCGCACTCTCCGCCGAAGAGGCTGAGGTCTACCGGACTCTCCAAAGCAATCTCAAGGACGCGGGTTTCGCTCCCGCCCTCGATCCGGAGACAGGTTCAGAGCAGACCTTCCGATGGGAACGTGACGTCGACGGCGTTTCGGTCTGCCTCGAGTTCTTCTGCCCGGTTGGCGACGGTCAACCCGGACGGCTCCTGAGAAGCCCCGGCGGAACGGGTTCCCGGATCAGCGCCGTACGGACCCGCGGCGCAGAACTGGCGGCCCGGGACTGCTTCAGCCAGTTGCTCACCGGGCGGATGTTGGATTCGGGCGCGGTTCAACAGGATACGCCTATCCGGGTGACAAATCTGCTTCCTTTCCTCGTTTTGAAGGCTTTCGCACTCGATGAGCGTGACAAAGCCAAGGATAGCTACGACCTGGTCTGGACGCTCGCCGGCTTTGGGAACGGTCCAAGGTCGGCTGTTCAAGCCATGGCGCAAAGCCCGGTGATTCGCAGTCCAGACGTGCCACTAGCCATCGACGCACTAAGGCGTCAGTTCAAGACAATAGAACATCGCGGCGCCGTCAACTACGCCCGCTTTCAGAGCCGAAATCTTGATCCGGACGAAGCTGCGCGCCACCGCCGTTATGCGCACGGCACAATCGATGAGTTTCTTCGCTACTGGGAAACGATGGGCCTGCCCGGCTGAGCGTTTCGCTCCCGGTGTCGCGATCGATACGTCCCCCTCATCGCATATACTGATCCCATCATGATGCGAACCGCGCTTTTGCTCTGCCTCCTCTTCTCCACCCTTCTGAACGCCCAGTCCAAGGCCGACGAAAAGGAATGGACCCAACTGTTCAACGGCAAGGACCTCACCGGCTGGATCCCCAAGATCACCGGCTACCCCACGGGCGAGAACTTCGGCAACACGTTCCGCGTCGAAAACGGCGTCTTCAAGGTCAGCTACGACCAGTACAAGGAGTGGGGCAGCCGTTTCGGCCACATCTTCTATAAGGATCCGTTCAGCTACTACATCATCGCCGTCGAATACCGTTTCACCGGCGACCAGGTCACCGGCGGCCCCGCCTGGGCCACGCGCAACTCCGGCATCATGGTCCACTCGCAGGACCCCATGTCCATGGGCAAGGACCAGGACTTCCCCATCTCCATCGAATCCCAACTCCTCGGCGGACTCGGCAAAGGCCCGCGCACCACGCTCAATCTCTGCACGCCCGGCACCAACGTCGTCTACAACGGCAAATTCACCTCGCAGCACTGCATCAACTCAACGTCGAAGACCTATGACGGCGACCAATGGGTCCGCGCCGAAGTCGAAGTCCACGGCAGCGGCGTCGTCCGCCATCTCATCGACGGCCAGCCGGTGCTGACTTACGAGATGCCCCAGATCGGCGGCGGCTCGGTCTCCAAGCACGACCCGGCCGTGAAGCAGGACGGCAAGATGCTCGAATCCGGCTGGATCTCGTTGCAGTCGGAATCCCACCCCGTCGAATTCCGCAAGGTCGAACTGCTCAACCTCGCCGGCTGCACTGACCCCAAGGCGTCGAACTACAAGTCCTACTATCTGAAATCCGAACCCTCGTCCTGCAAGTATTAAGGAGCCTCCGGATGCGCATCTCCCGGCGTGAACTCATCCTGGCCGCCTCGGCCGCCGCCCTGCCGCTCCAGGCGAAGAAACTGAAATCCATCGGCGCGCAGCTTTATACGCTCCGCTCCATCCTGCCCAAGCAGCCGCTGGAAACCCTCAAAGCGCTGGAAGCGATGGGCTACACCGAAGTCGAAGCCGTCTCCGGCGACCTGCCCAGGATCTGGGACGCCCTGAAGCAGACGAAGCTGAAACCCGTTAGCGTCCACCTCGACGCCGGCGCCTTCCTCTCCGCGCCCGACAGGATCCCGGCCATGATCGACGACGCCAAGGCCCGCGGATTCAAGTTCGTTGTCTGCCCCTATGTGATGCCCAACATGCGTAGCGCCGACAACATGCGCAGGCTCGGCGAGACTCTGAACAAGGCCGGCGAACTGGCCCGCGCCGCCGGTATGACGCTCTGCTACCACAACCACGCCTTCGAGTTCGCGCCGCTCGAAAACACCACCATCTTCGACCGCATGATGGCCGAAACCGACCCCAAACTCGTCCAGGTGGAACTCGACATCATGTGGGTCAAAGTCGCCGGCCTCGACCCCGTCGCCGCCATCCAGAAATACTCGAAGCGCATCTCCCTCCTGCATCTCAAGAACGTCAGCGAGGGCATCCCCCAGCGCTTCGACGAACGCGTCCCCCGCGACGCCTTCCAGGAAGTCGGCAAAGGCGCCATCCAGATCGCCCCGGTCCTCAAAGCCGCAGCCAAGGCCGGCGTGAAGAACTACTTCGTCGAGCAGGACCAGACCCCCGGCGACCCGCTCGCCAGCCTCAAAGGCAGCATCGACTACCTCAAGACGTTGAATTACTGACCGCCCCGGCCATCGGCCGCGAATGGAGACGCGCCATGCCTTTGCGCAAGAAATGGAATGCCCTGGCGGTCGCTCTGGCCGCCTGTCTGCTCGCTCAACCCGCCGTCGCCGCGGACCCCGAAGAGTGGTCGGCCCTCTCGCAGATCCGCCGCGATGAAAAGGTCCAGGTCGTCCGCATGAACCTGAAGACGGTCAACGGCCGTTTCGAATCGTTTTCATCCGATTCCATCGTCGTCCGCCAGAAATCCGCCGGCGTCGTCATCCCTAAATCCGATGTCCACCGCATCACCATCACCGGCCGCAACAAGCGCCTCCGCAACCTCGCCATCGGAGCCGCCATCGGGACCGGCACGGGGTTCCTGATTGGGCAGGTCATTGCACGCGAGCGCCACGACGACTGGCAGACGATCGTCGGCTTCTGCACCATGATGGGCCTTGCCGCTGGGACACCCATCGGGGCCGCCATCCCCAGCCACCCGACCGTCTACCGCGCCGGCATCCCATTTCCGCCGGCGAAGTGAATCGTCGGATCAGCCCCGCAGCCCCGCCTGCCGCCTGACGCTGCTCCACACCGGCGCCATCACGATCAAACACGCCACCGCCGGCCCCAGGATCACCCTGACATCGTTCGTGCTCGCCGACATCCACCCAGCCACCCATGGCACGATCGCCCCTCCAGCCGACGCCGCGGCAAACACCGGCGGACCCAATCTCCGCGCCTCGGCCGGAAACGCCGCCTGCAAAACTGAAATCGCATTCGGAAACACCGGTCCGAAAAACAGCCCGGCCAGCGCCGCGCAGATCGCGATGCCGAGCGTCGTCGAACCCAGCGCCAGCGTCGCCGCCGCCACCGGAGCGCCCACCAGCAACACCCGCATCAACCGCGCCACCGTATACCTTCTCAGCAGCACCGCCGCCAATCCGCGACCCGCCATCATCGCCCCCCAATAGGCCGACAGCGGCAACGCCTCCATGCCCGAATGCGCCCCCGCACGCCGCATCGCCATGGTCGGCAACCACCCCGAAAGCGTCGTCTCCGCGCCCACATACAGGAACAGCAGGATCGCCACGGTCCACTGGAACCGCCGCCTCGACTCGCCCCGCTCCCCCGTCCGCGGATGCGCCGCCGGCACCGTCCTGAACAACACCACCGCGCACACCACCGCCATCATGCCCATCATGCCCGCCACCCCGGCAAGCCCATACGCGTCCCGCAGCCACGCCACCGCCGGCGGCCCGGCCACCGCCCCAGACCCGCCGCACACATTCAACAGATTCAACCGCGACGCGCTGCGCTCCCCCGACGTCTCGGCCACCAACAAATTCGACGCCGGAATCACCAGCCCCAGCCCAAATCCGATCAGCAGAATCCCCATCGCCACCGCCGCCGTCGACGGCGCCGCCATCATCGCCGCCCCAACGCCCACCAGCCCATACCCCGTGCACAACATCCGCCTGTAGCCCCAACGCTCCAGCACCCGCCCGCAGGCGATCGCCCCCACCGCCGCGCCCCCAAACAGCGCCGTGATCATCGCCCCCGACCCGCCGTCGCCCAACTCCAACCGCCGCCCCAGCAACGGCAGCAGCGGCCCCAGCATCGTGCTGCTCACCCCGCTCAGCAGGAACGCAACGAACACCGGCAGCATCGCCGCCGGCCTGCCTGTCCCCGCACCGATGTCCGCCTTCGATTCAGCCAAACATCAAGTCTACCAAGCCGCTTTTTGCCGTCTCGAAGGTGATCGAATGGAATGGACTCCTGATAGACTGGTCCCGTCAACGCCATGTCACCCGCGAAGTCCAACCTCACCCGCCGCGCCGCCCTCGGCGTCTTCTCCATCGTTCCGGCCCACGTCCTGGGCAAGACAGCGCCGTCCAACCTCGTCCAGATCGCCCAGATCGGCTGCGGACGCATCGCCCGCGCCATGGAGTTCCCGGGCCTGCTCCGCAACTCCGATTCAGCCCGCATCGTCGCCGTCTGCGATCTCGACACCGTCCGCCTCGCCGACGCCAAGGCCCACCTCGAAAGGATCTACGCATCCAAGTACGGCGAAAACTACACCAAAGTGAAGACCTACGCCGACTACCACGAAATGTTGAAGGACCCCTCCATCGACGCCGTCGCCATCTCCACTCCTGACCACTGGCACGCCCAGCCCACCATCGAAGCCGCCCTCGCCGGCAAGGACGTCTTTCTCCAGAAACCCGCCTCTCTCACCATCGCCGAAGGCCGCCTCATGGCCGATACCATCTCAAAGACCGGCCGCATCTTCCAGCAAGGCTCCCAGCAGCGCTCCGACCCGGCCTTCCGCCTGGCCTGCGAACTCGTCCGCAACGGCCGTATCGGCAAAGTCCTCGAAGTCTTCGTCGGCCTGCCCACCGACCCTGCCGGCGGCAACCCCGCCCCCATGCCCGTGCCGTCGAACCTCAACTATGACGCCTGGCTCGGCGTCACTCCAGTCATGCCCTACTGCGAGGAACGCGTCCATCCCCAGTCGCCCGACATGCGCAAGCGCTACGACCGGCCCGGCTGGCTTCGTTTGGAACAATTCGGCGCCGGCATGATCACCGGCTGGGGCGCCCACCACATCGATACCGCCCATCTCGCCATGGGCCTGGAACACTCCGGCCCCACCGAAATCGTCGCCGACGCATCGTTTCCAAAGGCTGGCCTCTGGGACGTCCACGGCTCCTATCACGTCCGCATGAAGTATCCCAATGGCGCCACCATGTTCATCAGCGACAAGTTCGAAAACGGCGTCCGTTTCATCGGCGAGCAAGGCTGGATCTGGGTCACCCGCGGCCGCTACACCCCTGGGCAGGGCAACAGCCGCACCGTCGCCGCCAGCGACGAACGCTGGCTCAAGGAAGGCATCCGGTCCGGCGAAATCCGCCTCCATGTCAGCCCGAAAAACGACCACCACCTCGACTGGATCGACGCCATCAAGGCCCGCCGTCCCGCCGTCGCCCCAGCCGAGGACGGCCACCGGTCGTGTTCGGCCTGCCTGCTGGCCCACGCCGCCATGAAGACCGGCCGCACCCTCAAGTGGGATCTCAAAGCCGAACGCTTCATCGGCGACGACGAAGCCAACAAGCTGCTCGCCCGCCCCGAACGCGCCCCCTATGGCGCCGCCCGCGTCCTGGCCGCCCACAAATAGTCGCCGCACCATCGCCCGCCTGCCTGGACCGGCGTCAAAACTCCGCGCCAGATTGCAATTCCGGCGTACCGGAACCGCAGCACGGTTGCCTGTCAGCCCGTGGTCGCCCGAACCAGATCACTTGCCGTGAGGGCAGGGCGGGAGGAGGAAGTTGATGCTCTTCATCCACGACGACGGCCAACCGCGCTATCGCGGCAGGCGAGTTGCTGACCAAAGGGACTTCCTCCACGCGCCTGCTATGGTCAACCCGGATTACAAAAGGTGTGGCGGCGCGAGGAGAACTTGAGGCGGGTAGAGACGGAAAAAGGGCGCGAACTTCATTGTCCGCGCCCTGAAAGATCGACGGAGCTTGCTGAACTTAGGCCTAGGCCACCATCAACTCTTCGAGTACGTCGAGGTTCTCTTCCTTGGCCCGGTCAGCCAGTTCCTGGCAGGTGATGCAGAACGGGGTCCACGGGACCGCGTTCAGCCGTTTGGGGTTAATGTCTTCGTCGCAGTGCACGCACACGCCGTAACTGCCGTCGTTGAGGCGCCGCAGCGCGGCCCGCACGTTCCGCAGCAGTTGCGAATCACGGTCGAGGTTGCGAATTGCCAGTTCACGCTCGGCCGCATGTTGCACTTCGTCCAGTGCGTCAGGCGATTTCTCGATGGCGATGCCGTCGCGATCACGCACCGACTGGCTCAATTCGGCCAGCTTGGTCTCCAGCATCTGCCGGTATTTGTTCAGCTCCGTTTTGGTCATTTCTCTTCTGCCTCCAGTCTTCTCAGCGGTCCGCCGGTCAGCGGCCGCTCTTCGTCATATAGTCGGTTTCGGCGTCAGTTCCTCTCACGGGTTCTAGACGCTGCATCCAGCCTCAATGTTCCATGATCTTAGCGACTGCTACTCAGATTACCTGTAGTTTGCAATCCCTAGAATTCAGAACGCCGTAAGTCAGGCGGGCTACCGAGCAACCGTCTAGGATATCACATCGTAAGCAATTTGGGGGCCAGTCTGACGATTATCTTCCACCCGCCAGTTGGATCCAGCTTCCAGCCTCATCCGCTTCAAGGCCTCTGCTGCCCTGTCCTGTTTGTTCAAAGAACATCATGCGAGCCAGCATGTTACTCCAACTCATCGGCCGGCGCAACCCATTTCATTAGCGTTGTAAAGGTACAGACGGCATTATTCCGGGAAAGTTTCACATTCTTGATCAACTTTCATCATTCTTGCCGTTTTTGTTCGGCTACCGGCCTGCTGAAGGACTCGCGCCCGTCCGCGCCATCAGGCCTCGCCTTTTCCCGCCTCGCTTTCCCGGCGGGTGATTGGGCCCGGCCGGCCGCGCGCTGCCTGCAATTGGCGCCTGCCAGCAGCCTGCTAGCGCTGCGCCCAGCCGATCTGCCCAAAGTGCAACCCCAACTCACGCCACCCACCCGGTTCCTTGTATGTCCTTGAAACCTCTATCTCCACCGCCACCTCGCTCCGCCCCCGCAACGCCTCCGGCGACGCAAACAGGAACTCAAAAGATAGGTTCTTCGCCGTGATCGTCCCCCCGCCCATCTCCAGCCCCCCTGCCCATACTCTCACCTCCACCGGCCCATCCTTCACGCACACCTCCGGCAGATACCCTGCCACCCTCAACCGAACCTCCCCATCACCCGGCCCCGCCAGATACACCACCGCCCGCTTGCCCATCCACCTCGCCCCAACCTCCACCGGATGCCACCCCTCCCCCAGGTCCTGCTCCGCCACCACGCCTGAGAAATTCAGCATCCTCGGCCGCGTCTCCAGCCAGTGCTCCGGAATCGACTTCGCATAGGCCCGTGTGATGTTGCGCAGCGCCTTTTCTTCTATTCCGTAAACAACCGCCCGTCCCCACAGGACGTCCCGCGCCGCCTCCACCCTCGACGCGATCGTCGGCCCCATATCCCCCAACTCCGGATACGCCTGAATCCTCGCCGCCGCGTCCGGCGCGATGAACACTTCGTTCAGCCCCAGCAGCTTGTGCGGACCATCGAAAAACCCGCCCCAATAGGTCGCCGTGTCCATCCCGGTCAGCAGCACCTTCTTGCCCGGATGCACCTGCGCGATCCGCTCCAGCCCCTCGAACAGCACCTTCAGCTTCGCCCCGCGCTCCAGATGCCACCGTTCGGCCGCCCGTGTCACCTGATAGGCAAACGCCAACTGCACCACCACCACCGCCGCCGCGGCGATCGCCCACCGCCTGTTGCCGCTCGCCAGCAGGCTCGCTACCGCCATCGCCAGTCCGGCGGCCGGGATCGCCAGATAGTAAGTCGAGAAATGGTCCCTCAACGGCAGCACCGGGCCAATTGTCGCCGCAAACCACATCAACCCGAACGCCGGCGTCCGGTGCCCTTTCCGCCAGGCCGCGCCCGCCACAGCCAACAACACGATGCCCGCCACCCACGCCCCCGGCGCCCACCCCCACTCCGGCAGCCGCCACGGGCCCAACGTCCGCCCTCCGGCCAGCGCCGTGCCGAAATAGCGCACCAGCGTCGATCCCATCTCCAGGTTCCAGTGCATGGCATACGGCCCTTCAGCGGGCTTTGCCGCCACCGCCTGATGCAAAACGAAATACAGCCCCGACACCGCCCAATACGGCAGCGTCCGTTTCCACTGCCAGGGCGCATACAGCAGGCACCACGCCGTCGCCAGGGCGGGGAAGACCAGATTGATCTCCAGCGCCCCGAAGCCCAGCACAAACACACCCATCGCGCTCCAGGTCCGCCCAACGCCCGGCCTCTCCGCGGCCCGGATGAACAACGTCAGCGCCGCCAACAGGAAAAATCCGCAAAGAATCTGGTTATACGTCGACAACCAGCTCATCGGCGTTCCCAGACCCGGACTGATCACCCACAACATCGGCGCCAGCCCCGCGGCGATCCGAGATCCGGTCAATCGCAGCATCAGCGAGGCCATCAGCCACAGCGACCCGATCTGCGTCAACGCCACCAGCGCGTGCATCGGCCGCGGGTCCATCCCGAACAGCCCGTACCCGGCCAGGAAAAACGCCCTCTCCGACCACGGCCGGATCGTCCCCTGCGCCTGCGGCGTGAACAGCAGTCCCGGCAGATCGCTCCATGAATTGAACTGCCGCCATTGCAGCAGCCACGCGAAATCGTCCTGCTGGAACCAGCTGCTTAACCCGTGCCGGTAGACGATCAGCATCAGCACCGGCGGCAAGATCCACGGCCACCACAGCCGCAATCGCTCCATCATGGCTCGATGAACCCGATCGACACCACGATCAAGCCGAACTCCCGCGCTTCGCCGCCTTGCCTGCCTGTCTTGTCGAGCTCAAACTCGACCACTACGGCATCCTCCCCCAGCGCCTCCTTCGGCACGGCGAACAGCACGCTCTGTTGACCCGCCGCCGTCAGCCTCCGCGGCTCCAACGCCCGCCCGTTCAGCTTCACGCCCACCGTCAGCGGCAGCAACTGAGCGGCAATCACATCCGCCACCGCGCACTTCAGCTCCAGCCTCGCCCCCTTCATCCGCCCGGCCAGCGGCGTCCCCAGGCTCACCGAAAACCTCTTCTCCGTCCACCGCCAAGCATTGCTCTCGGTCTGCCCGAACCCGTTCAGGATCTGCGACTCGTCCCTCGGCTCGCCCATCGACACCATCGAAGCCAGCTCAGACGGCTCTTCGATCGTCGCCGACGGGTTCGGCCGCCGGTACGTATTGCACCCGGCCAGCGGCGCCAGCGCCAGCAAGTAAATGAACTTCAGCCGCCGCACGCTCTCACCTCCACCAGGCAATTGTAGAACGCCGGTCCTTCCCCCAGATCCGTGAACCTGTCTGATATCAGCCTGTTCACGTTCACCCCCCACCTCACCATCGGCGCCCTCACCACCCCGGGCCTCGTATACTCGCCCAGCGCCGCCGTCAACCTGACCGCTCCGCGCCCGTTATAAACCTCCACCGCCTGCCCGTCGGTAATCCCTCGCGCCCGCGCATCGTCGGGGTGAATCTCGACCACCGACGTCTGCGCGTCCACGTCCTCCCTGTGCCCAAACGAACTGTTCAGCGAATCGTGGCTCTTCGACGAAACCAGTTCCAGCCCGTACTCGCCCGCCATCGCCCCCAACCTCGACTCCACCGGCGGCACATACTCCAGATCCGCGCCCGATATATTCGCCCGCCCCGACGCCGTCCTGAACCCGCCCTCCGCAAACGGCCGCTCCGGCACGTTCAACCGGATCGAATGCTCATCCACGAGCCGTTCCCACGTGATCCCATCGAGAAACGCCGACGGCGTATCCAGCGCCGCCCTCACCATCTCCTCCGTCCCATCCTCGAAACACGGCTCCGTGAACCCCATCCTGCGCGCCAGTTCGCGGAAAACATCCGCGTTCGGCCTGCACCCCTCCGGCGGCTCGGCCGCCTTCAACGCCAACTGCAAATGGTAATGCCCATAGGCCAGGTACAGGTCGTCATGCTCGATGAACATCGTCGCCGGCAGCACGTAGTCGGCAAACCGCGCCGTATCGGTCATGAAGTGGTCCAGCACCACCGTGAACAGATCCTCCCTGGCAAACCCTTCATGCACCAGCCGCTGGTTCGGAGCGATCGCCGCCGGATTCGAGTTGTAGACCACCATCGCCTTCACCGGCGGATCGACAGTCCCGGTCAGTACCCGCCCGATCTGCGACATGTTCAGCAGCCGCGCCTCGCGCCCCAATGAGGTCTGCTGCAAGTCCGGCCGCTCCAGCGCCGCACGGTTCAGCTCGAACGCCGCCGATGTCGACAACTGCAACCCGCCGCCAAGCTCCCGCCACGCGCCCGTGATCGCCGGCAGCGCCGCAATCGCCTGCACCGCCCGGCCGCCGCGCTCGGACCGCTGCACGCCATAATTCAACCGGATCACCGCCGGCCGCGCCGTCGCATACTCCGTGGCCAGCGCCTCGACGTCCCCGGCCGCGATGCCCGTCAGGTGCGCCGTCCGCTCCGGCGTATACTCCGCCGCCAATTCAGCCAGCGAATCGAAACCTTCCGTATACCGTTCGATGTAATCGCCGTCGGTCAGCCCTTCCCGCACGATCACATGCACCATCCCCAGCGCCAGCGCCAGATCCGACCCCGGATACGGCGCCAGGTGCACATCGGCCAGCGCCGCCACCTTCGTCCGCACCGGATCGATCACCGCCAGCCGCGCCCCCCGCCGCCGCGCCTCGACGATAAACGGCCACAAGTGCACGTTCGTCGCCAGAATATTCGCCCCCCAGGCCACGATCAGCTTGGCGTGGACGAAATGCTCCGGCGCAGGCGCCAGCCGTGTGCCCTGCGCATTGTTCAACCCCACCGTGCCGGCCTCGGCGCAGATCGAACGGTGCAGCCTCGACGCCCCCAGCCGGTGGAAGAACCGCCTGTCCATGCCCGCGCTTTGGATCAGCCCCATCGTCCCGGCATACGAATACGGCAGAATCGATTCCGGCCCGAACTCCGCCGCCGTCCGCTTCAACCGCGCCGCAATCGCGTCCAGCGCCTCGTCCCACGCCACCGGTTCGAATTCGCCCGCGCCCTTCGCGCCCGTCCGCCGCAACGGCTGCGTCAACCGCGCCGGATGTTCCACCCGTTCCAGATACCGCGTCACCTTCGCGCACAGGAACCCTCGCGTGATGGCGTGCTCCGGATCGCCCTGGATCCGCACCGCCTTGCCGGAGCCGGTATCAACGGTCACCAGCACGGAACACGTATCGGGGCAGTCGAGCGCGCAGGTCGACAGCCGCTTGATGAAAGTGTTTTCGTCGGGCACGGAGACTAGTTCAATTATACGAAGCGGCCCCGCGAAGAGGCCGCCGTGGATTTTCAGTCGAGGTGGCTCTACAGCTTCAGTTTCAGGATCGTCAGCGAGTGCTTCGGGAACGTGTACACCGGCTGAGCGCCGTCCATCTTCAGCGTCACCGTCCGCGTCACCGGCCGCACCTTCGTGTCCGAACCAAACGTATGCGTGGCTTTCAGATCCGGGTGGTTCATCTCCCACACCTCGGCCGCCGGCGCCGTCTTGCCCTCCACGCTTTCGATCCTCGCCGTGATGTCCAGCTTCTCGCTGCGGTTCAGCACGTTCAAAAAGACCGTCTTCGACTTCGCATCGTAAGTCGCCGACGTGTCCAGATACGGCAGCTCCCGCTTGCCCGCCGGCTTGTACATCGGCGAGTTCACCCAGAGATCGATCGCCGTCAGGTCCCTCTGCTTGGCGTATTCGGCGATCGGGAAATAGATCGGCTGCAGGAACAGCCCGTCTTTGTTCGTGAAGATGGGCGCGATCACGTTGACGATCTGGGCGAGGTTGGCCATCTTCACTGAATCGGCATGGCGGATGAACGAGTTGAAGAACATCCCCATCGCCAGCGCGTCCTCGTAGTTGTAGATCTCTTCCAGCCGTGTCGATCCCGTCGCGTGCTCGGAATTGCCACGCGCCCGGTACCAGACATTCCACTCGTCGTAGGCGATATAAATCGGCCTCGCGTTCGGCCGCCCCGAGCGCGCGGCCTGGATCTGGCCCTCGACGATCTCGATCCGCTCGTCGATGTCGGCCGAGGCCGCCAGGAAGTTCTCGAAATTATTCGCCTGGTTGCCGATGTAGGTGTGCAGCGAGATGTAGTCGATCTCGTCGCGCAGTTTGTCGAGCACCGCCCGGTTCCAGTTGATCCAGTCCGCCCCGCGCCCGAAGTGCGACGAGCCTGACGCGATCAGCTTGATCGACGGATCCACGCGCCGCATCGCCTTGGCGGCTTCCAGCGCGAACTTCGTGTAATCCTCGGCGTTCTTGTGACCCAACTGCCACGGACCGTCGATCTCGTTGCCCAGGCCCCAATACTTCACCCCATACGGCTTGTCGCGCCCGTTCTTGCGCCGCTCGCGCGCCCATTCGGTGTCACGCGATTCGTTGGTATACTCCACCCACTGCCGCGCATCTTCCACCGTCCCCAGCCCGGCGTTGATGCAGATGTAAGGCTCCACGCCCGCGCGCTCGGAATAGTCCAGAAACTCGTCCGTGCCGAACGTATTGGGTTCCAGCGCCCCCCATGCGCCCTCGGGGCGCACCGGGCGCTTGTCGCGGGGCCCGATGCCGTCCTTCCAGTTGTAGCCCGACACGAAATTGCCGCCCGGCCAGCGCAGCAGCGTCACGCCCATGCCCTGCATGGCCTTCATGACATCCGTTCGGTAGCCGCGCGCGTCGGAAAGCGGCGAACCGGGCTCATACAGTCCGCCATAGATGCAGCGGCCCAGGTGCTCGGCGAAGTTGCCGAACACATGCGGATGCACCTGGCCGATGACGCGGTCGGTGTCGATTTTGATTCGCGCTTGAGGAGTCTGTCCGGACACGGCCAACCCGGCCGCCAGTAGCAGGACGATCGCATTCTTCATGCGACTATCCTATCCCCGGCGCCCGGTCGCCCGCCAGTCTTTGCCGTTTCGATTTAATACGCCCAGCGCCAGAGGTTCGCCGCGGTCGTGAAGCCCGCCCCCACGGCCGTGAACAGCACCAGCTCGCCCTTGGCCACTTTGCCCTCGGCCAGGGCGTCGCGCATCGCCAGCGGGATCGTCGCCGCCGTCGTGTTGCCGTACTTCTCGATGTTGATCATCACCTGTTCGGGCTTCATCCCCAGCCGCTGCGCCGCCGAGTTGATGATGCGGATATTGGCCTGATGCGGGACCATCAGTTTCACGTCCGACGAAGCGATTCCGCATTCGGCCAAAAGGTCGGCGCTGATCTCGCCCATCCGGCGGACGGCGAATTTGAACACCGCCTGGCCGTCCTGATCCACGTAATGCAGCCGCTGCGCCACGGTCTCGGCCGACGCCGGCATCCTGCTGCCGCCTGCCCTCATCTTCAGCGCCGGACCGCCCGAGCCGTCAATCTCGTTTTTGAATCCCACAAATCCGGGTTCGCCGTCCCCGGCCGGCTCGATCAGCATCGCCCCCGCGCCGTCGCCGAACAATACGCACGTCGCGCGGTCCTGGTAGTCGATGATCCTCGACATCGTGTCGGCGCCGATCACCAGCACTTTCTTATGCGTCCCGGCCCCCACCAGATGCGCGCCCGTCGTCAGGCCGTACACGAATCCGGAACACGCCGCGATCAAATCGAATCCCCACGCCTTCTTGGCCCCGATCTGGTGCTGCACCAGGCACGCCGTCGACGGAAACATATGGTCCGGCGTCACCGTGCACAGGATGATCGCGTCAACCTCCTCGCCGCCGATCCCGCGCTGCTCCAGCGCCGCCCTGGCGGCCATCACGGCCATGTCCGACGTGGCCATCTCCGGATCGGCGATGTGGCGTTCCCGGATTCCGGTGCGCTCCATGATCCACTCGTTCGACGTGTCCACCATCTTCGCCAGATCGTCGTTGCTAAGTACGCGCGGCGGCACATAGCAGCCCAGCGCGCTGATTTTGACGTTACGCAAGAAGCCTCCAAAAACCTGGCCCGCCGGGCGCAGATCCCTGCCTGTTCCTATCGGACCCTCGCGTCCTGATGATGGGGACGCAAACCTCCATTGATATGCTATTCCGAAGAGGGATGCAAGTGATCCAACTCAAGCTCTTCGGCGTCGAGCCGGATCCGCAACCCGATCCGCCCCGTTTCCAGGAGTCCGTAACCGACATCTTCACCCGCGTTTACCGCCAGAAAGCCATCGGCGCGCGCCGCAAATCCCGCGGCGTCAACGCCGAAGTCGGCTTCCGCGCCTGGGCCAATGCCAACGGCCGCATCCGCCTCGGTGGCGAGACTCTCCACGTTCACCTCTCCGATCTCTGGCGCGCGGCTCCGCCCGCGGTCGTCGAATCTCTCGCCGAAATCCTGGTCTCCAAACTCTTCCGCCAGGCGCCGGCGCAGGAACACTCCGACCGGTACCGCGAATGGGTGAATACCGAAGAGGTTCACAACGAGATGGTCCGCCTGCGCCGCGAACGCGGCCGCAAGTCCTTCGCCCCCGCCTTCGGACTCTGCCACGACCTCGACGCCCTGTTCGACCGCCTCAATCAGGAGTACTTCCAGGGCTTGCTCAGCCGCCCCCGCCTCGGCTGGAGCCGCGCCGCTTCAGCCACCCTGCTCGGACATTACGACCCGCCCCACCACGCCATCGTCCTCAACCGCCTGCTCGACTCACCCGAAATCCCCCCGCCCGTCGTCGAGTTCGTCCTCTATCACGAGATGCTACACATCCTGCATCCGGTGGAGCTGCGCGGCGGCCGCCGCCATATTCACACCAAGGCCTTCCGCATCGATGAGAAGCGTTTCGCGGCCTACGACGAGGCCAGGCGCTACATCCGCCGCAGGAACTGGCGCGAGTTCTGAGATCGGGCCGCTCCCGCTCAGGCCGCCGCCGCTCCCTGCTGCCTCACCCCGGCGGCCAGCCCGTCGAGCGAGCCCACCAGCCCGGTGACGTCCACCTGCGATATCCCCAACTGGAACCCAATCGTCTGCGTCCGCGCCGCCCACATCGACAGCGTGAACCGCAGCCGCTGTTGAAACAGCAACTCGCGCAGCTCGCGCCCCGCCGTGCCGGCCTCCACCATCAACTGGCCGACGGCCTGCAGCCGGTCGAAATCCGCCGACATCTCCCGCAGATACTTCCGCATCAGACGGATGCGGCGCCGCCGGAACTCCGCCGCCAGCTTGCGGTCGCCCCCGGCGAGCTCCGCGGCATACGCGAAATCCGCCTCCGATAGCAGCCGCGACACGGGCCTGTAGCGCTCGGGGCTGAAGCTCTTCCACCAGCCCAGGTCAATGTCGAATACACGCCTGGTCCTTACCAGCCGGCCCAGCAGGAAAAACAGCAGGGCAAGAAGGAGAATCGATACGCCTAAAACCGGCAACAGTGGGCTCACGGTTTGACCTCACTCGAACGTTGATGCTATATCCTAGCCCGAAATCCCGTTTTCCGCAATTGACTTGTGTAACGCGAGGGGGAATGCCGCCCAGGATTAAGGAGCTTTTACCGACCGCACCATCGCATTCAGCAAATTCAGCTGCTCCAGCAGCCGTGCCCGCTCCTTCGGCGTCCGCCGGATGGTCCCTTCCGGAAGCGTTTTTTCACCCGAACGGGTGAAGGCGAACAGCCAGACCGTGCAAATCAACGTGTCCGCCGCCATCATCACCAACCCGCCCATCGTCGTGTACTCCGATCCCGCGAACACCCGCACCGCAAAGCCCGCGCACGTCGCAGCCAGCTTCGCGCACAGCCCGAAGCTGTAGACGGCAACGTTGCGCCGCAGCGGAACCGGGAACCACAGCACGAAAACGGTCAGGGTGAGCAGGAAGAAGAGCACCACGCCCGAGATCCAGGAATCCAACAGAAGGAATAGGCGTAGCGTCGGATACGGCTCATTGGGCACGCGCAATCCCATCTGCACGGTCAGAAAAGCGATCGTGCCGCCGGCCGCCACTGTCGACGCGAACGAACGCCGGCCGAGAGCCGAAAGACCGCTATAGGCCTCCAGCACTAGCTTGTAGATCTCCAAACCCGCCCACGCCGTCAGCAGAGACAGGATGGGCAATGTGATGATGTAAACCCAACTGTAGAGATAGTCATTTCCCCGCAGGCCCATCAACAGCAGCGACCGGGCAGGCAGGGATACCAGCAGAACCGCCAGCACGGGGTATGACCTTCCGAGCCCCGTAGCCAGGAACCTGATCGCCACCAACGAAGCAGCCGCCGTGTTTAGATTCCAGATCAGCGATTCCATCACGTCCGCATAACCTTGTGACCGAATACAAGAAGGGCGCGCATTGCTGCGCGCCCATCGATGATATCAGTATCCGGATCTACTTCCAGCCGCCGTTGCGTGCAGGACCGTGTTCACCGGATGGCGAAACGCCATCAACTCCTCAGCCTGCCTGTGCTCAGGGTGCGGGAGGCACGCACGGGAAGCATCTCGGAATTGGATCGGCTTGCGGCGCGGTGAAGCTGAAGACCGGGGCGGCCAGCAGCAGGGCAAGAATGAATCTTTTCATGGTTGGGTGACTCCTTCGGAAATTGACTGTTCAGCAGCCTCGAACAAAGCCTAACCGCTTCTGTTGAATTGGCGGAGCACCTGGTATAGATTTTCCGATTTCGGAACAACTCTGCGCGCCATCAACCCGGCGAAGACGGGGATGGCGCGAACACTCTCTTTTCTATTAAGATGGTTGTGGCTTGGAAGCCTCAGGCAATGGCCCTCATGACGTCTGAACCCTGGAGGAGCGCGAGCGCCGATGTCTGGCACCGCACGCTGTGTCAGATCCCCACGTATTACGGACGCTTGGTCTATCTCGCCCAGCGCCGCAGCCCCGACACCGGCAAGTACGAACATCACGGCCTCGCCAAAATGTTCGGCGAAGAAGAAGCGCACACTGCCCTGCGCTCCAGCCACGACAACACCTTTCGCCGGTGGCTCGAACTCGGCATCGAACAGCAGCGGGCCGATCTCTCGCTCTACTTCGCAGGCCTGCCCACCAACCGCGGGGTGCTGATCGAAAACTGGCTCCGCCTCACCCCTTACCGCAACCTCGTCCCGTATGACGCCAGCCCCGCCGATCAGGACCTCTTCCTCTCCGACCTCGAGTTCCTGCTCTCGGCATTCAGGAACGCGTCCGTGGCCTGACGCCCCCCGCGAACCGGTTGGCCACCCCCGTCACCCGCCCCAGCACCTCGGCCTCTTCCCCATGCCGGTACACCACGGGCGCGCACTGCGACGCCGGGTGCGGAATCGCGATCAGCCTCTCCCCCTCCAGGCTGCACCAGCAGCACAGCCACCCCTGGCGCGTCTCCAGGAAATAAATCGGCCGCTCGGCCTCGCTCGTCCAACCCGTCTGCGCCACCTTGTTGCTCGATTCGTCGATCAACAGCAGGCTGCCCGGTTGCAGCAGCGGGTACATGAACCAGTCGTCCATGCCCACAAACCCGTAACTGTGCCCGTGTAAGTCCAGCCCCGCCAGCAACATCACCGGCAGCATCCCCCAACTCTGGATATACCGGCTCAGAAACGTCGTTCTTTTCAGATCCACCCCCGGATCGAGCGAAATCGGCACCTGTACGTGCGCCTGCGACGCCATGCTCAGCCCGTCCGGAGTCCAGCCCACCAGGTGCGTCTTGTCCGGCCCCACCAGCGTCAGGTCCCCAGGCAACCCCCCCAGATCCACCCCGTACCAGCACAGCACATCCTTCAAATCCAGCCTGTAGATCGTGCATAGCGAATACAGTTTGTAAATGTTCGGAACCACGCCGCGATTCTCGATGTCAGACAAACGGCTGATGGCGATCGTGAATTCACCGTTGCGGTGACGGTCCGCGATCCGTGCGCTGAACTCCTCCACGTCCCGGTATCGCAACCCGAGGCGCTCTCTGGCCTGTTTCAGCTTCTGTCCGGCGTCATCCATGATATGATTCGTTGCGGCTGTGGCTTACTTCCGCGCGCCGGCCTGCCGTTTTCAGGACGCCGAAGCTTGATGCCGGCGGATTCGCTCCGCCTGATTCAATTCTGTTCTGGATTCGGAACAAACTCAAGTAACGGGGATCACATTGGCGAAACACCATCAATCCACACGCACGCTCCGCGTAGCCTTTCAGGGCGAAGCCGGAGCTTTCAGCCACGAGGCCATCGTGAAATTGCTCGGGCCCGAGGTCGAAGTTGTTCCCTGTCAGAGATTTGAGGAAGTCTTCGCCTCTCTTCGCTCGGGCGGCTGCGAGGCCGCGGTCATTCCCATCGAGAACACCCTCCACGGCTCCGTCCACGAGAACTACGACCATTTGCTGCATTTCGACCACCAGATCGTCGCCGAAACCAGCGTCCGCATCGTCCACAACCTCATCGCCGTCCCCGGTGTTCGCCTCGCCGATGTGCGCCGCGTCTTCTCCCACCCCGTCGCGCTCAACCAGTGCCTTGACTTTTTCGCCACCAACCCGCGGTTCGTCCGCGAACCCTTCTACGACACCGCCGGCAGCGTCAAAATGATCATGGCCGAGGGCCTCAAGGACGCCGCCGCCATCGCCTCCTCGGTCTCGGCCGGCATCTACGGCGCCCGCATCCTGCGCCGCTCGATCGAGGACGACCGCCAGAACTTCACCCGCTTCTTCCTGCTCCGCCGCGCCGGCGACGCACCGCTGCCGGTCGTCGAGAAGGGCAAGAAGGGCTGGAAGACCACGCTCGTCTTCACCACCCGCAACCAGCCCGGCTCGCTGTTCCGCGCCCTGAGCGCCTTCGCATTGCGCGACATCTCGCTCGCCAAGATCGAATCCCGCCCGCTGCGCGGCAAGCCCTGGGAGTATCTGTTCTACCTCGAACTGCTCGGCAGCCTCGACGACGAGCGCGTCAAACGCGCCATCGGCCACCTCGAGGAGCTCAGCGACATGCAGCGCGTGCTCGGCTGCTACCCGGCCTGAGCCGCGTCAGATCACCCGCGCGCGGATGATCCGGTCCAGTTTCGCGAACTCGCGGGCCAGATACGCCTCGCCCTCTTTCGTGATCCGGTCCTGGCTCGGGCCTTTACCCTTCGGCGCGCCTTCGCCGTAGCCCGCGTACAGCTTCTCCACCACGTCCATGCCTTCGACCACCTGCCCGAATGCCGGGAATCCACGGGCGTCGAGGCGCGAGTTTGCCCCCAGATTGATGTAGACCTGGACGGTGCGGGTATCGGGTCCCGAGGTGGCAAAACTGATGGCGCCGCGGACGTTCGACGCCCTTACCGGATCGTCCTTGATGCGGGTTGAATCGTCCCACGCCTTCGACACCGCCGGGTCCGGATTGATGCCCCACTGCACGACGAAGCCCGGCAGCACCCGGAAAAACCGGCACCCGTCGTAGTAGCCGCCGCGCACCAGGGTGTAGAAACGATCGGCTCCAAGCGGCGCCCAGGGCCTGACGGCCTGCACCACAAACCGTCCCTGCGTCGTCTCAAAACGCGCCTTCCAGACCACCGGCGAACGGCGCGCGATGAGGGCCGGCTCTGTCAGCCGGGCCAATCGCGGCGCGCATCCAGCCATGGCGGCCGCGACGGCCAGCACGCTTCTGCGGGGAACTGTCATTTTCACATGGTAGTCCGGACCGTTGGTCTCAATCAGGCCACCTGGGGCTTGTCCCCCTGAGCCATTCGGTTGCGGCTGGTGGCGTGCGAAGCTGCCAGCGCAGCCGATGCCCGCGCTGGCATTTGGAACCGGACGGATGCCGAATGCGTGGGATCTAGGCGTTGACCAGGCGCGTGTCGAGCGCCGGAGGATTCATCGCTTCGTAGGCCTGGATCGCTTCTTCGTGCTTCAGAACGAAGCCGAGTTCATCGACGCCTTCCAGCAAACACGCCTTCGAGAACGCGTCGATGGCGAACTCAACCGCCTTGCCCGATTCAAGCGTGAGGGTCTGGCTGGCGAGGTTCACCTTCACGGCGCCGGCCGCGGCCATCAGTTCCTTATGGACGTCAGCCGGGACGGCGATCGGCAGCAGGCCGTTCTTCAGCGAGTTGTTCTTGAAGATGTCGGCGAACGAGGTCGAAACCACGGCCCGGAAGCCGTACTGCGTCAGCGCCCAGGGGGCATGTTCACGCGAAGAGCCGCAGCCGAAGTTGTCGCCGGCCACCAGCACCTTGCACTGCTTGGCTTCCGGCGTGTTCAGCACGAAATCCGGCTTCGGCGAACCGTCGGCCTCATAGCGCCAGTCAAAGAAAAGCTGGTCGCCGAGTCCGTCCTTGGAGATGGTCTTGAGGAAGCGCGCCGGGATGATCTGGTCGGTGTCGACGTTGTCCACCGGCAGGATGGCGTAGCGGCTTTCGATTGCTTCAAACTTCTGCATGATGGTCTCCTCGCGACTTATCCCAACAGCGTCCTGACATCGGCCACCGCGCCCGCCAGGGCTGATGCCGCGGCGGTTTCAGGGCTGGCCAGGAACGTGCGCCCGCCCTTGCCCTGGCGGCCTTCGAAATTGCGGTTCGATGTCGAGACGCTGTACTCACCGGGCTTCAACTGGTCGCCGTTCATGGCGATGCACATCGAACATCCGGCCTCGCGCCATTCAGCGCCGGCGTCGCGGAAGATCTGGTCCAGACCCTCGGCTTCGGCTTCGCGCTTGATCTGCATCGAGCCGGGCACGACCATGGTGCGAACGGACGGATTCACCTTGCGGCCCTTCAGGATGGCGGCGGCGGCGCGCAGATCGCTCATCCGCGAGTTCGTGCATGAGCCGATGAAGACCACATCCACCTTCCGGCCCAGCAGCGGCCTGCCGGATTCGAGGCCCATGTAGGCCAGCGCTTTCTTCAGCGTTTCACGCTCGACGGCATCGGCCACCGAACCGGGATCGGGGATGGCCTGGGTGACGGCGACGCCCTGGCCGGGATTGGTTCCGAAGGTGATCATGGGTTCGAGCGCCGAGGCGTCGATGAAGATCTCCTTGTCGTAGGTTGCGCCTTCGTCGGTGGGCAGCGTGCGCCACTTGGCGACGGCCGCGTCCCAGGCCGCGCCCTTGGGGGCGAGTGTGCGGCCGGCGAGGAACTCATAGGTTTTGTCGTCGGGGGCGATGAGGCCGGCGCGGGCGCCGCCTTCGATCGACATGTTGCAGACCGTCATGCGCTGCTCCATCGTCAGCGCCCGGATCGCCGAGCCTGTGTATTCGATGACGCAGCCGGTGCCGCCGCCGACGCCGATGCGGGCGATGAGGGCGAGGATGATGTCCTTCGCCGTCACGCCGTTGCCGAGCAAGCCTTCGACGCGGACGTTGAATGTCTTCGATTTGCGCTGGAGCAGGCACTGCGTGGCCAGCACCATTTCCACTTCGCTGGTGCCGATGCCGAAGGCGAGTGCTCCGAAGGCGCCGTGGGTGGCGGTGTGGGAGTCGCCGCAGACGACGGTCATGCCCGGTTGGGTGGCGCCGTTTTCGGGTCCGATGACGTGGACGATGCCCTGCTTGTCGTTCTTGAAGCCAAAGTGGGGGATGCCGAATTCGGTGCAGTTGGTTTCAAACTGGGCGACCTGGGCGGCGGCGATCGGATCGATGATCGGCAGATCGCGCGGCGTCGTCGGCGTCGAATGGTCGCAGGTGCCGAGCGTCAGATCAGGCCGCCGGACCTTGATCCCGCGCGCCCGCAGCCCGGCGAAAGCCTGCGGCGAGGTGACTTCGTGGACCAGATGCAAATCAATCCACAGAAACGCCGGCGCGCCTTCGGGCTGGGCGACGACGTGGGCGTCCCACAGCTTTTCTATGATTGTCTTCGGTCGGCTCATACGTGTGTTCCTATCTTCCCTTGTACCACCCGTTGAATGCATGACGCGCTCGCTGCGCTCACGGCCTTCTGGTCTACCCGCTCGCTGCGCTTGGGGCCTCGGCGCAGAGCGCCGGCCGGGGGTCCTCCCTACCCGATGGCTTGGCAGACCGCCTGGCCCACCTGTTCGGTGGTGGCGGGGGGGCCTGCGGGTTTCAGGTCGGCCGTGACGCGGCCCGAATTCAGAACTTCTTCCATGGCGCGGTTGACAGCGGCGGCTTCTTCCATGAGGCCGAAGCTGTATTCCAGCATCGCCGCCACGCTGCCGATCGCGCCCAGCGGATTGGCCTTGTTCTGCCCGGCGATGTCCGGCGCCGAGCCATGGACGGGCTCATACAACCCCACCCACGCGCCCGAGGGCCGCTTGCCGCCGATCGACGCCGACGGCAACATGCCGATGGAGCCGGCGAGAACGGCGCCTTCGTCCGACAGGATGTCGCCGAACATGTTCTCGGTGACAACAACGTCGAACCGGCGCGGGTTGAGGACAAGCTGCATGGCGCAGTTGTCGACCAGGATGTGTTCGAGTTCGACGCCGGGGTAATCGGCCGCAACCTCGGTGACCACCTTGCGCCAGAGCTGTGAGGTTTCGAGAACGTTCGACTTGTCGACACTGGAAACCTTTTTGCGGCGCTTGGAGGCAAGCTCGAATGCCATGCGGGCGATGCGGTCGATTTCGTGGCGCGAGTAGGCCATGGTGTTGACGGCGTGTTCGTTGGGCGCTTCGCCGGTGATGCCGCGCGGGGTGCCGTAGTAGATGCCGCCGGTGAGTTCGCGGACGATGATCATGTCCGTGCCTTCGACAAGATGATTCTTCAGGGGCGAGGAATCGATCAGCGCCTTATAGGTGCGCACCGGGCGCAGGTTGGCGTAGACACCCAAAATCGCCCGGATGCCGAGCAGTCCGCGCTCGGGGCGCTGGGCGGGCGGGGCGTTGTCGAATTCGGGCAGGCCGACCGCGCCCATCAGCGTCGCGTCGGCGTCCTGGGCCAGGCGGGCGGTTTCGTCGGGCATGGCCTGGCCGGTCTTGTGGATGGCGACGCCGCCAAGCAGGCCTTCGGAGAGGTTCAGGGTGTGGTTGTAACGGGCAGCGACGCGCGTGAGCACACGCACGGCTTCCCGGGTGACTTCGGTACCGATGCCGTCACCGGGCAGAACGAGGATGTTGAGTTGCATGATGTCAGTCCGCCGAGGCCGCGTCGGAGAGGTGAACGGTGTGTTCACCGCCCTTCATCGCCCGGATGAGGCCCAGGATCTCATTATCCGTCACGCCCTTCTTGCGGTCGGCGATGGCGATGAAGCCGGAGTAGACGGCGTCGAGTTCGTCTTTGGTGAGGTTGTAGCCGAGCAGTTCGCATTTCGAGCGCAGGGCGTGGCGTCCGCTGTGCTTGCCGAGCACGAGGCGGCCTTCGGGGATGCCGACCATTTGGGGGTCGATGATCTCGTAGGTGGATTTTTCCTTGAGGTAGCCGTCCTGGTGGATGCCGGCCTCGTGGGCGAAGGCGTTGGCGCCGACCAGCGCCTTATTGGGCTGGGGACCGAAGGTGATGATGCCGGACAGCATCTGTGAGGCGGGGTAGAGATGTTCGGTCCTGATGCCGGTTTCGAAGGGGTACTGGTCGTTGCGCACCTTCATGATCATGACCACCTCTTCGAGAGCGCAGTTGCCGGCGCGCTCGCCGATGCCGTTGATGGTGCATTCGATCTGGCGTGCTCCGGCGACCACGGCGGCCAGCGAGTTGGCCGTGGCCAGCCCGAGATCGTTGTGGCAGTGGACGCTGAGGATCGCCTTGCCTTCCAGCGCCTTGTCGATGCGCTGGATCATCGCCGCGTGTTCGGCGGGCGTCGAGTAGCCTACCGTATCGGGGAGGTTGACGGTACCGGCGCCGGCGGCGACCACCGCTTTCGAAACCTGTTCGAGGTAATCGAGGTCGGTGCGCATGGCGTCCTCGGCGGAGAACTCGACGTCGCCGGTAAACTGGCGCGCGAGTTCAACGGCTTTGCAGGCGTCCTCAAGAACCTGCTGGCGGGATTTGCGCAGCTTGAACTTGAGGTGGATATCGCTGGTGGCGATGAAGGTATGGATTCGCGGGCGCGAGCATGGCTCTAACGCCGAAGCGGCACGTTCGACATCCAGACGGGTCGCGCGGGCCAGTGCGGCCACGCGAACCTCAGGCATGGCGCGGCTGATTTCGCGCACTGCCTCGTAGTCGCCCTCTGAGGCGATCGGGAAGCCGGCTTCGAGGATATCGACGCCAAGCTCCACCAACTTATGAGCCATCCGCAGTTTTTCCGGGACGCTCATGCTGCATCCGGGCGACTGTTCGCCGTCACGGAGCGTTGTGTCGAAGATGTAAACGCGCTTTCGGTCGTTGGTAAAGTCCATGCTCGCGCTCGCAAAGTCACTTTCCGGGTCCAGCCGGCTCCCAGGCCTGTTGCTCCTGGGCGGGCAGGCTGGACCACTCATCCAACATTCTCGCGTGCCAATGTCAATTTGACAAATTTATAATGCTCGCGACTTGAATAAGTTCCTGCTATGAGATAAACTCTATAAATAGCTACTGGCAGTCGCATAGGCGCTATGGAACTCTACCCACTCAAGGTCTTCCTGACCGTCGCCACCGAGCGCAGCTTCTCGCGGGCGGGCGAGAAACTGCTGCGGACGCAGCCCGCCATTTCGCTGGCCGTGCAGAGGCTGGAGAACGAGCTGGGCGAGAAACTGCTGGACCGCACCGGCCGGGAGTTGACGCTGACCGACGCGGGCAAGATCGTGATCGATTATTGCCGGCGGTTCGAGAACCTGGAAGAGGAGTTGACGTCGTCGATCGCCGAGTTGCGGGATCTGGCGTCGGGGCGGCTGGTGATCGGGGCCAACGAATCGACTTGCCTGTACCTGATCCACCACATTGTCAACTACCGGCGGCTGTATCCGAAGGTGAAGGTGCAGGTGAGGCGGACGCTGTCGTCGAAGCTGCCGGCGCAGATCATCGACGGCGATCTGGAACTGGGTGTGGTGAGCTACGATCCGGACGACGGCCGCCTGAGCACGCATGTGATCTATGACGATCATCTGTGTTTCGTGGTGTCGCCGCAGCACCGGTTCGCGGGGCGCGAGCGGGTGGGGATCCAGGAACTGGGGATGGAGACCTTCATCGCGCACAACGTGATGTCGCCCTACCGGGAGCATGTCATCAAGGCGTTCCAGAAGGCGCGGGTGCGGCTGAACATGGACGTGGAGATGCCGACGGTGGAGACCATCCGGATGATGGTGCAGCGCAACGAGGGCGTGGCGTTCCTGCCGAAGATGTGCGTGGAAAGCGAGTTGAACCAGGGGCTTTTGTGCGAGATCCGGGTGGAGGAGTTGCAGGTGGAGCGCAAGATCCGTCTGATCTATCCGAGCCGGCGCAATTTGAGCCATGCGGCGCAGGCGTTTCTCGAGGTGGTGGACGGGGTGAATCAGGAGCGCGCGGAGTAACGCCCCTCCCGGCTGCCCGGCCGGGCTATCACGGAAGACACTTTGAGCCGGACCCGCAACCGCCACGGTTGTTTCCCGGCCGCCGGGGCGCGAGACGCCGCGGTGCACCCGGTTTTTCCACACGCCGCCCTTGACGCGGGCCAGCGCCAGGTTGGCGGCGGCCACATCCAAGAGCCGCGGGGCGGATGTGGCGGGGGGTTCAGGCCGTCACATCTGAATGGGGAGCAGAGTGGTGAAGGCGCCGCCGTGGTTGAACAGGAAGGCCTGGATACCGAGCGAGTATTTGGGTGCGGTGACGCGCAGCACGCCCTTACGGCCGGCGAGGATGGGATATTGCAGGTCGAGGCGGAAGGCGGTGTGGTTGCCCTTTCTCAGCTGTACCTGGACGCTCATCAGGCTCGTGCCGCCTTCGTCGACGGCGTCGACGGTGACCGAAAGGTCGGAGGCGCCGTAGTTGGCCAGGGCGATGGAGGAGACAAACTCGCCGGTGTTGTCGAAGGGATAGAGCATGGTGGCGGCGGTGGCGGCGGGGTTGAACGGGACCAGGCACTGGACGGCGTCGGGCGCTCCGGCGAACGGCACGACGGTTTCGAAGTCGGGGCGTCCGGCGACCTTCTGGCGCAGGATGGCCTGGCCGGAGAGCACGACCTGGGCGGGCGGGGTCATGCGGAGCCAGCCGGCGGAGAGGGGCGCGGAGTCGTTTTCGACGACGACGCGGGCCGAGCCGCCTGGGGGAAGGTTGATCAAATGCGTGGGGGCGGTGACGCCGTTGGCGGGGGTGGGCCGCGGGTTGCCCTGCTGGTCAAAGAAGGCGAACTGGACGTTGCCGCCGGCGGCGAGCGAGCGGTTGACCAGAATGATGGTGGTCTTCCAGGTTCCCCCTTCGAGTGTGCCAAAGGCAACCTGGGGGACCATCTCGGCGTGGGCGAGAAGGGGCAGGAAGGCAAGCGCGGTGAGTGTGCGCGTCAGAAAGCAGGCGGTCTTCATTTGATTTCGACCTCCACGAGGTTGGATATGGAATTGGCGTTGCCGGCGACGATGCGCACGGCGACGCGGCCCTTGCCGGCGAGTGATGGCGGCAGGGCGAGGATGATTTCGTCGACACCGGGGACCGACGTGGCGGAGATGCCGAGGATCTGGACGGCGAGGCCGCCGATTTCGGCGGAGGCGGGCGAGGGGGCCGAGGAGAGGCCGGTCCCGTAGAGATACAGGACGCGCGGTGTGGCGATGGCGCCGGCGGTGATGGGCGAGGTGGCGCACTGGGAGGACAGGGCGTCGCAGGCGAACGCCAGTTCGTAGGTGGAATTCTTGGTGGCGGTGAGAGGACCGGCGACGGCGGCGGCGGCCCCATTGCCTTTGCCGTTGGCGGAGAACAGGGCAGGCGAGGGGTTCTGCATATTGATGACGCCGGACTGCAGGACCTGGTTATTGCGGATCAGGCGGAAGGGGGTGGCGTTGACGCCGGGCCCCAGGACGGGGAGGTTGGCCTGGAAGACGATGCGGGTGGGCGAGACGCTGATGATGGGTGCGCGGACGGGGCCGGAGCGGGCATCGAATTCGAGGACGGTTCCGGCGGGGGAGAAGTCGAAGCCATGGAAGGGGGTGACGGCGAACGAGGGTGCGAGGTCGTAGCCGGTGAGGGCGGCGAGAGAGTTGGTGGAGACAACCTTGATGGAGTCGGAGGCGGCGGAGACAACGGCGAGGGGCGCCGGGGGTGGGACCGAGAAGATCGAGAAGAAACCGTCGGCGGCGGCGCCGGCGGCGACCGGCTGAAAGGCCCTGAACGAGGGGAAGTTACGGGACTGGGCCTCGCCGCCGATGAGGACCTTCTGATCGCCGGAGAGGGCGAGGGCGAGGGCCTGGTCGTCGCCGTCACCGCCGAGGAAGGTGGAAAAGATGATGCTGCCGCCGGCCGAAAGCTGGGTGAGAAAGGCGTCCGGGCAGGGGGCGGGCTGGCCGGGGAGGCAACCGCCGAGGGAGGACTGGTAGGGGGAGGCGAGGGGGAAGTCCGAGGAATTGGTGGAGCCGGCGAGATAGGAGGCGCCGGAGGCGTCAATGGCCATGGCGCGGGCAAAGTCGTCGCCGGAGCCGCCGATGAGGGTGGACATGAAGATGCCGGGCGGGGTGGTTCTCAGTTGGGTGACGAAGATATCGACGCCGCCGGAGTGAGGCGATTGGGCGGGGAAGTTGGCGGAGGAGGTAAAGCCGGCGATGATGGGGGCGCCGGAGGCGTTGATGGCGATGGCGGTGGCCGAGTCAGAGCCGGAGCCGCCGAGGTAGGTGGCGAAGCGCAGGCCGGTGAGATCGGGGTTGAAGCGGGCGACAAAGGCGTCGCCGCCGCCGCAGCTCTGGGCGCCGCCTCTGTTGGCGGACTGGATGGGGGTGACCATGGGCAGGTCAGTGGAGCTGGTTTCGCCGGCGATCCAGACGTCGCCGTCGGGGCCGATGGCAATGGCGCGGGCGATGTCGTTGCCGCCGCCGCCGTAGTAAGTGGCGCGTTCGAGGGTGAGGTCCTGCGAGAAGCGCATGATGAAGGCGTGGGCGGCTATGAAGCCGGAGGGCTGGACGGGGCAGGACGAGGGACCGATGTTGCGCTGGTAGGCGCCGCTGGGGAAGGCGACTTCGAACTCGGAGGTGCGGCCGGTGATGTAGAGGCGGTTCTGGGCGTCAGTGGTGATGGCGTAGGCGGCGGAGAAGGTCTCGTTTGGGGAGCGGTAGCGGACCTGATTGAGGAAGAAGCCGCTGGCGGTGAACCGCGAGATGGCGATCTGGCCTGAGTTGGCCCAGTTGGCGACGACGAAGATGTTGCCTTCGCGGTCAACCGTGATGGCGCGGGCATCGTCGGTGGAGCTGGAGCCGAGATAGGTGGAGAAAAGCAGGTCGCGGCCGTCGGGGGAGAAACGGGCGAGGAAGATGTCGTGGCACACGCTGTTGGCGCTGAGGTTGCAACTGCTCTGGGAGGCGTTGCGGATGTGGAAGTCCTTGGAATCCGTGCTGCCGGTGACATAGATGGTACCGTCGGGGCCGTAGGCGACGGCGGCGATGCGGTCAAAGCCGGTTCCGCCTAGGACGGAGGAGTAGTTGAGCGACGGGGACTGGGCGAAGCAGAGCAGCGGCGCCAGAAAGAGGGGCAGGCAGCGGATGAGCATGAATAAGATGTCCTCCAGTGGCGAACAGACGCCGCTTGGGGCGATGATACCCCGTTTGGAGCGCGGCAACAAGTCGAGCGGCGGGAGGGTGGGATTTGCGGGTCTTTTTGGAGGGCGAATGTAGGTGGATTTAGCCGGGGAAGCGGGGGATTGAGAGGGGCCGAGGGGGCCTCGCGTGGAGAATGCGAGGCCGGCCTGGCAACGGGGGCGGTCAACCGGCGTTTTCGAGGGCGTCGAGGGCGGTCTGGTTGTCGAGCAGAGAGGGGCTGGGGGCATCGGAGGGGCGCTCGGGCCACTCGGTGCAATGGGCGCGGAGAGCGGCGCCGGAGAGCAGCCAGCCGTGGTTCATGAGGACGTCCTGCTCGGCAGGCTCGAAGACGTCAAGGTCGGTGCGGATGCGGGAGACTTTTTCCAGCGTTGCGCCATCGTAGCCGGAGGCCGGGGGCGTGAGCGGATAGTCGCCGATTTCGGTGGCGATGCCCCAGTAGGCGCCGCGGTAGGCGCCGCGCTGGAAGCTGTCGATCAACATGCGCTTACGGAGGGCGCGGGACTGGCGGTCGATGACGTCGTTGGCGCGTTTAAGGCGGGTGAACATGTTGCCGCCCATATCCGGATCGCACTTGAAGGGAGCGCCGGCGTCTGAGCAGAAGACGAAGTCGTTGGACTTCCAGACGGGTTCGAGGCCCATGTTGTCGTAGACGCCGCCGTCGCTGAGGATGGCCTTGGCGCGGATCTGGCCGCGTTCGGGGGAGGGACCCATTTTGCCGTCCTGCCAGGGGAGGCCGGTGAGGTTGACGGTGAGGGGCGGGAAGGCGAGGGGGAAGGCCGAGGAGGTGGCGACGGCAACGCCCAAAGGCATGTCGTCCTTGAAGGTGTAGCCGGTGAGATAGTCGCCGATGCGGGAGTGGTCGAAGACCCAGTTGACGCCGGTCTGCATGTTGGTGGCGCAGAAGATGAACGACGGGCCGCCGGCGGCCCTGATATCGCGCAGCAGGCTCATTTTGGCGCGGTCGAGGAGGTCCTCGTCATAGCGTTCGACCAGCAGGTTGGTGACCGAATAGTCACGGGTGGCGAGGTCCTTCCATTTCAGGGGGTTGAAGCGGCCGAAAAGCAGGGGGTGGTTGCGGAGGTTTTTACCGCAGAACTGGAGCAGGGGCCGTTCGACTTCGCGGGCGAAGTTGGTGAAGCGGCCGGAGGCGTCGGGGGTGAGCGAGGGCCATTTGGTAGCCAGCAGGCCGCTGGTGATGGAGCCGCCGGAGACCGACGATATGGCGGTGAGGCGGGAGAGCAGCCCGGCGTCGTTGAAACGGCGCAGCGCGCCGAGGTGGAACAGCGATGCGCGGAAGCCGCCGCCGGACAGGGCGAGGGCGATCTTTAGGCCGGGGTCGGTGAGTTGTTTGGCGCTCATAGCGTGATCTTGATGCCTCCTGTATCGTTATCGGGGAATTGGGTGCGATATTTCCAGTGTTTCTTGAGGGGCGCCACGTCCCAGATGGCGTTGTGACCGGAATGGTAGTTGAACCAGAAGCGGGTATTGAGGCCGCGGCGGGCGACAAGGATGCGGGCGATGGTTTCGGGGTCGGGGTGGTCGAATCGGTCGCCGTTGGTGGAGACCAGGTAAGACGGGCAGTCGAGCATCGAGAACAGCGCGGGGCCGTTGTTGGACTTGCTGCCGTGGTGGGAGAGCTTGAAGGCGTCGAGGGTGAGTCTGGACTGATTGCGGGCGGCGAGCAGGCGCCCGATGGACGCTTCGAGGACGGGCGAGTGGGCGTCGGCGGCAAACAGGACGGCGTGTTTGCCGTATTCGGCGAGGAAGGCGATGGAGGCGCCGTTGGCGGGGGCGGTGTCGGATTTGAAAGGCTCCATGGCCAGGGCTTCGACGTCCAGCGTTGCGCCAAGCCGGCGTGGACGCAGCTTCTTGTCCTTCTGAAGAGCGTCTTCGCCGGACGCGGTGACGCCCGGCAGGATGCCGGCCTTGGCGCATTCGGCATCCCATTTCTTGCGGAGCCTGGTGAGCTGGGTCTTGCCGGGCGATAGCAGCGTGAGGCGGAGACCGCCGGGCAGCGTGACTTCGGGCAGGGGTCCGTTGCTGGTGATGGCAGCGGGGCCGCCCTGGAAGGCGGCGTTCCAGGGGGCGCGGGCGTGGTTTTCGATCGCCGCCTGGAGTTTTTCGGCCTGGGCTGCGCCGAGACGGGCGGACTGCTGGATGTGTTTATATCCGTTGTGCCAGACGTCGTTGATGGTGATGGCGGGGGGCAGGTTGGCCAGCAGTTTGACGGCGCCTTCGATGTGGTCCTGGTCGATGTGGGTGACGCAGAACAGTTCCAGCGGGCAGGTGGCGGGCGCGCGGGCGGTGATGGAGTCGAAGGTGCCGCTGAGGCCGCCGTCGATGAGGACGCGGTGGGGGGAGCGCTTGGAGCCGTATTCGATCCAAAGCGAGTCGCCGTGGAAGGCGGGGAGCATTTCGATGGTAAACATGGGAGGTTCCTGGAAGCGAGATCAACCGGCGAGCAGCCATGAGGCGTCGCCGGCGGCGAGCAGAAGGAGTCCGGCGAGGCGGCCCTCGGCGAGGGCCTTGCGTTTGGTTTCAAGCAGGACCTGGCCGGCGGGTTTGGGAGCGGGACGGCAGGCGGCGAGAGTTTCGACGAAGATGCGGGCGATGGCGGGGGCGTCATCGGCGAGGAGTTCGGCGATGGGGGAGATGACGAGGGCGGCGTGGTTGCGGCGGAACTGGGCGGGCAGGCTCATGAAATCGATGCGGGCATGGGCGGCGCCGCAGCCGAGCAGCAGGACGAGGGGCTGTTGCGGCGGCTCGGCGACGACATCGGCGGGTTCTATGCCCGGCGGGTCCTTCATCTCGTGCTGGATCTCCATGACGGGGGGCTGGAGGTTGTGATCGACATGGGGCATGAGCAGGAGCATGGATGGGCGGGCGGAGGAGATCAGGGTGGACCAGGTGGTCCAGCCGGATGCCTGGTGCAGGGCTTGGGCCTTCTTGAGGGCGGTGGCCAGTTTCTTTGACGCCTTGGCTGGGACGCGGCCGGATTGGGCGTGGAGGACGGAGGCCAGCGGGGTGAGCGTTTCACGGCCGGCGACGGGCTCGTTGGTGATTTCGATGGACTCGCCGGCGCGGGAGTCGGCGATGGCGCTGTGCCATTCGATGACGCGGCGCAGGCCCCAGAAGCCGAAGGGGCAGACGGTGGAGCGGGCGTTGGTTTCCTGGTCGCAGGAGCAGCGTGCGGCGCCGGAGGAGAGGGCTTCGAGGGCCTTGGGACAGACCTTGGCAGTGGACTTGGGGGCGGGGAACTCGTAGCAGAGTTCGATGGGGACGCGGGTGGCCGAGCCGGCGTCGTTGACGATGAGAGGCCCGTCGCTGGAGGCGATCTGCCGCATCAGCTTATCGGCGACGAGCGCCTGTCGCAGGGCGGCGCCGAGCTGGGCGATGCGGGCCAGGCCGCGGGCGGCGGATTTATCGGTGGTCCAGTTGCGGAGGGTCTCCCAATCGATGGTGTCGAATTCGGCGGAGATGGCGTCGACGGCGGCCTTGATGCCGGGCAGGGGGACGCGGGCGGCGTTGAGGCCGCGGACCGAACTGACGGCGGCGTCTTCAAGGCGGATCGTGCCGGCCGCGGGCGCGACATCGCGCAGGCCGAGAGAAAGCGGGCGGGGCATGGCGCCGATGCGAAATTCGGTCTTCGCGGGCGGCGGCGTGGGGCCGGGGGTTCCGCCGATCACTTCGACGCGGAGAACGCCTTCCTGGAGGAGCCGGTTGTTGTGATAGACCGAGATCCAGCCTTCGAACAGGTTGGACGCGGCCGAGGCGGTGAACTCGAAGCGGCATTCGGAGCTGGCGCCGGCGCGGGGCAGGAAGATGGTTTTCAGCTCGCCGGCGGGGCAGGAGTTGGGTTCAGTGAAGACGACGGCGAGCGAGACGCCCGACTCTTCAGGCCGGATGGGCGGCTCAGGGAAAGATTCCTTGCCGCGCGCCCAGCCCTTGTCGGACGGGCCAATCTTGATGTTCAGGCCGTAGAGTTTGCCGGCTTCGAGGGCGGACTGGGGTTTGACGCGGGTCTTGCCGATGGCGTCGAGGCGGTGGAGGAGATGGCGCGTGGCCGGTTTGGCGGGCGCCTTCGGGACTGCGGGTTCAGCCACGGGCGGGGCATCGAAGGCAGCGGCGGCGGCGGGAGTTGGAGGCGGTGGAGGTGGCGGGGGCGGCGGTGGAGGAGGGGGCGGCGGCGCGGCGGCGGCCATTTCGGCGATGACTGACGCGTCGCCGGATTCGGAGACAAAGCCGTGGTTGACGTTCAACAGCCGGATGGCCTCGCCGGCCGGCAGGCGTGCGGCGGTTTTGCCGAGGATGCGGCCGGCCAGGGCGGGCATGTCGATCGAGTTGAGCACAAGGTCGGCGGCGACGCGGCGAATGCGCTTCTTGAGCGGGTCAATGAAGTTGGACAGGACGGCCTGTTGGAGGAATTCCCCGGTGGACCAGAGGGCCGCGCCTGGGATGGAGATGCGGGAGAGAGCGACATCGACGGGGAAGTTGTGGGAGAGTTCTTCAACGAATCGATAGAACCAGGCGGTCTCGGGCGAAGGGTATGGGACCGAGAGGATGGCGTTTGCCTGGGCGAGGGCGAGCAGATCGTTGGCGCAGGCGGCGATGGCGGGCAAGGCGTGTTCGTTGACGCCACAGAGGATGACGAGGTCGCAGGTGAGCGGGACGGGCGAAGCTCTGAGGGCGGCGAGCGGTTTTTTGCCCGCGGCGACGAAGAGGATGTCGGAGTTGCAGCCTTCGGCCATGCGGGTCATGGAGCGCATCCAGGGGACGCCGGCGGCGCGGGCGCGGTGGATGGACTGGCGAAGGCGGGTGGAGCCGGGGGCGAAGGCGAGCGAGAGCGGCCACTTCCATTCGACGGTGTGGACGGGGCTGGTGGCGGCGAAATGCCAGGACTGGGCGGCGAGCGAGGCGGCGGCGAGGGGGGCCGCGGCGGCGTGGTTCAACTGGACGCGCAGGCGGCCAGAGTTCCAGTCGGAGCTGACCCAGAGATTGTCCGGCATGGGAGAAGTTTAAGCCAATGCTGGCATTATTGCCAGGAAATTATGACGCGAATTGATGAGGTGAACGGCTGCAATCGGGGGTTAGGCCGAATACTTGCGGGTGAGTTCGCGGAGTTGGGCCATGAGGCGGGGCACGGCCTGGAGAGCGGATTCCTCGGCCTCGTACTCCAGGGCGAGATAGCCTTTGTATCCGGATGCGGCGATCAGGCGGACGACGCGGTCCCAGTCCTGGCGGACGCGTTTGCCGGAGTCGTCCAGCATTTCGACCTTGACCTGGATATTGACCGACTTCGGCAAGGCCAGTTCGATCTGTTTGAAAGCTTCGGTGCGGAAGTTGCCCGTATCGAGGTTGACGGCGACCCAGGGCGAGGCGACTTTGTCGACGATTTCGAGGATGCGTTCGGCGCGGGTGCAGATGCCGCCGTGGTTTTCCAGGCCGAGGATGACGCCCTTGGTGGCGGCGTAGTCGGCGGAGCGCTGGAGGCATTCAACCACCCACGGCACGGCCTGCTCCTCGGTGACGCCCTTCGGGACGTTGCCGCCGAAGACGCGGATGTGCGACGCGCCCAGCGCATTGGCGACGTCGATCCAGCGGTACAGCGATTCGACCTCCTTGCGGCGGTCTGCCGGAGAGGATCTGGTGAGTTCGCTGCGGACGCTGATGGAGTAGATTTCGACGCCCATGGTGTAGGCGAGCCGGCGCAGGGGGAGGGTGAATTCGGGTCCGGTGGAGGGCATCCAGTAGACGGTCATGTCGACGCCGTCGACGTCCCATTCAACGGCGCGGCGGATGACGTCGTCGTAGGTCATGGTCTTGGCGGCGAGTTCCTTGCGGAAGGAGTAGCAGTTCAGCCCGGTGCGGAGGCGGGGGCGGGCTTTGAGTGCGTCCTGGGCGGCGGAGGGGAGTGCGAGGGCAGGGACGAGGGATGAGGCAAGGAAGGATCGGCGGTTCATGCCAACGATTGTATGCGAAAAGCGGGACCGGGGCGGAGAAGACTAAAAGCCGAGGGTCTGGCTGCCCGAAGAGGGCATCATGGTCGAGCGGGAGAGGAAGTGGTAGGGGTTGATGGGACCGCCGCCCTCGCGGACTTCGTAGTGCAGGTGAGGCGAGGTGACGCGGCCTGTCGCGCCGGTGGCGCCGATGACCTGGCCCATGCGGACGTCCTGGCCGGGGATGATGTCGATACGGGAGAGGTGGGCGTAGAACGTGCTGCGGCCACTGCCGTGATCGACGACGATCAGTTTGCCGTAAGCGCCGCCCCATTCGGCTTTCTGGACGATGCCGTCGGCGGTGACGCGGACCGGGGTGCCGACCGCGGCGGAGATGTCGACGCCGGCATGGAAGGCCTGGAGGCCGCTGAAGGGGTCGTCGCGGCGGCCGAAGTGGCTGAGCAGGCGGCCGTTGACGGGCCAGAGCGACGGGACGGGATTCTGGAACCAGCGGCGGTTGATGGCACGGCTGGAGCGGGACAGCGTGGCGGTCTTGAGAAGGTTGTATTCCTCGAAGGTCTCCGTGACGCTGGGCACGAGCCGCTGCTGGGAGTTTTCCAGAGAGACGGGGGTGCCTGGCGCCGAGCGGCGGACGCCATAGGCCAGCGAGACCTCGGTGGCGAGCATCTGGAGGCGGGCCACCTGTTCGGTGGTCTCGTTGGACTGGTTGAGAAGGCGCTGGTAGCGGGCGCGAAGGAATTCGGTTTCCTGGCGCAGGTCGTTGTAATTAGAGACCTTCCAGGCCATGCGGACATAGCTCGAAACCATGCCGAACAGGGTGAATCCGCCGAGGACGGCCAAGGCCAGGACGGCCACGATGAGGCTCTGATTGATGTGGAAACGGCGGATCCTGCCGTGGAGCGAGTGGGCCAGGACGACTATGAAATAGGGCTGATTCATCGTTCTCGAAATCCGGCGCCAGGGCGGAGGTCCGTGGAGCCGCAATAGCGAATGCCGCGCGCCGCGGCGCCTTGCCAGTATAACCCTTTTGATACCTTAACAGGGCTTCACCAGACTGTCAACGGATATATAAGTCCGATTTCACAAGCCCGGCGGGGGCGGACCGGGTGGGGTCCGGCCGAGGGCGAGACAGGCGGGATTACTTCATTTCCTCGCGGGCCTTGGCGACCACTTCAAGGAACTGGCGGGCGCGCTCGGTGAAGACCTCGTAGGCGCCGGCCTTGATGGTTTTGGCGTCGACCAGTTCGCCGCCGACGGCGACGGCGCAGGCGCCGGCCTTGAGAAAATCGCCGGCGGTGGTGAGCGAGACGCCGCCTGTGGGGATCATCTCGATCTGCGGGAAGGGACCTTTGAGGGCCTTGATGTATTTGGCGCCGCCGACGTTATCGCAAGGGAAGACCTTGACGATGTCGGCGCCGGCCTGCCAGGCGGTAAGGACTTCGGTGGGGGTGAGGGCGCCGGGGCAGATGGGCTTGGAGTAGCGCTGGGCCATTTCGATGGTTTTCAAATTCAGCGCGGGGGTGACGAAGAACTGGGCGCCGGCCAGCATGCAGATGCGGCAGGTTTCGGGGTCCAGGACGGTGCCCGCGCCGAGGACCATCTTGTCGCCGAACTTGTCGGCGAGCTGTTCGAGGACCTTGACCGCGCCAGGCACGGTCATGGTGACCTCGGCGGCGCGGATGCCGCCTTCATAGATGGCTTCGATGGCCTTAAACGCGGATTCGGCCGAGGGCGTGCGGACCACGGGCACGATTCCGATTTCCTTCATTGCGGACAAGATGCTCTGCTTTGATGCCATGGGGGCATCATATCAGGAAGCGTGGCCGGCGGAGAAAGTCCGAGAGAGTCTGCGACGGTGCAGGGGATTTCTGCCCCGGCGCGCGGAAGGCCTGGCTAACTTCGACTTCCGGCGGGGACTCACTTCAAATCGAACACCAGGACTTCAGCGTTTTCCGGCGCCTCAATCCGCAGCAGCGATTCCTGTTCCAGCGCAAGCGCGTCGCCGTCCTTCAACCTTTCGCCGTTTGCCGTCACTTCGCCGCCGGCCACCTGCAGCCACACGCCGCGGCCTTCTGCGATCGGGTATTCGACCGTGCTGCCCGCATCCAGCCGTCCCGCGAGAACCACGGCATCCTGATGGATCGTCACTGAACCGTCTCGGGCGTCTCTGGACGCAATCACCCGCAGCTTGTTCTGCAAATTCTCCGGCGAAAACGCTGTCTGCTCGTAGCCCGGCTCCAGACCCGGCCGTTCCGGCTGGATCCAGATCTGCAGCAGGCGCATGCCGTCGGTTTCAGACCCGTTGGCTTCGCTGTGGAAGATGCCCGTGCCGGCGGTCATGCGCTGGATCTCGCCGGGCCGCGTCTCGCCTTTGGCGCCGGTGGAATCCTCGTGCACAACGCTGCCGCTGAGCACCCAAGTGAGGATTTCCATGTTTTCGTGCGGGTGCATGCCGAACCTGCCGCCGCCGCCGATGAAATCGTCGTTGATGACGCGCAGTGTCCGGAAGCCCATGTGCTCCGGATCGTGGTAACGGTTGAACGAAAACGAATGGCGGCTGTCCAGCCAGCTCCACTTCGAACGGCCCCGGTCCTCAGCCCGTCTGACCCTGACCATGCTTGTATCCTCCCACAATCGCATGTCGCGTTAATTAACCGCGTCACGATAAGTGATGAGTCTAGTCCGCAAAAAGTTTCAAGGTCCCGGCCACCAGCCGTTTCGTCTCCTTGTCCAACCCCGCAAACTGCCTCCGGTGGCATTCCAGGATGGGCCGGTCGAGTTCAGCCAGCAGATCCAGCCCGGCCCGCGAAATCGATGACAGGACCACGCGGCGGTCGCCGCCGTCGCGGCTGCGCTCGATCCAGCCCTTGGCTTCCATGCGGTCCAGCAAGCGTGTGATATCGGGGTCGCGGTTGATCATCCGGCTGCCGATCTCGGTGCAGTTCATGCTGGCGTTGGCGCCGCGCAGAATCCGCAGCACGTTGTATTGCTGGCTGGACAGGCCCTGCCCCTTGAGCAATGCCAGTGGCTCTTTCAGCAGCCGGCCGGCGGCCTTCTGAATGATGACGAACAGTTCCTGGTCCGGGTCCATCTATCTCCCCGTTTGAACGATGCTTGTGTTGGCCATGCCGATGAAGGCGTCGCGGGCGTCGAGCGTGGCGCCGGAGTGCTGGACCAGGAATACGCCCACCATCTCGCGCCCCGGATCCACCCAGCCAAACGTTCCGAACGCGCCGCCGTGACTGAAGCAGCCTTTGCTCAGCCCCGACAGCGTCCCAGCCGCGTCGTCCACCACCTCCCATGTCAGGCCGAATCCGGTCCCCCTGAGCCACCCGGCCCGGATCGCGCCCGTATGCACCTGCGACATGATCTCCACCGACACCGGCGACAGAATCCTCGCCTGGCCCAGCCGCCCGCCGTTGAGCATCGCCTGGTAGAACTTCGCCAGGTCCTGCGCCGTCGAATGCAGCGCGTACTCGGGCCCGGAGTATCTCGCGCCCTCGCGGTAGTCCATCGGATCGCCGGCCAGCAGTCCGGCGCCGGCCTTCACCAGTTTGCCGTCCTTCACCGTGTAGACCGGCGCCAGCCGCGGCCGCTTCTCTTTAGGCAGGTAGATGTGGCTGTCCACCATGCCCAGGGGCTTGAAGATCCGCTCTTCGAGAAACCTCTCATACGCCATCCCCGACGCCACCTCCACCAGCCGGCCCAGCGTGGCGATGCCCGGATTCGAATACAACCATTTGGACCCCGGCTCAAACTCCAGCGGCGGCTGCGCATAGATGGTCACCGCCTCGGCCAGCGTGCGGTCCATCTTGCGCAGCAGTTCGCCGATGCCCGGCTGCGGATTGGCGATCAGGCCCGAAGTGTGGGTCATCAGGTCGCGGATGGTGATCGGGCGCGACGGTTTGGTCAGCACCACCCGGTCTTTGTCGCGGGACTCCACCATCATCTGCCCGCGGAACTCCGGCAGGTGCTTTTCCACGGGGTCGGCCAGCCGCAGCTTGCCTTCCTCCACCATCATCATCACCGCAACGCCGGTGACGGGCTTGGTCATCGACATGATCTGGAAAATGGTGTCGGTGCGCATCGGCTTCCTGGCTTCAATGTCCTGCCAGCCGGCGGCTTCGAGGTGGACGAGTTCGCCCCGGCGCATCATCAGCGTCACCGTTCCGGCGATGGAACCGGTGTCGGCGAACTGCTGCATCCGCGGCTTGATCCGTTCGATCCGCGCGCGATCCACGCCCGCCTTGGCGTAGTCGACTTCAGCGGCCGGCGCCGCCATGACGAGGGGAATTGCCGCTGCCGCGATCCAACTCAAACGCATATGTATCCTCCTGTCCGGATATGGCTCCCGTGTTGGGCATTATAATCGCTCTGATGCCCTTGAAGTCCATCTCCCGCCGCTCGTTCGCGGCCTCCATCCCCGCCGTTGCCGCCGCCCAGCCGTCCCAGGAGCTTCGTTTCGACGGCGAACTGGTCCGCCGCCATGACGGCTATGTCGACAACCTGATCGCCAAACAGATCACGGCGCCGCGGGATCCCGCCCGCGGCTCGTTCGCCGACGATTTCGGAATCGTTTTTGCCGGTACTCCGGCCGGCATTATCGACGCCTCGGTGGCGGCGATCCTGTGCCGGCAGTCGCGCCACTACGGTTCGGCGGCGCTGATGGAGAGGGTCCGGTTGGCCGCCGGATGGCTCGAACGCAATCAATTGAAGTCGGGCAACTTCGATCTGGCGACGACTAACTTCAACTCGCCTCCCGACACCGGCTTCATCACCCACTCGCTGAGTTCGGCCGCGCTGCACGCCCGCCGCGGCGGTCTCAAGGAGGTCTCCGCGCTCATCGAGCCTGTCCTCAGGCGCATGGCCGCTGCGATGACGGTGGGCGGCGTCCACACGCCCAACCACCGCTGGGTGGTTTGCGAGGCGCTGGCTCAAATGTACGAACTGTTCGGCGAGCCCGCCTACCTGCGGCGCATCGGCCAGTGGCTGGCCGAGACGATCGACATCGACACCGATGGCCAGTACAACGAACGCTCGACGGCCATCTACAACGCCGTCACCAACATCGCCCTGGTTGTGATGGCGGACAAGTTGAAGCGGCCTGAACTGCTTGAGCCGGTCCGGCGGAACCTCGACGCCATGCTCTATCTTCTGCACGCCGACGGCGAAGTGGTGACCGAGATCTCCATCCGCCAGGACGCCTTCGAGCGCGGCGACATGCGCCGCTACTGGATGCCGCTTTACTATCTGGCCGTCACCGATAACAATCCCCGTTACGCCAACCTCGCCCGCGCGTATGCCGGACACGCCTCGCTGTCGCAGACCATGACATACCCGCAACTCCGCCAGCCGTTGCCGGCCTCGGCGCCGCTGCCGCACGACTACGTCCGCGAACTGAGCGAAATCCGCGCCGCCCGCATCCGCCGCGGCCCGCGCAGCGCCACCGTGCTGTGGAACGGCGTCAACCGCTTCCTCGCATTCCGCAAGGGCGGCTGCGTGATTGAAGGGGTGCGGTTCGCCTCGGCTTTTTTTGGCAAGGGCCAGTTCGTTCCGTCCGCGATGCGCAAGACCGCCGCCGGCTATCAGTTGTCCCAGGAACTCGAAGGGCCCTATTACCAGCCGCTCGAGCCGTCCAGGCCGGTTGCGGTTCAGGAGTATGGCGCGACCCGGCTGCTGCGGCGGCGCAGCGAAGTCTGCCGCCTCACCCAGTCGGCCACGGTCCGCGAGACCGCCTCGGGCTTCGACATCGACATCTCGATCGAAGGCACTGACAATGTGCCTGTGTCCATCGAAGTCCTCTTCCGCCAGGGGACTCAACTCGATGGCGTCGCTCCGGCCGCGGCCGCCGATTCATTCCTGTTGTCTGAAGGCCATGCCACCGCCACATCCGGCCCGGATTCGATCCGCGTCGGCCCGGGACTCGGCCTCCACCGCTGGACCCAGATCCGCGGCGCCGCGCCCAAGCTGCCCGGACCGTCGGTCTATCTCTGCGGCTTCACGCCGCTCCGGCACACGCTCAAAATCGAATGCCCGTGACTCGCCCGCGCGCGCGCCTGTATCCAAGGACGTCGGACGTCCCGGCGAGCCTATTTCAGCGTCACCGTCTGCTCCAACCGCACTGTCTTCGGCGGCAGGCACTGCTTGTTGTCGCACGCCTGATACTTCGCCGTCACCGTCAACTTGTGCGCGCCCGGCTTGGCGTCACGGTTGATCTCCACCGGCAGGCGGAACTCCACTTCCCCGAAGTAGAACTCGACTGACATATCGAACGCTTCCTCGTGCGCCGTCAACGGCACCGGCGCATCAATCACCCCTGCCAGCTTGAATTGCTGCGGCGCGGGCATCGCGATCTGTGTCGCGACCGGCCCGCCTTCCAGGGCTTTGAGCGAATACAGGTGCCAGCCCTCTTCCACCGTCGCCATCACCAGCACTTCGATCCTGGCTCCGGCGGCCGCCGACTGTGGGGCGGCGAGCGTCCACTTCACCGGGTCCAGCTTCTGCTCGGCCTCCTGCGCCTGAACGGCGAAGGCCATCGCAACCGCTGCCATCAGATATCGCATCCCGGCCTCTACAAGTTCCCGATCACGGCCTGGGTGAACTCGGCCGTCTGCGCCGTGCCGCCCACGTCGCGCGTCAGGTGCTTCGCCTGGCGGAAAGTCTCTGACAGCGCCCGCTGGAACCGGTTCGCCGCATCGCTCTCGCCCAGATGGCGCAGCATCAGGATCGCCGACGACATCAGCGCCGTCGGATTCGCCAGCCCGCCGCCAGCGATATCCGGCGCCGATCCGTGCACCGCCTCGAATACCGCGCACTTCTCGCCCATGTTCGCCCCCGGCACCACGCCAAGGCCGCCTACCAGCCCCGCCGCCAGGTCCGACACAATGTCGCCATACAGGTTCGGCAACAGCAGCACATCAAACGTCTCCGGCCGCATCACCAACTGCATCGACGCATTGTCCACGATCAGCTCGTTATAAGCGATCTCAGGATACTCGGCCGCGATCTCCCGGCAGCAGCGGATGAACAGACCGTCGCTCAGCTTCATGATGTTGGCCTTGTGCACCGCCGTCACCTTCTTGCGGCGGTTGGCCCGCGAATACTCGAACGCATACCGCGCAATCCGGATCGACGCATACCGTGTAATGATCTTCAGGCTTTCGACGACGTCTTTCACCACCTCGTGTTCCAGCCCCGAATACAGATCCTCCGTGTTCTCGCGGAAGATCACCATGTCGATATTCACGTCCTCGAACCGCGTCTTCAGCCCCGGCAGCGTGAACACTGGCCTGACGTTGGCAAACAGATCAAGCCGTTTACGCAGCGCCACGTTGACGCTCTTGAATCCGCCGCCGATCGGCGTCGTCACCGGACCCTTCAAACCCACGCCCGTGCGCTCCAGCGACTTGATGACGTACTCAGGCAGGCTCGACCCCATCTGTTCGATGATGGTGACGCTCAACTCCTGCCGGTCCCACTCGATCGGCACTTTCAGCGCCGCCAGAACCTCCACCGTCGCCTCGGCCACCTCCGGCCCTATGCCGTCTCCAGGGATCAACGTGACTTCGTACGCCATACATTGATGGTAGCTCACGGGATTTCCTCACCGTTCCCGTAACCCCGCGGCTTCGCGTACCGCCTCTGATTGAGGTAACCTCGAAAATTCAAGGAACTTGATCATGACCACCCGCAAGACCTTCGCCTCGGCGCTTCTCGCTTCCCTGCTGCTCGTCTCTTCCGCCTTCGCCCAGGAGGCGAAACCGAAGAAGGACCCTGACGTTCCCTACGTCCCCACCACCGAACGCGCCGTCGAGGAGATGCTCAAACTCGCCAACATCAAATCCACCGACGTCCTCTACGATCTCGGTTGCGGCGACGGCCGCATCGTCGTCACCGCGGCCAAGAAGTATGGCACCCGCGGCGTCGGCATCGACATCAACCCCGTCCGCATCCAGGAAGCCCGCGAAAACGCGAAGAAAAACGGCGTCGAACACCTGGTCCGTTTCGAGGAAGGCGACCTGTTTGAAGCCAAAATCAGCGATGCCACCGTCGTCACCCTCTTCCTGCTGCCCAGCGTCAACCTGAAACTTCGCCCGAAACTGATGGCCGACCTGAAGCCCGGCGCCCGCGTGGTCTCGAACACCTTCGACATGGGCGACTGGAAAGCCGAAAAGGAAACCGCGCTCGACGACCAGGACGACGAGGATACCTACCTCAGCCACAAGTTTTTCCTCTGGACCATCCCGCAGCGCAGCGCAAATTAGTCCCCCGGACTTGATTCCCGCCCGCGGCTCGCCGTATGCTCTTTGCACCATGGATCGCCGCGACCTGCTTGCCGCCGCCACCGCCCTCGGGCTGTCTCCAGCCGCTTCCGCCGCCGCCGCGGGCCCGCTGGAGTTCAAGGCCCTGCTCGATATCAAACGTTTCGACACCCCCACTGTCGCCAACGCCATCGAAACCTTTAACGTCCGCCCGCGCAACCAGGGCTTCATGCGGCCGGAGATCAAGTGTGTCTTCCCCGAGTTCAGCCCTATCGCCGGCTACGCCGTCACCGGCAGGATCCGCGCCTCGCAGGCGCCTCCCCAGGGCGTCAGCTACACCAGACGCTCCGATTGGTGGGACTTCATCGTCTCCATCCCCCAGCCCCGCGTCATCGTCCTGGAAGACCTCGACGACCCGCCCGGCTGCGGATCCTTCTGGGGCGAGGTCAACGCCAGCATCCACCGCGCCCTGGGTTGCGCCGGCGCGGTCACCAACGGCTGTGTCCGCGACCTCAAGGAGGTCCGTGAAATGGGCTTCCAGTTCTTCGCCCAGCACATCGCCGTCTCACACGCCTACGTCCACATGGTCGAATTCGGCAAACCGGTCACCATCGGCGGACTCACCGTCAAACCCGGTGACCTGCTTCACGGCGACCTGCACGGCGTCCACTCCGTCCCCATCGACATCGCGCCCAAGATCCCCGACGCCATCGCCAAAATCGTCGCCGCCGAGCGCCGCACCATCGACTACTGCCACTCGCCCGGTTTCACTCTTGAAGGTCTGAAAAAACTTACCGGCGGGTAGCCGCGGTCTGGCCGCCCGGAGCCGGGTGTCTGAAATTTCAGTAGCCGGTCCCGCTGCTCAACCGGAATGTGCGATTCTAGGCTTATACTGGGATTCATTGAAGTCCATTCCGGCCCTCGGCGCCGGATCGCTGCACGCTTGGGAACGATGATCACACCCAACTCCGGATTCGTCCTGGCGCTGACCCTCGTCGCCGTGCCGGTTTACGCCCAATGGAGCCTGCCCGGCGTGGTGCGGTCCGCCGGGCAGCGCTACCCCGGCGTCGAAATCTCGCTGGCGAAGATGGCCGAAGCCGCCGCCGGCGTCCAACTCGCCCGTACGTCCTACCTGCCCAAGGCCGATTACCTTTTCCATGTCAATCGCGCCACCCGCAACAACGTCTTCGGCATGATGATGCCGCAGCAGGTGGTCGCACCCATCTCCGGCCCGCCTCTGGCCACGAACGCCGGAACCAACGTCTGGGGCACGGCCACCGGGTTTCTGGTCAGTTGGGAACCCTTCGACCTCGGCCAGCGCAAGGCCCGCGACCAGGTCGCCGGCGCCGAACGCTTGCTGGCTGAAAAGGCGCTGGTCCGGACCCGCTTCCAGGCCGAGGCCGCCGCCGCCGACGCCTTTCTCACCATCCTCGCCGCTGACGAGGTTGTCAGAAACGGCCAGGCCGGATCCAAGCGCGCCGAATCCCTGGTTCGTCTGGTGGAAGCTCTCGCCGCCCAGGGCCTCAGGCCGGGAACCGACCTCGCCAGGGCCCGCATCGAAAAATCCGCCGCCGACGCCCAGTGGATCCAGGCCCGCACGGCCGCCCGCACCGCCCGCGCCGCCATGCTCGACTTCCTCGGCGACGAGGCCGAGAACATGGTCCTCGATGCCGCGTCTTTCTCCTCTGCCCCCTGGCAGATGGACAGCGCCGCCGGCATCCACCCGCTGCTCGCCGAGCAACAGGCCTCGCTGGGCCTCGGCCAGGCCCGCCGCGCCGAACTCGATAAGGCCTGGATGCCGAAGTTCCTTGGCCAGTCCGCGCTCTACGCCCGCGGCACCGGCGCTTACGGCGACGGCTCCACCGGCGGTGCATTCGCCGGCCTCGGACCCAATATTTACAACTGGGGCGTCGGCTTCAGCGTCCAGTTCGCCCTCGGCGACCTGCCCGCGATCAGAGCCCGCCGCCAGGCCGAAACTGCCCGCCTCCAATCCGAAACCGCCCGCCTCCAACTGGTCCAGCGCAACGTATCGGCGGAGGTGATGCGGGCGCGGGCGAGGCTTGACGGCGCCAGGGAGATGGTCGCCGCGGTCCGCGTCCAGTACTCAGCCGCCACGGAGGTTTACGAACAGGCCCAAGCCCGCTACAGCAGCGGACTGGCCGGCCTGATTGAAGTCGTTGATGCGCAGCGCACCTATCAGCAGGCAGAGATCGACGACGCGCTTGCCCGCCTTGCCGTGTGGCGCGCCCAACTCGGCGTCGCCATTGCCGCGGGCGACCTGGTCCCGTTCCTGAATCTCCTGGAGAAGAGGTAACCGGCACAAATGCGACTCGTCCGGTTCGCACTCCGCCGGCCCATCACCGTCATGGTCGCGGTGCTGGCCATCGTCCTGTTCAGCTTCCTCGCCGTCCGCCGCATGCCGGTCGACATCTTCCCCAACCTCGGCAACCCCGCCATCTACGTCGCCCAACCCTACGGCGGCATGGACCCCGCCCAGATGGAGGGCTTCCTCACCTACTACTTCGAGTACCACTTCCTCTACATCACCGGCATCGAACACGTCGAATCGAAAAGCGTCCAGGGCGCTTCGCTCATGAAACTCGTCTTCCACCAGGGGACCGACATGAGCCAGGCCATGGCCGAAGTGGTCGGCTACGTCAACCGCTCCCGCGCGTTCATGCCGCCCGGCACTGTGCCCCCCTTCATCACCCGCTTCGACGCCGGTTCGGTCGCCGTCGCCCAGCTCGTCTTCCGCAGCGGCAACCGCCCCACCGGCGAGATGCAGGACATCGCCATCAACCGCGTTCGCCCTCTGTTTGCCACCCTCGAAGGCGTCTCCGCCCCGCCGCCGTTCGGCGGCAACCAGAAGTCGATCGTCGTCCGCCTCGACCCGATGAAACTCCGCCAGTACCGCGTCTCGCCCGAGGAAGCCATCGCCGCCGTCAACCGCGCCAGCGTCGTCTCGCCCTCCGGCAACGTCCGCATCGGCGGCCTCAACTACATCGCCACCACCAACGCCACGCTCAGCGAGAACATCGGCGAACTGCTCGACGCCCCGGTGCGCCCCGGCGCCATCCCGCCGGTCTACCTGCGCGACCTCGGAACCATCGAAACCGGCACAGACATCGTCACCGGCTACGCTCACGTCAACGGCAAGCGGACCGTTTACATCCCCGTCACCAAGCGCGCCGACGCCTCTACGCTGCGCGTCATCCAGCGCGTCAAGGCGGCCCTGCCAGATATGCAGGCCGCCGTGCCCGGCGACGTCAGCGTCTCTCTCGAATTCGACCAAAGCGCCTTCGTTTCCTCCGCCATCCGCAATCTTGTCACCGAGGGCTGGCTCGGCGCCCTGCTCACCGGCCTCGTCGTCCTGCTCTTCCTGCGCGACTGGCGCGGCGCCCTCATCGTCATCACCACCATCCCCGCCGCTCTGTTCTCCGCCGTCATCATGCTCTGGGCCACGGGCCAGACCATCAACATCATGACCCTCGGCGGCCTCGCCCTCGCCGTCGGCATCCTCGTCGATGAGGCCACGGTTGAAATCGAGAACATCCACACGCATCTTGCTTCCGGCATGTCCCGCGCCTCGGCCGTCCTCGACGCCTGCCGAAAAACCGCGCTCCCCCGCCTGTTGGCCATGGTCTCCATCCTCTCGGTCTTCGCCCCGGCGTTCTTCATGACCGGCGTCGTCCGCCAGTTGTTCGTCCCTCTCGCCATGGCCGTCGGCTTCGCCATGATCGCGTCTTACCTGCTGTCGTCTACGCTCGTGCCGGTGCTCTCGGTCTGGATCCTGCGCGCGGGCCACGGAGAGCAGGGGGGAGGAAGGCTCCGTGCCATCTACAACCGTTACGTCGGCTGGGTGGTCCGTTTCCGCTGGCCCGTGGCGGCGTTCTATACGGCCAGCGCGCTGCTGCTTCTATGGGGCGTTTCAACCGTCATCGGCCGCGAAGTCTTTCCGGCCTCCGGCGAGCGCGTCTTCCAACTCCGCCTCCGCGCACCCACCGGCACCCGCATCGAAAAGACCGAGCAGGAGGTTCTCAAGGCGCTCCGCATCATCGAAGGCGTCGCCGGAAAACAGAACGTCGCGGTCAGCACTGCCTTCATCGGCGTCCAGCCGCCCAGCTATCCCATCAACACCGTCCACCTCTGGACCGGCGGCCCCCACGAAGGCGTCCTCAAAGTCCAGTTGAAACCCGATGCCCCGCTCACCGGCGACGATCTCAAGGAACAGCTCCGCAAGGCGTTCCAGCGCCAGATGCCCGGCAATCGTATCGCCTTCGAGCCCGGCGACATCATCGGCCAGGTGATGAGCTTCGGTTCGCCCGCGCCCATCGAAGTCGCCGTCCAGGGGCCGGACCTCGCCGCCAGCCGCGCCCACGCCGAAAAGCTCCACGGCGAACTTTCCCGCCTGACTGTCCTCCGGGATCTGAACTTCGCCCAGGCACTCGACTACCCCGTCCTCGACGTCAAAATCGATCGCGTCAAGGCCGGCATGCACGGCCTGACGATGGCCGACGTCGCCCGGTCCCTGGTGGCCGCCACCTCCTCCAGCCGCTTCGTCGAGCCGAACTACTGGCGCGATCCGAAATCCGGCAACGCCTTCCAGATTCAGGTCGAAATCCCTTACCAGCAGATGGACTCCGCCGCCGCCGTCGGCGCGGTTCCCGTCATGAAGGACGGCGCCGTCCGCCCCGCGCTTGAGGATGTCGCAGCCATCTCCACCAGCCGCGCCATGGGCTCGGTCGAGCGCTACAACATGCAGCGCGTCGTCAGCCTTACGGCCAATCTCCATGGCGTCGCCCTCGGCGAAGGCGCCGAAGCCGTCAAAGCCGCGGTGAAGAAAGCGGGCGACCCGCCTAAGGGGACCAAGGTCCAGTTTCGCGGTCAGATCCCGCCGCTCGAGGCCACAACCGAAAACCTCTCCATGGGCATCGTGTTGTCGCTCTCGGCCATCTTCCTTCTGCTGGCCGCCGCCTTCCAGTCGTTCCGCGTCTCGGCCGTCATCCTCTCCACCGCTCCCGCCGTACTTGCCGGATCCGCCGTCGCGCTCGCCATCACCGGCGCCACGCTCAACGTCCAGTCGTTCCTCGGCACGGTGATGGCCACCGGCATCGCCGTCGCCAACGCCATCCTGGTCTGTTCGTTCGCCGAAGCGGCCCGCCGTAGCGGCATCAACGCCCTCGACGCCGCACGCCAGGGCGCCACCGGCCGCCTGCGCGCAATCCTCATGACCGCCACCGCCATGACCGCCGGCATGATCCCCATCGCTCTCGGCCTCGGCGAAGGCGGCTCCCAGACCGCTCCACTCGGACGCGCCGTCATCGGCGGACTTGTTGCCGCCACCATCGCCACGCTCACCGTCCTGCCCGCCTTCTATTCAATTCTTATGAATGGCGTCAGCGCATCCAGCGCGTCGCTCGACCCCTCAGACCCTTCGAGCAAATGGTATGAAGCATCCTAGCCTCGTTCTCATCGCCTGCCTCGCGCTTCCGCTGGCCGCGCAGACGCTTAGACTGCCCGGCGAATTGAAACCCTGGCTGCGGGTCTCTCTGACCGCCCGCGTCGCCGGCATCGTCGACGCCGTTGACGCCGACCGCGGCTCCATTGTCAAACAGGGCCAGGTCCTCGTCCGGCTCTCCGCTCCTGAAATGAAGGCGCGGATCGCTGAAGCCGAAGCCGGCGTGCTGACCTTCGGCGCCCGCAAGGCCGAAGCCGAGGCCCGCCTCTCCGCCTCCGAAAGCACGCTCGACCGCCTCTCCGCGGCGGCCAGGACGCAAGGCGCCGTCGCCGAAAACGATCTCATCCAGGCCAACCGGGCCGTCCTCGCCGCCCGCGCCGTGGTCCAGTCCATCGAGAAGTCTGCCTCCGCGGCCCAGGCCCAGGTCCAGGCCCTGAAGGACCTGGAAACCTACCTCCGCATCGCCGCCCCGTTCAATGGCGTCGTCACTGAACGCAAGGTCCATCCCGGCGCGCTCGCCTCGCCGCAGAGCGGCTCTCTGCTGGAGATCGAACAGGTCTCCAGACTCAGGCTGGAGGTCGCCGTCCCCGAAGCCGAAACCTCGCGTATCCCAACCGGCGCCAGAATCCAGTTCACCGTTCCCGCCCACCCTGGGCGCACCTTCACCGGCGTCGTCGCCCGCCACGCCCGTTCGCTCGACTCCGCCTCGCGCACCATGCCGGTCGAACTCGATGTGGACAACGGCTCTGGCGCACTGGCGCCCGGCATGTACGCCGAAGTCGCCTGGCCCAGGCGCCCCGCGCCCGCGGCGGCGAAATAACCGCTACGCCTTCCCGCTCAGCGCCGCCATCAGATCCGCCGACTCGACGCTGGCGCACCAATACCGCTCGATGTGCTCGATCACCAACTGCGTCCCCTGCTCGTGCGTGACATAGGGCCGGTCGGCCGGGTTGTACATCGCGTCCGTCAGGTCGCGGATCAGCACGCATTTCACGCCCCAGCGCGTCATCTGCCTGATCGCGAACGTCCGGTTCAGGATGCACATATTCGTGTGCACGCCCATGATGAACAGCGTCTCGATGCCGCGCACCTTCAGAATCGAATACACCTCGCCGCCCTTGTCGGTGACATAGTCCTGCAACTCCACCGGAATCCCGGCGTGCTGCCGCGTCCAGGCCTTGTAGCTCTTCTCGCCCGTGTCGCAGCCGCCGCCCGCGTCGTCGATCGGCAGCGGCGGAGCATCGATCGCCAGCATCGCCGGCGGGATCGTTCTTGGCGTCGACTGCGCCGCCTTCCGCTGCGGCGCATCGCGATAGAACTCCATCGTGTCCGACGGCGCATGAATGATCACCACGCCCTTGCGCCGTGCAACATCAAGCAATGGACGCGCCTTCTCGACAATCGGCGCCAGACGCTCGTTCGCGCCCCTGCACCAGTGCTTGTCCCACATGTCGCACAGGATGATCGCCGACTTCTTCGGGACAAGCTCCGCCGCGGTATCCCTTGCGCCGGCTTCGTCCCGCCGCCGCACTGTGATCGCCTGCGATGCATTCAACGCCGCGCCTGTCGCGCTGATGAGGAAGATTCTGCGGGACGCGTTCACTTTGGATCAGCTCCTGCCAGACCATCTGCCCGCGCCGGGCCGCGGCCCGCGCCGTCAACCAGTAGTCTATGACAACCGCACTGTCCGCGGTCACTTCATGAATCCGCCTCCATCCTCCAGCCGTGCAGCGAAATCGCCGCGGGCGTAGAATGTCTCCATGCAGGACAGACGAGCGTTCTTCAAGACCGGCGCCGCGGCGGCGCTGTCCATCGGATCCAGCCGCATCCTCGGAGCCAACGATCGCGTCAACCTCGGCATCATAGGTCTCGGCGGCCGCGGCCGCTACCACGTCGGCGCCTTCAGCCGCATCCCCGATGCCCGCGTCGCCGCCCTCTGCGACGTCAACCAGGAGGCCCGCGAACGCAACTCCGCCATGGTCATCAAGGCCGGCGGCCAGAAACCCGCCGAGTTCGTGGACATGCGGAAGATGTTCGAGGACAAATCCATCGACGCCGTCTCCATGGCCACCCCCAACCACTGGCACTCGCTCGGAACCATCTGGGCCTGCCAGGCCGGCAAGGATGTCTACTGCGAAAAGCCGGCCAGCCACAACATCTACGAGGGCCAGAAGATGGTCGAGGCCGCCCGCAAGTACGGCCGCATGGTCCAGATCGGTTCGCAAAGCCGGTCCGTGCCCGGCTTCATCAAGGGCATGCGGTTGCTCAACGAAGGCGTCATCGGCAAGGTCTACATGGCCAAGGGCCTCTGCTTCAAGCGCCGCAAATCCATCGGCAAGACCCCCGTCGAGCCCGTCCCCCCCGGCCTGAACTGGGACCTCTTCCTCGGTCCGGCGCCCATGCGCCCGTTTTCCAGAAACCGCTTCGCTTACAACTGGCACTGGTTCTGGGATACCGGCGACGGCGACATCGGCAACCAGGGTATCCACGAAATGGACAAGGCCCGCTGGGGCCTGAACGCCGGCCTGCCCACGCTGGTCTCCTCCACCGGCGGCAAGTACGTCTATGACGACGACCAGGAGACCCCCAACACCCAGCTCGCCTCCTACGATTACGGCGATTGCCAGATCGTGTTCGAGGTCCGCGGCATCATCACCGGCGGCGAGTCCGGCGCCGAGCCCCGCGGCGGCAACACCGTTTCAAACATCTTCTACGGCGCCGATGGCTTCATGGTCCTTGAAGGCGCCGGCTTCAAAGTCTACAAGGGCGAGAACCGCGAGCTTGTCCTTGAAGAAAAATCGGGCGGGGGCGAGGACGCCCTGCATATGAAGAACTGGCTGAGCGAGATCAAAACCCGCAACCACACCGGCCTCACCGCCGATGTCGAAGTCGGCGTCCGCAGCATGGCCCTGGTTCATCTGGCCAACATCAGCTACCGCCTGAAGCGCACGTTGAAGTTCGACCCCGCCACCATGACCTTCCCCGGCGACGCCGAGGCCAACCGCCTCGCCCGCCCCGAACAGCGCAAACCCTACGCAGTCCCCGACAAGGTGTAGGCCATCAATTGGTCTTTTTCCGGTAAATGGGCCACCCTAACGGCGCGGGGTGGCCCTTTTCTCTTTGTAGACCCGCGCCAGGAAGCCCCGCACGATCTCGGTCTGTTCGCCCACATCCACCAGAAATGCGTCGTGCCCGTAACTCGACGACAGCTCGCAATACGTCACGTCGTGGTTGCGCGAACGAAGCGAATTGGCGATCTCCAGGGACTGATACGACGGATACAGCCAGTCCGACGTAAACGAGATCACCAGAAACCGGCAATCGGCCGGCTCCATCGCCGCCGCCAGTGACCCCGTGCCCGCGGTCAGGTCAAAATAGTCCATCGCCTTCGTAATGTAGAGGTACGAATTCGCATCAAAGCGATTCACGAACTGTGCCCCCCTATATCGCAGATACGACTCCACTTCAAAATCGATCCCGAAGCCAAACGAGAAACTCTCCCTGTCCCGCAGCCGCCGCCCGAACTTCTCCCGCATCGACTCGTCCGACATATACGTGATATGCCCCACCATCCGCGCCACCGACAATCCCCGCGCCGGCGGATTGCCCTCGTAATAGTCGCCGCCATTGAAATCAGGATCCGCCACAATCGCCTGCCTGCCCGTCTCGTTGAAAGCGATCTGCTGCGCCGAATGCCGTGCCGTGGTCGCAATCGGGATGCACGCCTCCACCATCGCCGGGTAGTCCACCGCCCACTGCAACGCCTGCATCCCGCCCATTGACCCGCCCGTCACCGCCAGCAGTTTCCTGATGCCCAGGTGTTCGACGACAAGCTCTTGCAGCCGCACCATGTCGCTGATCGTGATGCCCGGAAACCGCAGCCCGTAAGGCTTGCCCGTCGTCGGATCGATCGAGGACGGACCCGTCGTCCCCTTGCACCCCCCCAGCACGTTCACGCACAAAACAAAATACTTGTCGGTGTCGAACGCCTTGCCCGGACCAATCATGTTGGCCCACCAGCCCGGCCTGCCCTCATGGTCGATCCCCGCCGCGTGCGCATCGCCCGTGAACGCATGCAGCACCAGAATCGCGTTCGCCTTGCCTTCGTCCAACTCGCCCCAACTTTCGTAGGCGGCCTGGACATCCTTCAGCGTCTCGCCGCAATCGAGCGGCAGCTCCGCGAATCGGACAAAACTGGGTTCAGAGATCATCGGCGGCAGTCGTGATCCTATTGTACAGCCGGGCTGTCGATCCGCTGCGGCTTGGCCGTCAAACCGTCCAGTCCGCGCCCGCGTCCGCGTTAGCAGCCCGCGGCCGTCGATGCCGCCGCCGGAGGCGTCTTCGACTTCTTCCCAGCGCCCGAGAAGCTCAGATACCGCTTCACGTTCTCGCCCAGCAGTTGCAGGAACGGCTTGTCCAGGTTCGACCGGATCGCCACATAGCACTCGTCGCAGGTGTTGTTCATGGTGAACTCCTTCACCATCCGCCCCTGCTCACCGAGCGGAAACTTCTTGAACTGCATCGAGCACGGCTGCAAATCGCCCTGCGCCGTCACCACCAGGAACCGCAATCCCGCCTTGCACCCCGAACGTCCACCCTGCTCGAAATACTCCCGCGTATGCTCGAGCGTCGTCGGCGCCGACACGATCCAGTTGGTTCCGTCCCGCCGCGTCTCCACCCTATCCAACTGCGTCTTCAACTGCACCAGTTGATCCGCCGCGCCGGGGAACAGCTCCCGGTTGCCCGTGCGCCGCGCCGAATACGCCGAATAGCACAGGTTCACGCCCCATTTGCGCGCCTGGTCGGCGTTGTCGTTGATGAACGGCAGGTTCGCCGACGTGATGCAGGTGTTCAGCACAATGTCGTCGTAGCCATACGCCACGCACTTCGGGATCACGTCGTCCAGGTGGTCAAACAGGCCCGGAACCACCCGGAAATCGTCATGCCGCCTGTCGGGAAAGTCCAGCGACACCGAAAACTGATCCACGCCCGCTTCCCGCAGCCGCAAATACCGCTCCGGCGTCATCAGTGACCAGCAGGAGACCAGAATGATGTAGGGCAGGGAATTGGGCTGTTTGATGTTCCGGACAACCTCTTCCAGGTCGTCCCGCATCAGCGGTTCGCCGCCCGACACCTGCACCACGCACGGCTTCAGCGTGTCCATGTAGCGCCGGTAATCGGCCGGTTTCAGGTTGTTGGAATCGTCTTTAGGGCCGCCGTGGTCGCAATGCTGGCAGTAACACGTGCAGGAGTCAGTGACTTCGAATGAAACCACGATCGGGCGGTCGGCCATCCAGTTGAGCGACCCTTGGCGGATGACCTGGAGTGATTGCGACAGCGGTACCTTGCGCATAGCCTAAACAGCCATCATACCAAGAGATCCTGAAATCCTGCAAGAGAGTACAGATTCAGCGGGCCGCGCCTCGCGCCCGGCGGTAGTCCGAGATCTTCACCAGCAGGAAGGCGAACGCGAAAAGCCCCAGCGCGATCAATGCGAAGTCCCATTTATTGTCCCTCAAGTACGTCAGCGACTCCTCGCCCAACTTCCGTCCCAGGTAGGCGATGGCGAAATAGCGCGGAATTCGCGCCGCCGCCAGCACGGCCAGAAACGAACGCAGCGAAATCCCCATCGCGCCCGAACACACCACGCCGATCTTCAGCGGCAGCGGGATCGGGATCAGCCCTGGGATGAAGACGGTAATCAGCCCGTAGTGCTGAAACCAGCGCCGCCAGCGCCGGCCGCGGGCCGACATCGTGTGGCGTTCCAGATACATCTCGCCGCCCTTGCGGGCCAGCAGAAACAGGATCGCCGAGCCGATCAGAGACCCGATCACCGCCAGCGCGGCGGCATAAAACGCGTTCTCCGGCCTCTGCGACGCATACAGGATGAGGGCGATGTCGGGGCCTGCCGGATTCGGCAACCCCGCCCCGTCGACGATGCCGATAATGAGCGTTCCTGGCAGTCCCCAGGCAAGCAGGATTTGTGAAATCGTTTTCATTACTTCGTTCGGTCAGCTTTCAAGACTTCTGAGCAGGGTTTCCTCGTCCCACACCGGGATGCCGAGCAGCGTCGCTTTCTCCAGTTTCGATCCGGCGTCGGAGCCGGCCACCACCACCGACGTCTTCTTTGATACCGAGCCGGTCACCTTCCCGCCGCCGGCCTCGATGAGTTCGGTCGCACGCTCCCGCGACAGCGTTGGCAGCGTACCGGTAAGCACTATTGTCTTGCCGGCCAGCGGGCCCGTGACCGGGCGGCGTATCTCGTGCTTCATCACCAGCCGCTCCGCCTTCAGCCGCCCGATCAGCGCCCGGTTGTGCGGCTCGGCGAAAAACCGCAGGATCGATTCCGACACCTTCGGCCCCACTTCGGGTACCAATTGGAGTTGCTCCGCCGAGGCCGCCAACAGCGCGTCCATTGTCCCCATATGCTCAGCCAGCAACTGCGCCGTCCGCTCGCCGACGAAGGCGATGCCCAGGCCGGAGATCAGTCGCGGCAGCGGCCGCGAGCGCGATGCTTCGATGCCGGCTATGATGCGCGCGGCGGATTTCGCGCCCATCCGGTCCAGGTCCTGCAGTTGGTCGGCGGTGAGCGTGTAAATGTCGGCGACATTGCGGACCAGCCCCTTATCGACCAACTGCTCCACCAGCACCTCGCCCATGCCGTCGATATCCATCACGGAGCGTGAAGCGAACCATCGGACCGATTCCTTCAATCGCGCCGGGCAATTCGTATTCAGGCAGCGTGACGCCACCTCGCCCTCGGCTCGCATCACCGGCGCGCCGCAAACTGGACACGTTTTCGGGATCTCGAAGGGCCGGCGTTCGACGCCTTGGGCCTTCACCGAGACGACTTTCGGGATCACGTCGCCGGAGCGCTCGATCACCACCGTATCGCCGATCATCAGCCCCAGCCGGCCGATCTCCTCCTCGTTATGCAGTGTGGCGTTGGACACCTTCACGCCTGAAACCGTCACCGGACGCAGCCTTGCGACGGGCGTCAGCACGCCCGTGCGCCCCACCTGGACATCGATGGCTTCGACCACGGTCTCGGCCTGGCGCGCCGCGAACTTGTAGGCGATGGCCCAGCGCGGCGCCTTGGCCGTGAACCCGAGCCGTTCCTGCTGGGCGATGGAGTCGATCTTGGCCACCACGCCGTCGATCTCGTAGGGCAGCTCATCGCGCTCCCGCTCCCACTGGTCGCAGAACTGCTGAAGCTCGGCCACCGAGGCCGCCCGCTTGCGGTTCGCATTCACCTTGAAGCCCATTCCGGCGAGAGCTTCCAGCGACTCCCAGTGCGACCCCAGCGCCGGCTTGCCGTCCGCCAGCAGCAGGTAGGCGTAAAAATCCAGTTGCCGCGACGCCGTGATGGCCGGTTCAAGCACCCTCAACGACCCGGCGGCCGAATTCCTCGGATTGGCGTACAACGGCAACCCGCCGCGTTCCCGCTCGGCGTTCAGCCGCTCGAAGGCCCCTTTCGGCATAATCACCTCGCCCCGCACCTCGAACGCCGGCCAGGGCGCCGAAACCCGCAGCGGCAGGCTGCGGATGGTGCGGGCGTTTTCCGTGACGTCCTCGCCCGTGCGTCCGTCTCCGCGCGTGACGGCCGAATGCAGCAGCCCGTCGCGGTAATGAACGGCCATCGACAGCCCATCCAACTTCAATTCGGCGGTGTAGGTGAACGTCTCCCCGCCCAGTAGCTCGCTTGCCCGCTGGTCAAACGCCGCCAGTTCGCCGGGGCTGAGCGCGTTGTCCAGACTCAGCATCGGCGACGAGTGGACGGCCTTGACGAATCCCTCCCGCGCCGCTCCGCCCACCCGCACCGCCGGCGAATCAGGCGCGGCAAATTCCGGGTGCGCGGCCTCCAGCGCCTGCAGCCGCCGCATCAGGGCGTCGTACTCGGCGTCGGTGATTTCCGGTTGATCGAGGACGTAGTAGAGCCGCTCGTGGCGGCGCAGTTCGCCGCGGAGCTGGTCGATTTCGGCCTGGACGGATTCGCTCATCGCATGTGGCAGCTTCTATAATCGTACCCAGGGGGTCGTCCTGAACGCACGTTTCGACAAAGGGATTCTTCTGTACAATCCGGCCGCCGGGCGCATCCGCCGGAGGCCCGCGCTGGTGGATGAGGCGTTCGATGCCCTCCAACGGCTTGCCGGATCGATGACGCTGGTCGCCACCGAAGGCCCCGGCACGGCCGGCCGCCAGGCTGCCGAAGCGGTCCAGGCGGGCGCCGAACTCGTCCTGGTCGCCGGCGGCGACGGCACTGTGAACGAAGCCCTTCAGGGCCTCGCCGGAACTCGCGCCGCCTTGGGCATCATCCCCGCCGGCACCGCCAACGTCACCGCCATGGAGATCGGCCTCGGCAGGTCCAACCGCACCGCCCTGCCCGCCCTGCTGTGCTCCGGGCCTGTCAGAATCGCCATCGGCTCGCTCCAACCGGCCGGCTCGGCTGAACGCTTCTACCTCGCCATGGCCGGCGCCGGGCTGGATGCCTCCATCGTCCGCCGCGTCGCCCCGTCGTTCAAGCGCCGCTTCGGCAAGCTCAGTTACTGGTATGCAGGATTCGCCACCCTCGGCCAGGCGCTGCCCGAGTTCTACGCCGCCGTCGACGGCCAGCGCGTCCGGGCCAGCTTCGCCCTGGTCAGCCGCGTCAAAAACTACGGCGGCGACCTCGAAATCGCCCGCCACGCCGACATCCTCCAACCCAAACTGGCCCTGGTTCTGTTCGAGGGGCGCAGTTCATTCCGCTATTTGAAGTACTTCAGCGGCGTCCTGCTGAACCGGCTTGGCTCCATGTCCGGCGTGACGCTCAAACTGGTTGACCATCTGGATGTCGAAGCCGGCGCCGCCGGCGGACCCGATCTTCAAGTGGATGGCGAATATGCCGGCCACGGGGCAGCCCGGTTTAGAATCGTCCCGGACGCCCTCACCCTGCTCGTCCCCAGGCGCTGATCAGAGCGCCGAGCGCATCGCCTGTATCTCCCGGTCGAGTTCGGCTTCCAGCGCGCTGCCGTGCTCGCTCAGGCTGATTGCCGCCGCCACTTCCGGGTCTGCCTGGGCGATGCCCGGATCGAAATCCTCGATCCGGTAGCCCGAGTCCACCGCCAGGCGGTCGGCCAGTTCCACGGCCCGGCTCAGCGCCTGCGCAGCCGCCTTCGCCATCGGATCCGCCTTGCTGCAGTGATGGTACAAAACCGCGCTTTGCACGGCCGGCGGCAACCCCCAGCGGTGCAGCGCCGCCGCCGACAACTCGGCGTGGTTCACCTCCAGGATGTCGCTCTCGATCTCCTCCAGCCGCCGGTTGGTGGCCCTGGCCTGGTTCGCGATCTCCAGATACTGCGCCGGGCACGACGTGGCAACCATCAGCCGCCCCAGGTCATGCAGCAATCCGGCCGCGAAGGCGCCCTCGGGGTAGTCAAACTGGCCTCTCTGCACAATGGCGTCGGCCAGTATCGCCACCGCCACCGAATGGTCGTTGAACCGCCGCATGTTCCAGCCCGGCGGCGCCTCCACCCTCGCCCACAACCGCGATACCGACATCCCCAGCACATACTTGCGCAGCTTGTTCAATCCCAGCAGCGAGATCGCCGCCCTGATGCTCGATATTGTGCCGCGGCGGCCGTAAAGCGCTGAATTCACCAGCCTGAGGACATTGCCCGACAGCACCGTGTCGCGCTCGATCACCGTCGCCAGATCGGCAAACGATACATCCTCATGCGTCAACGACGCCATCAGATGGTTCAGTACCGGAGAAAACGGCGGCAGGGCGTCTAGGCCCCGCATCGCCTTCTCGCGGTAGCTCTCGCGTGGCAGTATACCCGGACTCACGTCTTTCCCATCGGCAGAAATCGGACCGGTGTTGAGCTTTACAGCGCGAAATTCTCCCGCCGGATACCATAGTGGGTACGGTGCAAGGCGAATTCTCCCCGGCAATCCAGATCCGCGGCCTCAGAAAACTCTACGGCGGCAAGGCCGCCGTCGACGGGCTTACCCTCAGCGTGGGCCGGGGGTCGTTTTTCGGCTTTCTCGGCCCCAACGGCGCCGGCAAAACCACCACCATCCGCATGTTGATGGGCCTGGCCACGCCCTCGGCCGGCGAAATCGAGATCCTCGGCATGAAGATGCCCGAACAGGCCCTCGACATCCGCGCCCGCATCGGCCTTGTCCCCGACGACTCGCTCCTGTTTGACCACCTCACCGGCCCCGAATTCATCGAATTCGCCGGCCGCATGTACCGCCTGCCCCGCGACGTCGCCCGCAGCCGCGCCGCCGAACTCATCGCCCTGTTCGAACTCGACGGCGCCAAGAAAAAGATCATCGGCGAATACTCCAAGGGCATGCGCAAACGCGTCGCCATGGCCGCCGCCCTCATCCACCGCCCCGACCTTTTCCTTCTTGACGAACCCTTCGAGGGCGTCGACGCCGTCGGCGCCCGGCTGATGAAGGACATCCTCCACGAACAGGTCCGCCGCGGCGCAACCATCTTCCTCACCTCCCACGTCCTCGAAGTCGTCGAACGGCTCTGCGAACGCGTGGCCATCATCAGCGAAGGCCGCCTCGTCGTTGACGCCCCCATGTCTGAGCTTCGTACCGGCGCCGAAAGCCTCGAAGACATCTTTGTCCGTGTCGTCGGCGGCGTCGAACGCAGCGCCGAGTCGCTCGACTGGCTCTAGTATCCAACCATGAGATTCGCCGATAACCAGATTTGGGCGATCGTCAAGGCCCAGTGGCGGGGCTGGCTCAACCAGGGACCGAAATCGGTCTGGGGCATGTGGATCGTCTATCTCGTCTGGTATGGATTCGCCGCATTCCTGGCCTGGGTGGCGGCCGCCGTCCTGCCCGAAATCAAGGACCCGCGCCGGTTGGTCCAGGCCGTCGAGGCGGCGCTGTTCCTGGGCATGCTCTACTGGCAACTGGTCCCCATCCTGCTGGCCAGCACCGGCATGTCGCTCGATCTGAAACGCCTGCTGGTCTACCCCGTTGAACCGTCAAAGCTGTTCACCATCGAAGTCATCCTTCGCCTGTCCACCGGCCTGGAAGTGGCCATCGTCCTGGCCGGCGTCTCGGCCGGCCTTTGGCGCCACCCCGGCGCACCCTGGTGGGGTCCGTTCATTTTCCTGCCCTACATGGCCTTCAACATGTTCCTGTCGGCCGGCGTGCGCGACCTGCTGGCCCGCCTCATGTCCAGGCGCGGCATCCGTGAACTGGTCATCTTCGCCGTCGTCCTGGTCAGCGCCCTGCCTCAACTGCTGCTCATGATGTTCCCGCCCGAACGCATGAGAGGCCAGCAGATCCTGCACTTCTTCGACAATCTGCCCGTCCTGCCCCTGCCCTGGACCCTGGGCGCCCGCACCGCCGTGGGCGACGGGGCCTGGTGGGCCGCGCCCGTCGTCCTGCTCTATCTCGGCCTCGGACTCTGGTTCGGCTACCGCCAGTTCATCGCCGGACTGAACCGGGACCGCGCCGAAAAACCCCGCCCGAAGAAGGAGCCCTCGGCCCGCTCCATCGCCGTCGCCGGCTGGCTCGAGGGCTTCTACCGCCTCCCTTCGCGCCTGCTGCCCGACCCGCTTGGCGTCCTCGTCGAAAAGGAGTTCCGGTTCCTTTCGCGCGCTTCCCGCTTCCGCCTCGTCTTCTTCATGGGTTTCTCGTTCGGCCTCATTATCTGGTTCCCGCTGGCCTTCAGGGAGGGCCGGCAGCAGGGCATGCTGGCCGAAAATTTCCTGGTCTGGGTGAGCCTCTATGCCACGCTGATGCTCGGCGACGTGCTTTTCTGGAACTGTTTCGGCTTCGACCGCCAGGCCGTCCAGGCCTACTACGCCATGCCCGTCCGCTTCTCCACCATCCTGTTGGGCAAGAACATCGCCGCCGTCTCGCTGCTGTTTCTTGAAGTCCTGCTGGTGACGCTCGCCTGCACGCTCTTTCAGATCAAGGTCACGCTCGAAAAGGCCATCGAGGCGTTCGCCGTCACCGGCCTGGTCTGCCTGTTCCTGCTCCCGGTCGGCAACCTGATGTCGGTCCGCATGCCGCGTCCGGCTGACCCGTCAAGCTCCTGGCGCAACTCAAGCGCCGGCAAGTCCCAACTGCTGCTGCTCATCGTCTACCCACTGTTGAGTATCCCCGTCGCTCTGGCCTACCTCTCCAGATACGCCTTCGGCGCCCAACTCGCCTTCTATCTCACCCTTGCCGGCGGCTACATCATCGCCGGAATCACTTACTATGTGGCCATGGAGTCCGCCGTCGAATATGCCGTCCGCGAATCGGAATCCACCATCGCCGCGCTGTCGAAGGGAGAAGGACCGATTGGCGCTTAAACGCCCAGCATGGACTCTGCTCTGGGCGCTGCTCGCCGCCGTGCCCGCCGCGGGCGCCTGGCAGGAGGCCAGGTCCGGCCCGTTCATTGTGATCTCGGAGCGGGGCGGCGGGCAGATCCGCGAAACCCTCGCCGCGCTCGAACAGTTCCGCGGCGCCCTTGGCCAGGCCGTCGGCAAGGATAATCTGAAGACCGTCTGGCCCGTCACCGTCGTCCTGGACCGCGGCACGCAGGCCGAGGCCACTCTCGGCATGAGCCGCGATGGCTGGATCGCCTTCTGGCCCGAAAAGTCCCACCCCGCCGGCGCCTGGTTCCGCCAGTTGGCCCTGCTGCTTCTCGAAGACAGCCTGCCCGGCCAGATGACGCTTGGCTTCGAGGATGCCATCGCCGAGGCCTACTCGACTCTCCAGATCGACGGCGCCCGCATCACTTTCGGCACACCCCCGCCCGCGCGGGAGCGCACCTGGCAATGGGCGCTCATCCATCAACTTACCGTCAATGAGGACACCCGCGGCCGTATCCGCGTGCTCATGTCCAACCTCGCCAACGGCGGCGGCTTCGACGCCTCCCTGCGCAACTCCTTCCAGCGCACCCGCGCCGAAGTGGAGAAGGAGGCCAGGGCCTATGCCGCCGCGACGTCGTTTGAGACCGCCTCCTGGTCCGGTTTCGGCATCAATCCCGATCGCTTCCGGCTGGACCCCTCGCTGCCGTCGCGCGTCCGGCTCATCCCCGGCGACCTCGCCCTGGGCCGCGCCAAATACGCCGAATCCGTCGCCGCCTACGAAAAGGCCCAGAAGGAGCGTCCTTCGACGGCCGGATTCGAAGGTCTCGGCCTCGCCCTCGCCGGCTTGGGCCGCAAGGAGCAGGCCCTCATCGCTTTGCGTGAGGTCGCCGCCGACGAAACCGGCGGCGCCCGCGGACTGCTTGAACTCGCCAGGCTCGAACCGGGCAGGGAAGAGTCGCGCCTCGCCGTCGAGCGCGCCTCGCTGAAGAAACCCGATTGGGCCGAACCGTTCATCCTCGCCGCCACCCAGGAGCCCGGCCCGGTCCGTAAGGCCTATCTGCTCAAGAAGGCCGTCGAACTCGCGCCCCGCCGCGTCATGCTCTATGAGCAGCTCGCCGCCGCCCAGACCGCTGCCGGCCAGTTTGACGATGCCTCGAAGTCCTGGCGCGCCGCCATTCGCGTGGCCGGATCCGAACAGGCCCGCGCCGAACTGCTCGAACGCCAGCGCGCCGCCGAAACCGCTCGCCTCGACGCCGCCGGCGCCGCCCGCCGGAAACAGCAGCAGGAGGACCGCGACGAAGTCGAAAAGCTCAAAAACGAGGCCGAAAACCGGATTCGTGCCGCTGAAAAGCGCGCCAACGAGGCCTCAGGGGGGCTGAAGTCTTCCGATAAACCGCTCGACTGGTGGGACGGCCCGGCCCTGGAAAAGGCCGATGGCCGGCTCCTGCGCGTTGAATGCCTGGGCAAAGCGGCGCGGCTGGTCATCGGTCTGGCGGATGGCAGCACGCTGCGCCTGAATATCCCTGATCCCTCCAAGGTCGTCGTGATGGGGAGCGGCCAGGCCACGCTGGCCTGCGGCGTCTCGAAATCCCCGCGCCCCGTGCGCGTCGAATACCAGCCCAGGCGCGATGCCCGGGCGGCGACGGCGGGCGAGGCGGTGATGGTGGAGTTTAAGTAGCCGATGAATCAGAATTCCATGCGCTGGACCGCCGTCGGCGTCTTCGCCCTGGCCAACGCGCTGAACTTCCTTGACCGCCAGATCCTCGCCGCCCTCGCCCCCCAGATCATGACCGAATTCGGCATGACCGCCACCGGCTATGGCGACGTCATCCTGGCCTTCTCGCTGACCTACGCCATCGCCGCCCCCCTGGCCGGGCTGATGATCGATAAAATCGGCCTGCGCCTGGGCTCGGCCATCGCCGTGGCCTTCTGGTCGGTCGCCGCCATGGCCACCGGCCTGGTCTCCTCGCTCAAGGGGCTTATCATCTGCCGCGCGGCCCTCGGCATCGGAGAAGCCGGCGGAATCCCGGCCACGGGCAAGGCCTCGGCCGTCTATCTGGTCCCCCGCGAACGCGCCCTGGGCAGCGCCGTCTATCAGATGGGTCTCACCATCGGCGCCATGACCGCGCCCATCTTTGCCCAGTGGATCTCCCGCATGTACGGCTGGCGCGCGGCCTTCATGGTCGCCGGCGCCCTGGGCTTTTTCTGGATTCCGCTCTGGTTCCGCATCGAACGCCGCGCCCCCAAGGCCGGCGAACTGGCCACGCCGCGCTCCTCGCCCGTCTCCGAAGTCCTCAAGGACCCCCGCTACTGGGCGCTGCTCGCCTCCAACGTCCTGCTGATGTCGGTCTACAGCTTGTGGGTGAACTGGACCACCGTCTACCTGGTCCGCGAACACGGTCTCACCCAGCAGGCCGCCAACTACCAACTCGCCTGGATCCCGCCCATCTTCGCCACCGCCGGCGGACTGTTCGGCGGCTGGCTCGTCTTCCGCCTCGGCAAGGGCGCCGCCGACGTCACTCCCGTCCGCATGTCGGTGATCGGTTTCGGATGCCTGCTGCTGCTCTCCAACGCCGCCGTTCCCCTCATGGGTTCGCCCAACGCCGCGGTGGCGCTCATCTGTCTCAGCTTTTTCGCCTGCGTCGCCGCCAGCGTCAATATCTACGCCCTGCCGCTCGACCTGTTCGGCCCCGGACGCGCGGCGTTCGCGGTCGCCGGCCTCACCTCGGCCTACGGCTTGCTTCAGGGCGTCTTCTCCGCCGCCGTCGGGCGCATCGTCGACGGCTACGGCTTCGGACCCGTCTGCGTGGCCGTGGCCCTGCTCCCGCTCGGCTCCTGGGCCGTGCTCCAACTCGCCCTGCGGAGGCGGCATGCGCCGGCGCGGCATGGTTGATACCCGCCGCATGACCAGCTCCGACCTGCCCCGTATCGCCGAAATCCAGGCCCATTCGCCGGAAGCCGCCCACTGGAAACCCGAGGACTATCTCCACCACCAGTGCTGGGTGGCTGAATCCGGCCCCGTGCTGGCCGGCTTCCTCGTCCTGCGCGAAACCGCCCCTGGCGAGGCCGAAATCCTCAACCTCGCCGTCGATCCCGCCTGCCGCCGCCAGGGCGTCGCCGCCGCCCTGCTGCGAGCCGCCTCGCTCCACCGCTTCGAGCGGGTCTTTCTCGAAGTCAGGGAGTCGAACGCCGCCGCCCGCGCCCTCTATGCCGCATTTGGATTCATCGGTTCCGGCGTACGGCCCAATTACTACGCGTGCCCCAACGAAGCGGGTATTGTCATGAAACTGCAAAAGTGGTACGGTTTGGGTGACGAGGGGCCAACGGGTCCCCCAGACGTGTAGACCGATGCGAACGACAACCCCCACCGGGCCGGGAATCGCCGGGAAAAGGCCCGGCAAGGCCGTCCATCATAAGGAGATTCACGCAATATGGAAAAAGTGAGACAGGAAGAACTCAAAGCGCACCTGATGGCGACGAACGAGGAGTTCCGAGTCATGGCTGAGCAGCACGCGAATTATGAGCGGCTGATCAACGAGATTGAAGCCAAAGCGCATGTGACTCCGGAAGACGAGTTTGAAGAGCACCGGTTGAAAAAGTTGAAACTTCACCTCAAAGACCAGATGGCTGCGATGATGAGCAGGACGAGCGCTTCGGAGGTTGCATAACGCTTTCCCCGTTCCAGCCGCGAGTACCGCTGCTTCCTGAGGCCCCGGACGCCATCGCGTTTCCGGGGCCTTCGATTTGAGTGACCAAACGAACCCCCCGCCCCCGCCTACCGTATCGCCCCGCGCTCCCTCAGAATTGGTAAAACCCGCCCCAGCGGCAACGCTTCCACCCTCCGCCCGTTCGATTCCACCGTCTCGGCCTTGAACAGCGAGTTGTACACCGCCTCCTCGGTGGCCTCCACCACCGCCAGAAACAGCGGCGACATCGCGTCGTTCGCCGTGAACGGCCCGCCGCCCCGGTCTGTCGTGAAAGCGATGGCGTAATCGCCCGAGCCGTTCGACCCCGCCGCGCCCGTCCTGCCCAGCCCCAGCGCTGTCCGCGCCGCCATCCGCTTCAGGTTCCTCGCATCCACCGGCGCGTCCGTTGCCACCACCACAATCACGCTTCCATCCGCCGTTCCCGTCCCGTCCCCTTCCAGCATCCGCCCCACCGGCACCCCGGCAATCAGCAGATCCCCGCCATGATTGGTTTGGACAAGCACCCCCACGGTATATCCCCCGGATACACGCCTCGACGCCGTCCCAATCCCGCCCTTATACCCGAAACAGACCGTTCCCGCGCCCGCTCCAACCCCGCCCTCCTCCACCGCCCCGCCCCTCGCTGACCCGATAGCGGCAAATACCTCCTCCCGCCCGGCGTGCCTTCCTCGAATGTCGTTCAGCCCGCCGTCGTTGGTCTCCGCCACCACCGGGTTGATGCTTCGAACGCTTTCGTTGCCCGGCATCGCCAGCATGTAGTCGATCACCGCATCAGCCACCCGGGCCACGTTCAACGTGGACGTCAGCAGCACCGGCGTCTCGATCTCGCCCAGTTCCTCCACCTGCGTCGATCCGGCCAGCTTGCCAAATCCGTTGAACGTGTATACCGCTCCCCTCACCTTCTCCCGGAAGATGTTGCCCCCATGCGGCACGATGGCTGTGACGCCCGTCAGCACATTCGGCGGGCGGACCACCGCCGCATGTCCCACGCGAACTCCGGCCACGTCCGTGATGGCGTTCAACGCCCCTGTTTCCAGTGTCCCGGTCCTCAGGCCCGCTTCTCGAGCCCTCGGCCTCTGAGCTGACAGGCAGACGCCGGCCACCAGCGTCAAACAGGCGTAATAGAAGGTTTTGCGCACCATGCGGGGCTACTCCTCAAGCCCCGTCATGGTATCAAAACCGCCCCGGCTTCAGACCGGCTCGACGTTCTGCGCCTGCAATCCCTTCGGCCCCGTGATGCACTCAAAGTGCACTTCCTTGCCCTCTTCCAAGGTCCGGTAGCCCTCCTTCGAAATCGAACTGTAGTGCACAAAGACATCCTCGCCGCTCTGACGGACGATGAAGCCATAGCCCTTCGCATTGTTAAACCACTTCACAACTCCCGTTTCCTTCACTCAATTGCCTCCTGACGGTCTGTACTGCCCCGGTAACTCCTTGATGCAGGTAGCTTCTGGAGCGAGAGTCCAATTTGTTGCCCAGACGCCGCTGTCGGCGGCGTAAATCTGACGAGTTGAGTCAAGTATGCCAGAATTCTCGCCAGCTTCCAACAGGCTTTAATGTATGTTGCTGTCCGCCCCGTTTTTCGGCTCCGCCGCCCGCCGCAGACTCGCCATTCCGGCCAGGCGGTCTGGAGGCTCTCAATGTCCAACCTGACGCGCCGCACACTGCTGTCCATGATAAAGACGGCGTCGGGGACGGCGGCCAGGGCAAAAACCGCCGCCCCCGCGACCATCACCGCGATGACTCCGGAGTCAGCGTCCATGCCTCCGTCGCCGCCATCCGCCGCTGGGTCCCCGCCTGGGGCGCCCGCCGCGTGGCCTTCGCCCTCGACCTGCACTGCCCATGGATCCGCGGCCCGCACAACGGGGACATCTGCTTCCCCGGCGGCCAAAACCACCGCAACTTGGCCGAAATCGTCTCCTTCTCGAAGATCCTCGAACGGGTCAAAACCGGGCCGCTGCCTTTTTCGGCCGCGAACAATCCACCCTTCGGCGCGGCCTGGAACAACGCGTCGAACTACTCCCAGGGCATATCGTTCGCCGGTTGGGCCGCCGCGGCCATCGAGATCCCCTACGCCAACTGCGGCGCGGTTGACGTCACGCCGCGTTCAGCCCGCTCGCTCGGCCACGCCCTCGCGGCGGCCCTGCGTGAATGCCTGCGTGCCTGGCGCCACCGCATCACAGCAGCCAGACAAACAGGGCGAAACTCGCCGCTCCCGCCGCCAGGGCCGCGATCCCCGGCTTCCGCAATCCGCGCACCGGCAGCCACATGCAGATCCCGCTGGCCACCCACACGATCAACCCCAGGCACACGATGTCCACCACCACGCCCCACGAATCATGCAGCACACTGTCCTGCTCGAAGCCGCCCTTGGCGTGCAGGCCGGTCAGCATATGGTCCCACCGGAAACGCTTGTCTTCCACCACCAGCCTGCGCTCCTCGACGAAGTACTTGATCTGCGTCGATCGCCACACGCTGTGGTGATAGACGTTCACCTGCTTCGCCCCCTGCCGGTACGCCCCAAACGCCCCCTCGCGCCCGGCGGCCCGCATCATCGCCCGCCCCAGTTCGCGTAATCCGGCCTTGTCTTCCGGCGCCGGCGCGTCGAACGCCATCTCGGCCGCTTTGTTCCAGTTCGGCAGATTCTTCGCCTTGTCCAACTCGTCGAACAGCCGCCCATGGCTGAACGGAATCGAACTCACGGCATACAGCAGCATCCACGGCGATAGCGCCAGCCCCAGATACAGATGAACGCGCCGGTTGAGATGCTGAAATTCCATCATGCCTCCGTTCAGAGAGTGATCGCGTAGAATACGAAAACCGCCAGCCCGCCGAGCGCGAACGCCAGTCCCCATCTCCGCGTCGCCTTCATCTGCCACCACAGTATGATCCCGGACACCACCCAGAACACCATCGCCACGATAAACAGATCGACGATAAACGCCCACACGTCGTCCGCGGCGTAATCCTGCTGATAGCCGCGCCGGCGGTGCATTCGCTCCAGCAGCGCGCTCGTCTTCGCCGCCTGGCCTTCCACAACCACTTTTCCGTCGGCCGGCGTATACGTGATCCGCAACGGGTCGCGCAGCCGCTGCCGCTGCACGGACAACGCTGTCTTGTCCGCGCTCCACCTCGCGTTGTGCGCCCCGTCGATCTCCAGCCAGTTCAGGATCACTCTGGCCTGCGCGCTCGCCGTTCCGCCCTCCGGCAGCACGCCGTCGAAAGCCCGCTCGGCCCGCCTCTCCCAGCGCGGGCCTTCTTCAGCCTCGCCGCTGAAAAACGCCCGGTGGTTCATCGCCGCCGTGCTCACCGCGTACATCACCACCCATGGCGCAAGGAAAAATCCCGTGTAGAGGTGGATCCTCCTCAGCAGTTTCGAGAGCATATCGCGTCAGTGTAGCTCAACTTCGCTCCGCCCCGCGCGCCCAACCCATATAAACCCAACCCATATAAACAAGGTGCCCGCCGTGAAGCGGGCCCCCCGATCTGAATGGTTCAGACCAGCCTCATCCGGCCATGCCGTCGATCACGCCGCGCATGTAGGCGAAGCTCTTGATCATGCCCGGCATCGGGTCCATGGCATTGATCTCGTATTCCAGGTGCACGATGCCCTTGTAGTTCTGCCGCAGCATCTCGGCGAAGATCGCCTTGATCGGCATGGCGCCGTCGCCGACGTCACACTGCGAATCGCGGTCCATCAGGTTCTTCAGGTCCTTCACATGGAAGTCCAGCATCCGCGGCCCGGCCATGCGCATCTCCTCGATCAGGTTCTTGCCCGTGCGCGTCGTGTGGCCGACGTCGATGCAGACCCCCATGCGCGGGTCCATGTCCTTGATCAGCTTCAGCGCGTCCGACGGCGCGGGGAAGTGCTTGTCTTCTGGACCGTGGTTATGCACCGCGATCTTGATGTCGTACTGCACGGCGCACTTTTCGATCATCGGCAGCGTCTTCGCCGTCGGCCCGACGTTCATCATCGGCAGTCCCAACCGCTTGGCGTACTCAAAATACGACTTCACGTCGTCGGGATCGTCCTTCAGCATGTACACCGTCCCGCCGCCCGTCAGGATGATGCCCGCCTTCTGGAACTCGGCCTTGGCACGGTCCAGTTCCTCCGGCGTTGAACGGTACAGCGCGTGAAACTCCTTGATCGTCAGCAGCGGCGTCAACTGCTTCGTCATGGCGATGCACGCCCGCCGGCTGAACTCGCGGTAACTGTAGCTGGCGATGCCGAGGCGAATGGGGCGTGAAGCCTCGCCCGGTGCGGCCATCGACGGCGAAAGGGAAACGCCAGTGGCGGCCAGCGCCGCGGCGCCGCCCCCCATGAAATGTCTGCGGCTGGATTGGGAACTCATGCAGAGATGATATAGCAGACCCGCGTCCGCGGTCGATGGGCCAATCCACACCGCCGCCGGCACTGCGGTTCAGTCGACGTATTTCAACGGCAGTGGCGCCTCATCCCGGCCATCCTTGCCTTCCGCCACCAGCCTGTATTCCGGAGCATCGGGATGCCATTCCACACAGTGCCTGCCCGCCGGTGCAAGATCCGGGCCGAACGGTTCCAGCCGCACGCTGGTTGCGAACTTCGTCCCGTAACACAGCGTCACCGCTTCGCCCCGCTTCGGCGTGAACGTGCTCAACTGCAACGACGTGATCACCGGCCGCGGCGTCTTCACCCCCAACCGGAACGCCGCCACCGCCTCCTCTCCACCCTTGCCCGTTGCCGTCAGCGTCAACATCTGCGGCCTGTCCACCGTCACCGAAAAACACCGGCTCGCCGACGGCGACACTGCCGCCAGCGCCGGCTCCAGCCTCACCTTCACCGCGTTCACCACCCCATAGCAAACCGTCGCCGGCCGCCCCGGCCGCGGCGCAGCCTCGGCGCTGTAGAACATCAGAATCCTCAGATGCGGCGACAGAAACTCCTCCGGCACATCCGGCGCTGCCTCGCCTGTCACTGACCCGCCCCGCGTAGCCGCCCGGTCGCTCCGGACAAATCCGAACCGCAGCGCCACCACGCCCAGCACCACCAGCAACGCGAAGATGATGTTCCGCATCCGCTCCGTCTAGATCAGCTTGTACTTGCCCGGCTCCGGCGCCGCGCCATCGGCCATTGTCAGCTTGTAATCAAACGCCTTCGGCTGCAAATCCAGCTGCGACGCCATGATCCTGTCCCACGTCACCATCTCGCCCGAATACGCCGACTCGCGTCCCATGATGCACGTCATCGTCGCCTCGGCGATCGCCATCCCCTGGTTCTGATATGGGCCCGTCCCGCGGATCGAATTCACCAGGTCGGCGTGCTCCTGCACATACGGGTTGATGCCCTGCTCGGTCGCCAGATCCGTCCCCCTCGACTTGCCCTTTGACCCCACCACCAGGTCCGACACCTCCCTGAAACAGCCCTGCGGATACTGCCGGCAATGCGACGTATACCTCACCCCGTTGGCGAATTCGAACTCCGACGCCATGTGGTCGTAAATGTTCCCATACAACTCCTGGCCCTTGCGCCACGAGATGCCGCCCGACGCCACCACCTTCACCGGATGCGTGCCCATCACCCAGCAGATGAAGTCGATGTTGTGATAATGCTGCTCGACGATCTGGTCGCCGCAGATCCAGACAAACGAATACCAGTTGCGGTGCTGCCACTCCATGTCGCCCCACCTCTCGTCCCGGCCCTTGGCATGAAACACGGGCCCCGAAAGGTAGCGCGAATACAGTGACTGGATCTCCCCAATCGCCCCGTTCCTGATCTTGTCCACCGTCTGCACATACGACTTCTGCGCGTGCCGCTGCGCCCCGCTCACCACCGACAACTTCTTCTCTTCCGACAGCTTTGCCGCCGCCATGAACCGCCTGCAGCCCACCGGATCCGTAGCCACCGGCTTCTCCGTGAAGATGTGCTTGCCGGCGTTCACCGCGGCCTCGAAGTGCTCCGGCCTGTATCCCGGCGGCGTGCACAGCATCACGATATCCACGCCCGAATTCACCACTTTCCTGAACGCGTCGAATCCCGTGAAGTGATTTTCCGGCGGCACCTGGATGCGGGCCGGAATCTCCTTCGCCAGGTCGTCCATCGTCATCGCCTTGGTCTGGCCGTTGCGCATCACCGGGATGTTCGCATACTGCTTCAACCCCGTTCCCTCACGCAGCCGTTTCAATGACCCTTCGAGCTTGTCCTCGAAGACGTCGCCCATCGCCACCAGTTCGACGTTCTCGGTCCCCACCAGCATGTCGTTCACCGCCTGCGTGCCGCGTCCGCCGCAGCCAACCAGTCCGGCTCGCAGTCTCGCCGGCGCCGCGCCCCGCACCAGATGCGGGCTGACGATCGTAAACGCCGACCCGGCCAGGAAGCCGCGGCGTGAGCTATCGCTTTTCATGGCAAACTCTCCTTCCCGGCCACCATAGCGGTTTCGGCCGGACAAGGCAAGCTCGTGTCGTTTACAAACTGGAAAGGCGGCTGCAATCGGGGGTGGTGGGCGCGACAGGACTCGAACCTGTGACCTCCTGCGTGTGAAGCAGGCGCTCTAACCAACTGAGCTACGCGCCCCCTATCGGCGGGAAATTCCAATATACAACACCCGGCCTTCAGCCGTATACTGAACCCCGCTACTTGCTCTCCATCGGTACAGTCTTCGATTCCAACCCCAGCTTCGCCAGCGCCAGGTACACAATGAACCCAGCCACGAAACTCCATACCGCCAGCGGCTGCACCGTCTCGCTCAACCCTTCCATGCCGGGGATGAACGTCAAAATGCCCACGGTGAATCCCACCGCCCATGCCCCGTAGCCTGCCCAGTTAATACCCTCCCGCGGACCCGCCCACTTGCCCCCGCTCAACAGATAATCCGCCGTCATCGCCCCGCACACCGGCCCGAACGACGCCCCCACGATCGTGAAAATCCCGATCAGGTTCTGCGTCACCCCCGTCACCGCCAGGATCGCCGCCACCGTCACGCTCACCATCGTCGACGTCATCCGGCTCACGCTCGGTATCATCGTCGAAAAGCAGTTGCCGATGATGAACGCGCAGAAACAGCTCGGCGGAATCGACGCGATGATGAACAGCAAAAACATCGCCGACGCCAGCCACCCGCCCACTCCGCCCACCACCGCCTCAAACGTATACGATGCCAGCCCCGGCATCATCACCTTCGCCCCCGCCACCGCCGTCAACGCCAGTCCGCCGGCGATCAGCACCGCCAGCGCGATGCCCGTCAGCCCGCCGTTGCGCACGTCGCGCCCGTCCCGGCTGCTCATGCCAAAGTCAGTGCCCGCCGCGCCGGCCGTCGCGAAGAATCCCACCACCATCTGAATGATCAGCGCAAAGCCCACATACGGCGCCGGGTTGGTCACCTCCGCCTGCCCGATCCCGCCTGACGTCCTCGCAAACACCACAATCAGCATCAACAGCGGAATCGAATTCAACAGCAGCGCCACCCTCGCCACATACTTGATCCCCTGCACGCCCACATACCCCATCCCCAACGCCCACGCAATCCCGATCACCACAAACGGCATCGTCCCCGGACCCGCCTGCGACCCGAACGCCGACAACACAAACTTCGTCGCAAACATCGTCCCCACCGCGAACCACCCCACCTGCAACACCCCCATCAACAGCCCCGGCATCGCATATCCGCCCTTCAACCCGAACGTCGACGTCGCCACCACATACAGCGGATAGCCCGTCTTCATCCCCAACATCGCCGGCACGTAATAGAACAGGTAGCAGATCAATCCCGCCACCGCCAGGCCCAGCAGCAGCAGCCCCAGTGGCGCACGGTCCAGCGTCCCTATCCCGATCGCGCTATAGAACGCGATCCATAGGAACGTGCCCGCATAGGTGGGCGCGGTGTTCTTGTACCAGGGCGCGCGATTGCTCAGCGCATTGGGAACGGCTTTCGCCACGAAGCTGGGGAGCATGTCGGGCACATTCTATCCCATCCAACATCTAAACTCTAAGGGTGGCCCGTTTCGCCGCAACTTTCGCCGCTCTCCTGCTCGCCGCCGCCCCGCTCGCCCACGCCGCCTCGCTCAAATACGAACACGGCCACCTCATCCGCCTCGACCCCCGCGACGAAAGCCTCTGGCTCGATTCCACCCACATCGAAGCCGCCCGCCTCGCTCGCCGGTTCCGCCGCATCACCATCCGCGACTTCTCGCTCAACGCCCGCGCCACGCTCGCCGTCAGCGCCTCGGCCTCCCTCGGCGCCGGCGTGCTCACCAACGTCATCCTTCTGTTCAACACCGCCGCCCCCGCCTCGCCCGAGGTCATCGCCACCGGCGACGTCTTCTGCGACCACCTCGCCTGGGGCGGGGAAGACCTCTACTGCCTCGGCCCCGACTTCCGCAAAATGGTCGCCGGCGAGCCCTACTCCGTCCTCTGGCGCATCCCCCCCAACGGCGACATCCATCCCGTCCTCCCCCGCGACAGATTCCCCCCAGCCACCGCTCCGCCCTGGAAAACCGCCGCCCTCGGCGACGCCCAACTCCTCTCCGCCCGCGATGCCCTCTGGATCTTCCACCCCGGCGCCGCCCAACTCTTCCGCTTCACCCCATCCACCAGCGAACTCTCCTCCTTCCCCGTCAACGTCAACCCTGCCGGCCGCTCCCGCATCAGCATCGCCATCTGGAACGATACGCCCCTCGCCCTTCTCCCCCTGCGCCAGCGCGGCGACGAATCCTTCACCACCCCCTACGCCCTGTTTTCGTTCTCGCCCCACGACCGCCGCTGGCTCACCGCTTCGTCCGCCAAACTCCCCCGCGGCGCCCAACTCCTCGCCGTCGACGGCAACCACGCCCTCCTCTGGGACCGCCGCGGCAAGGGCCGCCTCCTCCGCATCGCCCTCGACGCTCCCGCCCGCTGACCACATTTCCCGCGCCCGCCATCCCCGCGTCATCGCTATCATGAATAGAAATGCCTCAACCGCAGGCCGCGGCATCCCGCGACACCAAACTGGCCCGGCTTGAAGCCGCCCTCGGCGCCGTCCTCCGCGGCAAGCCCGAGGTCGTGCGCATGTCCACCGTCTGCCTGATCGCCCGCGGCCACCTGCTCATCGAGGACGTCCCCGGCGTCGGCAAAACCACGCTCGCCCAGGCTCTGGCCCGCTCCGTCGATTGCGGCTTCCACCGCCTCCAGTGCACCTCCGACATGCTGCCCGGCGACATCCTCGGCGTCACCGTCTACAACACCAAATCCGGCGAATTCGAGTTCAAGCCCGGCCCCATCTTCACCAACTTCCTTCTCGCCGACGAAATCAACCGCGCCACCCCCAAAACCCAGTCCGCCCTGCTCGAAGCCATGAACGAGCGCCAGATCACCGTCGACGCCAAAACCCTCCTGCTCGCCCAGCCCTTCCTCGTCATCGCCACCCAGAACCCCGTCGAGCACCACGGAACTTACCCCCTGCCCGAATCCCAGCTCGACCGCTTCCTCATGCGCCTCAAGGTCGGCTACCCCGACCCCGCCTCCGAACGCGACATCATCCGCAACCACGCCCTCGAACGCGCCTCCCAGATGCAGCCCGTCCTCACCCGCGACGAACTGCTCCAACTCCAGTCCGCCGTCGAACAGATCCGCGTCGACGACGCCCTGGTCACCTACATGCTCTCGATCGTCGACGAGACCCGCCGCCACGGCCAGCTCGCCCTCGGCGTCAGCCCCCGCGCCGCCCAATCGCTCTACCGCGCCTCCCAGGCCCTGGCCATGGTCGAGGAACGCGATTACGTCATCCCCGACGACATCAAACGCCTCGCCGTGCCCATCTTTGCCCACCGCGTCGTGATGCACCAGCGTTCCGGACTCGCCGCCCGCTCCTCCGAAGCCGCCGAACGCGTCATCGAAGAAATCCTGAACCGCATCGAGGTTCCGCTTTAACTTAAAGAAGAGGTGTCATGAAGACAGCCATCATCGGCCTGCCCATGGTCGGCAAGACCAGTCTGTTTACCATTCTCACCGGCGTCCATGAATCCGGCCGCGTCGGCGCAATGGAGATCCGCATCGGCGTCACCCGCGTCCCAGACCCCCGCGTCGAGGCCCTGGCTGAGATCTACGCCCCGCCAAAAGTCACCCATGCCGCCATCGAGTTCGTCGACTTCCCGTCCATCTCCAAGGAAGCCCTCCGCGAGCCCTCCTACCTCGCCTCGCTCCGTGTTGCCGACTCCATCGCCCACGTCGTCCGCGTCTTCGACGACCAGTCCGTCCCCCACGAAAAGGGCGACGTCAACCCTGAGCGCGACATCGCCGACGTCGATACAGAGCTTATCCTCAGTGACCTCGTCGTCGTCGAAAAGCGCATCGAGCGCCTCGACAAGGACCGCAAAAAAATCAAGGACCCCGGCCTCGACCGCGAATACGAACTCCTCATCGAAGCCAAGGCCCGCCTCGAAGACAACCAGCCCCTGCGTACCCTTGAGCTTGACGATGAGGACGAAAAGCGCCTCCGCGGCTTCCAGTTCCTTTCGCAGAAGCCCATCCTCTATGTCCTGAACCTCGGCGAAGGCGACGCCTCGCGCCTCCACGAGATCGAAGCGGAGTACCGCGCCAAACTCCTGCCCGGCCGCCCCAACGCCGAGGTCTCGGCCATCTGCGGCAACATCGAAGCCGAACTGGTCGAACTGCCCGCCGCCGAAGCCGCCGAGTATCTCACCAGCTACGGCCTGAAGGAATCCGGCATGAACCGCATGGTCCAGGCCGTCTACCGCCTGCTGGGCCTGATGAGCTTCCTCACGGCCGGGGAAACCGAAGTCCGCGCCTGGACCATCCCGATCAACTCCACGGCCGTCAAAGCCGCCGGCGCCATCCACTCGGATTTCGAAAAGAAATTCATCCGCGCCGAAGTCTGCAACTGGAAAGACCTCGTGGCCAACAACGGCTACCCCGGCCTCCGCGAAAAAGCCCAACTCAAACTCGAAGGCAAGGAATACATCGTCAAAGACGGCGACGTCCTCGTCATCCGCCACAGCTAGAACCAGTTGTGTATCAACTGGCTTGTTTCCATTGATCGACCGAGGCCTGCATGACTTCGATTGATCAACTCATTCGGTGACCGGTTCTTGCCGCTCCAATCGCGCGCCATAGTGAGCCGTGCTGAGCGACAATGGGGAAATGCAGGATGCCATCACAAGCGACCCCGAAGTGATGCACGGGACCCCTGTATTCCGCGGCACCCGCGTCCCCGCGCAAACTCTTTTCGACTACATCGAGAACGGCGATTCGCTCGATGAATTCCTGGAAGGCTTCCCCACCGTCAGCCGGAACTCGCCGTCCAGGTCCTGGACATACGCAAACACCCTCGCCTCGCACGAGTCGGATGCCCTCACCTGGTGAAGATCCACGAATGAAGTGCCTGCATTGCGAAGGCCGGATGAAGAGGGCGGCCGCGCCCTTCCATATTGATCGCAAGGGCTACCACTTGTCGCTGGACGCCGTGCCGGCATGGGTGTGCAGGCAATGCGGCGAGCCCTACTTTGAGGAGCGCGAGGTCCGAACCATTCAGCGCCTCCTGTCCCAATTGGACAAGCAAACGGCGGGCCTCGCCTCGGTGGCCTGAGGGCGGATCAGCCGCCCGAAACGCGATTGCGGTTCCAGGCGATCTGTCCGAAGCAACCGGCGAACTCCGTCATTGCTGGCGCGTAGTCCGAATGGCGGTTCCCAGGACCGCCGCGAAACAATCAATCGAAAGCGGTTGATCCAGCAGCGGCTCTACGCGGTCCCTGCTAGACGGGCCTCTTGGCCGGGGTTTTGGCCTGCTTCTTCTGCGCCTCTTGTTTCTGTTTCGACACCTGCTGCTGCTTGTTCTTTTCCTTGTCTTTCTTCCCGCCTTTGTCTCCCATGCCTGCTCCTTTTTCAGCGTTTGTGACTTGCCGTCTGGATCACGGCGCGGTTGTCGCTTCGCGCCACGCACCAACGCTATCACAATTGCCCTCCGGCCGAGGCCCCGCCGCCGATCCTGAACCTCTCGCGCAACTCGCCATCTGGCACTTCAAGGCGCCCTGCGGCGGCTCTCTACTGCCCGGCGGGGAGTCCAGTTCACCAGGGATTCCTGCAATCCCGCCTCGCTCCCCCCTGCCATTCAGCAGACCCAACCATGGACCGCCGATCCTCCCTCGCCTCCCTTGCCCGCCGCCGGTCGCTCTCCCGGCGCTCCGAAGTCGCCCTCGCCTCCTGGCGCAGGCGCTTTTGCCTGCCGGCTCGACAATCGTGTCAAGACGTCTTCACCACCAACCACCGGGCCAAACCGCGCGCCGCGGAGAGCCGGTTCCCCAATACGCGGCTCGACGGCAAGCTTCGATCCATCTCCTTTGCCGGGCAATGAAACCATGCCGGATACCATCACACGCGACCCCGAAGTGATGCATGGGACGCCTGCATTCCGCGGGACCCGCGTCCCCGTCGAAACGGTTTTCGGCTGCATCGGGAACGGCGATTCGCTCGATGCATTCCTGGAAGGCTTCCCCACCGTCAACCGCGAACTCGCCGTCCACGTCCTGAAAGAATGCAACCAACCTCGCCTCGCGCGAGTCTGACCCACCACTCAACATAGGCCCCGGCCTGCCCACCGCGCCGAGCCAGGCCACCAGTCACTCTGTTCGACGGCACGCGCCTCCCCCATGGTGATCCACCGGACCGCCGCAGCCGCTGAAACAGGCTCCGGCAGGGCATTCATCTGAACGAAGTGCAGGTTCCGAGGGCATTGCGCAGCGTAAGAACCTCTCCGGGGAGGCGACCAATGGCTCCACTAGATCACTTATCGACAGCCGACGATTCAGATCCCGCACTACTCAAGACAGGAAGGGGACTGCTGCGTATGTGGTGAGATCCGTTTCCCAGCCCGGTGTTCAATCCTCTGCCGGATCAGTCCTGCACTCGGGATCGACCATACTCTTGGCGGAACGCCAAATCCCAGCTCGGCGTTCTTGTCGGAAGGCATCGAAGGTCAGGCGGTCGAATTTCAGATCAGCAGGGTTATCGGCGTAGGAACGCACCAGGAGATGCTTCTCGATGGGAATCCCCGCTTGTTTAAGCCGCGCGAAGTACGAGTTAGGCAGTTCCGCACGTTTTCGAATATTGTCTGTAGCTCCAACAAAACGCAGATTGCCGATGTCGTTTATCTCGGACGTTCCCAATCCTAACTTAGAACGCAGCATGTATTGCGGATAGATATGATCGACGTGAGGTTCGTTGCCCTTGAACGCGACATTAAAAGGTGACGCGCCCCACCGGTCACAATAGACCATGTTCAGGATAATAGGCCTTAGATGTTTGTCGTTCAAGTACAATTCCTGGAGCTCCACGGACGAACCTCTGTTACGGAAATGGGTCTTGATCGCGTCGATCGGAAAGGTGCCGCCGGTATCTTTGCCGACGATACCGTGTAGCGCGTTCAGCACGGAGTCGGTCTGGCGACTATACCAGCCGAACAACTGCGACTTGTTGTAATAACCGGCCATCAGTGCCCGTGTTGGCTCGTCGGGTTGCTTATTGTGAAAGAGGAAATCGAATAGGGGGATGAGAGCGTTGTAGCTGCGGACCAGTCGGTCGGATTCGATGCGCAGTGAGTGGACCATGAAATCGCGCAACTGCTGGAAGGCCGTCTCGGCCTGATCCCATGTGTCCTCGATGCGCTTCAACAGAGCCTCGCCTTTGGACCCGAAAAACTTCTCAGTCTGCACTTCAGCGCCTTCGTCTTGAGCCAGGAGTAGGCACTTAAGCACGAAGTCGCTGTCGATGCTCAACCGTCCGCCGTTGAGAAGATCGACAGTTTGTTCAACGCGCTGCTCGATGTCATCCCAGCCTTCTTTCATGGCGGCGAACATCAAATCGCCGGAGGTCAACTTTGTGCCGCCGGAGTTCACGCGCACGAAGATCTCAAGGATCTTCCGGTAAGGGAATGCGGCAGCCGTGGCCACACCGTCGAGTTCGTCGATGTAGAAAAATTTGTCCTGATTAAGAATTTGGCTGAGTTGCTGAACGTTCGCGCGGACACGGCGTTCCCGACTTCGCCTTAATTCGGAAGTTTCAGTTGGCAGAACCTGCTCAAGCGCATCGTTCAGTTCGTCGGCAATGGTGGAAGGGTTGCCGTTGCCACATCGTTCAACCAAGTCGCGAACCCTGAACCAAGGAAGGGGCAGCGGATCAGCACTGAATACAAGACGGTGGAGCGTGTTGCCGTTGTCCACTCCACCCTCGCCATCCGTCAGCTCGCAGTACGCCTCCTTTAACCTTCCAGTGTCTGCAAGAATCCCTCCACTGAAGATGGCGTGGAGCGTTTGCAGACGCTGCTGGCCGTCGAGGACGAAGGTCTTCTCTACTCCGTTCGCCGATTTGGCCAAATCGTAAAACCGCGAAAGGTCTGCATCTGGATCGACAGCAGGCATGAAAGTCCGTGCTCGGATTTCCTCTTTGGTGCGCCAGAACAAGAAGGTCTGTATCGGATAGTCGCGCATAAGACTATCGAAAAGACGCGCCATTTGCTCAGGTTCCCAAACAAATGCCCGTTGAATGTGGGGCAGCAACAGTCTGTGCGCGTCGATATCCTCGACAAGTCGAAAAAGAGAGCGTGGCGTGTAGCTCATTTCCTTCAGTGCTCGATGTTCTCACCCAGGGCTGTTAGGGTATCTCCAAAGGCAATTGTAGCGGAACGCTGACCCGGCTGCGATAGAGGAGCAATCTCAAAACGAAAAATCCCGCGGCACAAGCGGATCCTGGCGGCTATCCTGCGTAGACGGCGTTCAAGGGACGTGTGGTCAGTTACGCCAAGTCAGCACGCCATCCGGAAGCAACATCTCATCGCTCCCGCACTGTGCCCTCTCCGCACCGCCAGCGACTCTGTCGCGCACCATCTGCAAACGCTCCTGGCTCCCGCTAAACCCCCAGCTTCCACGGCTTCCTATACGCCCGCGTCACCAGAGCCTGCGCCGCCGCGTCGCCGATCACGCGGTTCTGTTTCCCGTCCCACTTCACGCTTCGCCCCGACTCCCAACTGACATTCATCAGGTGCCCAACGGCGCTCGCATAGTGGATCGTCTCCGGATTCGCCGCCGGCTGCTTCCGTTGCCGCAGATTATCGAGGAACACCTCGAAGTGATACAGGTGGTCGTCCTCCGCCGCCACGGTCTCCTCGACCCCCACCAGCGCCGCCGCCGTCGAAACGCGCGTCCCTTTGGGCGGCTCCCGCACGATCGAATACCCCGCACGGTCCAGCACCATCGACGCCGCCGAACCCACGAAGCACTTGCTGTGCGACCGCGTCTCCCGCCGCCCTGCCGTCCTCATCGTGTAATCCAGCGTGAACCCCCGCTTGGCCACCGGACCCGGCCCGAACTCCATCACCGCGTGGAATGTGTTCGGATAATCGTGGTTCGTCTCATAGCCGTAGTTGCCGCCCGTCGCAAACGCCGTCCGCGGCCACTCCACCCCCATCGCCCACAGCACGATGTCGAAATGATGCACCCCCCACGCCACCTGGTGGCCCGCACCGGCCACGCGGAACCAGTCGTAGCCGTAGTTGTAATACATGTTCGGGTTGTACTCCCGGTATGCCGACGGACCCACATACTGGTTCCAGTCCAGCTCCGGCGGCGGCGCCGTATCGGCCGGCCGTCCCGGACCCGGCCAGTAATTCTCGTAATCCCAAACCCTCACCTCGCTGATCTCGCCCAGCTTCCCGGCCCGGATCAATTCCACCGCCTTCCTGTAGTGCTCCTGGCTGCGCTGCTGCGTCCCGGCCTGCACGATCCGCCCGTACCTGCGCCACGCCTCCACCACATACGGACCCTCGCCGATCGAGTTGCCCAGCGGCTTCTCCAGATACACATCCTTGCCCGCCCGGCAGGCGTCGATCGTCTGCAACGCATGCCACTGCTGGTTTGTCGCGATCACCACCGCGTCCACGTCGTTGGACTCCAGCATCTTCCGGTAATCGCTGTACGCCGCCACCCGCTCTCCGCCCGCCAGCGCCCTGCCTTGCGCCATGTACTTCGAGTTCACGTCGCAAACGGCCGTGAACCGCACCCCCGGATGCTTCAGGAACCCCGGAATGTGCACCCCGCGCCCGCGCGCCCCGCACCCGATCAGCCCCAGGTTGATCGTGTCGCTCGCCGCCGCCGCCACCGCCGGCACGCTCAGGGCCGGCACGTTCAGGAATGTCCGCCTCGTCATCGTCGGATTCTCCTTTCCAACTCGTGACTCATCATATCCGCATCAGCGCATCCTCGCGCGCCGGTCCGCGCCAGCCATTCGCGAAACGCCTTGCACCCGCCCCCCCGAATCCCTTGCCGTGCATGGCGGACCTTTTTCCCCCGATACTGTAGAGATGCGGTTTGGCGGCACGATCCTCTCCCCGGCGGTGACAACGGTATGAAATGGCTCAACGGACGGGGCCTCGGTTACGCCTGGGTTGTGGTCGCCCTGCTGGTGCCCGTGGCGCTGCTCAATTATCTGGACCGCCAGATGCTTGCCGCCATGAAGTTCTCCCTCATGACCGATATCCCCGATATCGGCTCCGACGCCAACTGGGGCAAGATCCTCGCCCTGTTCAAGTGGACCTACGCCTTCCTCAGCCCCATCGGCGGCTACCTCGCCGACCGCTTCAGCCGCCGCCACGTCATCGCCGGCAGCCTGCTGGTCTGGTCCGCCGTCACCTGGGCCACCGGCCATGTCGGCTCCTATGAGCAGCTTTTGTGGACGCGCGCCGTCATGGGCATCAGCGAGGCCTTCTACATCCCCGCCGCCCTGGCCCTCATCTCCGACTACCACCTCGGCTCCACCCGCTCCCGCGCCGTCGGCATGCACCAGATGGGCATCTACGCCGGCGTCATCATCGGCGGCTTCAGCGGTTACGCCGCCGACCATCCCGAACTCGGCTGGCGCTGGATGTTCGAACTCTGCGGCCTCATCGGCGTGCTCTACGCCCTGCCGTTGTTCTTCCTCGTGCGCAACGCCCCGCGCCCGGCCGGCATCGCGGACGAACCGAAAACCTCCCCTGCCGGCGCACTGCGCGAACTGCTCGGCAACCGTTCCTTCAACCTGCTTGTGCTCTATTTCACCCTGCCCGCCATGGCCGGCTGGATCGTCCGCGACTGGATGCCCGCCATCCTCAAAACCGAATTCGGCATCGGCCAGGGCAAGGCCGGCGTCTCGGCCACCCTCTATTGGATGGTGGCCGCCATCGCCGCCGCTCTCATCGGCGGCTGGCTTGCCGACCGCTGGATGCGGCGCAACCCCCGCGGCCGCATCTACACCAGCGCCATCGGCATGGCCCTCATCGCCGCCGCCATGATGGGCGTCGGCTGGTCGCCCGCCACCGGCGCGCTCTGGGTCGCCGTCGCCTTCCTGGTCCTGTTCGGACTCGGCTGGGGCTTCTTTGATACCAACAATATGCCCATCCTCTGCCAGATCACCCGCCCCCATCTGCGCGCCACCGGCTACGGGCTGATGAACATGGTCAGCATCAGTTGCGGCGGTCTCGCCGACTGGGGCTTCGGCATCCTGCTCGACCTCCGCATCCCACTGCTCGCCATCTTCGGCATCTTCGCCAGCGTCGCCCTGCTCTCCATCGTCGTCGTGCTGATGATCAAACCCAGATACACCGACTCCGGCCCCGCCCCGGCCGGACACTAGCCTCAGCCCCGGTTGCGCGAAGTCTCAATCCGCTGAACGCACGTCATGCCAACGCGCTAAGCTGCTAGCAACAGCATGGCCATCGACAACTCGAGAGTATTCAAAATGGCGTTCGCCAGCGTCTACCCGCATTACATCGCCAAGGCCGCGAAGAAGGGCCGCACGAAGCAGGAGGTCCATGCCATCATCCACTGGCTCACCGGCTACGACGAACAGGCGCTCGAACGGCAGATCGACAGGAAGGTCGACTTCGAAACCTTCTTCGCCCAGGCGCCCCGCATCAATCCCAATGTCTCCAGGATCACCGGCCTCATCTGCGGCTATCGCGTCGAGGAGATTCAGGATAAGCTCATGCAACAGATCCGCTACCTGGACAAGTTGATCGACGAACTCGCCAGGGGCAAGGCCATGGACAAAATCCTGCGGCAATAGGCTCCGCGCCGGCCGGTTCATGAGGGGGGATCGCTGACGGGATGGAGGCGCGGACCGGATTCGAACCGGTGAATAAAGGTTTTGCAGACCTCTGCCTTACCACTTGGCTACCGCGCCTGCCTATTCAGCGGAAGGTACATTTCTACTATACCCGACCGCGCAAATCCGCGCCGCATCCGCCCTTACAATGAGGACAGTGCGATTCGTTCCCATCCTCGTCCCGTTGCTGGCCGCCACCCTCGCCGCCCAACTCCCCATCCTCCCGCTCTCCGACGTCAAACCCGGCATGAAGGCCACCGGCAAAACCGTCTTCAACGGCGCCAGCGTTGAGGACTTCGACGTCGAAATCCTCGGCGTCCTTGAAAACGCCGGTCCCAGGCAGTCCATCATCCTCGCACGCCTCTCCGGCGGTCCCATGTCGCACACCGGCGTCCTCCAGGGCATGTCCGGCAGCCCCGTCTATTTCAACGGCCGCCTGCTCGGCGCCGTCGCCCTCTCCTTCCCATTCTCAAAGGACCCCATCGCCGGCATCCGCCCTATCGAGGAGATGCTCTCCACCGCCACCACCCCTCGCGCCCCCCGCGCCGTCAACCTCTCAAACCCCTTCGACCTCGCCTCGCTCCTGCCTAAGCCCCAGTCGTTCGACCTCGGACCCAACCGCCTCACCGAAATCGCCACCCCCCTCTGGCTCGGCGGCTTCACCCGCGCCGCCTTTGACCACTTCGCCCCCATCCTCCGTTCCGCCGGCCTCCAACCCGTCCAGGGCCTCTCCGGCGGCGGACGCCCCCCCCGCCAGTTGGGCGATCCCTCCACCCTTAAACCCGGCTCCATGATCAGCGTCCAACTCATCACCGGCGACCTCGCCGCCGGCGCCGACGGCACCATCACCCACATCGACGGCGACCGCGTCTTCGCCTTCGGCCACCGCTTCATGGCCACCGGCGACTCCGAAATGCCCTTCGCCCGCGCCGAGGTGATGACCCTTCTCGCCAGCCAGAACTCATCCTTCAAAATCTCCTCCACCAAGGAATGGATGGGCGTCATCACCCAGGACCGCACCGCCGCCATCCACGGCATCCTCGGCCGCCAGGCCGCCCTGCTCCCCGTCGATATCCGCGTCGTCAGCCGCGGCGGCGTCGCCCGCACCTGGAACTACCGCATGGAGATGGTGAATGATCGTCTCCTGACCCCCCTGCTCGTCCAGATGGCCGTCTTTTCCGCCATCGACGCCACCGAACGCACCGCCGGCCTCTCCAGCGTCTCGGTCCGCGCCCGCCTCCACGTCGGCCCCGGCCAGCCCTCCATCGCCTTCGATAACCTCTACACCGCCGAACTCGGCGCACCCAACATGGTCTCGGCCTCGCTCGCCGCGCCCGTCTCGGCCATCATGCAGGGCGGCTTCGACGACCTCAAACTCTCCGCCATCGAAGTCGACCTCGAAATCGACAACGAGAAGAAGCAGCTTCAAATCGAATCTCTCTGGCCCTCCAAGCGCGAAGCCGAACCCGGCGAGACCATCGACCTCACCGCCCTGTTCACCGGCGAAAACGGCCAGGAGATGACCAAGACCGTCCGCTACACCATCCCCGTCGGCGCACAACCCGGCCCCCTCTACTTCACCGTCGTCGACGGCGCCGCCGCCAACCTCGCCGAATACCGCCAGTTCCTGTTCGCCCCGCCGCGCAATAAGCCCCAACTCCTCTCCTTCCTCAATGGTCTCCGCCCCAACACCAAGGCCTACGTCCGCATCTGGCGCAGCCAGCCCTCCTGGCAGGTCCAGGGCGAAACCCTCCCGGCCCCGCCCCCCTCGCTCGCCTTGCTCCTCGGCGCCAGCTACCCCCAAACCGCCTCCGCCAAACTCGACGAAATCGAAATGGCCTCCGGCGGCTACATGATGACCGGCTCCAAGACCGCCATGGTGACCGTCAAACGCTAATGTCCACGGTGAAACAAGTCATGCGCATCCTCCCCATCCTCCTGCTGGCCTCCACCCTCGCCTTCGCCGGCGGCGCCGCCAGTTGGGAATCCCACTCGTTCTCCGACTTCGTCCGTGGCCGCTTCACCGGCATCTCGCTCACCCGCGACGGCCGCCTCACCCTCGCCCCCCGCCTCGATACTCTCTTCTCTTCCGGTGAAACCGGCGTCTGGAGCGTCGCTTCCGCCCCCGACGGCACGCTCTACCTCGGCACCGGCCACCGCGGACGCCTTTATCGCGTCACCCCCAACGGCCAGGCCTCTTCCATCTGGACCGCCCCCCAGCCCGAAATCTTCGCCCTCGCCGTCGACTCGCGCGGCGCTGTCTACGCCGGAACTTCCCCCGACGGCCGTGTCTTCAAAATCTCCGGCGCCCAGGTCAGCGAATTCTATAACCCCCAGTCGAAATACATCTGGGCGCTCGCCTTCGCCCCCGACGGATCCCTGTTCGTCGCCACCGGCGACAACGGCCGCATCCACCGCGTCTCTCCGTCAGGCCAGGGCGAAGTCTGGTATGAAACCGGCCAGTCCCACGTCACCAGCCTCGCCCTCGACGCCCGCGGCCGCCTCATCGCCGGCACTGAACCCAACGGCATCATCTACCGCGTCGAAGCCAAGGACCGCGCTTTCGTCCTCTACGACTCCCCCCTGCCCGAAATCCGCTCCCTCGTCCCCATGCCCGACGGCTCGGTCTACGCCGCCGCCCTCGGCGGTTCCGTCACCCAGCGTCAGGCCCAGTCCGCCACCGGCGCCGCCGCCACCCATTCGATCCCCGCCGTCACCACCTCCATCACCGTCACCGCCGACGCCTCGGCCCAACAGGGCGGCCTCGACGTCAAACCCAAACCCGACGCCTCCAAGCCCCAACCCCCCGCTTTCACCGAAGCCACGCCCCCTTCTTCCCCCGTTGTCGACATGTCCGGCGTCGAAAAGTCCGCCATCTACCGCATCGAGCCTGACAACATGGTCGAAACCATCTGGAGCTCCAAGGAGGAAAACGTCTTCGACCTCACCGTCAACGGCCGCGACATCACCTTCTCAACTGACCAGCAGGGCCGCATTTACCGCCTCACCCCCGATCTCAAATCCGTCCTCCTCGTCGAAACCCGTGAAGGCGAAACCACCCGCCTCCTCCAGCAACCCTCCGGCCTGCTCGCCGCCACCTCCAACCTCGGCAAACTCTACCGCCTCTCCCAGTCGCTCGCCCCCGCCGGCTCTTACGAATCCCCCGTCCACGACGCCGGCAACGTCGCCCGCTGGGGCCGCCTTGATTTCCGCGCCCAGCCCGGCTCCGGCGCCATCGCCTTCCGCACCCGCTCAGGCAACTCCGAACGCCCCGACAAAACCTGGAGCGAGTGGTCCGCCCCTATCTCCGCCTCCTCGGGCGCCCAACTCACCTCCCCCAACGCCCGCTTCATCCAGTTCCAGGTCGAAATGCGCGCCGCCGGCTCCACCCCCCCTGTCCTCGATTCCGTCACCCTCACCTACCAGCCCCGCAACTCGCGCCCCACCGTGCGCTCCGTCGCCGCTTACCCCCAATGGATCGGCGACCCTTCCAAAGCCGCCCAGCCCCAACCCGCCGGCGCCGCCTACTCCATCACCGTCACCGACACCGGCTCAGCCTCGGCCGCAGCCACCTCCGCCGGCACCCCCACCCAAACCCTCACCCGCTCCGGCCGCCCCCAGATCTATCTCTCCTGGACAGCCGACGACCCCGACGGAGACCCCCTCACCTACGCCATCCACTACCGCGCCGAAGACGAACGCGACTGGAAACTCCTCAAGGACAACATCACCGACGCCTTCCTCGCCCAGGACGCCGAAATCTTCGCCGACGGCCGCTATCTGTTCCGCGTCACCGCCTCCGATAAATCCGCTAACTCCGAATCCGCCGCCCGCTCCTCCGACCTCGTCTCCCAACCCGTCCTCATCGACCTCACACCCCCCACCGTCACCCTCGCCGCCCGCCGCGACGGCGCCGTCACCATCATCACCGCCACCGCCGCCGACGCCGCCTCTCCCATCCGCCGCGCCGAATACTCCATCAACGCCTCCCCCTGGCGCGCCATCGAATCCACCGACGGCATCACCGACTCGCGCTCCGAGACCTACGAAATCCGCCTCACTCCACCCCTGGGCCAGGAATCCTCGGTCGTCGTCCGCGTCCTCGATTCCGCCGGCAACCCCGGACTCGCCAGGGTCGTACTAAACTGAATTGTGCCCTCGCGCCGGGCCTTCATCCCATTGATTCTGCTGCCCGCCTGCACGCGCCCCCCCGCGTGGCAGCCGCTCCCCCCTCAGCGCCCCGACCCCACCGGGCCTGACCCCATCTCCCACGCCTTCCTCATCTACTTCAACTCGCCCGAAGCCGACGCCCACGTCCTCTCCGGCATCGCCACCGGCCCCGGCGCCGGCCACCGCCGCTGGACCGCCGACACCTTCGCCCTCCAGGTGCAAGCCCTTCCCGCCGGACCCTGGCTCGTCCGCCTCCAGTTCGAAATCATCCAGCGTTTCATCAACGAACTCGGACCCTTCACCGTCTCGGTCTCCGTCAACCGCCGCCCCGTCGCCTCCCACTTCTACGACGCCCACGGCGACCACGATTTCTCCGCCCCCGTCCCGCCCTCACTGCTTACCCCCGGCGCCGCCGCCCGCATCGACGTCTCCTCTGACCGCGTCTGGGTCTCGCCCGAAGACGCCGCCCGGCTCTCCCTCCGTCTCATCGCCGCGGGGTTCGTCAGGCCATGAGGCAGGTGTTCGCAGCCCTCTACGGCGGACTCGTCCCGTTCGCCGCCCTCACCGCCGCCGGACTCCTCGCCCTCCGCTTCCTCCGCCTCCCCCTCCTCCGCGGCGAAGCCTTCCCGCTCGCCGTCTCGCTCGGCGCACCCCTGTTCGCCCTGGCCTCCGTCATCCTCCACTACGCCGGCATCGCCCGCCGCGGCATCTTCTTCGCCCTCGCCGCCCTGCTCGTCCTCGCCGCTCTCCGCTGGCATCCCAA
>PNKE01000033.1 GCA_013822245.1 Candidatus Solibacter sp.
TGATGGATTTCGCCGGCATCATAGGCAGGGTCCTTGGCGCTACGTCAAGAACGGGGGACGCCTCGGCTCCCGCAATGCTCTCGACGCGCCAGGGACCCTGGCCGCTCCGGGCCATTCCGCAACATCTTCACTCTATTTGTTGGAATCGCCCGGAACACCGGATACAATTTGGAATTGCGGGGCGTGCCGTCCCGCGGCAAGGATCCCTCCGTTGTCACTTACCGTCACGGAACTCGAAGCCCGCCTGGTCCAGTTCAACAAACTGATGGCCGAGTTGATTCGCGGAGGCATCCGCCGAACCACCTTCCAGCCCTGGGAAATCGAAGTGCTGCTCGACATCGAGGCCTGCGACCTCCGCGATTCGAACCGCCGCGAGATCCTCAAGCGCTATCAACGCGCGGCCAACAAATTCTTCGACCGCGGCGGCAGATCGGTGCTGAAGCTCTCCGAGTATCTGGACAAACGCCACCGCCGACTGCAGGGCGCCGAAGCTCCGCCGGACGCGCAATAGGCGTTTGCGGGCCGCCGGCTCGGAACCGCCCATGCTGCTGTTATCCTTACAGTGAAGGAGCGAATCCATGTCATCTGAAAGCCCGGCGGCGAGGATGGTGCAGTGCGTGAAACTGGGACGCGAGTTGGAGGGGCTCACCGAGGCGCCGTTCGACAACCACCCTCTCGGGCGGAAGATCTATGATCACGTGTCGAAAGAGGCCTGGAGCATGTGGGTCGAGCACATGAAGATGATCATGAACGAATACCGCCTCAACCTCGGCACGCGCGAAGCGCAGGAGTTCCTTCTCAAGCAGATGGAAGAGTACTTCTTCGGGGAAGGCTTGAAGGTGCTGCCTGGATACGTTCCTCCGGGCGCCGCCGGTCCGCCGCAGGGCTGACGCGGACCTACCCGGCCGCGCCCGCGAAACGCGCCGTGCGCATCCTGACCGACAACATCGACAGCGCTTCCCGTATCGCGCATTCCGCCTCATCCGCCGTCGGCGCCCTGGCCGTGACCGCGGCTGCGCGCTGATTCCCGGCGGGCGGCGGGACGCCCGACTGTCCGGTCTCCATGAACGGGATGATCTCGTCCACGCCTTCCACGGCCAACGCGCGCCCGGTCCCCTCGATGCCCTCGAACACGCCCGGCCAAGGCAGCGCCAGGTACCCCACGCCCGCCGCATGATGGGTTTCCAGCGCCGGAGCAGCCAGTCCGGCCGAGGCCAGCAGCATGGCCTCGGCCACCGCATTGCGGCACTTGGGCGATAACGCCCGGCACACCGGCGGCGCCGGCAGAAAGGGGTTGATTTCAAGGACGCAGGCGCGCCGGCCGTTCCAGCGCATCTCGACCGAAACCGGCCCGTTCTCCAGGCGCATTGCCGAGACGGCCCGTTCGGCCGTCCGCATCAGCTCGGCGGTGATGTCGCGCGGCTGCCGTGACGGCGAGGTGACGATGACATCCGCGAACGACGGTCCCATCTTGCCGGCGGGCTTATCGAGCAGGGCCAGCGGGTGCAGCCGGCCGGAGATGCAGAAGCCGTGGAAGGCGAACTCGTCGCCCTCGATATACTCCTCCACCAGGATGAACTCATGCCTTTGCTCGCCGGTCATGCGCCGCAGCCGGTTATAGACATCCCGGAACTCATCCGGGGTGTCGGCCCGCATCACACCCTGGCCGCCCGTGAAACGCACCGGTTTCAGGACGCACGGAAACGCGGTGCGGTGCAGCGCGTCCTCGTGGCCCGCCATGGTGGACACCAGGAAAGCGGGCGCCACGGCGATGCCGGAAGCCTTCAGGCGCTCCCTGGCCAGCAACCGCTGGGCGCAGGTCTCCATCGCCTCGACCGGATGAAACGCCAGGCCCAATCTTTCGGCGAGGTAGGCCGCGCAAATCGCCGAGATACGGTCTCCGGCGAGAAGTCCGGCGATGCCGGTTTCGGGCAGCCTGGCGCGGGAATGGGCGCGTATCTCGTCCAGATGGGGCAGGCTGTCGCCGGAGGTCCAGCCCATTTCGATCGAGTCGAACTCGATGCCCACTCGGCCTGCCGATTCGGCCAGACATTGCGCCGTCTGGTCCCGGCGTCCGCACAAATAGACAACTTTGCCGGCCATTCCGGGCCTCCTCGACCTAGAACTAGCCCCACATTACCAGGAATAGGAAACGCGTCAAGGAAAAAACGGACAAGCCCGCTAAACAACCTCGAATATGAGGCACTTGAGATAGTGGGTCTCGGGCACGGTCAGCAGGATCGGATGGTCAGAGGCCTGCGCCCGCCGCTCCAGCACCCGCAGCCGCTTGCCGGCATCCAGCGCCGCCTCGGCCGTCACGGTGAGTAAGTCGGCCTCCGAAACGTGATAGGAACAGGAGCAAGTCACCAGCACGCCGCCCTTGCCCAGCAGCCGCAGCGCGCGCAGATTCAGGTCGCGGTAGCCGCGGATGGCCTGGTCGACGGTGGCCTTGTTCTTGGCAAACGCGGGAGGGTCGATGACAATGGCGTCGAAACTACGGCGGGCGCTGACATAGCCCGACAGCAGATGGAAGACGTCGGCCTCTCGGAAGCCGATATTGGTCAAAGCGTTGGCGTCGCGATTCACGGCCGCGGCCGCCAGCGCCTGCGCGCTTGAATCAACCGCCTCCACCGATTCACACGTCCTGGCCAGATGCAGCGCAAAGCCGCCTGTCGAGGTGAAACAGTCCAGCGCGCGGCCCCGCGCATGGCGGGCGGCGGCGAGGTAGTTCTCCCGCTGGTCCAGATAGATGCCCGTCTTCTGGCCACCGGCCAGGTCGGCCAGGAACCTCAAGCCGTTCATCCGGACCTCGACCTTCTCCGGAACCTCTCCGTGGACAACCTTCGTCTCCTGGGGCAACTCTTCCAATCGCCGCACTTGCGCGTCGTTGCGGGCGACCATGCCCTTGGGATCGAACATCCGCACGAGGCTGGCGGTGACCACCGGCGCCAGACGATCCATGGCCTGGTTAAGGAACTGGATGGCGAAGTAATCGCCATAACGGTCGATGACCAGCGCCGGCAGCAGATCCCCGTCGGCATGGACCAGCCGGTAGCAGTCCGAGTCCGTCACCACCCTCCGGCGGTGCTCAAACGCATCGCTCAGCCGTGCGTCGATGAACTCTTCGATCGAATCGATCCTGCCCGGCGACAGCAGCCGCAGCGTGATCTGCGAGGCGGAACTATAGAGCGCCGTGCCCAGGAAACGGCCTCGCTGAGAGGTGACATGGACGATGTCGCCCGCCTGCGCCTTCGCGCGGTTCCCGACATCGCTTGAATACACCCAGAGGTGGCCGGATTCCAGCCTCGACTCGCCCTTGCGGGTGACTTCGACCTGCGGCCGCTCAGGCAAGCGCGCCGGAATCGCGCAACTGCTTCAACCGCGCGATCCTCTCCTCAGTGGCCGGATGGGTCGAGAACAGCCGAGCCATGGACTGGCCCGTGAACGGCTTGATGATGTACATGTGCGACATGGTCGGGGAGGCGTCCATCGGGATCCGTTTGGACCAGCCTTCCAGCTTCTGCAAGGCCGACATCAATCCGCGCGGCGAGCCGGTATACTTCGCCGCCGTGGCATCGGCGCTATACTCGCGGGTCCGCGAAATCGCCATCTGGATCATCCCGGCGGCGATAGGCGCCAGCAGCATCATGGCGATGGCGGCAAGCGGGTTGGTCCCTTCGTCGTCGTCGCTCCGCCGGCCGCCGAAGAACATGGCGAAATGCGCCAGATAGGTGATGGCCGCGCCCATGGTGGCGGCGATCGAGCTGATGAGGATGTCGCGGTTTTTGATGTGGCCGAGTTCGTGGGCGATCACGCCCTCGATCTCCTCGTCGTTCATGAGCTTGAGCAGACCCATGGTGACGGCCACCGACGAGTGGCTCGGGTTGCGGCCCGTCGCAAACGCGTTCGGCGCGTCCTCGGGGATCACCCAGAGCTTGGGTTCCGGCAACTCCATGCGCTCGCAGAGCCGCTTGACCATGGGCGCGATGCGCCAGTAGACCTCGGAGTTCTGCGAATCGCTGACCCGAATAGCGCCGCTCGACGCCAGGGCCATCTTTTCGGAAAAGAAGTAGCTGAAGAAGTTCATGCCCACGGCCAGCACCAGGCCCATCGTCATGCCGTTCTGGCCGCCCAGAGCGTTGCCGCCGACGATGAACAGGCCGCTCATCAGCCCAAGAAGCAGTGTCGTTTTTATGGCGTTCATACGTTTCGTCTCACCCTCTATTGTCTCAGATGCGCCACAAGCCAAAGGGTTTCGCCAGCCGGCGCTGACACTCCGCCCCCCGGCGCGGTATATGCTGTAAACGTCAGGCCGCGAATGCGTGACGGCCGAACCCTGCAAGGAGAAATATCAATGAGCCAGGAGCTTTCCCGCAGATCCATGCTGGCCAGGACGGCCAAGGCAGCCGCGCTGGCCGCAGGCCCGGCGATCCTGCCGGCGCTGGGCGCCAGTGACCGCGTCACCGTCGGCGTCATTGGCACCGGCGGCCGAGGCCGTTACCTGACCGAGCGCGCCTACGCCGGCGTGCCCTCGAAGATCAACATCGCCGCCATCTGCGACACCTTCACCGGCAACCTGAACCGCGGCAAGGACCTCGTCGCCACCAGGGGCGGCAAGGCGCCGGCCACCTACGCCGATTACCGCCAGGTGCTGGCCGACAAGTCCATCGACGCCGTCGTCATCGCCACGCCGGAGCATCTGCATCACCGCATGATGCTCGACGCGCTGGCCGCCGGCAAGCATGTCTATGTCGAGAAGCCGCTGTCGCATACGTTCGAAGAGGCGCAGGACATCATGAAGGTGGCCAAGACGTCGAAGAGCGTCATCCAGGTGGGTACGCAGAACCGGTCGAACACGCTGTACAACATGGCCAAGACCATGATCGAGCAGGGCATGATCGGCGGCTGCCACTACACCCGCGCGTTCTGGTACCGCAACGCGCTGCCCGACGGCTCCGGCGCCTGGCGCTATGCCATCCCGGCCGACGCCACCGCCGAGAACGCCGATTTCACGAAGTTCCTGGGACCGGCCCAGAAGCGCGAATTCAACAAGGCCCGCTACTTCCAGTGGCGCCTCTATTGGGACTATTCAAGCGGCATCGCCACTGACCTGATGGTCCACCAGACCGACGTCACGGCGTATGTGCTGGGCAAGGGCTTCCCGTCGTCGATCATGACCTCGGGCGGCAAGAACCGCTGGACCGTCAACGACGACCGCGAAGTGCCCGACACCTGGAGTTGCCTGATCGATTACGACGACCAGTTCCACGTGAACTACAGTTGCTACCTGGGCAACGCCCACTTCGGCTACGGCGAACAGTTCTGCGGCAACGAAGGCACCATCGAGGTGATCAACCGCGACACGCTGAACTTCTACCCCGAGGCCTACAACGGCGTCCCGGCGCACGTGAAGGCGCGCAAGGCGATGTCGGTGACCATCCCGTTCTGCGACAACATGGCCGTGGAAGCGCACATCCGCAACTGGCTGAATTCGATCGCCGGCAAGGAAAAGCCCATTGCCCCGGTGCAGGCCGGGTATGAGGCGGTGGTGCTGGGCCTGCTCTCGGTGGTCAGCTACCGCCAGGGCAAGAAGGTGCTGTACGACACCAAGACCGACAAATACACGTTCGCTTAAGACACGCGGCTCCGCCGGGTGATGAGCGCCGCCATCGGGTTATCCGGTGGCGGCGTTCGTGTTTCTACAAGAAGCTGCGAACGAAGGGAGCAGGTGCGTTTCTTTGCCCAGTTCGCGCCTGGGAGCCCCATTGTCAGGAGTTGCCAGCCGGCGCCCGCTGCCTGTGGTCGCGGCGTCGTTGTCAGCGGTGCAATATTCCAATCACTGGGCTGTGGGCGCGTAGAGCTTCTGAAAGTCTGTCTTTTCCTCCTCGCGCTCGATGTACGGGACGCCCTTTTCCATCCAGGCGGGCTTGGGCGCGCCTCTCAGGTGGTGGTCGAAGAACTGCTGCATGCGGACGGTCCAGTCCTTCTGATTGTGGCGGCGGCGGAGGCCGTGGAACTCGCCGTTGTAGTTGAACATGTAGACTTCCTTGGCGTTGCGCCTCAACGCCAGGTAGATCTCGATGCCCTGGTACCAGGGCACGGCGTCGTCGCGGTCGTTATGGATCATCAGCAGGGGGGTTCTGACGCGGTTGGCGTGGAAGACCGGCGAGTTCTCCAGGTACTTGTGCGGCGCTTCGTAGAGCGGCGCGCCGATGCGGCTTTGGGTCCGCTCATACTGGAACTGGCGAGGCAGTCCAGACCCCCAGCGGATGCCGGAATAGGCCGACGTCATGTTGCCCACCGGCGCGCCGGCCTCGGCGGCCTTGAAACGCGTGGTCTGCGTGATCATGTAGGCGATCTGATAGCCGCCCCAGGAGTGGCCCTGGATGCCGATGGCGTTCTCGTCCACATAGCCGAGGTCAACCACCTCCTGGATCGCCGGCAGCACGGCTTTCAGGGCGCTCTGGCCGGGCTGGCCGATCGTATAAACGATGTCGGGCTTGAGCATCAGGTAGCCGTTCGAGACGTAATAGGAGGTGTTCACGGACGTGCCGGGGCCGGGCGCCTGGAAGGAGTTGAGCGTCTGCGACATGCGCTCGTAGATGTAGACCATCAGCGGGTACTTCTTCTTGGGGTCGAAGCCCTCGGGCTTGTGCAGGACGGCTTTGAGCGGCACGCCGTCGGCGTTCTTGAAATGGATCAGTTCGGCCGAGCCCCACAGGAAAGCCTTCGTCTGCTCGCCGCCGGCGGAGACCTTCTTGAGCGTCTTGAACGATGAATCGGTGGCATGGAGGTCGGGGAATTCGTCGAACTTCTCGGCGGTGAGAACGAGGACATCGGCCTCACGGGCGCGCCCCGCGAAGCGGTAGGCCCTGGCGCCCCAGAGCAGCCGCCTGGGCTCGGCGGAGCCGCTGAGGGAATCCGAGTAGAAGCCGGTTTCGTGGGTCTCCTGGCTTTCGGCGCGGAGGTAGAGCGGCTTCGACGGGTCGATGTAGCGGGAGTCCTCGTCTTCGTCCTGGGCCTCGATGCGGGCTACGCGGAACTGAATCTTCTGTTTGCGGCCGGCGGATTCGGTGAGATTACGGGCGGCCGAGCCGTCGGCGAACAGTTGCCAGACGTCGAAGCGGTCGTAGACGAGGACGGATTTCGAATCGCTGGTCCAGCCGGCCGAGCCATAAGAGGGCGGGGTGTCGGGATGATCGTCCTCCTCGTTGTGGAAGGTGACGTTCAGACCGGCTGTGAGGCTGCGCAGCGTGCCGCTGGAGGCATCGAGAACCTGCCATTGCTTGTCTCGATGGAGCAGGGCGTAACGGCCGTCGGGGGACCACTGCATGCCGGCGCCAAAACCGCCGCGCTGCTTTTCGATCACCTTGCGGCGCGCGCCCGTGGTGGCGTCCACCAGGTAGATGTCCGACGACGAGCCTTCGTAATCCACCATGCGGCGGTAGGGGCGGTCGTCGGATCCGTAGGCGCGCGAGCCGGTATCGTCGGTGACGACGGTGGCCATTTCGGGGGTGGCGAGTTGGACGTATTTTTTCGAGGCGAGGTCGAGCAGGCCGCGATAGGTGCGGTTGCGCTCCTGGTTGGCGCGGATCTGCTGCATGGGCTGGACATGGTCGTCGAGATAGTGCCAGAGGTCGAGCAGGACCTTGTCTTCGGCGGCCGTCGCCGCCGGATCGGCGGGCGCCGCGGGCTTGGCCGCGCTGGCGGCGGGCACGAGCAGTTTGCCGCCGTCGCGGGTGAACTGCAGCGAACCCTTTTCGCCGACCGTCATGCCGGCGGGGAAACCGGGCGTGGAATCGGCGACAAGCTCCGCGGCCTGAGGCGATTTGCGGTCCCAATGGTAGATCTTGAACTTCGGCGTTTTCGATGAGGCGTCGTCCTTGTCGCTGAAAAACGCCACCTGCGACTGATCGCGGTCCCAGGTGAGCTTGGTGTACTTGCCCTTGCCGCTGAGCAGCGCCGCCGGAGCGCCGGCGCCGGGGGTGACGGCGTAGACGCCGTTGTCCTCCGGCTTCCTCGATCCCACCGTGTAAACCAGCGTTTTGCCGTCGCGGGCGAAGGAGTAATCGAGGACGTTCTCGAAGGTGGTTTCGGCGCCGTCTGATTTCGTGAGGTCGCGCAGCACGAGGCCGGTTCCGTACTGCTGGGATGAACCGGATCCGCCGGATGCGCCGGTGGCGCGGCGGGCCTGGTCTTCGGCGTCATCGTCGCCGGGCTTGGCGGGGTCGGCCTGGCCGGGATTGGCTTCCTTGAGGTAGGCCACCCAGGCTCCGCCCTTGGAGGGAACCTGCATGGATTTGACGCGTTCGACGCGGGTGGCCTCGCCAGTGGAGAGGTTCACGATGAGCAGGCCGGTCTTGGGCATTTCGGCGGCGGGTTTGCGCTCCTTGCGGGCCTTTTCGGTTTCGGCCTTGGCGGGGTATGTGGTGGCGACGAGCCGCTGGTTGGCGGAGGTGAACAGGACTCGGATGCCCCGAGCGGGTGGCTCCTCGGTGGCGGTGGGGTCGGGGATCGGGGGCGGCGGAAGCATTCCAACGGCGAACTTGAGTTCCTTGCCTGATTTGAGGTTCTTTACGATGAGGTCGCCGTCGCCATCCTGGGGCATGAAGGAATAGGCGAGCCACTCGCCGTTGCGCGAGACCGAAGGCGAGGCGATGGAGCGCCAGGCGTCGTAGTCCTTGTGGTTGATGGGGCGCTTGGGCGGCGCGGCGGAAAGGATGATCGCGGCGGCGGTGAACAGAGTGATGACGCGGATGCTGCGGCGGGCGAGCGAGTACATGCTTTGGATTATATGCGTTCACCCCGCGAGCCTTCGGACGCCATCGCAAGGGCTGTATCCGAAACGGGGCCGGGCCCCTCTATTTCGCCGTGCACTCGTACTCGATGATGCCCTCGAGATATATCCGTTCGAGGTCCGTGCTGATGAAGAGCTCCTGCCGCGAGCCCGCGGCCAGGGCGATGGCCTTCCATCCGTTCCTGGTTTGAACGGTCACGCGGATTGTGACCTGTTTGCCCTTGGCGTCGCGGACATGGCGGATGACGCCGGGGATGATCGACCGGATCTCGGGATGCAGGAGGATGCGTTCGAGTACCGGGCGCAGGTTTTCGATGATCGAATGCTCGATCTTCAGCTTGCCCTGGTTTGCGCGCAGCTTCATGTCACCTGAACCTGTGGCGGAAAAGGAAGTCGACGCCGAAGGCGCCGTTTTCGTCGCGCACGGCGATCAGTGACCAGTCGTTGCTCAAGTCCCACTCCATGCGGACGACCTGTTGAGAGGAGCGCGACAGGTTGATGGAGTAGGTAAACACGATATTGCGCGACAGCGATTGTTCGATGGTGAGGCGGGCTTGCGGGAGGTTTTCGACGCCGGTCACGTTGGGGTCGATCTTGATGCGCGATGCGCCGAAGAACTTCTGGACGCGGCTGGAGACCGAAGCGCTGAGCGCACCGCCGAGCAGAGTGTTGGCGTTGGATTCGCCGAGTACGTTCGTCCGGGAAGAGATGGATGCCGGGATGGTGGACGAGGTGGCCGTGGGGGTGCGGCCGACGGTGAGCAGGGCCAGTATCTCCTGCGACTGGAGCGGCGGTTCGGAGCGGTAGTTGACGTCGAGGCGCGACAGCGGGCCGCTGACGTTGAGATAGACCGTGACGCCGCGGATGCGCGTCTCGAGATCGAGGTTGATGGAGGGCTGGATGGCGGCGGTGTTGAAGAACAGCAGTTCGCCGCGCGAGATCGTGTACTGGTTGCCGAAGAACAGGACCTCGCCCTGGTTCACCTCCACCGAACCAAGGATGACGGGTTTGGCCGGGCTGCCGCGCAGGCGCAGATCGGCGCGCGATTGCAGGTCCCGCGTGTAGCTGGTCTGGAACGTGGCGTTGGGCGAGGTGCGGACGCGGATGTCGAACTGCAGGTTGCGCAGGAACGCATTCTGGGTCGCGGGCACGGGGATGGGGTTGGTGGAGCCGGTGATGATGCTCCCCAGGTCCTGCTTCATGTTGAAGCCGGAGCGCCGGATGGTGACGTTGCCGGTGAGCAGGCTGCGGTCGGAGCTACCCGTCAGGGTGAGCGACGCGTCGGCGGTGGTGGAGACGCCTTCGGGATAGCGGACCCGCACGGCGTTGGCCTCGGCCGAGAGGCGGTAGGTCCATTCGCCGCGACCGAAGCCGATGAAGCCGTTGATCTTGAATGTCCCGCCGCCGGTCTGGCCGCTGAGGTTGTCGATCTGGGCGCGGTTGCGGTCGAAGTCGACGGTGCCGGAGGCGTTGTCGATGCCGTTGGCGAGATTGGCCAGGAAGAACGATCCGCCCGAGATTCTCATCTGGCCGTTGATGGAGGGATCGGCCAGCGTGCCGCGCATGTTGGCGCTCAAACGGGCCGTGCCGGACGCGAAAAGGTCGGGCTCGAAGGTGGACAGCACTTCGAGGTTCACGGTGCCGTTGATGCTGACGTCCAGCGGCGAGCGCGAGGAGAAGCTGTAAAGGCCGGCGACGGTCAACGATGTGTCCTTGGCGGACAAGCGGGCCGAGCGGATGTAGGCGGCCGCGGAATCGAGGTCGATGGTGATGGGCGAGGCGTTTCTCAGGACGAGTTCATTCCCATCGACATCTGATTCGAGTATCCTGCCTTCGCGCGGGGTGATCTGCAGCCGGGTGATTACGACGCGCGCCGACAGTTTCCGCGGCTCGGCGAGAAGGCCCTTCAGCGAAACGTCGCCGCCCACGAAGCCCTGCACCGGCCAAGGCTCACCCGCATCGGCCGCAAGCACTGCCTGGAGGTCGCGGAACGGCACGCGGGGCAGGGCCACCCTGCCTTCCAGCGGATATCCCTTCGTGAGGCGCAGCCGCATCTCGCCGCCGAACGGATTGCCGCTGACATCGCCGGCGACCCTCAGCAGCACGGTCTCCTTGACCGTGGACGCATCCACGCGCACCGTGCCGGCCTGCGACTTCCCGCTGACGGCCTTCACCGCGGCGTAGCCCGAAAGCGAGGCCAGCGACGCTTCCCCCCCGGCGACGGAAAACCCGGCGCTGAGCTTCAATTCCAGATCGCCGTTGATTTCCCCGCTCAACCGGCGAAGGCTCTCGATCCGTGCCAGACGGATGCGCCGGGCGCCGAGCGCGATCTTGAGATAACCGTTGCGCCAGTCCGGCTTCGGGTGGTCGAAGGCGCCCTGGATGGTCACCGCATCGCCATCCAAAGCGGCTTCGCCGTCGAAGGCCAGCGTTTCGGCGGCGCTGGTGCGCAGCTTCGCCGAAATCACCTTGAAACGTTGCTCGCCGAACGCGGCGTCGCGCCAATCCAGGCTGAGCGTGCCGAGGGGCGCGTCAGAGGATCCCTCGACGGAGACCTGGGCGTTGATCCTGCCGCTGAGCGGCTGCGAGAGCCTGGCCAAGCGGCCGAGGTCGGCCGCATTGACGCCGCGCATGTTGGCGGTCATGCGCATTGGGGCGGAGCTATCGAACCGCCAGTTGTTCATCGTCAACCCGGCGTCTCCCGTGGCACGCGCGCCGGGCAGGTTCAGGTCGAAATGGGACAGCCGGATGTGATCGGAGGCGATGTGGAAGCGGGCGGCGCCGGAATCGAAATCGACATCGCTGGCGCGGAACCGGGTCATCTCGACGCGGCCGGAAAGGACGGGATTGGCCAGCGGGCCGTCGACGACGGCTTCGACGCGGGCTGATCCGCCGTTGAGTTTCAGGTACGGGGTGAGCAGGCGCTTGTCTTCGAGGAAGAGCCCGGCGGCGGCCTCGGCTTCAGCCAGGTCGGTGGTGGAAAGCGAGGCGGCCAGCGACTGCCCCAGGACGCCTGAGACGCGCAGTTCGGTCGCCGGCAGCCGGATGACGGTATCCTCCACCTCTACCGTCCCGCCGGCCTGCCTGTAGCGCGCATTCACGGCGCCTTCGGCGGGCATTCTGTCCTCGGCCGGCGTGATTTTGACCCGGCCTTCGGCCACGGTCCCGGCGAGGCCGTCCGCGGTCAGCTTCGCCGTCAGCGACACCGGTCCGCTGATGAAACCGTCCCAGGGCAACGACGCCCCCGGCACGGCGGCCAGGACGGAGGCCAGCGATAGCGACGACACCTCGCCATCAAGCTTCAGCGCCCTCCAGCCGGCCAGTTCGAGGCTGCCCGTCCACTGGCCGCCGAACCCGGAGACGGCGGCTTGACGCACGCCGAGAAGCCCGTTGACCAGCGACACCTGGCCGCGCGCGCTGACGCCCCGGACGTGAAACTCAGCCGAGCGCCATTCGACGCCTTCCGCCGCCAGCGGCCCCGAGGCCGCGTAGCCTGAAGCGTCCCATTTCACTTCGGCGTCCCAGGTGGCGCGCCCCGCCTTCAGGCCGGCCATGCCCAGTTCGGCGAGCGGTTGCGAGGCTCTGACTTGCGCGGCGAGCCGGGGGTTCTTCAAGTCAACCAACTCGCCGGTGACGGTGGCTTCGGCGCCGAGCCGCCGCACAGTGGCGGTTTCGATTGCGATCCGGCCGGGCGTCAGTTTCAGCTTTGCGTCGAAGCCGATGCCATCGTATTCGTTCAGGCGCAGGCGCCGGGAGGACAGCTCAGCCGCGTAGGCCGGCGTGCGCGGTTCATAGTTGAGCGTGGCGGCGAAATGCTCGGCGGCGAGGTGGAAGGGCAGGCCGCGGCGGTCGTATTCGAACAGGCCGTCCGAGACTTCGAGCCGTTGGATTCTGGTCTTCAGCAGGTTGGCGATCAGGTCCGACTTCGGATCGGGCTTGGGCGGCGAGGGGATGTTCGTGCGGCCGGCCTCGTCGGTGTGGATGCGGATCTCGGGCTTGGAGAGCGCCAATCGTTCGAGGATGATGTCGCGGCCGAGGAAGCTGACCACCTGGAGATCGAGCGTGGCCCTGGCGATGGAAACGAAGGGCTGCTGGCCCGGACCCTCCAGGCCGTGCAGGACGAACCCCTCCACTGTGACGCGCATCGATTTCCAGTCGAAGTGGAACGAGCGCAGCGCCGCCTTGCCGCCGCTGGCCTGGGCGGTGCGTTCGATGATGGAGAGGCGGATCTTTTCGGCCAGCCAATCACTGGAGAGCAGCGCCACCGCGCCGCCGCAGAGCAGCGCGACGCACCCGGACAGCCCCAGGAGCCAGCGCCGGCGCCTCATTTGAAGGCCTCCTCGAAATAGCGGATGCGGGTCTGTTTGCGGGTCTGTTCAAGCCAGACCTGCGAGGCCTGCGTGGAGAGCTCGGTATTGAGAATGTCGAGGATGCGTTCGCGGACCGAGACCAGCGAGGGCGCGGCCGCTTCCGGCGAGCGGGCGCGGTACCGCGGCAGGAAGACTTCGCCGTAGTAGCGCGAGATGTCGGCTTCGCTCACCTGCACGCTGGGCCGGAACCGGTAATCGATGAAGCGGATGAGCGTCAGCCGCCAGGCGGCGAGGTCGCGCATCTCCTGTTCGGAAAAGCCGTAGTTGAGAGCCTGGGCGAACATCTCCTGGCGATTGAGTCCGAGGCTCGATGCGAACTCGTTGACGGCCTGTTCGATCTCGGCGATCGAGGGGGCGGGGTAGCGGCTCAATTCCGCCTCGCGCCTGACCAGGGCCTGGTCGATCAGCAGTTCGGCGGTTTGCCGCAGCCGCGCCTGGCCGTACTCGGGCTGCGCCCTTTCGAGGAACGCCATGATGCGGATGTGGCGGCGGATGTCGCTGAGCGTCACCACCTGCCCGGCGACCGAGACGGCGATGCGGTCGACGACCTCCGCCGCGGCCGGCGCGGCTGAAGCCATCAACAGCACTGCGAAGAGGTGTCTCATCAGAAGCTCTGGCCGATCGAGAAATGGAACTGCAGCGGGTTGACGCGCTGCGGTACGTTGCGCTGCCCGCCGCCGCTGATCAGTTCGGCGCGGGTGCCGCGATAGCCGACAAAGCGCGGCGAGTTGGGCGCGTAGGAAAAGTCCAGCCGCACGGGCCCGACCGGCGTGCGGACCCGGAAGCCGGCGCCGAAGGAGTGGACGGCGTAATCGAAATCCCGGCGGTCCCGCTGGCGGTAGCGGAACGAGATGTTGCCGAACGACGAGTAAACGTTGCCGAAGTCGTGAAACAGGACGGCCCCCAGGTTGGCCCCGACGAATGGGAATCTCAGTTCGGCGCCATGGAAGACGTAGGAGTTGCCGCCGATCGGGAAGCCCGTGACGAGGTCGCGCGGCCCGGCCTGATTTTCCGGGAAGCCCCGGTGTGTCGTGGAGCCGCCGGCGAAGTAGCGTTCCGGCAGGGGGACGGGGTCGGTTTCGAGATTGTAGAGCCAGCCGAAAGCCAGCGTGCGGGCGAGGATGAAACTCCGGCTCAGCCGGTGGTAGGACGAGTTGCGCGCCGCGATGCGCGTATAGCTGGTCTTGCGCGACAGGACGCCGGGGGCATGGCCGACGTCGATGGTGTTGAAGAAGCCGCGGGTTGAATCGAGGGGATCGTCGCGGCGGTCCTGGATGAAGGAGCCGGCGAAGACGGTGACCTGCACGGGCCGCGAGTAGATGGGGATGAGTCCGGGGTCGACCTGGATGGTGTTCTGATCGACGCTCACGTCGCGGAAGATGACGCGGTACTGGAACGAGTTGGGCCGCGAAAGCTGCTGCGTGATCTGGAAAGCGTTCTCGAATCTCGTCGAGGTAAAGGTGCGGACGTCGCGGGAGCGGTCGAAGAAGCTCGACAGCGTCAGGCTGACGTTCTCATTGCCGCGGAACTGCGGAGCAAGGTAGTTCACCAGCACCCTTTGCTGGAAGTTTGACACGCGCAGGGTGGAGGACAGCGTGTGGCCCAGACCGAGGAAGTTGGATCGGCTCAGGCCGATCTGCGTCCGGGGCCCGAATCCGGCCGCCCCGGCCGGCGAAGTGAAGCTGCTGCCGCCCCCGATGCGGCCGAACTCGGCGCCAAAGCCAAAGTTGAGCGAGTACTTGCGGGCCTCGTCCAGTTGCATGATGACCGACTTGTTTCTCTCGCGGCCGTCGGGGTTCTGGACGGCCACGGCGACGCGGGCGAAGATGCCGAGGTCGTACAGCCGGCGTTGAGTCTCGACGATGCTGCTTTGCGACAGCGGATCCTGCGCGGAGACGGTGAGCCGGCTCGTGACGAGGTCCGGGCGGGTCGACTGCAGGCCGTTCACCAGGACGTCGCGGACGAAATAGCGCCGCCCCTCGGTGACCGAATATTTGAGTTCCACCATACCGGGATCGGCGGCGTCGCGAATGGTGGCGTCGAACGAGGCGTCGGGGTAGCCGTTGTTGAAGTAGTAGCTCAGGATGTTGTCGCGGTCGGTGGCCACGGCCGTCACGCTGAACGGCTGGCCCGGATTCGACATCACCAGGCCCTGGATGGTCTCCACCAGCTTCAGGTCGACGCCCGACATGTCGAGACCGCTGACAAACCACTGGCGGCCCTCGTCGACCACATACGCGACCCCAAGCTGCCCCTCCTTGCCGCCGAAGTTGTCCTCCACCTTCGCCTCCACCTTGGCGTCGCGGAAGCCGTTGGTGCGGTACAACTCGACGATGGCGTCCTTGTCCCGATCGACAAGCGCCCTCGAAAACCGCCCGCGGCGGTATTGCGGAAACCTCGCCGGGATGATCGCCAGCCGCTCCCGGATCGTCTCAATATCGAAATACTCCACGCCATTCACCGCCAGGTCCACCAGTTTGTACCTCGGCCCCTGCTCGATCGTGTACCGGATCACCTGGCCTCCGCCGCCGCCCTGCGGGTTGTCTTCCACCCTGAATGAAACCTTGGCGTCGAAATACCCGTTCGACTGGAAATGCGTCTGCAGATTGTTCTGCCCCTCCACCAGCAACTCGCGGTCCACCGTCCGCTCCTGGTAGATCGGCACCAGGTCGCGCAACGCGCCCCTGCCGATCCGCGCGCCATCCAACCGCACCGCCACCCGCGGCCCCGCGTTGATCTCCACCGTCGGCCGCAGCGTGTTCGAACCCGCGTCATAGTCCAGCGCCACCAGCCTCACCTGCGACATCAGATAGTTCCGTTTCAAATATGAAGAGCGCAGCTTCTCCAGCCCGTCCTGCACCCGGCGTTCCGTGGCCGGCTGATAGGGCCCGAAGCCCCACCACTTCCTCCACCCCGTCGCCCGTATCAGCGACTTCCCGTCCTTCCGCGGATCGCCGGTGAACACGGGCGGAACGAACCGCGCGCGGACACCCGGCTCGATCAGGAACTTGAGGAACACCTCCTGGTTGTGTGTGCGATGTTCGAGCGTGTAGTCGATCTTGGGGTTCATGTAGCCGTTGGCGCGCAGCGTCTCGCGCAGGCCTTCAACCGCCGCCGGAAGTCCGGTTTCGTCCTCGATCTCGCTGCCGAGGTCAAGCCGCGTGGCGCTGTTGAGCACGGCCGGGCTGGGTGGTCCGGCCACGCCTTCGATCGTCAACTGGCTCAGGAAATACGCGGGCCTGGTCCTGAACGTCAGCACCACCCCGTTCGAGGTATCCTCGACATCCACCTCGATGTCCTTGTAGCGGCCCGTCGCGTGGAGCCGCTTGAGTGCGTCGCCAAGCCTGATCTCGGTGAAAGTATCGCCGGGGCGGATGACCAGCGACTGGCCGATCTGATCCCTGGACAGCGGCTGGTCAGCGGGTTCCAGCAGGACCTGGAGGATCTTCCGCCCGTTATAGCGCTCGGCCTGCGCGAAGGCAGGGCTTCCCGCCACCCAGAGGGCGCACGCCAAGAAGGCTCCAGCACGGCCGGGGCGAATCACGTAATGTCATGATACCAGCGCGGTTGATACGATTTCCTGTAGTGATGGACTTCTCCAGCCCCGACCGCTACTCACGCCAGATCCGTTTCCCCGGCATCGGCGAGCAGGGCCAGCACCGCCTCGCCCAGGCCACCGTCGCCATCGTCGGCTGTGGCGCCCTCGGATCCTTCCATGCCGCCGCCCTCGCCCGCGCAGGCATCGGACGCCTGAAACTGATCGACCGCGACTTTGTCGAACTCTCCAACCTCCAGCGCCAGTGGCTCTACGCCGAATCCGACGCCGCCGAAGCGATGCCCAAAGCCGCCGCCGCCGCCGCCGCCCTCGGCAAGGCCAACTCCAACGTCGCCCTCGAAACCCACATCACCGACCTGGCGCCCGGCAACATCGAGGAGGTCCTGGAAGGGACAACGCTGATCCTGGACGGCACCGACAATTTCGACACGCGCTATCTGATCAACGACTACGCCGTGCAAGCAGGCATTCCATGGGTCTATGGCGGCGCCGTCGGATCCTACGGCCTCGCCATGCCGGTGATCCCAGGCCTCACGGCCTGTTTCGAATGCATCTACCCGGAGCCGCCCGCCGGCGCGCAGCCCACCTGCGAAACCGCCGGCGTCGTCAATGCCCTCACCGCCATCGTCGCCGCCTGGCAGGTCAGCCTGGCCCTGAAGATCCTCTGCGCCGGCGCGGAGCAGACCGATGCGCGCATCACCACCATCGACGTCTGGGACGGGACCATCCGCCAGATCGCCATGCCCGGCCGCGACCTCCAATGCCCGGCCTGCGCACTGCGCACCTGCCGCCATCTCGACGGCGAAGGCCGCCCGCCCATCTCGCTCTGCGGCCGCAACGCCGTCCAGATCCACGACCGCCGCCGCCCGCTCGACCTCGCCGTCCTCGCCGCCCGCCTCGCGCCCCTCGGCCAGGTCCGCTCAAACGAATTCGCCGTCCGCTTCATCATCCCGCCGCACGAGATGACGATCTTCGCCGACGGCCGCGCCATCATCAAAGGCACCACCGACCCTGGTCTCGCCCGCAGCCTCTACAGCCGATACGTCGGCAATTGAAGTCGAAAACACCCCCGTTTTGCGGTAGATTGAAGACGGACGCTTAGCTCAGTTGGTCAGAGCACCACCCTTACAAGGTGGGGGTCGTCAGTTCGAGCCTGACAGCGTCCACCACTTCACTCTAAAAACTCAACACCATGTGCCAGATGTAGACATACGCCAGCGCGTCCAAATCCTCATAGATCCGCCGGGCCAGCATCGGATCGCCGGGAATCGACGGAATGTCCTTCAGCCGTTCTTCCCACGGGAAACAGACGCCCGCCGGCACCCGCGGCAGCACCGGCGCGGGCCCCTTGGGCCGGTTCGATGGCGGCAACGGCGGCGCAGCCGATGAGGGCTGGCCGGAGTAGACGCCGTAATCCCGCGTGAACTCCGTCATCGCCCTCACATTCGCCACCGTCGCGTCGTTCTGCATGATGGCGCTGGCGTCCATGATGTAGCCGCCATCCTGGCCCAGCGTATCGATGAGGAACTTGCAGCGGTCGCGAACCTGATCGGGCGTGCCGAGGAACAGCAGCGCGTTGGTGACGCCGCCCGTGGTGCAGAACTTCCCGCCGAGCTTCTGCTGCGTCAGCACCGGATCGCCGCGGTCGATGTGATAGATGATCGAGCCTTCGGGCAGCTCCGCGAACGTGTCCAGATGCGCGTCCCACTTGCCTTCGGCATAAAACAAAACCTGGTTGCCGCGTTCCCAGATGGATTCGACGATCGGCTTCAGCGTCGGCCAGTAGATGCGATTGAAGTGGTCGTGGGAAATGAACGGGACGCATCCGCGGTGCATCCAGATCGGGATCGGGATGTTGTGCGTGGGGTCGAGGCCCGAATGCGCGATCCACTGCAAATGCGGCATCAATGCATGACACGCCGCCTCCACCTTTTCCGGTATCTCCATCAGGTCAAACGCCAGCCCGACATAGCCGCGGAACTTGTCCGCCAGCACGTCCAGCGGCGCCTTCAACATGCCGCAGATCGACGACGGCGTTCCACATTCGTCCTTCATCCGGCCAATCTGCGGGCCGAAGGCGTTGAAGTACGACGCCATGGACCATGTGCTCTTGACGAGTGCGAGGTTGTGGCGGAACGTGTGCGGCGCTCCTTCGGGGGCCAGTTCGGCGGCCACGCGCGGATACCAGACTTCGTACAGGAAGCGCACGGGATCTTCGATCAGCCGGTCGTAATCCTCGCGCTTCATCCAGGCGCTGTCGTTGGGCGGCTCCTTGTACTGGAAGGCGACGTCGGCGGGGATGTCGATGCCGGGGATGGCGTAGTAGCGCAGTCCGGCGGTCTGTGCGAGCCCCGTCCAGACGTAGACCATATTGGGCACGACGGCGTCCCAGTCGTAGTCGTGGCAGCAACGGATGACGGCCTCGAACGCTTTGTTGTAGTCGTGGCTGACCTCCTGGCAGGTCATGCCGCAATGCGTGGCCGTGAACTCGGCGGCGAACGGGCGCAGTGGCACGCGGTCCGGCTTCAGATTGCGGTTCGCGGTCACGTAGCGGTTCAGCCGCTGGGCGTAGAGTTCGCTCTTATCAGTGGTCATGGCGGTAAAGGACCGTGAGGTCTTTAACAGGTTTATCCCCTGACGCGGGTGAATAGCAAGTGGGGTCTATCGCGGAACGATGAACTCGACCGCGGTGAAGGCGTGGGACGCCAGCAGGCGCGCGGCGCCGCGGTCAGTGAGCAATGGCGCCGATTGGCGCAGCGCGGCGGCCACCTCCCGGTCCAGCGTAAGCCGGTAGACATCGGCGCGCTCGCCATGCAGATAGCAGACATATGCGGGCGCGGGCAGCGGACGGAGGAAGGCGTCCCAGAATGAGGTCCGGAACAGCCTGTTGCGCGTGGCAAGCGCGCGCGGCAAATTGAATCGCCGCGCCTGGGAGACGAAGGTCATCCGCTGGCATTGCGTAGCGTCAAAGGCCCGCGATGGATCGTCCTTGGGCAGCTTGGCGAGCAGGGCCGCCAGATCATCGTGAGGCGCGGCAAATCCCTCCCAGCGGAACCGCGAGGCCCCGGAGACGGCCACGCCGCGCTCGAGCATCGAGGCCACGGCGGCCGTATCCGATCCGGCGGCGGCCGAGATGTACTCAAGCAGGTCGGCGAACGGAATCTCCTGCACGACGACGGGCGTCAGGGCGACATAGCCGGCGGCTTCGGAGCTGATTTTAACGCGAATGGTGGCGGGCAGCGGCATGGGGTGTCGGTCTATACTTCTTGAGTCGATATGACCACATTGGAAAGGGTGAGGCAAGAGCTGACGAAATACCAGCACCCGCTCGTCGAGTTCTTCGCCGAGGAGGGCTTCCCGGGCGTCGAACTGCGGATGCGCATCAAAGGCGTTGCGGGCCTTCACGTCTACTCGGCGCCGGTCCATGAGCGCGATGCGGCGAACCCGCAATTCGAGTGGCACTTCCAGAGGTATCTATACGACTGCCTGCACGATTACCTGGTTGAGATGTTCACGCTGAACCCGCAGCGCAAGGACGGCGGCGCATGACTCCGGCGGGAGAAAAGATCGCATCGATGATCCGGCGAGGCGGAGCGCTGCGGTTCGCCGAATTCATGGAAACGGCGCTGTACGACGGTGAGTGCGGATACTACACGAGCGGGCGGAAGGTGTTCGGGCGCGAGGGCGATTTCTACACGTCGGAGCAGATGCAGCCCGTGTTCGGGCGGCTGGTGGCGGCGGCGGCGGAGAAGTGGAAACAGGAGTGCGCGGGCGAGTTCCATCTGGCGGAGTGGGGCGCCGGGCGCGGCGGGATGGAGGAGTTTCTCGACGGGTTCAATTACGCGGCGGTGGACCGGGACCGTGACGGCGCGCCGCGGAAATTTGAAGGCGCGGTGTTCTCCAATGAACTGTTCGACGCGCTTGCGGTGGATGCGGCGAAGCGAAGCCAGGGCGTGTGGAGGCTGATGCGGGTGGGCATGGGGGACGGCGGGTTTGTTTGGACAGAAGGCGAGGAACTTGCCGGCGAGTGGCTTGAATACGCTATGCGCGCGGGGAGCTTCATCGAGGAGGAAGAGGCCTGGATCGAGTTGCCGGTTGAACTGAGGCGGATGCTCGCGCAGTTCGACAGCCGGTTGGTCCGGGGACGCATCGTGGCGGTGGATTATGGATACACCGAGCGCGAATTGCGGCGCTTTGCGGCCGGAACATTGATGGCCTACAGGAAGCACCAGGCCAGCGGCGAAGTGCTTCGGAATCCCGGCGAGCAGGACATCACGGCACATGTGCCGTTCACGCATCTGATGGAAGCGGCGGCGGAGATGGGGTGGGTGGAAGCGCGGCTGCGGACACTGGCGCGATGGGTGATGGAAGAGTGCGGCGAAAGCGGCGTGGAGAACGCCGTCGAAGCGGAAACCGAAGCCGAGAGAGTGAGGCTGCGGCTGAAGCTGAAGACCCTTCTGTTCGGCATGGGCGAAACCTTTCGCGCCGCCGAATGGTGGAAGGCCGGCTGACATCGGGATAGGGGGAAGCCTCGCGGCTGCTCCCCTCCCACGCCGCCGTGGATGCGGGCCGGCATACGGCGGTTTGGTGACTTGATCCCGCGAGGGCCGGAGTTTCGTTTCGCCTTTCGCCGATGAAGGCTTCGACGCTCCCAGGTTCCTTTCGGGCTTCACCCTATCCGCCCCCGGCAGGCTCCACCGAGGCGGATTGGCCGGCGCATGGCCTCCACGAGAGCCGCGCACTGCTGCCCGCGATCACGATTCGGGCCTTCATCCGTTACCGGACTACCATGCCCTCCGCCGACTTCCGCCGTGAGATCAAAGCGCGTGGCGGGGCCTTCAGTCGCGATCCCGCGGCGGATCTTCCAAGGCAAGCTCGACCGCCTTCCCCGCGCAACCGCCGGAGTTGCAGCCAATGCCCTTGATGGATATGGACTTCGTTGTCACTGGCCCGCTCGTCCGGCGCCGTAGGCCACGGATCCGGATCTTGTCCATCGGCTGGCAAGTTTGCTCCACGCTTGTTTGGGACCGCGCTTCGCGGCGACGCCCTTGCGCCTGGCTACCGCTTCGCCTCCATCGGTTTGTCAAAGGGACTGTCACCGCCAATCTGTCGGACATGCCCGGCACACATAAGAAGCCCGCCGGGCCTTGGCGCGGCGGGCAAGGGGGCATGGAGGAACAGACAGACTACCAGATGGCTTTCAGGCCAAGTTGGACGCGGCGGGCGTAGCCGCGCGACGTGACGATGGTGCCGAACGCCGTATTGTAAGGATCGGTGTTGGGCGCGTTGAACATCGGGTGGTTCAGGGTGTTCAACGTCTCGGCGCGGAGTTGCAGGTTCACCCGTTCGGTGATCTGCGTGTTCTTCAGCACCGACATGTCCCAGTTGTTCATGCCGGGGGCGCGAACGCCCGCGAACCGGTGCTGGAAGGTCCGCTGGTTGAAGGCAAGCGACCGCGCGTTGTTCCGCTCGAAGTCGGCGGTGTTGAACCACTGCTCCACGGTTTGGGTGCTCCTGGACTTCGGAATTTTCTTGATGTCGCCGTAGTGGATGATGTTGCCCCAGCCCAGCGGCGTGCCGGTTTGCCAGGACCAGATGGCCTGAACCTGCCAGCCGCCCACGATGAGGTTCGCCGCATAGGGGGCCTGGCCCCAGATCGGGCGGCCCTTGCCGAAAGGCAGTTCGTAGATGCCGCTCACCGAGATGCGGTGAGGAATGTCGAAGTCGGCGATCTGGTAGTAAGGGTTCGGGTCCATCTCGTTGAGGAAGTTGGAGGCTTCCATCGTCTTGGCCCAGGTGTAGGTGCCCTGCACTGTGTAGCCATTCGAGAAGCGCTTGTCGATGCGGGTCTGCAGGGCGTGATAGTTCGAGTAGCCCTCGTTGGTGGTCGTCGTCAGGCCGGTGAAGTGCGGGTGGGCAAGCAACAGGCTGGCCCGGCTGATGACGTTGGAGGCGCGGCCCGTACCCGGCAACAGCGGGAAGTAGGGGCTGGGCATGTTGGCGCTCAGGTAGGCGATCTTGTCCTGGTCGCGGGCCGGACTGGTGCTCAGGTACTGATTCGGGATGCCGTTGAGCTGGCGCGCTGTTTCGATGTCGCTGCCCTTGTTTCCGACATACGCGGCCTCCACCATGATGCGGTGCGGCAGTTCGTGCTGAATGCCGAACTGCCAGCGGCTGTTGTTGGCGGCGCGCGGATCCTGCTGGATATAGGAGATGCTCTGGCCGACAAAAGTGCGGGCGCCGAGCGAGGAACCGACCGGCTCGATGATCCCGGTGGGCCAGGGGTTGGCGAGGTTGGCGGCGAATGTCAGGCCGCCGTCCAGCGACGCGATGTAATTGGTGACCTGGCTGAAGCCGGTCTGGATGCCGTCTCCGCGGCGGACGCCGAGGGCGCCGAAGAACATGCCGAATCCGGCGCGGATCACCGACTTGCGGCCGATCCTGTAGGTGACGCCGAGCCGCGGCGCGATGTTGTTCTTATCGCCGTTGAAGATATTGCGCGCCGAACCCTCGGAACCCGCGAACATGAGGCCGCCGCGCATATTGAAGTTGGCCGCGGCCACCTCGGGCGTCGGACTCAAAGCGTACTTCGCCCTGACCGCCGCCTCTTCCGGTTGGACAAAAGCAGTGTCGAATCCGGTCACAGACTGGTTGTATCGCTCGGTGAGCGGCGATTCGTACTCGTAGCGCACGCCGAGCGTCAGGGTGAGTTTCGGCGTCACTTTCCAGTCGTCCTGGGCGTAAAGGGCGTAGACCTTCGACTGGTTGGCGAACGTAGCCGGCCGCAACACGCTGCCGCCGGTTCCCACGCCGAGCAGGAACGACGCCAGGCCGCCGCCGATCGGGGCCGAAGGCGCGTCGTCGCGCGGACCCTTGGTGAAGGCGTCCGAGAAGGCCAGTTGGCCCGTGGCCGCCGAGCCGCCTGCAATCTCGTTCTTGCGGTAGACGCGGAACTCGCCGCCGAACTTGAAGGCGTGCGATCCCTGCACCTTGTCGAACGCGGCGATGAACGCGTGTGTGTCGTTCGGCCGCCAGATGTTGCCGGAACTGGTTCCGTAGTAGCCGCTGATGTTGATATGGGGGAAGCGGCGGATGTCGGGTGAAATGGCGTTGTTCCAGGACGCCGGGAAGCCCAGCGAGGTGAGGTCGAAGCCGCGGCTCGCCGGGTTGCCGTTGGTGTTGCGGATGAACCGGTTGTAGCCGTAGCGCAGGTTCATCACGAACGTCGGCGAGAACGTATAGACATCGTCAAACGATGCGCCGTCGGAGGCGAAGCGGAACCACTCGCCGGTGGCGGCGTTGTCGAACCAGTTGTTGTAGTCGCTGTTGCGTTCGTAGGTATTGGCGCGCACGAAGATGCGCTGTTTGTCGCTGATGTTGTGGTCGACGCGGATCGTATGCGTCCAGTAGTCGATGGTCTCGGGCTGGTTGGGCAGTTGCAGGTTGTTGCGGAAATCAGCGGTGCCCGCCACGTTCGGCATGGCGTAGAACTTCAGGATGTTGGTGGCGATGGGGCTGATGCGGGCAGTGGGCACGATGTTGCCGGGCAGCGGGTCGGAGAGGAACCGTCCGCCGGCGATCGAGCGGCGGGTGGCCGGGTCGTAGAACTGATAGACGGCGCCGAGGGGCAACATGGCCGAGAAATCGCCGCCACGCTGGGCGGCGGTGGGCACGGTGGTGGTGGTGCCGCGGGGGCGGTTTTCCTTGATACCCTCGTAGCCGTACATGAAGAAGCTCCGGTTGCGCCCGTCATAGAGCTTCGGCAGCATGATGGGACCGCCGGCGGAACCGCCCCAGCGGTTATAGTCGAACGCGCCGCGAGGCTGGCGGTTGCGGTTGGCGAAGAAGTCGTTGGCGTTCCAGCCTGGAGACATGCGGAACAGGTAAGCGGTGCCGGTGAACTTGTTGGAGCCCGACTTCAGCGACATGGAAACTGCGCCGCCTTCGGTCTGCCCGATCGTCGCGTCAAAGCTCGCAGTCGCCACCTTGACCTCGGCCACAATGTCGGCCGGAGGCACAAACGCCGCGGCGATCTCGTTGCGGCCGGCGGTGGAGGAAGTGTTCGGCACGCCGTCGATCGACAGTTCGTTGCGCAGGCCGCGGCCGCCGTCCATTGAGTAGTTGGCGATATGCGACGGCTCGAAAGGCCGGTCGAGCGTGGGCGAACCCGTAAACGCGACGCCCATTGAAAGCTGCATCAGGTGGTACGGGTTGCCGTGGGCGATGGGCAACTCGGCAACTCGGCGTGAGTCGATGGTCGACGCCATTGACGCTGAGGCGGTTTCGAGCGCCGGAGTCTCAGCCGTCACGGTGACTGTTTCGGTCACATCGCCGACCTGCAGCGCGACGTCGAGTTCGATGCGGTCCGCCGTCTGGACCGTGACGCCGGGGTGGCTGTACTTCTTGAAGCCCTTGGCCTCGACGTCCACCCTATATTGTCCAACCAGCAGGTAAGGAACCTGGTAGTTGCCCTGGTCGTTGGAAACAACGGTCACGGCCACGGACGTGTTGGCGTTGGTGACTTTGACAGCGGCTCCGGGCACGACTGCCCCGGTACCGTCGGTGACTCTTCCAAGGATGGTTCCGCGGACTTCCTGCGCCCAAGCGCCGGGCGCCGCCATCAGGGCGGCTAATGTAAGGACTGCAAGCAAACGTGACAGCATGCGCGACTCCTTCATGGGTAGGCCACACCTCCTTCGCCGGCTGGGCGAAGTGGACCCCCGCGTGTTATTACAGACCTAAAGAGCCGGTTCGGGAAGTTTCCTACAGCAGCTAACCGGTAAGTTACCTGTTAGCAATCGGATTGGAATTCATGTAGTCTATTGATGTGCAAGAGGTTCCGCCAGACGCCCAGGCCTTCCGGGAGGAACTCGAAAGAGTCCTTTCGAGCGCCGCGCTTCGCAATGCGGACTCCCTGCGCAGGCTGCTTTCCTATGTCGCCGAGGCGTATCTGGCGGGCAAATCGCGCGAGGTGAAGGAATACACCATAGGCCGGGACGTGATGGGCAAGCCCGAGGACTACGATCCGCGGGTGGACGCCTCGGTGCGGGTCCAGGCCGGGAAACTCCGCCAGCGGCTAGAGCAGTATTACACCTCGGAGGCCCCTCTGTCCGCCTGGCAGATCCGGGTTCCCAAGGGCCATTTCGAGATCGAGTTCAAGCAGCAGGCTCAGATCGAGCCGGTTGCCCCGCCGCCCCCGGCGCGTCCGGTTTTGTGGCAATCGGCCGCCGCCATCCTGACGGTTGCCTGCCTCGGCCTCTCGTTGTGGATCGTCACCCTGAAGACGCAGACGCCGCCCGGACTGGCTCGTCACGAGTGGACGGAGGAGATGAATCAGTTCTGGGGGCCATTCGTTCAAGCCAGCAAGCCACTGACTTTCGTACTCGGCAGCCCGCTGTTCGTCCGCTTCCACGACTCCTATTTCCGTCACCCCCTGGTCAACGACTGGGCGAGCGCCGAGCGCGACCTGCCGCTGGAAGAGATGCGCCGGCTGCTGAAGAACCCGACGCCGGCGTCGGAGACCCACCGATGGGCGCCTTTCGGCGAGGCCGTGGCCGCCTTCCGGCTGGCATCGGTCCTCGCGCAGAGGAAACAGGACATGATCATCAAGCGCAGCTCGGTGCTCTCCTGGGAGGACATGCGGGCCTCGAATCTCGTCTTCCTTGGGCCGCGAAAGTTCAACCCTCAGATTCAGGACCTGCCGATCAATCAGGACTTCATCATCGACCGCGGCGCGGTGCACAACCTGCGCATCCGCCCCGGCGAGAAGGCCGCCTACAGCAAGCCGACGCCGGCCGACACAGAGGACATTCCCGAGGATTACTCGGTCATCACGAGGATGCGCGGCATCGAGGGGTGGGGCGAGGTTCTGGTGCTCGCGTCGTCGTCGACCGAAGGAACTTGGGCCGCGGCCGACTACGTCAGCGACCCGGCGCACCTTCGCGAACTCACGCGGCGGCTGAGCCTGGATACCGGTCGCGTGCCCGACTGCTACCAGGTGCTGCTGCGCAGCCGCTTCAGGGAGCAGGTCCCGATCCAGACCGAATACGTCCTTCACCACGTCGTCACTCCCCGCACCGCCAACGCACCCCGGACGCGATAGAATCAAGCCCGTCATGAGACGGCGCAACTTCCTTTCCTCCACCATCGCGGCCCCGGCTTCGGCTGCCTTGCTTTCCAGCCTCCGCGACGAGATCGGCAAGCTTGATATCGTCAGTTCCCACGAGCACCTGTTGTGGGAGGACGAACGCATCGCTGCCCAGGCCGGGCTGTTCACGCTGGCCAGCCACTACCTTCTTAATGATGCCGTCAGCGCGGGGTTGCCGCCGGCCATGGCCAAGACGCTGGAGGATCCCAATATCCCGTTGCGCGAGCGCTGGACGATGTTCGCGCCCTACTACCGGGCGGCGCGGTTCACTGGCTACGGGCAGGCGTTCCGGATCGCGATGAAGGACATCTACGGCATCGCCGAGGTGAACGTCTCGACCGTCGAAAAGGCCGAAGCCGCGATTCGCGCGAAGAACAAGCCGGGACTATACGAAGAGGTGCTGCACCGGCGGGCGAGGATCCTGTATGGCGTGCTGGACGACTACTGGCATGGCGATCCGATGCGGCCCGATGCGCGGTTCTTCGTGCTGGCGCGAAAGCTGGACTGGTTCATCACGCCCGGCAACGCCGCCGCGCTCAAGAGCATGGAGAGGGTGACCGGCGTGGCGGTGACGTCGCTTGCCGGGCTGAAGTCGGCGATGGAGAAGCGGCTGGAGCAGAGCATCGCACAGGGGATGATCGCATTGAAGTCGACGCTGGCGTACTCGCGCGAAATCCGGTTCAACGAGGTATCGGAAGCCGACGCCGGGCGCGACTTCGAGGCCCTGGCCAGGGATGCCCGGCGGGCGCCTGCCGGCGCCGCGAGGTTCACGGAAAGGCCGTACCGCAACCTGGAGGACCACATGTTCCACCACGCCATGCGGCTGGCCGAGGCGCATCGGCTGCCGGTGCAGATCCATACCGGGACGCTGGCGGGCAACTCGGGATGGGTGGAGAACACGCGGCCGATGCACATGCAGAACCTGTTCAATCTGTATCCGAACGTGACGTTCGATTTGTTCCATATCGGGTACCCGTATATTCACGAAGTGACGGTGCTGGGCAAGATCTTCCCGAACGTGCATGTGGACTTCTGCTGGGCGCATGTGCTGTCGCCGGCAACGGCGCGGCGGGCGCTCTCGGAGATGCTGGACGCGATGCCGTATACCAAAATCCTTGGGTTTGGGGGCGACTACAGGTATGTGGAACTGACGTATGCTCATGCGGTGATGGCGCGGGAGAACATTGCGCGAGTGCTGGCGGAGAAGGTGGCCGAGGGGTGGTGCACGGAGGCGGATGCGTTGGAGATCGCCCAGGCGCTGCTGGCCGGCAATACGGCGCGGCTGTTTCCGAGGAAGGGCTAGCAGGCGGATAGATGGGGCGGCGGCGGCTCCCCGCTTTCCGTGAACACCGGTTTGACGCGAAATCCACCGCCACCACGCAGGAAGCAAAGTGGGCGGCCCGCCGCTACCCTACCCCATCTTCGGCGGCCGATTCGTGATAGCCTCAATTCGCATTCGAGCCGTCGTGCCGGCCCCGCCGAACGGCGCAGCCTCAATCAGGAGTCCGACCCGTGAAATCCAACCGCCGCAACTTCATCGCCTCCTCCGCCGCGGCCATCGCCGCCACCGCCCCGCGCGCCGGCGCCGCCCCCGCCCACGCCCTGGCCGCCGCCGAGCGCTACCGCAAACTCGACGGCGCCCTGCGCCAGCCTGTCCTCAAAAAGGCGCTGTTCAAATCCCCTGTCGTCATCGACTCGCTCGAACTCCTCCGTCTCGGCAACAACTTCATCTGCCGCGTCCGCTCCCGCGACGGCGCCGAAGGCATCTCTGTCGCCCACTCCAGCATGAGCACCTTTTTCCCCATCTTCCTGCGCAACCTCCAGCCCTTCTTCATCGGCAAGGACGCCCGCGAACTCGACCTCATCCTCGAAAAGGTCTACATCTTCGGCTTCAACTTCCGGTTGAACGGCATCGCCCTCGGCCTGCCGCTCGCCACCATCGAATTCGCCATCCTCGACATGCTCGGCCGCATCGCCTCCAAGCCCGTCGGCCAGTTGATCGGCGATATCCACAACCCCGAGGTCGCCGTCTACATCGCCACCGAATGGCGCGAAAAGCCCGTCGACGAATCCATCCGCCTCATCAAGGACGCCGTCGCCGCTTACGACGCCCGCGCCCTCAAGATCAAGGTCGGCGGACTCATGTTCATGACCACCGACATGTACGCCCAGGGCCCGCCCGGCCGCACCGAGAAGATGATCCCGCTGGTACGCGAGACCTTCGGCGACGGCTTCGCCCTCTACGCCGACTCCAACAGCTTCTACACCGTCCCCGAAGCCATCCGCGTCGGCCGCCTGCTCGAAAAGTACAAGTACCGCTACTTCGAGGAGCCAGTCATGTTCGACCACCTCGAAGACATCAAACAGGTCGCCGGCGCGCTCACCATCCCCATCGCCAACGGCGAACAGGATTACAGCTTCTACGGCTTCCGCTGGCTGCTCGCCAACGACGGCCTCGACATCGTCCAGCCCGACAACTATTACTTCGGCGGCCTCATCCGCTCCATGCAGGTCGCCCGCATGGCCCACGCCTGCGGCCGCCAGATCATCCCGCACATGTCCGGCGGCGGCCTCGGCTACATCTACAACATCCACTTCGTCTCATGCGTCCCCAACGCCGGCGAACACCATGAGTTCAAGGGCCTCAACACCCATGTCCGCTTCGAATGCAAGACCTCGCCGCTCAAGGTGGTGAATGGCAAAATCAAAGTACCCACCGGACCCGGCTTCGGCGTCGACTTCGACCCCGGCTGGGTCGCCAAACATCAGATGGTGAGGCTGTAACCAACATGACCACAAGACTCCTTTCCGCCTTCCTGCTGCTCGCCTCCTTCGCCGCCGCCCAAACGGCCGCCGCGCCCGAAACGCCCGCCCGGCGCGAAGCCCGCATGAAGTGGTGGCGCGAAGCCCGCTTCGGCATGTTCGTCCACTGGGGCCTCTACTCCGGCCTCGCCGGCACATGGGAAGGCAAGCCCGTCGCCACCCGCGGCGGCATGGAGTGGATACAGAACCGCGTCAAGGCCGATACCAAGACCTACGCCGAACGCGCCATCCCGATCTTCAAGCCCACGCCCGATTTCGCCCGCCAATGGGCGCGCCTTGCCAAACTCGCCGGCTGCCGCTATGTCGTGTTCACCACCAAACACCACGACGGCTTTGCCCTGCACAACTCAAAGGTGAGCGACTACGACGCCGGTTCCGTCCTCAACCGCGATCTCACGAAGGAGATCGTCGATGCCATCCGCGCCGAAGGCCTGCGTGTCGGCTTCTACCACTCCGTCATCGACTGGCATCACGATCAATATGGCTACGCCCAGTCGAAGCAACTGCCTCACCCCTTGCGCGACCAGCCCTACCCCGCCGGCGGCCGCGACCACGCCAAGTATGTCGCCTACCTGCATTCACAGGTCGACGAACTGACCTCGAACTACGGCAACGTCGACATCCTCTGGTGGGACTACAGCGCCCAGGACTTTCAGGGCGAACAGGCCTGGCGCGCCTTCGACCTTCTCGCCAAAGTCCGCGCCAAACAGCCCGCCGTCATCATGAACAACCGCCTCTTCCGCATCCCCGAAGCTGGCTTCAGCGGCATGGGCACCTCGGCGATCTCCGCCCGCATGGACCCCCAGTACGGCGACTTCATCACCCCCGAGCAGCACATCCCGGCCACCGGCATGCCTGGCGTCGATTGGGAAACCTGCATGACCATGAACACCACCTGGGGCTACAGCGGCCACGACCACGCCTGGAAATCCAACGAAACCCTGATCCGCAACCTCATCGACATCGCCAGCAAAGGCGGCAATTACCTGCTCAACATCGGCCCCAAGGCCGACGGCAGCGTGCCGGTGGAAAGCGTCCGCGCCCTGGAGGCCATGGGCGCCTGGATGAAGGTCAACGGCGCGTCCATCTGCTCCACCGCCGCCTCGCCCTTCGAGAAACTCGACTGGGGCCGCGCCACCCTCAAGCAGTTGCCCGGCGGCAAGTCCCGCCTCTACCTCCATGTCTTCGATTGGCCCAAGGACGGCAAACTCGCCGTGCCGCTCGCAAATGCCGCCCGCGCCAAGGCCCGCCTGCTCGCCGGCGGCAAGCCGCTGAAGGTCAGCGCGGCTTCAACCTCGCTCACCATCCAGGTCCCAGACGCCGCGCCCGACCCCGTCGCCACCGTCATCGAACTCGACCTCGCGGGTCCGCCCAGCGTCGTCAAGCCCGGCGCATAGCCGGGCGCGCGCTTACTTTTTCTTCTTCGCCTTCCGCGCCTTTTCGCGCTGCTGCTCGTAGTTCGCCACCACTTCCGCCACCGTCATCCGCCCTACCGCCTCGCCCACCACATCCAGCGGCAGGTCCTCCAGTTTCTTGAACCGGATGCAGCCCTTGCCCATGTCCAGCTTCTTGCCCGCCTCCGAGGTCCGCTCCCTGAACCACCCCTCCAGCACGGCGTCTTGATACAGCGTGCACAGGTAGAACGACATGTGGCCCTTCTGCGACGCCAGCCCGGCAAACGGCAACGGCTGTTTGGGATCGCAGTGATACCCGGCCGGGTAGATCTTGTGCGGGATGAAATAGCCGATCATGCCGTACTGCATCCCTTCGGCCATCCCCTTGGGTAGGTTCTTTTTGATCACCTGCCTCACCTTCTTGATCGCCGCCCGCCTGTCCTCCGGAAGTTCTCCCAGATATTCGTCAACCGTCGTAGCCTTGCTCTGCATAGTGAGATTCAGGATACAACGGCCGGCCCCGCTTTCAGATGTAAAATCCGTTCACATCGCCAGCGGACCGTACAACTCCGGCCGGCGGAACCGGTACAGATACTCCGGCGCCGCCCGCGCGTTCAACAGCACTTCGCTGCTCAGATCAGCGATCAGCATCCCTGCGTCTACCGTCTCCGGGCGACGCTCAGCCAGCACTTCGCCGTTGGGCGCAAGGATCATCGACCCGCCCGGAAACGCCTGCCGCACGCCGCAGAACTCCACCTCGCCCGCGTAGTTGCAGGCCACGCCAAAGACGCCGTTCTCCATGCAGCGCGCCCGCAGCGCCGTGCCCGCCCACTCCGCCCACGCCCACGCCGTGCCGGGCGCGGGGTCGGCGGCAAAGGGGAACAGCACCACCTCGACGTTCTCCACCGCCAGCAGCCGCGTCGATTCCGGAATCAGCGCGTCGAAACAGATGTTCGACCCGATCCGGCCCAGAACCGTCTCAGTCGCCTCCAGGCCGTGGCCGCCGTTGTAGAACGGTGTTTCGAACATCGGAATGTGCAGTTTTCGCCACCAGGCGATGCTGCCGTCCGGCCCGGCCAGCACCTGCGTGTTGTGCAGCAGGTTGCCTGCGTCCTCAATCATGCCTGCCGCGATCCAGACCTTCGACTGCACAGCAATCGCAGTCAGCGTGCGCACGGCCTCTCCGCCTTCGACGGGTTCGGCCATCATGCGCACCTCGGTGAGGGCTTCGCGCAACCAGGCCTCGTGATCGCCTGTGGGGTGGTTGGGGATGAACCCGGTGATCGACAATTCCGGGAACAGGGCCAGTTCGACGCCTTCCGACGCGGCATTGCCCGCCCACTCCGCGATCAGTTCCAAATTGCTCCAGGTCTCGCCCGGTTTGCTCTCGACATTGATCGCCGCGACACGAATCGACTCTTTCATTTGACCTCTCGTTCTCTATTGTGACTCGTCTCCGCCATGGACTTTCCAGCCGGGCCGGAAGCAGGATTCCGGCGGACACAGTCCTTGCTGGGTGGACCACCTGGCTCGACCTCTATATATGTTCGCGTTGAATCAAAACGGTGCAATTGAAGCCAATCGCCTGGGTGGGTGACAGCCTGGAGCGGCTCCGGGATGCTCCGGCGCGAGTCCGGGCTGGGGCCGGGTATCAGTTGAAACTCGTTCAGACGGGCGAGTTGCCGTCCAACTGCGTCCCAATGCCGGGCGCCGGTCCTGAAGGTGAAGTTGGACTGGCTCAAAAGAAGCCGGTCTGCTCGACTGAGTGCCCATGGGCCGCCGCCCCGCAAAATGAATGAAAATCTCAGCGTGCCGGGCTATGCTCAGCGTCAGCGCGGACCGTCGAGGCCGGACCCGTTCTGTATCCGTTGAAGCCGTACTGAGTTTGACCCGGAACGTACACGCGGACGCATCAGTGTGCGCCGTCTTCCCCCGGCGGAGGAAGCGGCGGCCCGCGAGGGTGCGTTGCTCACTTCACCGTGCGTTCCCCGCTTCCGCCTCGGGGGACGCCTGTATCCGGCCAACGAGTTCGGTCGTCCGCGGCGTCGTTCAAGGCTGCACGTCAAGAACACTGGAATTGGTTACTCCGCGCCTGGGACTCTGTCCCCAAGCCCATGAGATTTAACGCTTCACGGCCAGTAGGGCTCGCCTGATCAGCGCCTGTGTCAATCGCGACGCCGCGAAAAACATACTCCACGATCCGCACTTCTCCGCTACCTCCGCGACTGCGGCGTGATCGTTCGTTACAATCAACTCGCTCGATCATAGGATAGGGCGCCGCAGGGATGCGACCCGAGCGCCGTGTCGAATGCGGACTGACGGGGCGGTTCCAGCCGCCCCGCCGCCAAACAGCCCCGCCCAGTCCGCCTCAATGCGACAAGTCCTGGGGTCGTAGGGGCAATGCCCCCGGTTGAGAACGGCTCAACTCCCGCGTTGACAAACGGTAGGGAGTCCCCCCGCCTGTCAAGCTGCAATCGGCCCGGCTCCCGTTAGTGCAAGCTGTTACATCAGCCTGCTTCTGCTTTGGCCTACCATTAGGAAAGGAAACGCCGGTGCTGCCTCGCCGCCGTTTAGATCTCTTGGAGGACAACCATATGCACCCGATGGCGATTGCCAAGGAGCTTGAGATGACCAAGGAGTTCTTTGACCGGTCCACCCGCGCGCTGGCCGAAGAGGACTCGAACTTCCAACCCTATGAAGGCGCCTTCACCACCGCACAGCAGGTGGCCCACGTCGCCCAGACCATTGACTGGTTCTTCGAAGGCGCATTCCGCCCCGAGTGCTTCGACATGGACTTCGAATCAGGCATGAAGGAGATGATGAAGGTGACGTCTCTCGCCGCCGCCCGCGAGATGCTGGACAAATCGTTCTCCAAGGCGATAGAGACGTCGCGGGCCAAGCCGGCCGAGGAGTGGGGCGCGTGCCTGCCGCCGAATCCGATCATGGGCGAAACCCCGCGTTTCGTCATCATCGGGTCGCTGGTGGACCACACGGCGCATCACCGCGGCGCGTTGACGGTCTACGCCCGCCTGCGCGGCAAGGTCCCGCCCATGCCCTACGCCGATATGTAAGCCCCCGGAGCGAACTTTGACGGGGCCGGATTCGCCACTGGCGGGTCCGGCCCTTATAGCTTCAGCGACTTCAGATACTGGCGGAACGGCCCGCCCAGATCGTGCCGCTGCAGCGCGAACTCGACCGTCGCCGTGAGGAACCCCAACTTGTCGCCGGCGTCGTAACGGTTGCCCTCGAACTTGTATCCGTAGACTGGCCGCGACCGGAGCAGGTGCTTCAATGCGTCGGTCAACTGGATCTCGCCGCCCCGGCCAGGTTCAATCGATTCGATCGACTTGAAAATCTCCGGCGTCAGGATGTATCGGCCGATGATGGCCAGGTTCGACGGCGCATCCTCGGGCTTCGGCTTCTCCACCATGTTGCGTATCCGGAACAGCTTGCCCGTGCTGCCCTGATGCGTCACAGGTTCAGCGTCCACAACGCCATAGGCCGAGATCGAGTCCTTGGGGACCTCCATCAGCGCAAGAACCGATGAGCCGTAGAACTCATAGATGTCCAGCAACTGCCGCAGGCAGGGGATCTCGGCGTCGATCACGTCGTCGGAAAGAACCACCGCAAACGGCTCGTTGGCAACCAGATCCTTGGCGCGCAGCACGGCATGGCCGAGTCCGAGCGCCTCCTTCTGGCGGATGTACGACACGTCGATCATGTCCGAGACGGCACGGACGGTGTTCAGCAGATCCTTCTTATTGTGGCTTTCGAGCAGACGTTCGAGTTCAAACGAAACGTCGAAATGGTCTTCGATCGCCGACTTGCCGCGCCCGGTGACGATAATGATGTTCGGCATGCCGGAGTGCAGCGCCTCTTCCACGCCGTACTGGATCAGCGGCTTGTCCACCAGCGGCAACATCTCCTTGGGCATCGCCTTGGTGGCTGGCAGGAACCGGGTGCCCAGCCCGGCGGCGGGAAAGACGGCTTTGCGGACCTTTTGGATCATCACAACCCCATTGTAGGCCAATGGGTTGAAGCAAGCCCGGCAAGTCCGCCACCGGCCGGCAACGGTCAGCCTGGTCGTTCAGCAGCGCAGAATCGCCGTTCGGCGCGGCCAATCGACCGCTCGGGCGCGAGACGCTTTGCCGGCTTTCCGGGCTATGCTATAGTCGCTCAAAGACATAACTGGGACCCGTTGCGGCTGCGAACGGGAGGATTGAGAGAGGGGAGAAGAGATGGCTTACATCATTGCCGAACCTTGCATTGGGACCAAGGACACCGCTTGTGTGGACGCCTGTCCGGTGGATTGTATCCACCCGCGAAAGGACGAGACGGCATTCGAATCGGTGGAACTGCTCTATATTGACCCGGTGGAGTGTATCGACTGCGGAGCATGCGTGCCGGTCTGTCCGGTGTCGGCGATCTTCGCGCTTGACGATCTGCCGGAGAAGTGGTCCGAATACGCCCAGAAGAACGCGGACTACTACCAGAAGTAAGCTTTTACGGTCTCTCTCAACGGGAGAGGAGCGATAAGGCCCGCCTCAGCCACACCCGGCTGGGCGGGTCTTTTTCCATTGATGGGCGGTTGCGTTTACCCGATCAGGCGCGCCCCGCGGTGGAAGGTCAGATAGCTGACGGCCCAACGGATCAGGACGACAACCCGGTTCTGGAAATCCACCAGGTGCATCAGGTGGACGAAGAGCCAGACCAGCCAGGCCAGATAGCCTTTTAACTGGACGCCGAAAAGGTCGGCCACGGCGGCGTGACGGCCGATCGTGGCCAGGCTGCCAAGATCCAGATAACGGAACGGCGGCGGCGCGACCTTGCCCTCCAGACGGGCGCGAATCACCTTTGCGGCGTATCGGCCGGCCTGAAGCGCCGGCTGGGCGACGCCGGGTAACGGCATGCCGTCGAGTTCCACCCGCGCCAGGTCGCCGAGGACGAAAATCTCCGGCCGTCCAGGAACGCTCAGATCCGGAGCCACAGGCGCCCTCCCCATCCGGTCGAGTTCCACGCCGAGATGTCCGGCCAACGGCGATCCCTTCACCCCGGCGGCCCACAGCACCGTCTTTGAAGGGATCCGGCGTTCCACGCCCTCGGACTCCGCCGTCACGCCGGCGGCATCAATAGTCAAGACGCGGTGGTTCACCAGCGACCGGACGCCCATCCGGATCAGGCGGCGAAGGGCGTAATCCGACAGCGGGGCGTCGAAGCTGGTCAGCAACCGCGGCGCGGCATCCAGCAGCAGGATCTGCGACTCAGCCGGCCGGATCCGGCGGAAGTCACGCTTCAGCGTGTCGCGGGTGATCTCGGCCAGCGCCCCGGCAAGTTCCACCCCCGTCGGTCCGCCGCCCACAATGACGAACGTCAGCCAGCTCCGGCGGGCCTCCTCGTCTTCTTCCACCTCGGCCCGCTCAAAGGCGAGCAGAAGCCGGCGGCGCATTTCGGTGGCGTCGGAAATCGTCTTCAGCCCTGGCGCGGAGGCTTCCCAGGAGTCGTTGCCGAAGTACTGCGTCTTCATCCCGGCGGCCAGGACGAGCGTGTCGTAGGCGATGGCAACATCCCCGCAATGGAGGGTCCGGCCGGCCACGTCGATCGACGTCACCTCGCCCAGTCTGACTTCGACGTTCGGATACGGCGCCAAGACCGAGCGGATGGGTGCGCAGATATCGGCCGCGGAAAGGCCTCCCGTGGCAACCTGATAGAGCAACGGCTGGAAGGTGTGGTGGTTCTGGCGGTCGATCACCACCACCCGGCAGGGCGCGCCGCCCAACCGCTTGGCGACGGCCATGCCGGCAAACCCGGCTCCCACAACCACGACTGTGTGTTGATGCATCGCTTCTTTAGATTGTCTCAAGCCGTGCGCGGTGGAGGTTTGACGTCCATAATAATGAGAATCTGAGCGTGCAGGCGCTACTATGTCGATGAAGGCACTAGCCCTGCGGCTTCGCCTGTGCTAGTATAAATTCTTTCACGTGCCTTAAAGAGGAGCCATCCATGGACGATAAGGAAAAACAACGGTCGCTGGCAGCCGCGCTGGGCCAGCTTGAGAAGGCATACGGCAAGGGCTCCATCATGCGCCTGGGGACCCAGGAGGTGATCGCGGTGAACGCGATCTCCACCGGCTCGGTCTCGCTCGACCATGCTTTGGGCTGCGGCGGATTTCCGCGCGGACGCGTGGTGGAAGTATTTGGACCGGAATCGTCCGGCAAGACGACCATCGCCCTCCAGGTGGTCGCCAGCGCACAGAAGTCGGGCGGCATGGCGGCGTTCGTGGACGTGGAGCATGCCCTGGACCCCACCTATGCCCGCAAACTGGGCGTGGATGTGGACAACCTGCTGGTCTCGCAGCCCGACTATGCCGAGCAGGCGCTGGAGATTACGGCCGCGCTGATCGCCTCGAATGCGATTGACGTGCTGGTGCTGGATTCGGTGGCGGCCCTGGTGCCGAAGGCTGAACTCGAAGGCGAGATGGGCGACAGTTTCGTGGGCGTCCATGCGCGGCTGATGTCGCAGGCGATGAGGAAGCTGACCGGCGTGGTGTCGAAATCGAACACCTGCCTGATCTTCATCAATCAGATCCGCGAAAAGATCGGCGTCATGTTTGGCAACCCGGAAACCACCAGCGGCGGCCGCGCGCTGAAGTTCTACTCGTCGGTGAGAGTCGATATCCGGCGCATCGCGGCCATCAAGGACGGCGACGTGGTGGTGGGCAACCGGACGAAGGTGAAGGTGGTGAAGAACAAGCTGGCGCCGCCGTTCCGCGAAGCCGAATTCGACATCATGTATGGCGAGGGGATCTCGCTGGTTGGCGACCTGATCGACGTCGGCGTGGAGCGCAACATCGTCGAGAAGAGCGGGTCGTGGTACAGCTACTCGGGCGAGCGGATCGGCCAGGGGCGCGAGAACGCCAAGACGTTCCTGCGCGACCATCCGGAGACGCTGACCAAGCTCGATGCCCAGGTCCGCCAGACGCTCGGCATGGCGCCGCAGGTTGTGGCCGCTCCAGTTTCGCCGCCGGACCCGGCCAGGGCCGTCGCGGCCAGGGGATCGAAGTAGCAACGGCGCATGTCCGGGCTGGAGATTGCGCGATTTCCCGTTAGACTGGAATTGCCATGGTGACCATTGAGCCAATCCGCGTGGAAGCGGAGATGGAAAACGACGGGCGGCGCCTCGCCTCGGTTCCCGACCTGCCCGGCGTGATGGCCTGCGGCGAAACCGAGGAAGAGGCCGTACGCAAGGTGAAGGCGATCGCCCTGATCGTGCAGGCCGACATGATCGCAAGCGGCGAGGAAGTGCCTGCACCGCTGCGCGTGTTGTTCGCCGCGTGAGCACCTGGAGAGCCGCCAAGGCCCGGCGTGGCTATGCCGCTCCGCCGCGGATCGGGTGGAGCTTCGTGCGGCAGGTCGGGTCGCATCGCAGGCTGCAGCGGCCCGGATGGCCCGGCTTCACTTTCTGCTTCCACGATAACGGGGAGACCGGTCCGGCGGCGCTCGCCCGTATCGGCAAACAGACCGGGTTGCGACCCGAGGACATCTGACTTCCCCCGCAATCCTTACGGTTTTGTTTGTATGGATGGGGTAGCCCGGAAAGCCGGCTCAGGCGCGCCAGATGACCCCGTAAGTTCCACGATTGGATGATCTCGATGGGGTTGGCGGCTTGTCGGCGCCGGGTCTCAGCCAGCGCGGCCAGGGCCAAGAAGTTGCAGGAAGAAGGGGTGCGCAAGCGTCAGGGACAGGGCAAAACTCCACCGCTTCGAACGCGTCAGGGCGGCGGGTTTACGCGGCGCACTGAGCGGGGTGCGTATCAGAGGTCGAGGCGCTGGCGCTCGTCCGGGCGCGGCGGGACGGGCTGATCCGCCCCGGCTGGGATTCTTGAAAATCGGCGATGGCGGGGGCGGGGAATTTGGGGGAGGGCGGGGGCTGGCGGGAGTTGGCCTCCGGCTTGCGGAGTTTCGCCGCAAGAGGGGGGTCAATAGGCGCCGTGGCCGAACAGGACGACTTTGACGGTTTTGGCAAGAAGCCAAAGGTCCATCCAGAGGGTGCGGGTGGTGAGGTAGCGGAGGTCGAGGGCGAGGCGTTTGCGGTAGCTGGTGTCGGTACGGCCGGATGCCTGCCAGAGGCCGGTGAGACCTGGTCTTACCTGTAGATAAAGGTTGAAGACGGGGCCGTACTTGGGGGCTTCCTCGGCGACGATGGGGCGTGGGCCGACCATGCTCATGTCGCCGCGCAGGACGCTGAGCAGTTGCGGGAGTTCGTCGAGGCTGGAGCGGCGGAGGAGGCGGCCCGTGCGGGTGACGCGGGGGTCGTTTTTTAGTTTGTGGGTCTGTTCCCATTCGGCGCGCAGGCCGGGGTGGGCGTCGAGGTACTGTTCGAGAACGGTATCGGCGTCGCTCTTCATGGTGCGGAACTTCCAGAGGCGGAAGGTGCGGTTGCCCTTGCCGATGCGGTTGTGGGAGAAAAAGACAGGGCCGGGGCTGTCGAGAACGATGAGCAGTGCGATGACGGCGGCGAAAGGGAGAGCGAGGATCGACAGCAGCGCGGCGACGGCGAGGTCCAGTATGCGCTTCACCAGCAGCGCCCCAGGATGGCTGAGTCCTGGACCTAGGCTGAGGGCGGCCGGCGTATTGCCAAAACTCGATCCGGACTCGGCCGCGTGGGGGTTCATTCTTCGCCGGTCACCGCAACAAAGCGGCCCTGCTTTGTACCGTAGCATAGACGGCCTCCATGCGACCGGCGAGCGTCAGGAATCGGAAGTTGGCCTCAAACGCCGCGTGTGCCGCAAGTCCCATGGATTGACGGAGTTGCGGGGAATCGAGAAGACGGGTCAAGGCGGCGGCCAGCGCCCGTGGATTGCCTGCCTCGGTGAGCAGTCCGGTGACGCCGTCAGTGACCGACTCGCCGACGCCGCCGACATCGGAAGCGACGACGGGAAGACCGGCGCGCATGGCCTCGAGGATGCTGCGGGGGAATGCTTCGGAGCGGGATGAGAGGACAAAGACCTGGACCTGGGCGAGCAGGGCGGAAGGGTCGGGCAGGTAGGCATGGAAGGTGATGCGGGAGTCGACGCCCAGGTCTTGAGCCAGGCGCCGGGCGCCGGGCAGGCCGGGACCGTCGCCGGCGAGGTCGAGCGCCCAGGCCGAATCTTGGAGCAGGGCGAGGGCTTCGAGAAGGGTGCGGTGGTCCTTGGGCGGATCGAAGCGGGCGACGGAACAGATGCGAACCGGGGCGATGTCCGGAGTGGCGCGGAGGTTTTCGTCGACATCGTGGACGCCATTGTGGACGACCAGCAGTTTCCCGGCATCCGCGATCCGTATTCGCAGGGCCAGTTGCTTTTCGTATTCGCAGACGCAGATGATTGCCGCCGACCAGCGGGCCATCAGGCGTTCGAAAAAGCCGAAGACGGCGCGGGCGGGAGGGGGCATGCGGTCTCCGGCAGGCCATCCGTGGGGCGTGTAGAGAGCGGGGATGCCGAGCAGACGGCAGGCGAGCCGGCCAAGGGCGCCGGCTTTGGCGGTGTGAGTGGAGACGAGGTCGGGCTTGAGACGGCGGAGGGCGCGGATGAGTTCGGCGAGGGCCAGGAGGTCAAGAAGCGGATTGGGCTGGCGGCGGAGCCAGCGGAGGCTCTGAAAGGGCACATCCGCCGCCGAGAGTTGGCCGGTGACGGGTCCCGTGCCACCGACCAGGACCATGACCTGGTGGCCGCGAAGGATCATCTCGCGGGCGAGGTCGCGGACATGGATGGTGGCTCCGCCGACGGCATCGGCGCGCGTGATGAGGTAGACGATCCTCATGCGGCCGCCTTGCGCGAGAGGATAACGAGAAAGGCCAGTTTCCTGAAGACGGCGCGGGCGAGAGGCGCGGCCCAGGGCACGGAGGCAAGGCGGGCGAGGGCGCGGCGGCCGGGACGGCCGAGCAGGCGGTAGCGGATGTAGTCGCTCTCGATGAACTCGATGGTGAAGAGGCGCTGGTAGGCGGCGATGATGGCGCGGCGGGAGCGGTAGCGGGTGTGGGCGTCGATCCAGGCGAGTTTGTCGACAGCCCACTGGCGGCAGGTGGGGGCCTGGTCTTTCCAGGTGCCGAGACCGAGGCCTCGGAGAGCCCAGGTGTAAAGCAGGCGGAAGCGCGAGCCGCGGGGCAACCAATGGGAAAAGGGGATGCCGATGTGGCCTTCGCGAAAGACGTCCTTCGAGGGGAACAGGCTGAGCACTGTGCCGCCGGGCTTGAGTACGCGGTGGATTTCAGCGAGTACGGCGTCGAGATCCTGGACGTGTTCCATGACCTGATTGTTGACGATCAGGTCGAACGCGCCGTCGGCGAAGGGCAGGCGGCCGTCCTGGATCTCGTGGACAGATGCGCCGAGCAGTCCGGAGGCGGAGGCTTCGGCCCGGGCGTTGGAGCCGGCATAGAAGACGTCGGCGCCGGAGATGTCGAGGCCCGCATCGAGGCCGGCCTGGACGAGGCGGCCGGCGCCGCAGCCGAAGTCGAGGATGCGCGCGCCGGGGCGGGAGGCGGCGTAACGCGTCGCGAAGTCGAGCACGAAGCGGTTGGTGACGTCCATGTCAGGGCTCGAGATAGAGTTTCTCCCACTGAGATGTGACGGCGCCGATGTCGAAGCGTTCCAGGGCGAGGGCGCGGGCCGCGCGGCCCATGGCGAGCCGTTCGCCGGAGGTGAGGGCCTCCATGCGGGCCATGGAGGCGGCGAGCGAGTCGGGGTCGCCGCAGGGAGACAGGAAGCCGGTCTGAGTGTCGGCGATCACCTCGCCGGCGCCGCCTGCGGAGGTCGAAACGCAGGGCAGTCCGCTGGCGGCGGCTTCGAGCAGGACCATGGGCAGGCCCTCGACGGTGGAAGAGAGGACGAGGGCGTCGGCGGCGTTCATCAGATCGGGCAGGCCGGCGCGGAGTCCAAGGAAGCAGACATCCGCGCGGAGTTCCGAGGCAAGCGCGCGGAGTTCGGCTTCCTGCGGTCCGGTTCCGGCAATCCACAGCCTGCGGCCTGGGCGGAGAGCGGCGGCGCGGATCATGGCGGGGTAATCCTTCTTCCACATCAGGCGGCCGGCGGCCAACCAAACGAACTCGTCCGACACGCCCAGGCCGCGGCGGGCGGCTTCGCGGCGGGCGGGATCGGGCTTGAACGCGGCGGTATCGACGCCGTTGGGGATGACCCGCAGTTTGGCGGGGTTGACGGCGAGCGCGGCGGCGTGGCGATTGGCGGCGGCCTGACAGACGGCGACGGTGGAGTCGGCGAGCGGATCAGTGAGCCGGTAGAGGAGGTCGCGGCGGCGCGGGTCCGGCGAACGGCGGCTGCTTTCAGCGAGGCTGTGGAGGGTGGAGATGACGCGCGGGATGGGGAACAGAAGCCGGGCAAGCCGTCCAAGAAGGTTGGCGTGGAACATATGGCAGTGCAGGACGGCGGGGCGGACGTCGCGCAGGATGGACGCCAGGCGGGCCAAGCCGCGAGGGCCGGGGATGCCGGGGGTCATGCCGAGGGAGTGGACTTGCACGCCCTGGCGGGCCAGTCCGTCGTGGAACGCGGAGGGATCGAGCAGGGAGACGACATGGACGGTCCAGCCGCGGGCGAGCAAGGCGAGGGCGAGCAGTGCGACCTGCGTTTCGGCGCCGCCGCGCGCGAGGTTGGTGGTCAGCAGGACGACGGGACCCATTAGCGGTCCGCCTTTCGCTCAGGGTGAGTCAACCGTTCGAACAGCGAGGCATAGGCCGCCGCCATGGCGTCGACGCCGAACTCCGCCGACCTGAGGCGGCCGGCCTGGCCCATCATTTCCCGAAGCCGGGCGTCGCGGCCGAGGCGGGCGAGTTGGGTTGCGAAAGAGTCCATGTCGCCGACGGGCGCCAGCAGGGCGGTGAGACCGTCGACGACGAGTTCGGGCACGCCGCCGGCGGCGGTTGCAACGACGGGCAATCCGGCGGCCATCGCCTCGATCACGGCCAGGGGCGTACCTTCCCAGTCCGACGCCAGGGCGAAGAGGTCGGATGCGGCGAGCAATTCCGTGATGGCGGTCTGTGTTCCGAGCAGATGGACGCGGGCGGCGAGTCCAAGTTCCTGGACGAGTTTGAGGCAGGAGTCGCGCAGGCTGCCGTCGCCGGCGAGTAGAAGGTGGGCATGGGGTTGGCCGGAGAAAGCGCGGGCGAAGGCGGCGATCAGGCCGAGGGGATTTTTCTGGGGGTCGAGGCGGGCGGCGGAGACGATGAGGAAGCCGTTCTCGGTGAAGCCGTGAGTGGCGCGCCAGCGTGCGCGGTCCGCGGGTGGAGGAAGGTCCGGAGCGTCGATGCCGTTGCGGATCACGGCCGAGGGTTCGGCGCCGTAGAGTTGGCGGTAAGACCGCGCGACGGCGTCTCCCACGGCGACGGTGGCGACGCGGCGGCGGAAGGCGAGGCGGTGGATGAGCCGGCCGGCGAAAGCGGACTCTCTTGCCGCGAGATTGTGGACGGTGTGGACCATGGTCTTCGCGGGCAGTCCGAAGCTGGCGGGGAGGGTGTAGCGGAGGACGTAGGAGTGGGTATGGATGATGCCGGGGCGGAAATCGTTGAAGACGCGGCGGAGGCGGGGGATGGTGCGGAGATCGAGGCCCGGGCGTTTGCCGAGATGCCAGACGGGGATTCCGGCGGATTCAAGTTCCGGCTCGAAGCCGCCAGGGAATGCGTCGAAGAGCGAAACGACGGCGGTTTCGAAACGGGCGGGGTCGAGACGGCGGGCCAGGGACACGGCCATCCGCTCGGCGCCGGCGCGCTTGAGGGTGGCCAGGACTTCGAGGAGGCGGATCTTCACTGCTGTTTACCGGCGGCCCTCCAGGGCAGGGCCCATTCGGTCATGATCAAGGCGATGATGAGCCAGCTTGGCTTGTACTGCTCCCAGGTGAGGGTGGAGACGCCGATGGCCCAGACGGCGAGAATCACGGCCCACAGGGCGCGTTCGGCGGGTTGCATGGTCCAGACATAGAATGCCGCGACGGCGAGCATGAGTCCGTAGAGGGTGAAACCGGCGAGGCCGCATTCGACCAGTACGGAGAGGAACGTGTTGTGGGCGACATAGAAGTGGCCAGGGACGCCGGGGACGCCAAGGACCGGCTTCACCGCCTCGGGATAAGCGCCGGCGCCAATGCCGGCAAGGGCGTGGCGGGGGAAGATTTTGAGGCCGGTTTTCCAGATGGTGGTGCGGTTGTGGAGAGTTCCCGTGGTGAGTTCGGTGGTGATGGTGGACAGGCGCTGGCGGGCCGGGGCGGGTGCGAAGCGGAAGACGCCGAGAACCAGTACGGCGAGCAGCAAAACGCTGGCAGCGCGCTGAGAGCGGCCGGAGAGGTTCCATGCCAGAAGGGGAAAGGCGAAGGCGGCGAAGGTGGCGACCATGGCCATGCGTGAGGCGGTGAGCAGGACGGCGCCGATGATGAAGACGACGGCGAGGCGGTTGAGCCAACCGGCGAGGCCGCCGCGCATGGCGAGATAGAGGGCGAGGGGAATGGAGATGGCGAGGATGAGGCCGAAGTCGTTGGGGTCGAAACCGGCGGCGGCGTAGCGGCGCCAGTAGGTCTGCATGTCATGGAAGTAGCGGAAGTAGGCGCTGGCCGAGGCGGCGACGGCGCCGAGGACGTAGGCCTGCATCAAATGGCGCTGGCGCGACTCGCCGCGGCAACTGTCCCAGATGAGCAGTGTCATTGCCAGGAGTTCGGCAAGCGTCTTCACGCGGGCGACGGTAGCGGACCGGTCGATGCTCCAGATCCAGGTGAGCGCAGCCCAGACGACGAATGCGCCGGCCAGCGCAAGGGCCAGATTCGGGCGGCGCACCGATCCGCGGCGCCAAGCCACAGCGGCGGCCGCGCCGAATGCCACGACCCCGAGCATGTGGGAAAGTGTCGTAGCGCCGGGAAGCTGGATGCTCTTTTCCCAAGGGATGGAGAAGACGAAGATGCAGAGCGCAGCCCAGGCGGCCTTGGAAACCCACCAGGGCCGGATGTCGTCCGTCATTGCGGCGCCTCCAGACGGCGCAGGGCGCGGCGGAGGATGAAGGCCTGCCCCGAGATCTGGGCCAGGGCGGCGATGGCCATGGCGGCGGCGCCGCCGGGCAGTCCATAAACGGGCACAAGCAGCCAGCTTGCTCCGCCGCAGACCAGCGCCGAGACGATGAAGAGCGGGACCTGTTGGTCAAAGGCGCGGACGGCGGTGACGGCATAGCCCAAGGCTCCGGCCAGATAGGCCGGGATGGCCGCGCCCATCACGGCGACAAGCAATCCGGCGTAGGATGCATACTCGGGCCGGTAAGCAACCGACAGGATGAAACGGCCGAACAGCGCCGACGCGAGAGCGCCGGCGAGACCCAGGCATAGAACCAGCAGGCCGAGTTTGCCGACAAGGCCGAGGAACTCGCGCGTTTGATGATGGCCGGCAAAGCGCGCCAGGCGCGGGGTGGCGGACTGGCCGAGGGCGTTGACAATGGTTGAACCGGCGGTGACGAACGAAGCCACGGCGGCGAAGGCGCCCAGTTCGGCGAGGCCCATATGGTGTTCGATGACATAGCGCGGCAGATTCGTGTTCAGCGATACGAGCATGAGCACGGCGCCGAGCGGCAGGGCGTGGCGCAGGACGGCGCGAGCGCCGGCATAACTGGCGCCGTCCAGTTGTTCGCCCGATGCTCCGGCAGGGCGGTCCCAGCCGATCAGCAGCGCGAGTCTGATGAGCGCCACCGCGGCGGCGGCGATAAGCAGGCTGCTCCAGGCCCAGAGGGCGAGCCCGAAGCAGGCGGCGGAGAGGATGCCGCGGGCCATCATCGAGCGGGCGATGCGGTGCATTTCATCGCGGCGCTGCATGGCGCCATAGTAGGCATCGCTGACGGTTTCGCTGGTTAGCGAAAGTCCCACCAGGAAGATGACGGCGGAGATTTCCGGCGATGAGCCGGCGGCGAGCGCCAGCGCGGCAATGGCCGCCAGACCCAGCCCGGAGGCGGCGAAACGGACGGCGAGATAATCGCCGAAGCGGCGTTGGCCGGATACGTCGGTGGCCAGAACTGCTCGCAGGTTCAGATGAGCGAGCATGGCGACGGGGGCGGTGATCGCCACGGCGAGGGCGAATTCGCCGAGCATCGCGCGGCCGCCGAGTTTGGCGAGCAGGCTCAGCATCGCCCATTGAGAGACGGCGTAGATGCCGTTTCCGGCGAACGTCCAGGCGAAGCCGGCGCGGAGGGATGATGGGCGTCGCAGGGACGGTTCCGCGCTTTGGCCGGCTTGCACTATCTCATTGTACGGCGGGCTCCGCGCAACCAGCCCGATTCGGCGCGGCGGAGCGCGGGCGCCGTAACGGCGGCTGGACAACGGCCGTCTGGAGTCATAGAGTATGCACTAGGGCGGATCCCGTGGGGGCCGTCCGGAAGGCATATGCCCATGCCGGGATCCCGGCGGCGGCGGTTGATTACGGAGACCACATGATGATCAGAACATTCCGCACATTCCTGCTGGCCGCGGCTGCCGCGGCACTGATTGTTCCCGTTTGGGCGTGGCAGCCGCCCGCCGGCGCGCCCAAGCCGGGAGGCCGCGGGCCGCGCGGTCTGGGGCCGAACTCCGCTCAGCCTGACGACAACGCCGGGTTTACCCAGATCTTCGACGGCAAGACGCTGGAAAACTGGGACGGCGAGCAGGGCTTCTGGCGGGCCGAGGATGGAGTATTGATCGGCGAGACCACGGCCGGGCAGAAGCTGAAGCAGAATACGTTCATCATCTGGCGCGGCGGAACGACGGCGGATTTTGAGTTCAAAGCCGAGTTCAGGCTCACCGAGGGCGCCAACAGCGGCGTGCAGTACCGCAGTGTGGCGCTGCCCAGCGCCGGCCCGTTTGTCCTGAAGGGATATCAGGCGGACATGGACGGAAAGAACGCCTACACGGGTATGCTGTATGAGGAACGGGGCCGGGGGTTTCTGGCGCCGCGGGGCAAGTTTGTCAGGCTGGGCACAGACGGCGTGCCGAAGCTGTTGGGCAGCCCCGGCGACGGCGAAGCGTTGAAGGCCGAGATCAAGCCGGCGGACTGGAATCAGATCCACATCATCGCGCGCGGGAACGTGATCATGCATGTGGTGAACGGGCGCATCATGAGCGTGTTCATCGACGAGGTTCCCGCGGCGAGGTCCATGGACGGACTGCTGGGACTGCAGTTGCATGTCGGGCCGCCGATGAAGGTGGAGTTCCGCAACATCCTATTAAAGAGGATGTGAAGCGCTGCCGGCCGAGCCGGATCACCGCACGGAGGTTCGCGGTGCAAGTGAGGATGGAGGCCGCCCTGACATGATTTCGCGTTACCGGCCCGCGGCGCTCGCCGCCTGCCTTCTGGCGGTGCTGGCGGGAGGGCTGCGCGCGGAGATCCCGCAAGCCGCAGGCGGCGCACAGGACGGCGAATGGAAGCCGATGTTCGACGGCAAGACGCTGGCGGGTTGGAAGGAGTCCGACTTCCTGGGCGCGGGCAAGGTGGCGGTCGCGGATGGCGTCATCACGATCGGTCCGGGCGTGTTGACCGGGATCACGTGGGCGGGCGAGAGGCTTCCGTTCCCGGCAACAGGGTATGAGGTCCGCGTCGAAGCGGCGAGGTTGAGGGGCGGCGACTTTTTCGCCGGGATCACGTTTCCGGTGGGCGATACCTACTGCAGTTGGATCAATGGCGGCTGGGGCGGAGAGGTTGTCGGTCTCTCGAATATCGACGGGGCCGATGCGGCGAGGAACGAAACCACGGTTGGAATCACGTTCGAGACGGGCCGGTGGTATGTGTTGCGGCTGCGCGTGATGCCGAAGGCGATCACGGCCTGGATCGACGATGACAAGGTGATCGACGTGTCGATCGAGAAGAAGTGGATCGCGTTGCGCGAGGGCGACATCGACCGGTCTGTTCCGTTCGGAATCGCGACGTACGCGACGATGGGCGGAGTGCGGAAGATTGAATGGCGGCCAGTGAAGCCGGAAGAAAAGTAGACGTGCTGTAGCCGGCGCGATAGTTCCGGCGTCATAGCATGTGGCCAGTACCCCTTGAGTGGGGCCTGCCATGGTGATAGAGTCCGATATCAAGACAAACGACTGGAGGAAGCTCTCGTCGGAAACGGAGTGATACATGGCTGAAGAAAAGCAACCCGTCACGCGGAGAGGATTTGGGAAGGCGATCGCCCAGGCCGGCGCAGCGGCAGCAGCGCCCGTAGTACTGGCAAGCAACGCGGCCGGGCAGATCGCGTCTCCGGGAGCCGGCCAATCCGGACCCGTTCTGGTGGGCAACTACGCGATGGTGGACAACATCCGGATCGGCGGCATCGGCATCCGCGGCCGCGGCATGGCCGACCTGCGGATGTTGCTGGGCGACGAGCGAGTGCGGTTCGTGGGCATCGCCGACGTGCGCGAGAGCGCCCGCGAGATGGTGAAGAGCGCCGTGGACAAGCACTACGGCACCAACGACTGCGTGATGTACAGGGACCCGTCGGAGATACTGGCCCGCAAGGACATCGACGCGTTGCTGATCGCCACAAGCGACCGCTGGCACGGGCCGATGGCGATGTGGGCGGCGCAGTCGGGCAAGGATATGTTCATCGAGAAGCCCGGCGCGATGTCGATCACGGAAAGCTACGCCATGGCCGACAATGTGAAGCGGTACGGCGTGGTTTATCAGTCCGGCGCGCAGAGGCTGAATCAGTTCGCCTTTGAATTCGCCGTCGGACTGGCTCGGAGCGGCAAGCTGGGGCGGCTGCTGACGGTTCACGCCGACACGGCCATCGGGCTTGGATCGGTGGACCGGGGCGGCCATGGATGGTGGCCGGCCGACGCCGAGCCGCCGGATCCGCTGGTGTTTGATTGGGACAAGTGGCTGGGGCCCTGCCTGTGGCGGCCGTTCAACACCCAATACGCCGACCGCGGCCGCGGCGAGTTCTGGGATTTCCACGCCGGTCTGCTGGAATGGGCGTCGCACACGGTGGCCACGGCGCAGTGGGCGGCGGGCATGGAGAACACCCAGCCGGTGGAATACGAACCTGAAGGGGGCGAGTTCCGCGGCGACGGCCTGATCGGCCGCTACAACATCAACTGCCGGTACGCCAACGGCGTGAGACTCGTGTTGCGCAACCACAGTTGGAGCCTGCTGGGCTCTTGCAGCAACAGGTTTGAGGGCACCGAAGGCTGGGTGGAGACCGGCGACAGCGGCCGCATCGAGGTATCGGACAACTTGAAGTCGCTGGTGCCGAGGCGCACCGGCAAGCGCTTCGACCCGACCTATGCGCACATACAGGAATTCCTGAACTGCGTCCGGTCGAGGCGGCCTCCGCGGGCCAACGCCGAGGTCACCTGCGCCACGCACGTGACTTCGCACGCCGCCTGGATCTGCGCGCAGTTGAACCGCAAAGTGACGTGGGATCCGGCCAAGCGGATGTTCATCAACGACGAAGAGGCCAACCGCATGCGCAGCCGGGCTTTCCGGGAGCCCTGGCGCATGGAGGCCTTCGCCACCAATATGTAAGGGTCCAGAGAAGACGAGGAGAAAATCGAAATGCGACAGACACCTGGACAGACGCCTCAACCGCCAGCCGCGCCCGCCGCGGCCGCCCAAGGACAACCGCCGGCGGCGGCAAAGCCGCAACGGCCGCCCGCACCGTCGGTTCCTCCGGAGTTCGACGCGCTTCCCATCTGGACGATGGAGCCGGCGAAGCTGATCGCGATGGTCAAGGATCCGAAGTCGACGGTATTCCAGAAGGCGATCGCGTGCAAGAAACTGGCCTTCACGGGCGGCAAGGATGCCGTGCAGCCGATGGCGGCGTTGCTGGACCACCCGCAGTTGTCCTGCTATGCGCGTTTCGGGCTGGAGCCGAACCCGGACCCGATGGTGGACGACGTGCTGCGCGCGGCGCTGGGCAAGCTCACCGGCAAACTGCAAGTCGGCGTCATCAACACCATCGGCGTCCGCAAGGACGCCAAGGCGATGCCGGCGCTGGCCAAACTGATCAATTCGAGCGACCCGGAAATCGCCGGCGCCGCCGCCGCTTCGATCGGCCAGATCGGCGGCTTGCAGGCGGCCAAGGTTTTGCAGGGCGCGCTCGGTTCGACAAACCCGCCGGTGTTCCCGGTGGTGGCGCGGGCCTCGCTGCTGTGCGCCGAAGGCCTGATGGCGGCGAATAAGGCCCGGGCGATTGAGTTCTACACTCAGTTGAGCGGAGCTTCGATGCCGGGACCGGTGAGGCTGGCGGCGTTGCGCGTTCTCAACGCCGAGAGTCCGGCGCCTCCTGGGGCCAAGGCGTATCCGCCGCCGACGGGTGAGGCGGCTGAAAACGACCGCAGCGGCTTCCTTGGACGCCGCCAGTAAGCTCCGCCAGCGGAACTCAGTTTCTTTCCGGCCGCTCCTGGGCGGCCGGGGATGGTCAATATGCGTGGGGAGGCGATGAACCATCGTTGCTCCCCACGTTTCACTTGATATGCGCCGCGGAGGCCCAGGGCGCGCTCTTCGGGATGTGGGGCCGACTTCCCCGGCTACTCCGAGGTTTGTTTCGTGGAGAGCGGTTCGCTGCCCCAATTCGCCATCAGTGAGCGAAACGAGAGCAGCGTGTCGAGGCCGGCGGGGTCCAACGCAAAGGGACGGCCCAGTTGCTTTGTCATGAGGGTCACACGCGCATTCTGCTCCAGCAGGTCCATGCGCAGCGCAGCCTGCCGGGCCGTGCGGCCCAGCGTGAGCGCTCCGTGATTCTCAAGCAGGAAGGCGTCATGATCCCTCAGCGGAATTGAGAGGTTGCGCGCCAGTTCTTCACTGCCCGGCGTCGCGTACGGGACCAGGCACACCGGGCCGAGCAGGACGATCATCTCCGGCAATTGGAGCTGATCGAGCGGCGTGCTCGTGGCGGCAAAGGCCGTTGCCGCGGGCGGGTGGGCGTGAATCACCATGCGCACCTCTGGTCGAAGCCGGTAGGCCTCCCGGTGCATGTTGAGTTCGGATGTAGCCTCGCCCGCGCCGTCCAGTTTACGGCCGGACATGTCGCACAGCACCAGGTCATGCTGGACGAGCCGCTCCTTGTCGGCGCCATGGCGCGTACAGACGAGAAGATCCTCGGAGACCCGTGCACTGACGTTGCCGGCGAGAGCCACGTGATACTGTCTGCGGCCGAGGTAGCGTCCCGCCGCGATCACTTCGCTCTTTGCCGCCTCACACGCGGCCGCAAGCTCGGCTTTGAGTTTCACCAGCCCATGATACTCGCGGGGCGCCACTCGGGCAATGCATATGTGCCGGCGCCGGCGCCGAGATCAACCCCTCATGTCCGCCAGCAAGAAGGCCCGCCCCCTCAAACGAGGAAGCGGGCCCGGTTGTCAGCAGCCGTGCGTAGCCCTAGAAGGCGTACCTCATGGACAGGATGGCACGGCGGTTGTGGTACTGGGCGCCGGTGATGGTGCCGAAGGCGGCATTCACGTTGACGCCGGTGTTGTAGTTCCGGGTTAGGGTCAGGTTGGGGTTGGCCGGGTTGAAGGTATTCAAGGCGTTGATTGTCTCGAGTTTCAATTCAAGCCGGTGCGTCTCATGGATGCGGAAGGTCCTCTGCAGAGCGAGGTTCCAGATCTGCGCGCCAGGCCCGTAGGTGAGGTTGCGGGGGGCGTTGCCGATCATGCCGCGCTGGAAGGGGGCGAAGTTTTTCGGCAGTTGGAAGTTGTTGGGATCGATCGGGTACCAGAGTCTCGGGTCGGCTGTGGAACCGACGTCGGACGGTTTGGCGCCGGACGGCAGCCAGAGGGCATCCTGGGTGGCGTTCACCATCTGGCAACGGAAGAGCACGCCGCCGGTCGGGGTTCCGGTCGGATAGCCGACCGGGTTGGACTGGAAGCCGCAGGAGGGGCCCATGGCCGCGCCGGAGAAGATCTGTCCCGTACCCATGAAGCGCCAACCTTCGGTCAGGCGGCGGAGGAACCGGTTTTCGCCGGTGTACTGATGGACGTCGTAGCCGAAGTTGGCGTTGAAGGCGTGCGGGCGGTTGCCGGTTTCGAAGCGGGTCAAAGCGTCGTCGGTGAACTGGAGGCGTTCGTAGATGAGGGTCTTCGACCAGGTGTAGTTGGCGCTCCAGGTGATGTTCCTGCCGGCGCGGCGGTTCAACTGGACCTGCAGCGAGTTGTAGCTCGACTGGCGGTCGTTGGTGAACATGGGCACCTGTCCTACACCCTTGAAGCCCACCATCGAGCGGATGAGGTTGGTGGAGTAGAGGGCGCTGCCGCTGGTCGGATCTCTGAAGGTCTGATTAGTGCCGCCCTGTGGCGTCCAGGTGGTGAACGGCTTCACGGCGTTGAGGTCTTCAACAGCGCCGTTGAAGCCCCACTTATAGGTATTGCCGACGTAGGCCACGTCGAGCACCATGCCCCAGCCGATGTCGCGCTGGATGCCGAAGCTCCAGTTGTAGGTTGCAGGGGCTTTATGCTCCTCCGACCCGCCCTGGATGTCCTGGGGCGACAGGACCGCTTGGGCGCCGGCCAAGCCGGCGAACGTGGTGTTCAAGACCACGGGCGCCAGGAAGGTGGGCGGAGCGGCGAGCGGGCCGCGGCCGACGCCGAGAGCGCCGATGTAGTCAACCGTTGCGGCGCGGTCGTAGAAGATGCCGAAGCCGCCGCGGATGGCCATTTTGCCGTTGCCGGTGACATCGTAGGCGAAGCCCACGCGCGGCCCCAGAGTGATGGGTGGCGCTTTCCAGAAGTGGCCGAAGTAGTCCTTCACGCCGCTGAAAGGCAGGCCGGTGTAGCTTGCCGTGTCGAAAGTACCCTGCCTGACGAACGGGTAGACCGCGCCGGAGACGGGGTTGATCGACGCCCTCTGCCCGTTGACCATCGCCGGGTACAGGGGCTGGCCTGCCTTGTTCTTGTCGAACGAGGCCGCGTTGAACAGGCCCAAGCGCTGGTTGCGGGTATGCAGGTCGCCCATCCATTGGAAGCGCATGCCCAAGTCGATGGTAAGCCGCGGCATCACTTTCCAACTGTCCTGGACGAACCAGTCCCACTGGGTGTAGCGGGCGTGGTTCACCTGTTTGATGCTGTCTTCGCCATAGCCGAAGAAAGCGCCGGTGACGAGGTTGGAATAGGGATAGCCGGTATCCACCAGACTGGCGCGGTCGGAACCGAAGAAGTAAGAGCCGGCAATATTCCAGCGGGAGTAAACGCTGACGTTGCGCGCCATGCGTTCGCGGTAGATGCCGGCCTTGAGCGTGTGAGATCCCTTCACCCAGGTGAGGGTGGAACTCACTGTCTGCACCTGATCGGTGCCGTCGAACGGCCAGCGGCTGTCAAAGCCGTAGGCGGGCGCGTTTGCGATACCCTGGCCGCTCGACTGGGCGGAGAAGCCCCCCGGCAGGCCGAAATTGATCTGCGGCCTGAGGTTCAGGTAGTTCGATGCGGGGAACAGGCGATTCAGCTTGATGGTGTTGCCCGAGGCGTCCTTCAGCGGCAGGAGGCTGTTGCTGTACAGGTTATCGTCGATGGGCGTGTTCTTCTGGTGACCGCGGGTGATGCCATACATGGTTTCCAGGATCAGGTTCGGTTTGAACGAGTAGATCAAGGACCCCACGGCGCTGGACGAGGGGATGTGGTATTTGTGGGGGAACTGCCTCCAGCCATTGCCCAGAGCGCCGAGGATCTGGCCGTAGCCGGAGTTGTTGTAGTAGTCGCTCAGCAGGCGGACATAGGCCGTGGCCTTGGAACTGACCGGCCAGTCGACGCGCAGAATGCGGTCGTGACGGGGCTGTTCGAAGGGGTTGACGAACTCGGCGTTGAACAGGCGCTGCCCGGTCGGGTCAGTGGTATTGGGCAGCGGGAAGAGGTTCATCATGGCCACGCCGGTGGGGTCAAGCCGTGATGTGGGGATCCGATTGTTGGGGAACGGAGCGCCGGTCTGCGGATCGGTGATGGGAACCAGAACGCCGGTGGTGGTGACGGTCTGGGAGTAGTCGCCGGCGCGTTCCGCGGCTGTCGGCATGGTGAAGCGATTCGGGTTGGTGACGTTCTTGTTGTTCAGGTAGTCGTAGGAGAAGAACCAGAACAGCTTGTTGCGGTCCTTGTTGAAGCTCGTACCCGGGATGATGAGGGGCCCGCCGAAGGTGCCGCCAACGTTGTGGTATTTGTAGCGCGGCCGCGCGACGCCGAGTTTGTTGTTGAAAAACTCGTTGGCGTTCAGCGCTTCGTTGCGCAGGAAGTAGAAGCCGCTGCCATGGAACTCGTTGGTGCCGCTCTTGATCATGATGTTCATCTGGCCGCCGGAACGGGCGCCGTATTCGGCGGTAAAGTTCGCCATCATGACCTTTACCTCCGCGATCGCGTCCACGCTGGGCGCGATGTAGCCGAAGTCGCGGTTGCCGGAGTCCTGGGACGCCGCACCGTCGAGCACCAGCAGTTTCTGGCCGGATTGGCCGCCCATGATGACAGGGCTGCCCGTGCCCCAGCCGCGGGATTCGTTCTGGTTGAGATCCTGAACGCCTGGCAAAGTGCTGAGCAACATCATGAAGTTGCGGCCCTTGGTGACCGTGTCTTCAATCTGTGTGGTGTTGATTGCCACGCCCCGGTCGGAGCTGTCCGTTGCCACGCGGGCGGCGGACGCAACCACTTCCACCGAGGTAGCGACATCGCCCACCTCAAGCCTGATCTCGGAGAGCGCGACTCTTTCCGCCGCGCCCACGTTGATCGCCTTCTGCTCATAGGACTTGAAGCCGGTCTGAGCGACCCGGAGCGTGTAATTGCCGGGGGGCACGTTCGTGAACGTGAAACTGCCGTTTGAGTCCGTTTCGAACTCGCGGACCTGCTGGGTCAGGTCATTCGTAAGCCGGACCTTGGCCTGGATGATCACCGCTCCGGCTTGATCGACAAGCCTCCCGGTGACCTGGCCGGACATCATCTGCGCGCTGGCCACTGGCATCATCAGCATCAGCACCAACGCGAGAGAGGCGATGTTTCGGATAACTTTCATGGTTTCCTTTCGTGAACTCAGGTTCCCACCGAATCCAGGAGGCGAGTTTGGCTTGGGGTACGTGAAGACTCACCGTTACGAATTCTTCGTGTGACACTATCATAAGATTGTCCGGGATTCAACATCTTTGTCGTGTTAGGTAAACTCGCGGAGTAATGTGGCGGCACATCGATCGTCCCGACCGGCAGTGCGCGTGGCGCCGGGGACCGTAGATCCTCTGCATTTGAGGGTGCGCGTTATTGATCGGCGCTGGCCTATCCACGCTCGCGGAGCTGAGATATGGTAGCAGCGTGGGAGCAGGATGATCGAAACGGCGAGCAGAGGCGGAAATAGTCAGGTTTGGTTCCGCGTGCCAAAATACGGGTGTTTCGACAAGGACACCGGCAGCCGGAAGCCAGGCAGTGAAGACCAGCGGGCGCGAACTCTGGGCCGGGCGCCGGGGACAGCCGAGCGCGGCCGCGGTTTTCAAGGGGCCTGAGGGTTTACAGTAAGGCCGCTTTCCGCGAACGAGAGCTCGCGCTCGCGTTCCGGCACGACAACGTTTTTTTGTTCTATAGGATGGTTTGTGTTATGTATTTGATGGAGTTGTTGACATCCATCGATACTATCCTGCGAGCCTCTCTATATTGCCGTTGTTTGTCGAGGCCACTTGTGCTAGGCTGCCGCCACGGTGTGGAGAGCCGTTGTGAATGCATCGATCAAAACGAATTGCATGTGTCCTTCTCGCCTTCGCCGCCATGGTCTGCGGCCAGGGCCTAACGGGTACGATTACGGGGAGCGTCACCGACCAGTCGGGGGCGGCGATTCCCGGAGCCGAGATCAGCCTGGTGAATGTGGAAACCAGTCAGACGCGGCAAACAAAAACGGACAGCGCGGGCGACTTCGTCTTCACGCAGATCCTGCCGGGCAGCTTCCGGCTCAGCGTGTCGGCGAAGGGTTTCAAGCGGCTGGAGAAGTCGGGCGTCACGTTGAGCGCGACTGAACGCCTGGTGTTGGGATCGATGCCGCTTGAGGTCGGCGAACTCACACAGACGGTGGAGGTCCAGGCCGAGGTGGCGCGATTGCAGACACAGTCCGCCGAACGCAGCGGCCTGATCTCGACCGAGCAGACGCAGAGCATCCCGCTGAAGGGTCGCGACTATCTGGGCTTGCTCAAGATCCTGCCGGGCGTTGTGGACACGCAGAACCGAAATGCGCCAGGCTGGAACAACCTCAGCAGCGTCAGCATCAACGGCGGGCGCACGGGCACGCTGAACCTGACGCTGGACGGCGTGTCGTCGCTGGACACGGGTTCGATGACGGGCCCGTACCTGGCGCCGTCAATCGACGCCGTGGCTGAAATCAAAGTGCTGCTGACGAACTACCAGGCAGAGTACGGCCGGTCGTCGGGCGGCACCATCAATACGGTGATCAAGAGCGGCACGCGCGAGTTGAAGGGCGGCGCGTATTACTTCCACCGCAACGAGGCTTTCAACGCCAACGAGTTCTTCCGCAACCGCGACGGCCTGGGCCGCCCGCGGTACCGGTTCCACTATCCGGGCTATTTCTTCGGCGGGCCGATTCCATTCGGCTCGTACAATAAGGACCGCGACAAGCTGTTCTTCTTCTGGTCGCAGGAGTTCCTGCCGCGTAACTATCCGACGAACCTCGTGCGCCGCACCTTCCCCACGGCGATGGAACGTCAGGGCAATTTCTCCGATTCGAGAGACCAGAACGGCGCACTGATCCCGATCTGGGATCCGTCGAACAACCGGACGCCGTTCCCGGGCAATGTGATCCCGGCGAACCGGGTGGACAAGAACGGGCAGGCGCTGATGAATCTGCTGCCGCTGCCGAACGCGGTGGACCCGGCGCGCTCGTTCAACGCGCTCATCCAGTCGACCGTGGATCAGCCCCGGCGCGACTCCATTCTGCGCATCGACTGGAACATCAGCCCGTCAACTCAGTTCTACTGGCGCGGCATCCAGGACTATGAAGCCTTCAAGGGCAAGTTCGACTTCGTGCTGGCAAGCTCGAGCTGGCCGCAGTTGCCGATCATTTACGACATCCGGTCGGTGGGTTCGGTGGCGACGCTGATTCACACCTTCAGCCCGACGAAGGTGAACGAGTTCACCTTCGGCGTCAACCGCGCGAAGCAGTTGGTGGGTCCGCTGGAGCCGGAGGTCTTCGACCGCAATGTCCGGTCGAAGATCGGATTGAACCTGAAGCAGTTCTATCCGGGCGCGAATCCGGACGACCTGATCCCGAACGCCAACTTCGGCGGCGTGCCCAACGCCGGCGTGCTGAACATCGAGAACCGTTACCCGTTCTTCGGGACCAACAACATCTGGAACTGGAACAACAACTTCTCCTGGCTGAGCAGCGCCCACAACATGAAGTTCGGCATCTATGTTGAAAAGACGACGCGCAACGCGCAGCGCGGCTCGGCGTTCAACGGGACGTTTAATTTCAACCGCGATGTGAACAATCCGCTTGAGACGAACTACGCCTATTCGAACGCCGCCCTGGGCAGCGTTCAGAGCTATACGGAGTCCACCAACCACCCGCACGGCCACGCGCGCTATGTCAACGTCGAGTGGTACGCGCAGGACACGTGGAAGGTGTCGCGGCGGTTCACGATCGACGCCGGGATGCGGTTCTACTTTATCCAGCCGACGTGGAGCGCGGGCGACCAACTGGCCGCCTGGGATCCGGCGATCTATGATCCGAGCAAGCAGCCGCCGCTGATCCGGCCGATCCGCAACGCGCAAAATCAGCGCGTGGGCTTTGATCCGGTAACGGGCCAGTATCTGCCCGCGGCGGTCATCGGGCAGTTCGCGTCCAGTCCCCTGGCGCCGTTCCAGGGGATGAACATCTTCAATGAGAAGGTCATGAACACGCCGGGAATTCAACTGGCGCCACGCCTGGGCTTCGCCTGGGACGTCTTCGGTACCGGCAAAACCGCCATCCGCGGCGGCGCCGGCATCTTCTACGACCGATTCAACGACGATCAGATCATCCAACTCCGCGAACAGCCGCCGAACACGATCACCAATACGGCGACCTACGTGACCATGGCCGATCTGCTTTCGAGCCCGTTCCGCACGTCGCCTCCAGGCACGTTCGCCATCGAGCGCACCTACCAGCCGCCGCGGGTCTACAACTGGAGCTTCGGCTTCCAGCAGGCCATCGGCTGGGGCACCGTGCTCGACTCCTCCTATGTGGGCAGCGTCGGGCGCAACCTGTTGCACCGCCGCAGCTTCAATGCGCTGCGGTACGGGACCCGTTTTCTGGCCAGCAGTATCGACCCGACCACGGGAAACACGCCGTTGCCGGATAACTTCCTGCGGCCCAACCCCGGCTACGCCGACATTCAATACATCGAAATGGCTTCGAATTCGAACTACCACTCGCTCCAGACTCAGATCAACAAGCGGATGTCGAACGGGCTGATGTACGGCGTGTCGTGGACGTGGTCGAAGTCGATGAACTTCGTCAACGGCAACAACGACGCCATCAATCCGTTCCTCGATTTCCGCATGCGCAACTACGGCAAGGGCAACTTTGACCGCACGCACAACTTCGTATTCAACTACGTCTACAACATCCCGAAGCTGAGCAGGGTGTGGGACAATCCCGTGGCCAAGTGGGTGTTCGACAACTGGGATCTCGCCGGCGTCACATCGCTGATCAGCGGGGCTCCCTCGGGGGTCGGCTACTCGCTGGTTCAGGCCCAGGATCTGGTCGGCGGCGGCGGCGCGGGCGTGGACAGCCGCATCAACGTGCTGTCGAACCCGATCCTGCCGAAGAGCGAGCGCACCGAGCTTCGCCACTTCAACACGTCCGTGTTCGCGCCCCCGACGAGGGCCGAACTGGGCATTGGAAACGCGCCCAAGGACGTCTTCCGCGGACCCGGACAGAACGTCTTCGACGTCTCGTTCTACAAGAACATCCCGTTCGGTAACGAAAGCCGTTACCGCCTGCAGTTGAGGTTCGAGCTCTACAACTTCTTCAACCACGCTAGCTTCCAGGGTGTGGATACCACGGCCCGGTTCGACGCGGCCGGCAAGCAGGTGAGCGGAACCTTCGGGCAGTACACGTCGACGCTGGATGCGCGGCGCGCTGTTCTGGGCGCGAAGTTTTACTTCTAGCGAGTAAGCCGGCAGACAATTAGCAGCGGGCCGGTCACAAGCCGGCCCGCTTCCATCAGCCCGAAGTTCCACCACCCACCGAGCGCTATCTCATTGATTTAACCCCAACTTCCGCTCTTTTTTGAAGTGCGTGTTGAAGAATAAGGACTTAGCGATTCTTTAGTCACTATTTCACCCGTGCTTCAGACCCTGGTCCGGCTTCTCCGCGGACGGATGATTTCCTCCGGGACGGCCAGTTTGCCGTAGATCTCGCGGTGCGCCGGTTCCGGCGTGGAACTCTTGCGTATCCTCAGTTCCAGACCTCCCCCGGCCGGTAAGACCACCGTCGCCACCTGGCGGGTCTTCAGCGTTTCCCGCACCGTCGCCCAGGAGGTGTGCACGCCTCGGTCCAGAAGCGTCTTCTCGATCGAGATCAGCCGGTGATAGGCCAGCACGCAAAGAAACCACTTCCTTGACGGGAGCGCCCCAGAAATGCAATCTGTACTAAAATGGGCGCGGTTGTTGGGTTAACAGAGAAGTGAACTCCTCGCCCCAGTCGACGAATGACGCTGCTGGCGTCCACTCTGAGTCATGCTTGGATCGCCGTCCGTGCCGCCAATCCAATTGACGAACAAATCAGAAATCCGGCGGCTTCTGAATGCCGATCGTGACTGGTCCCTTTTCGCACTGGCCGACTTGGACGATGGGCTTTTCGAACACTGCGACTGGTGGACAGTGCCGGACGCGCTGGTCCTTGTCTTTCGTGCGATTTCGATTCGGCCCATCTTCGTCCTGGGCGACGTTCGGCCGGTTCGTCAACTCCTTGCCGCGCTGCCGGTCGGATCGGGTTATCTCAACCTGAAGTCGGATCAACTCGCCGCCGCCGAAGGCATCTTTCGCTATGGGAAGCGTCACGAAATGCGGCGCATGATTCTCGATACTTTCGAGCCCCGAACGGGCGAGACCGAGGCCCTTGGCGCTGTCGACTGCGACGAAATCGAACGACTCTACTCGACCGGCGACGGCGGCGGAATCGCCTTCGCTCCGTATCAACTCGAGACGGGCCTGTTCCGCGGGATCCGTCGCGGCCGCGAATTGGTGGCCGTCGCTGGCGTCCACGTGGCATCGCGGGAGGAAGGTGTTGCGGCACTCGGCAACATCTTCACGCGGCCCGATTGCCGCGGCCAGGGTCTGGCTCAGATCGCAACGTCAGCCGTGGCGCTTGCCGTCCGGCGCGCCGGCGTCGAAACGATTGGTCTCAACGTCGAAACCAGCAACACCGCGGCCATTCACGCCTACGAGCACATAGGATTTCGAACACGGTTCAGCTACTTCGAGGGACCCGCGTCAAGAACCGATGCCGTATAGTCGCCGGCAATCCGGATCACCCTACGCCATGAACTGGCGGAGGTAGCGGTGGCTTTGATAAAGGGCGGCCTGGCGGGATTCGAGGGTGGCTTCGTAGGCGCGGTCCTCGACTTCGACGCAGACGGCGCCCTGGTAGCCGGTGCTCGACAGGATGGACATGAAGCGGCCCCAGTTGATTTCGCCCAGGCCGGGGAGTTTTGGGGGTGTGGTACTCGTTCGGGTAGGCGAGCAGGCCCACGTCGTCGAGGCGTTCCTGGTCGAGGCGGGCGTCCTTGGCGTGGACGTGGAAGATGCGCGAGGCGAAGTCGCGCAGGGGCTTGATGTAGTCCATCTTCTGCCAGACCAGGTGCGAGGGGTCGTAGTTGAGGCCGAAGTTGGGGTTTGGGATGTCTTCGAACATGCGGCGCCAGACGCGGAAAGGGCCCCGCTCCTGGGTGTCCTCGAAGTAACGGTTCTTCTGGTAGCCCGTATGGACCGCCAGCCACTCGATTCCGAACGCGCCGGCCGGGATCCGCAGCCGCACCTTCGCTCCACCCTCCCACCCGCCGGTCGGCCCGATGATCCGGGCCCTGCTCCAGGGCGGCATCAGCCGGTCCAGGGCGTCCGGGCGCTGATGGAAGGCGAACACCTCCTCCACGGGGGCGGGTATCCGGGAACTGTAGACGAAGCACGGCATGTGCGGCGGTGTATGCTGGACGTTTCCTCAGATGGTCCTGCGGCTCACAGGGATGCAGAAGCGTTTCGGCGGCGTCCAAGCCCTGGTGAAGGGCGATCTGGAGGTGTGCGCCGGCGAGGTCCACCTGCTGCTTGGCGAGAACGGCGCGGGCAAGTCCACTCTCGTGAAGATTGCCGCGGGGATGATCCGTCCCGATGGCGGCGAAATAGTCTGGCAGGGCCGGCGGGTCTTGTTCCGCAACCCGGCCGAGGCGCAGCGGGCGGGCATCGCGATGGTTCACCAGGAGAGTCTGCTGGCGCAGCACCTGACTGTAGCGGAAAACGTCTGGCTGGGCCGTGAACCATCGAACGGCTGGGGCGTGCTGAGGCGGGGCGCGATCGAGTCTGCCACGCGCCGGCTGATCGAGGAGCATGGGTTCCCGCTGCGGCCGGAGTGGCGGGTGGATCGGCTGGGTCCGGCGGGGCGTCAATTGGTCGAAATCTGCCGTGCGGTAGCGCATCAGGCGAACCTGTTGATTTTCGATGAACCGACGTCGGCGCTCTCTGACCGCGAGTCCAGCGAAGTTCTCAGGATTGTGCGGGACTTGAAACTCCGCGGCCTGGCGGTGATCTACATTACCCACCGGATGAGCGAACTCCGGGCGGCCGGCGACCGAGCCACGGTGTTGCGCGACGGCTCGACGGTGTTCACCGCCCCCATGAAGGAGGCCGGTGACGACGAGTTGATCCGCCACATGGCCGGCCGTGAGGCGGAGGGCGTTTTCACGCGGACGCCCCTGCCTCCCGGCAAGGAACTGCTCCGCGTCGAGGGCCTCTCGCGCCGCGGAGTGCTTGAAGACATCAACCTCAGCGTCAGGGCGGGCGAGATCGTCGGCATCGCCGGACTGATGGGTTCGGGCCGGACCGAACTCTGCCGGGCCTTGTTTGGCGCCGAGCCGGCCGGCGCCGGCAGGATTCTGGTGGACGGCAGGCCTGTCCAGATCGACACGCCGCGAAAGGCAGTCGAAGCAGGCATCGCACTGGCGCCGGAGGACCGTCAAAGCCACGGCCTCGCCGCCGGGCGCCCGGTGGGAGAAAACATCACGCTGCCGTCTATCGAGCGGTTCAGTCCGGGCGGCGTGATCGACCTGGGGCGGGAACGCGCCGAGACCAATTGGATCGCCGGCCGGCTGCGGCTGAAGGCATCGTCGCTCGACCAGGAAGCGGGCAGGCTCAGCGGCGGCAACCAGCAGAAGGCCGTGATCGCCAAGTGGGTGATGCGCGGGGCGCGCGTGTTTCTGTTCGACGAACCCTCGCGCGGCATCGACATCGGCGCCAAACGCGAGGTCTTCGAAATGATGGACGAACTGGCCCGGCAAGGGGCGGCGGTGCTGATGGTCAGTTCGGAGATGCAGGAACTCACCGGCATCGCCGACCGCATCCTGGTGATGAAGGACGGACGCATCGCCGCCGAACTTCCCCGCCACGCATCCCAGGAACAAATCCTGAGTGCCGCGACGATGGGGGGCGCCGTCTAGATGCTGCAACGGATACTGCCCTTCCTCACCCTGATCGCCCTGGCCGCCGCCCTGGCGCTGGCCACGCCCCATTTCCTCACCGGCATGAACCTGGCCAGCCTCTTCCGACAGACCGCCGTCATCAACATCATGGCGCTGGGCGTGACGCTGGTGATCGTCGCCGGCGGCATCGACCTAAGCGTCGGGTCGATGATGGCTCTGGCCAGCCTGCTCGGCTGCATGGCCATGGAGCGGGGCTCCGGCATCGCCGTTGGGATACTGGCCGGCGTCGCCGCCGGCGCGGCGTTCGGACTGGCCAACGGCGTCATCATCACGCGGATGAAGCTCAATCCGTTCATCGTCACGCTCGGCGCGCTGGGCATCTATCGCGGGTTGGCGCTGATGATCTCGGGCGGGGTGCCGGTGCACGGACTGCCCAAGGAGTTCAGCTATCTGGGCGAGGGCGCCGTGGCGGGGGTACCGTTTGTGCTTATCCTGCTGGCGGCATGCGGCTGTGCGGTCCACTTCCTGCTCGTCCGGACCCGCATGGGCCGCTACGCCTTCGCCATCGGCAGCAACCCCGGGGCGGCCTTCTATGCCGGCATCCCGGTGGCGTTTCACACCACGGCGGTCTATGCCCTTTGCGGGCTGATGACCGGGCTGGCCGGGATGGTGGAGTCCAGCCGGCTGATGACGGCACAACCGACCTCGGGCCAGGGCTACGAACTGCAGGCCATCGCCGCCGTGGTGATCGGCGGGGGCAGCCTGCGCGGCGGCGAGGGCAGCGCCGCCGGCACACTGGTCGGCGCCATGATCATGGGCCTGCTCTCCAACGGCAGCGACCTGCTCGGCATCTCGCCCTACCTGCAACAGGCCATCATCGGAGCGGTCATCATCCTGGCCGTCTTCCTGGACGAACTCAGAAAACGGAGGATGGGCGAGGCCCGGTAGGGCCAAAGCGGCGAGTGGAAGGTTGTTACGACCGCACGGATGGCGGTATTGTCAGGAAAGGAGGGGAAGCAGGACAATGCCAATCGTTCCGCGAGGATATGTCGATCAGGCCCAGCTTGCATCCGTCGTTGAAGAGGTCAGGCAGGCTCTGTCTCCCGACGTTGTGCGGATTCGGTTTGACGTCGGGGAGGATTGGATCGGGGCGCCTGCAATTTTCTTCCGAGTTGTGCTCTCAGACCAAGCTAGCAGGAGGCCAAGACTGAGGGATGTCACGGAGTTGGTTTCGCGACGCGTCCAGGACCAGGTCAAGCCCGATGAGATGGGACTGCAAGCCTACTTCAACTATCGGAGCGATTCGGAACAGAGGGAGATGAAAGAACAGTCCTGGGAGTAGGTGCGGATCATGGCATTTCAGGATGATCTGCTCGAGCAGGCCGGGCATCTGACCAAGCGTGAGCCCAGGCGTCCCAAACAGGCAAGTCTGAGGCGCGCCGTTTCGGCGGCCTACTACGCCCTGTTCCATCTTCTGGTGGACGGGACGACGAGGAACTGGAAACACCAAGCGCAACGGAGCGAGTTGGGCAGGGCCATTGAGCATGGCCGGTTACGCAAGGCCTGCGAGCAGAAACGCGCCAGGATCAAAGAGTATCTGAAGGGAAATCCGCCCATCGGGAGAGAGCGTGATGTTGCCGCCCAACTGCAACGGGTGATGGATACGGTTATAGAACTTCAGCAGGACAGACACACGGCCGACTACGATAATTCCAAGCGATGGGCGCGTGTCGAGGTCCAGGCCAAGGTCGACGCCGCGGTTACCGCTTTCGCGAGTTGGAAGGGTGTCCGGCAGGAAGACGCGGCGCAGGAGTTCCTGGTCTCTCTGCTGCTCAAAGACAGGTAGGCGCATGCGGCTCCGGCGAGCAGGCGAGCCCGGAACTGCCGAGGAAATCATGAACAACCCCATCATTGTGGCGCTGGATGTCGAGAACGCCCGCCAGGCGCTCAGTCTGGTGGAGAGGCTGGGCGAATCCGTATTTTTTTACAAGGTAGGGCTGGAGCTGTTCACGGCAGAAGGACCGGCGATCGTCCGCGAACTGCGTTCGATGGACAAGGACGTCTTCGTCGACCTGAAAATGTACGACATCGGCGAGACGGTAAAGCGCGCCGCGGCGCGGGTGGCGGCGCTTGGCGCCAGATTGTTGACCGTCCACTCCAGTCCCCAGGTGATCCGGGCGGCGATGGAGGGCGCACGCGGCAGCCAGTTGAAAGTGATCGCCGTGACGGTGCTGACCAGTTTCAACGAGTCCGATCTCGCTGATGTGGGCGTTTCCGGGCGAACAGCGGGCGAACATGTCGAATTCCTGGCGAGCAAGGGCGTCCAGGCAGGAGTGGACGGCTTCGTCTGCTCGCCGCTCGAAGCGGCCCGGCTGCGTCACCTAGCCGGACCGGACACGATTCTGGTGACGCCGGGCGTCAGGTCCGCGGGCGCTGAAAAGGGCGACCAGAAGCGGGTGGCGACGCCGGCCGAGGCGATCACCGCCGGCGCCGACTACCTGGTGATTGGGCGCGAAATCACGCGCTCGGCCAACCCGCATGACGCAAGTCTCAGGATCTTAAGGGATTTGCAGGCAGCCCACACCGATAAGCAACGGTGATGGGTCCCAGTAAGAAATCTTGTTGACATCACCTGGCAATCTATTGTTACCTGTTTAACATCAGGGACGCTCCTGTTTGCCTAGACAGATGGGAGAGACTGGGCCGTTTGCATCGGAGCGAGCGGCAACGAGTTTAACTACCGAAAGGGATTATCTAAAGTGAACATTCGCCTTCCTTTGCAGCTTCTGGCCGTGTTCCTCGTCGCGCTCTGCGCATTTGGCCAGGGCTTGACTCAGATCTCCGGCACTGTAACGGATCCTTCGGGAGCGGCAGTGGTTGGAGCCACGGTTGAATTGAGCAATCTTGACTCTGGCGCTACCCGCCAAACGAAATCAGACGGCGCGGGCAACTACAATCTGCCGCAGGTACGGCCCGGCAACTACCGCCTGAGCGTTTCGGGTCCGGGCTTCTCCACGACAGCGATCGACAACCTTCGCCTGCTGGTCAACACGCCGGTGACGCAAAACGTCCGGCTGGAGGTCGGCGCGGTCAGCGAGACTGTCTCGGTTTCGGCGGAAGCCACGCAGATCAACACAGTGGATGCAACCGTGGGCAATACGTTCGGCACCAAGCCGGTATTGCAGTTGCCTTTTGAGGCGCGCAACGTGGTCGGTCTGCTTGCGCTTCAGCCCGGCGTCACCTATGCCGGAGACAACCTGCAGGGAAGCTACCGCGGCGGCAACGTCAACGGCGGCAAGAGCGATCAGGCCAACGTGACGCTGGACGGCGTCGATGTGAATGACCAGCAAAGCCGCGATCCGTTCACCTCGGTGCTGCGCGTGACGCTGGATTCGGTTCAGGAGTTCCGCGTGGTGACGACGAACGCGAACGCCGACCAGGGGCGCTCTTCCGGCGCCCAGATCGCGCTGGTGACCAAGTCCGGCACCAACGAGGTGCATGGATCGGTCTACTGGTTCCTTCGCAACAGGGCCACTAACGCCAACAGCTTCTTCAATAACTCGGCGGTGAGCGCGCAGAACCCGAACGGCGTGCCTCTGGCCAAGCTGAACCGCAACATCTATGGCGCTTCAATGGGCGCGCCCATCGTGAAGAACCGGCTGTTCATCTTCGGCAACTATGAGGGCCGCCAGGACCGCCGCGAGGACTCGGTGCTCCGCACCGTGCCGACCGACACCCTGCGCAACGGCATCGTGCGCTACATCCGCGGTGATGGCTCCATTGCCACGGTCACGCCCCAGGATCTGGCCGCAAAGGTCGATCCGCTGGGTATTGGCCCGAACCAGGCCTCTCTGGCGGTGCTGAAGTCCTACCCGCTGCCGAACGAAGCCACCGCGGGCGACGGCATCAACTACTCCGGCTTCCGCTTCAACGCGCCGGTACGGTTCGATTCGGCGACCTACATTCTCAAACTCGACGCCTATCTGGACAGGCAGTCGCGCCATCAGGCGTTTGTCCGCGGCAACCTCCAGGACGACAAGTTCCAGAGCGCGCCCCAGTTCCCGGGCCAACCGCCCAACAACACCAACCTCCAGGCGCCCCGCGGCATCGCCTTCGGCCTGAACTCGGTCCTGTCGGCCGACAAGGTCAATATCTTCCGCTACGGCGTCACCCGCGTTTCGTTTGAAAATACGGGCATCTCGAACCTGCCGTTCGTCAGCTTCCGCGCGATGGACCTGCCTGTGGGCTCCACCCGCGCGTTCATCCGCACCACCCCGGTCCACACCTTCTCCGACGACTTCACCTGGAACAAGGGCAAGCACGAGTTTAAGGCGGGCGCGCAGATGCGCATCATCCGCAACAATCGCACGAACTATGCGAATTCGTTCCCCTCGGCCAGCACCAACTCGAGCTGGCTCACCGGTTCCGGTGCGCCGCTGAACACGCCCTTCCCCGACATGGCGTCGGGGGCGCGCGTGGCCTACCGCGACGCGGCGATGGCCGTTCTTGGCATCGTGACGCAGGGCAACGCGGTCTACAACTACACCAAGGACGGCAAAGCCCTCCCCATCGGTGATCCCATCGTTCGCCAGTTCAACGCCGAGGAGTACGAACTGTACTTCCAGGACACCTGGCGTGTGAACCGCAAGCTGACCATCACGGGCGGCTTGCGCTGGTCGCTTATGCCGCCAATCTATGAAGCCAACGGCATTCAGACCGTCTCCCGCCAGCCGCTCAATGAGTGGTTCAACGATCGCGTGAACTACGCCAACAATGGCCAGTCGCAGGATAAGGTAACCCCGGTTACCTACGTCCTGAAGGAGCAGCCCGGCGGGCGCGACCTGTATCCCTTCCACAAGAAGAACTTCGCGCCTCGGCTGTCGGTTGCCTACTCGCCGGATTCGAAGACATCGATCCGCGCCGGCTGGGGTATGTTCTACGACGTGATGGGCTCGGGCCTCATCACCAACTACGATGCCTCGGCGTTCGGCCTGTCCACGTCGCTGACCAACCCCTCGGCGCGCCTGAACCTCTCCACCGCGCCGCGTTACGCCGGGCTGAACAGGATTCCCGACGGGTTGCTGCTGCCGGCGCCGCCGGCCGGGTTCCCCGCCGTGGCTCCCAACGTGTTCGCCATCATCAACTCGCTTGATGACGCGCTGCAGATGCCCTACACCATGAACATGAACCTCACGGTCAGCCGTGAGTTCGACAACGGGTTCTTTGTCCAGGCCGGCTATGTCGGCCGCCAGTCCCGCCGCTCACTGATCAGTGAGGACATCGCCATGCCGACCAACCTGCGCGATCCGGCCTCCGGCCAGACGTATTTTGAGGCTGCTTCGCTGCTGCATAACCACGTCAACGCCAAAGCCGCCACCTCTTCCATCCCCAAGATCCCGTTCTGGGAGAATATGTTCCCGGGCCTGGCCACCGGCTCAATGACCGCCTCCCAGGCGGCCTATGACGAGTACGCCTACAACGCGCCCGACTACACCTATGCCCTCTACGGCATGGATGTGTTCTGCTATCCGGCATGCTCGAAACTCGGTCCATACGCGATGTACAACCGCCAGTACAGCTACCTGCGCACCCTGCGTTCGATCGGCTTTGGCAGCTACAACGCTTTCCAGTTCACCGGCCGCAAGCGCTGGACCAACGGAGATCAGGTCGAGCTGAACTACACCTGGTCGAAGTCGATCGATCTGGCCTCGACGCCGGAGAACTCGACGGCGACGCAGGGCGTGATCATCAACGCCTTCAGCCGCCGCCAGTTCCGGGCTCCATCCGACTATGACTCGCGCCACCAGTGGAACGCCAACTTCGTCTACGGTATGCCGTTCGGCACGAATGCGAAGTTCGGTTCGGGCGCAAGCCGCGCCCTGGACCTTCTCATCGGCGGATGGCAGATCAGCGGCCTGTACCGCCAGGCCTCTGGCCTGCCCGCCTCGGTCGGAAACGGCCGTTTCTGGCCCACGAATTGGAACATCACCGGCTACGCCACCGCGACGGGGCAGTTCGCCGACGGCACCAACAAGAACGCCAAGGCGCCTCCCGGAGGCAAGAGCGGCGTGAACCTGTTCCAGGATCCGACGGTTGCCGTCAAGGCTTTCAGCTTCACCGCTCCGGGCCAGTCGGGCGGGCGCAACGTCATCCGCGGCGATGGCAACTTCAACATCGACGCCGGCCTCGCCAAGCGTTTCAAGCTCACCGAAACCCACAGCCTCCAGTTCCGCTGGGAGGTCTTCAACTTGACCAATTCGGTGCGCTTCGACCCGCTTTCGGCGACGGCCGACCTCTCGAACCTCGGTTCGTTCGGCCGCTACACCGACACTCTCAGCCTGCCGCGTGTCATGCAGTTCGCGCTGCGCTACGAATTCTAAGCGCAAGCCAGACAAACCAACCCCCGAAGGGCGGAGCCGCAAAGCTCCGCCCTTTTCACTTTTGCGGTTAGGATAAGACTATGGCGACGAAGGTCATCATGCCGGTAGAGGAGTACCTCCACACGTCGTGGCCTGACGGCGACCGTGAATACATCCACGGCGAGGTGATCGAGAAGCCCATGCCTCCCAAGTCTCACGCCAAAATCCAGAAGGCGCTGCTGTTGCTGTTCAGCCAGTGGGAGGCGTCCAAGGGACTTTGTGCGCTGCCGGTACTGCGATGCGCGTTGGCGCCCGGGATTTACCGTCTTCCGGACGTGGCGGTTTTCCATGGTGAACCCAATGAGGAGATCCCATCGTCGCCCGCATACGCGGCGATTGAGATCCTCTCGCCCGACGACCGTATGTCGGCCGTGCTGGCCAAGCTTCACGAGTACCGGGAATGGGGCGTCGCGCACATCTGGCTGATCGACCCCGATGCCCGGCGCATCTATGAGTTCGGCTCCGATGGGCTGAGGGAGACGGGCGCGTTGCTGATGCCCGAACACGGCCTGTCCATCCCGGCCGCCGGCATCCTGCCTGAGGCCTGAAGGCCCATATCTACAGGGCTTTGGACGCAGGGTCGCTGTGCCACAATGGTTATGTGACCGGTCACGAAATCCGCCAGAAATTCCTCGACTTCTTCGCCGCGCGCAACCACCGCGTCGTCCGTTCGTCCTCGCTCGTTCCCGCCAACGACCCCACGCTGCTGTTCACCAACGCCGGCATGAACCAGTTCAAGGACGTCTTCCTCGGCATCGAGAAACGCGACTACTCCCGCGCCACGACCGCCCAGAAATGCGTCCGCGCCGGCGGCAAGCATAACGATCTCGAGAACGTCGGCTACACCCGCCGCCACCACACCTTCTTCGAGATGATGGGCAACTTCAGCTTCGGCGACTACTTCAAGGCCGACGCCATCGATTTCGCCTGGGACCTGATCACCAACGGCTACGGCCTCGACAAGGACCGCCTCTACGTCACCGTCTTCCGCGAGGACGACGAAGCCGAAGGGCTTTGGCAGAAGGTCGCCGGCGTACCCAAGAGCCGCATCTTCCGCCTCGACGAAAAGGACAACTTCTGGCAGATGGGCGAGACCGGCCCCTGCGGCCCGTGTTCGGAGATCCACTTCGATCTCGGCCCGGGAACCGCCGAGCCGGGCCGCGAACACGAACAGTTCCCCCAGGACGGCGGCGGACGTTTCGTCGAAATCTGGAACCTCGTCTTCATGCAGTACGACCGCGACGGAGCGGGTACGCTGACGCCGCTGCCCAAGCCCTCCATCGACACCGGCATGGGCCTGGAACGCGTCGCCGCCATCATGCAGGGCAAGCTGTCGAACTATGACTGCGACCTGCTGAAACCGGTCGTCGAACACGCCGGCGAACTGTTTGGCAAGCCTTACGGCAGCGACACGCGCACGGACACCGTGCTGCGCATCTGCGCCGACCACGCCCGTTCGGCGGCATTCCTGATCCACGACGGCGTTGTCCCCTCGAACGAAGGCCGCGGCTACGTGCTGCGCAAGATCATGCGCCGGGCGATGCGCAACGCCCGCATGATCGGCGTGCAGGAAGCGTTTCTGTATAAACTCACCGGATTCGTCGCCGACTGGATGAAACCCGCCTACCCCGAGATGCTCGAAAGCGTCCAGCGCGTGGCCCGCATCGTCCGCGACGAAGAGGGCCGCTACGCGACCACCTTCCAGGTGGCCGAGCGCGTCTTCCACGACGAAGCCAAAAAAGCGGCTACCGGCACACTGCCCGGCGACGCCGCGTTCAAGCTCTATGACACCTACGGCATGGCCCTGGACGAGCAGCAGGAGATTGCTCGCGAACTCGGCCTCTCGATTGACCTTGACGGCTTCGAGGAATCCATGCGCCAGCAGCGCGAACGCGCCCGCGCGTCGTGGAAGGGCGCCGATAAGGCCCAGGTCGCGCCGGTCTACCAGGAACTGCTCGAAAAGGGACGCACGGCGTTCCTTGGCTACGAAACGATGACGTGCGCTGAAGCGCGCATCGTGGCGCTGGTGGCCGGTCAGGCGAGCGTCGCCGAACTGCCCGCCGGCGCCGAGGCCGAACTCGTCCTCGATCAAACGCCTTTCTATGCCGAGTCGGGCGGTCAGGTGGGCGACACCGGAGAGATCCGCGCCATCGAGACCGGCGAAGTACTGGCCCACGTCAAAGGGACCTACGCCGCCGTGCCCGGCCTGACGGTCCACAGGATCGTCGCCGCCGCTCCGTTGCAAGTGAACACGGTGGTCAACGCCCAGGTGAACGAGGATGCGCGCCGTTCGACGATGCGCAATCACACCGCCACCCACCTGGCTCACGCCGCGCTGCGCAAGGTTCTGGGCACGCACGTGAAGCAGGCCGGCAGCGTGGTGGACCCCGGCCGCCTGCGCTTCGACTTCTCGCACTACACGGCCATGGATGCCGATGAAATCGCCGAAGTCGAACGCCTGGTGAACGACGAGATCCTGCGCAACACGGCCGTGGCGACCGAAGTGATGGCGCTCGACTCGGCCATCGAAACCGGCGCCATGGCGCTGTTCGGCGAAAAGTACGGCGAACGTGTGCGAGTGGTTCAGGTGCCGGGCTTCAGTACGGAGCTTTGCGGCGGAACCCACGTCCAGAGGACCGGCGAAATCGGCCTGCTGAAGGTGGTTCACGAGAGTTCGATTTCGGCTGGCGTCCGCCGTATCGAGGCCATCACGGGCTGCGGCGCGCTACGGCGTTTCCAGGAGACTTCGAGTTCGGTGGCCACGGCGTCGTCGATGCTCAAAACCAAGGAGAGCGAACTGCTGGATCAGATCGAGAAGCTGCTTGCCCATCAGAAGTCGGTCGAGAAGGAACTGGCGCAGTTGCGCGAAAAGGCCGCCGTGGCGCAGGCCCGCGACGTGGAATCGCAGGCCCGCGAGATCCGCGGCGCACGTGTGCTCTCGGCCCGTGTGGACGGAATGGACCGCGCGCAGATGCGCAACATGGCGGATTCGCTGCGCAACAAGTGGGGCTCGGGCGTTGTCGTGCTGGCGTCGGTTGCTGAAGGTAATGTCGCCATTGTCGCCGCCGTCACGAAGGACCTGACGGCCAAGGTCCATGCCGGAAAACTTGCCGGCGCAGTCGCCCAGGCCACCGGCGGCAAGGGCGGCGGAAGGCCCGATCTGGCCGAAGCCGGCGGCAAGGACGCCTCCGCGTTGCCTGCCGCACTCGACGCCGTCTATGCGTCGGTGGAAGGCATGCTCGCGGCATGATTCTCGATGCGGTGGTTGTCGGCGCCGGCCCCACGGGTCTGGCCTGCGGGATTGAATTGAAGCGGCGCGGGCTGAAGGTGAAGCTGTTCGACAAGGGTTGTCTCACCAACTCGCTGTACAACTACCCGACGAACATGACCTTCTTCACCACGCCCGAACTGCTTGAAATCGGCGACATCCCGATGACCAGCATCGGCGAGAAGCCGGTCCGGGCCGAGGCGCTGAAATACTACCGCCGCGTCGCCGATCACTACGCGCTTGACATCCACCAGTACGAGCGCGTCACAGGGTTCCTCGGTTCAGACGGCGATTTCACAGTCTATACGCATAACCGCCGCGGCCGGCCCTGCGAGTACGTCACTCGCAAAGTGATCCTGTCGACGGGCTATTACGACAAGCCCAACCTGCTTGGCGTTGAAGGCGAAGACCTTTCCAAAGTGATGCACTACTACAAGGAAGCGCATCCCTATTACAACCACGACGTCCTTGTCGTCGGCGGCAAGAATTCGGCCGCCATCGCAGCGCTGGAACTGCACTGGACAGGCGCGCGCGTCACACTGGTTCACCGCGGCCCGTCGCTCAGCGACAGCGTCAAGTACTGGATCCGGCCCAACATCGACAACCGCATCAAGAGCGGCGAGATCAAGGCCCACTTCGGCTCCAGCGTCCGCCGCATCGAACCCGCGTCGGTCACGCTCGACACGCCGGAAGGCGAAGTGACCATCGCCAACGATTTCGTCTTCGCCATGACCGGCTACAAGCCCGACACCGCTTTCCTCGCCCGCCACGGCATCGTCTTCGATGAAGAAACCCGCCGTCCGCGCGTGAATCCCGACACGCTCGAAAGCGAGCGTCCAGGCGTCTATCTGGCCGGCGTTCTCGTGGCCGGAATGCACACCAACGAGATCTTCATCGAGAACGGCCGCTTCCACGGCGCGCAGATCGCCGCCGGCATCGCACGCAAGCTTTCAGCGCAGACGGAATAGCCAAACGCCGTCAATCTGCTTCACGCGCTCGACGCGCCAGGCGTTCGGGTAGGTCATCAACGAGCGCCCCACCGGCCCGTGGCCGATCTCACTCGCAGGCGCAACAATCCACTTGATCCCCCGACTTTTCAGGAACGCCATCGCCTCGCCGCGCAATGGCACGGGGGCCAGCGCTTGCAACGCACCCTTTGCCGGCAGCCGGATCCACCGCCGGTCCGTTGTCAGGCCGAAGACGTGCATCGCCGGCCCGCCCCTGGCCAGCATCGGAGAGATCACGGCGAGCGTATCGAACGGGACAGGGCGGTCGAACAGCACCTCGACGAAACTGCCCTCCTTCGCCGGGCCGTAGGTCTGCCAGCGTGAGGCCAGATTGCCGTCCGCGGCCAGCGCGGCATCCTGCGGCACGGGCCAAGCCCGTAGAAACCATGTCCGCGGAACGTGAATTCTCTCGCCGCGGCGTTCGAAACGCAACTCTGCCAGGGGCCAGCCGAGTTTCGATGGCTCCGCCAGCCTGACCCTCACGCCGCGCATAAACCGGTCCGAGACGCCAAATCGAGCTTCGTACAGCCGTTCAGGAACCGGCGCCGCGGCCGTGGCCAGCGTGGAAGTCATCTGGTCAAATACTGCTGTGGGCAGCGGTCCGTGTGCAGGGGTCTGCGTGTAGAGCGTGGGAAGTCCCGTCAAATCGACCAACTGCTCGCCCGGCCTCACGTGTTCCGCCACCATCCGCGAGGGCCTGTAATCAAAGTAGGTCTTGCTGAGGTACTTCTCCTCCGGCTCGATTCGCAGAGCCGCCTCCCAGGGCCATCCCTTCAGCCGCCACGCACCCGCGCCCGCGAAGCGGTCCATCGCAAACGGCAGTGATAACGCTCCGTGCAACAGCACGATGGCGGGCATCGTGCGTGCAGGCATCACGCTCACCGCCGCCAGCCACACCAGAGGCATCGCCGGCATCAGGAACCTCGCGCCGATGTTCATCGCCCACGGCAGGGCCGCCACGGCCGATGCCGCCAGCAGCCAGCGGCCAGCCGGTCTGCCTATTGCGGCCAGCGACAGGATGGCCAGCGCGAACACCGGACCCAACAGCCCCTGCAAGGGTCCGCCGTCGAAGAGCAGCGCCCGCGGAATGTCCACCCACGATGCGATGCCGTAGCTCCTTAAATACTCGCCCAGCGCCTGCTCGGTGGCGGCGTTGAAGGCGTCGTTGTCGAACCAGGCGTTGCCGAGCGGCGCCAGTGGATTTCCGGTCAACCACCACGCCTTCGCCGCCCAAGGCAGCGCCACCGCCGACGCGCCCGCGGCAAACGCCGCCGTGCTTCCGGCGCGTCTTCGGAACAACATGAACACGCCCACGGCAAAGGCAGGGATGGCGCCGGTCACCTTAATCGAGTAACACAGCCCGGCGATCAGGCCGGCCTGCGCGGCGACCGCGGCCGTGGGCGCATCCTTCCACTCCAGCAGCACGGCGAACAGCGCCAACTGAGCCAAGACCAGCGCCGCGTCGGTGTAAGCGGAGGTGCCGCTGATGCCAACCACCGGCGTGGCGGCATAGAGCAGCGCCGCGGCCCAGCCGGCCCGATCACTCAACCCCAGCCGTCGCGCAACGTGCAACGTCAACGGGATCGTCAGTGCAAGAAAGACGAAGTGCAGCACCTTCGCCGCCGATGCGCCGCCCAGCGCCATGGCCGCGCCGAACAACGTCTCGACGCCAAGGGGAAGCATCTCGAAGAAGCCGATCGTCTTGCTGAACCCGCCCTCCCGCAGCCACTGCGCGGGCAGGCCCAGGTGATATCCGGCGGCGTCAGGCTGGATCTCCGGCGCCAGCGCGTGGACGGCATAGAACACCCCGAAAACGGCCATTGCCGCCGCCGCCCACCATGGCGGCGCCTTGAACGGCGGCCGCCCCCATCTCCCCACCGCAACGGCGACCGCCAGCACCGCTACGATCGCCGGCGTTGCGTACAGTCCGGACGCCAGCAGCAGGAACATCGCCAGCGAAAGCGCCGCCGCACCGGTCGCGAAGGCGATTGATTGGGCGGGCGGCTTCCATCGCCACAGCGCCCGGCCCGCGCCCGCGCAGGCCAGCGCCACGGCTGCCGCGCCGCCCAGGATGCGCAGGACTTCAAACACGGCGCGTCAGCCGGTCAGTACGTCGTGAAACAGAAAACCACATTCGAGCCTTCCGGCGACAGGCAATACTCGCCGTCGTCAATGAACTCGTTCACTTCGATCTTGAACAGCCCGCGCTCAATCGGCGTCACCATCGTGTAAATGGGCTTCGGCGAGTCCTTGCCGCGTCTGCTTGGAAAACTCAGCACCCTCTGGCCGCCCTCGACTGTCATCCTGTAGAGCGTCAGCTTGTCGGGGTTAATCCGATCGGTCTTGAACAGAAAAATCGGCTCGGCCATGGGCGTGCGCGCCGGACTGGTTGCGCCGGGGACCCGGTAAACAGTCTTGTTCTTTTCCTCTGACTGCTTGGCCTCGCCGGCCTCGGTCTCGATCAGCTTGCCGAGATGCCGGATGTAGACGACATCGGCCTTATCCGGGCGCGGGCCGTCATACTTCTGCTGCTGCGCCTTCAACGGTTGCAGGACCACGCCGGCAAGCGCCGCCACCGCTAGAAACCAGAACTTCATGCTCCGCTGCTTCATACTTCGGATTGTCTCACTCCGCCGCCGCGGCCGACAGCAGCACCCTGTCCAGGTCTATCTCATCCACCGGCCGCCGCAACGCCAAAGCCTCGCCGTTTTGAATCAGCGGGTGGCTGAGCAGGGCCAGCGTGTCGCAGAGCAACACGACCCTGCATCCGGCGGGCCGGATCCGTTCAACCAGTTCGGGCCAGGGCATGTCGGGCAACGCGGGTGTCGCGAAAACCGCATCGAAGCGCAGGGCGCTGGTCATTTCGATCGCCTCGCCGCCGCCGGCTGCCTGCACGACGCGGTGGCCCCGCTGCGCCAGTTTCTCGGTCATTGCGCGGGCGCTGGCCTGGTTCGGATCGGCCAGAACCAGCGTCAGTTGGACGGTGCGCGCGCGGCCTGCCCCTGGCTGGCCCTGGGCCTCCGCCGCCACACGCGCCGGGAGAGTGATCGCCCAGCAGGTCCTGTCCGCCTCGGTGCCCACACGGGCCTGTCCGTTGAATGTCTCGGCGATGCTGCTCACGGTCTCCATCAGCGCGCCCGAACCGTCCTCACATGCCGGCGGGTGAGCGATTTCGATCCGCGCCTCACTGTCCACCTGGCGCACGGTGATGCTGATGCGCCTCGAACCGGCGCCGGAGCCGTGCTCCGCGCACTGTTCAGCGTGGACCAGCAGTTCCAGCAGCGCATGCTCGAATGCGCCGCGGGCGCCAAGCACCGCAACCGGACTGGACGGCAGGTCCGCGGTAACCTCCAGCGAACGCATCTCCCAACTCCGGCGCCGGAACTCGGCCAGACCCGAGGTCACCGCGGCCACATCAAACACGCTGACCTCCGCGGCGCTGCCGCGTCCCAGCGCCAGCAGCCTGTCCAGTGTCTCCCTCGCCGCCGCCACGGACTGCCGGATTGCCTCGGCCTGTTCGCCATCCCGCAGGGCCGGCGCGGCGCCGGAGATCCGTTCCAGCGGTTCAGCCATTTCGGCGGCCACCGCCGCAATCAGTCTGCCCGCCGCACCGAGCTTCTCGCCGCGCAGCACCTGCTCGCGTTGGAACCGCCGGTCGTGCAACTCCAGCGTGATCGCGATCTGGTTGGCCAGGTGCTGCAACGCTGCCCGCTCGTCGATCTGATACGGGCACTTGTCTCCCGTCCAGGAGACGGCGAACGCGCCCGCCGGCTTTGCGCCCGAGATCATCGGCAGGTAGAGCGTCTTTTCATTGCTCCGCTCCACAGCCGCGCCGCGGCTCACCGCCTCGCCCGCCGCGTCCCGCGCCTGATCGCGCAGGATCACCTTCACCCCGCAAGCGCCGAGCGCCTTGCCGAGCCCCCTCGCCGCCATCGTCTCCGCCTCTTCGGCCGTATTGGCTTTGAGAATCTCCTCCGATAGAGCGTTGATCCCGGCAATGTTGCCTCTTACCACGGTCAGGCGGCGCACTCTGGACCACCAAACCAGCGAAGCCGCCACCACCGACAACGCGGCGGTCAGAAGTTGCGAGGAGCCTGCGACGTCAACCATGGCATCAACCGCTCATCGAGGAAGTCCGGGATCGCCAGATTCGCTTCGGGCGCCTCCCGCACGGTGGTCAACAAGGCCACCAGCCGTGCCCCCGCCGCCTGCGCCGCCCTCATCCCGTCCGGCGAATCCTCGAATATGATGCAGTTCGCCGGATCCACATTCAACCGCCGGGCCGCCTCCACGTACACGTCTGGATGCGGCTTCGGATTCTCCACCTGGTGGCCGTCCACCACCGCCTGGAACGCGCCTTCAAGCCCCGTCCGCCGCAGGACGAATTCCACGTTCGGCGGCTCCGCATTGGTTGCCAGTCCCAACGGGATGCCCGCCTCGGCTGCTCTGCGCACGAACCCGGTCACGCCGCCGACAACATGCTCCTCGAACACCGGATCCATCAGGTCGCGGTACAACTGCTCCTTCGCCGCGCCGTGGCGGAAGACCTCGGCTTCCGGAAGTTCGCCGCCCAGCAGCGCTTTGACGATCTCGTCATTGCGCTTGCCCAGCATCCTGTCCATCAGGCCGTCTTCCTTGATCCCAAGGCGGTCCAGGTAGAGGTCCCAGGCATGCGTATGCGTCGCCGTCGAGTCGATCAGCACACCGTCCATGTCGAAAATGAGCGCCAGTCCAGGCGCCAGAAATGACCCGTTTTGCACTTGCCGGAATGATAACATAGTGCCGGCTGAAACCCAGCCGCCGAGGCCCCATGCGAATCCTTCTCGCGCTCTTTGTCCTCACCGTCCCGGTCATCGCCCAGACCGCCGCGCCGGGCTGGAAACTGCTCTCCTCGAAGACCGGCGATCTGCCCGTGCCGCTCCCCGGCGCCCAGCAGACCTCGGCCACCGTCTTCGATATCGACGGCGACAGGATCAACGATATCGTCATCACCGAGCGCACCATGGCCCCCGGCGTCGTCTGGCTCCGCCGCACCAAAAACGGCTGGGACCGCTATGTCATCGACAACTCGGTCACCCTCATCGAAGCCGGCGCTGCCTATGCCGACATCGACGGCGACGGAGACCTCGACTTCGCCGCCGGCGGCGAGTCCCGCTCCAATGAAATCTGGTGGTACGAAAACCCCGCCCCCAACTTCTCTCCTTCCACCCCCTGGACTCGCCGCACCATCAAACGCAGCGGCGCCCGCAAGCACCACGACCTGATGTTTGCCGACACTGACGGCGACTCCCGCCTCGAACTCGTCTTCTGGAACCAGGGCGGCGGCGCTCTCATGATGGCCCGCGTCCCGCCCGATCCCAAATCCGCCTCCGAGTGGCCCCTCTCCACGATCTACGCCTACTCAACCGACAGCGAAATGCGGCAGCGCGGGACCGCGCCACGCTGGAAACGGACAAACGAGCACGAAGGCCTCGCCTTTGCCGATATCGACGGCGACGGGCTGGGTGACATCATCGGCGGCGGCTGGTGGTTCAAGCGCCGGCCCGACGGCACGTTTCTGCCCAATCCCGTCGATGCCGCCTATCATTTCTCCCGCTCCGCCGCCGGACAACTCAAGAAAGGCGGCCGCCCGGAGATCGTGCTCGTCGTCGGTGACGGCGCCGGTCCGCTCAACTGGTACGAATGGGTGAACGGAACCTGGATCGCCCACCGCCTCGCCGATGTCGATAACGCCCATTCGCTCGCCGTCCTCGATTTCGACAACGACGGCAACCTCGACATCTTCTGCGCCGAAATGCGCCTCGGCGGCGGCAACCCGGCATCGAAGACCTGGATCTTTCATGGCGACGGCCAGGGCAACTTCCGCGAATCCGTCATCGCCACCGGCCTCGACAACCATGAATCGAAAGCCGCCGATCTCGACGGCGACGGCGGCCTCGACATCCTCGTCAAACCCTACAACCACCAGACCCCAGCCATCCACATCCTGCTCAATGAAAGCAAAGGGCGCTAGGCCGCCAAAGCTATAATCGATTCTGATGGATGTTCTCGAAGAAGCGGTCCGCCTTCGCCGCGAAGGACGCAAGTGCGCCATGGCGACCATCGTCGAGGTGAACGGCTCGATCCCCAGCTACGAATCGGCCCGCATCCTCGTCCGCGACGACGGTTCCATGACCGGCACCATCGGCGGCGGATGCGTCGAAGCCGATGTCTATGCCGCCGCCCGCGAGGTCATCGAGACTGGTAAGCCCCGCCGGCTCAAGTTCAATCTGAGCCAGGACGCCGCCTACGATAGCGGCCTCATCTGCGGCGGACAGTTGGAGGTGTTTATCGAGCCCCTCGTCCCCCAGCCCCGTGTCTTTATCTTCGGCGCCGGCCACATCTCGAAGAGCCTCGCCCAGGTTCTCGGCCTCTCCGGCTTCGCCGTCGAAGTGATCGACGACCGCGAGTCGTTTGCCAACCGCGAACGCTTCCCCTCGGCCGATGCCGTCCACGCCGGCGAATACGAAGACATCTTCCCCCGGCTGGCCGTTAATTCGTCGGCTTTTCTTGTCATCGTCACCCGCGGCCACCGCGACGACATGCGCGTCCTGCGCCTTGCGGTCTCCACTCCGGCCCGCTACATCGCCATGATCGGCAGCAAGCGCAAGGTGATCTCCACCGTCAAGGAACTGGAGAAGGAAGGCCTCGCCAGGGAACTGTTCGAGAAGATCCACGCTCCCATGGGCCTCGACATCGGCGCCATCACGCCCGAAGAGATCGCCGTCTCTGTCGCCGCCGAGATCATCGCCGTCCGCCGCGGCGCAACGTCGAACTGGCGCGCACTCTCCATGTCGATCTTTCTCCACGGCGAACTGAAAGCCCTGTTGAAGTGAACCCCCGTTCACAGCCGGTTGCAGCCATCATCCTGGCCGCGGGCGCGTCCTCCCGCATGGGCTTCCCGAAACCGCTTCTCGACTGCGGCGGCGAGACGTTTCTTGACCGCCTCATCAGCGTGTTCGCAACCGCCTGCGAACCCGTCATCGCTGTTCTCGGCCACCATGCGGAGCTGGTCCGCGAGGGCAGCTCGCGCGCCGGAGAAGCCGCCTTCGTCCTCAATCCGGACCCCGATCACGGTATGATCTCCTCGCTTCAGACGGGTCTCGCCGCCGTGCCTGCCCACTGCAACGCCGTCTTCTTCCATCCCTGCGACATGCCGCAGATCCTGCCGGCCACCATTCAAACGCTCATCGCCGCTCTCGCCGCCGCGCCCCCTGAAATCCTCGCCGCCATCCCCACTCTCGACGGCAGGCGAGGCCATCCGGTCCTCATCCGCGCCTCCTGGATCCCCGCCTTTCTCGCCCTGCCCACCGCATCAACTGCCAAGTCCCTGCTGGAATCCGCATCCGCCGCCGTCATCGAAGTCCCTGTCGCCGACCCCGGCATCCGCCGCGACTTCGACACACGCGCCGAATACGCCAGCGCGTTCGGAGTCCGCCCATGAGACCCGCCGTGAAGCGGTCCATCTGGGGCGCCGTCCTGCTCATCGTTCTAGCGATCGCGGCCGTACTCACCGCGCCCGAGATCGAGGCCAATCACTGGCGCGAGCCGCTGGTCAAGGAACTCGGCCGCGCCCTGGGCCGCCCGGTCCAGGTTCAGTCGGTCCGCTACAACCTGTTTCCCTCCCCGGGCCTGTCCGCATACAGTCTGGTCATCCCCGAAGACCCCGCCTACGGCCTCGAACCTTTCGCCTACGTGACCGAACTGCATACGGGCGTCCGGCTGCTGCCCCTCCTGCTCGGCCGCCTGGAGGTCTCCTCGGTCCGCCTCATCGACGCCAGCGTGAATATTGCCCGCGCCGGCGACGGCGGCTGGAATGTCTCCCGCCTGCTTCTCGGCATGGCCGCGGCTGCGCGCACGGGCAACCCGCCGGCGCTCGAACTCCGCGCCTGCCGCATCAACTTCCGCCAGGGACTGGTCAAATCCTCCTTCTATCTGAACAACGTCGATCTCGACCTCCAGCCGCCATCGGAGTCCAATCGCCGCATGGTCTGGAGCTTCAAAGCCTCCCCGGCGCGCACCGACCGCGCCGAACAGGGCTTCGGCCGCTTCACCGGCGAGGGTTCCTGGTCGCCCTCCCGCGGGCCCGGCGGTTCCGTCGACGTTTCCGTTGAACTCGAAACCAGCGCCCTGTCCGAAGTGGTCACCCTTTTTGCCGGTCAGGATCTCGGCCTCCAGGGCCGCCTTTCATCCCGCGCCCGCCTCGACGGCCCCATCGGCAACGTCGCCGTCAGCGGCCAGGTCGAACTGCTCGAAGTCGACCGCGCCGGACTGTTCGGTTTCCGCGGCCGCCAGTTCAGCCTGCCTCTGAAGGGCTCGGTCAATCTGCCCGCCCAGTCCTTCGATATCCGCCTCGCTGCCCCCGCGGCGGATTCCGCGCCGTCCCCATTCGAAATCATCCTGGCTACCTCGAACACCCTTCTCGACCCGCATTGGAAAGCTGAATTCCTCTTCGCCGCCTTCCCTGCCGCCACCCTGGCCGACCTGTCGAAGCGTCTCGGCCTCGGCCTGCCTGATGGCTTCGAGGTCTCCGGCGAAGTCTCCGGATCGCTCGCCTTCGAGCGCAACACCCCGGCCCTCGGCGAAATCACCCTCGCCAACGCCTCTCTCGCGGCCGGGGAGTCGGGTAAGCTGACGGCTCAGGAAGCCTCCATCGGCATCACCGCCGGCGAGATCCGGCTTGCCCCTGCTGCTCTGAAGACAGCCAACGGCGCGGAGTTCAGCCTCTCCGGGTTATGGAATACCGTCTCCGAGGCCCGTGAACTCGATCTCAAATTCTCTTCAGCCCCGATGGATGAAATGAACCGTTCGGCCGCCGCACTCGGCGCGCCCGTCCCGTTTCTAAACGCCTGCCCCTCCGGCCTGCTTTCAGGGACGCTCCGTTACCGTTCCGTCGCGCCCACCCCCTGGACCGGCGCCGTCTCCGTGGCTGACCTCCAATGTCCAATCGACGGCGCCGCCGAACCCTTCGCCGCGGCCAAATCGTCGCTCGCTCTCCGCGAGGACGGCTGGACCTTCCGTTCTCCTGCCGCGTCCATCGGCAGCCTTGAAGGCTCCGTCTCCGCCGCCTGGAAGAACACCGCCCGCCGGCCGCTCAGCGTCCAGGTCTCCATCGCCGAAGCCTCGGCCGCCGAAATCGAACGTCTCTTCCGGCCTACCCTCTCACGGCCCCGCACCCTGCTCGACCGCGCCATCCGGTTCCGCCGCTCCAGCCTGCCCGCCTGGCTCGCCGCGCGCCGCGTGTCAGGCCATATCCGGATCGGCAAGCTCAGCTTGCTCAACGTGGAAGCCGCGCCGGTCGAGGCCAACCTCTTCTGGGACGGCGCGTCCATCGAACTCTCCTCGATCACCGCCCGATTCGACGCCGCCCATTTCACCGGCCGGTGGAAGGCATCGCTCGCCCTCCCCCAACCCTCCTACCGGGTCACTGCCCGCCTGGATGACTATCCCTGGGATTCGATCACCGCCACCCTCGACTTCGACCTCCGCTCCACCGGCCTCGGCCGCGCCTTGCTCGACAACCTCCAGGTCTCGGGCGAGGCCCAGATCTTGTCCGCCGAAGCTGAAAGCGAGCCTATCCAGCCCTTCCGCGCCGCATTCGATTACTCCGCCCGCCGCAACCTCCCTCGCCTTCGCGTCCCTTCCGCTGAAGCCGGCATCGACGGCGGCATCCATGTCGGCTCCGGCCTCACCACCGCCGACGGCCGCCTTCAACTGGACCTCGCCGGTCCCTCCAGCACCCGCCGCCTCTGGATCACCCTCAACCCCTGGCAGATCGAAAACCGGCCCTGAACCGCGGCTTCGGGGTACACTGCTGTTAAACGCCCCGAGGTGGATTTGTTCCATGGAAAACGAACCCCAACCCCCCGTTCAGCCTGACGATCCAATCCGCCGCGAACAGGATCTGGCCCGCGACCAGATCGCCGCCGCCTGGCAGATTCACATCGAGCGCGTCCAGGAGAGCCTCGAATCCGGCTGGCGCGGCCACGTCGAACAGGTCCTCAATGAGCGCCTGCGGGCCGTCTCCGCCGCCGCCGCGGCCGAAGTCGAGCGCCAGGTCACCGAGCGTCTCACCGCCGAAATCGCCAGCCAGCGCGCCCATCTCTCCCGCCACATCACCGAACGCCTCAACCAGACCGCCCGCCGCCTGGAACAGGCCGAGGACTCCGCCCAGTGGGCGGCCGCCCTGCTCGATGGCGCCAATGGCTTTGCCGCCAACGTGGCTCTGTTCTCCGCACTCTCCGGCGAACTGAAACACGAAGGCCACCGCCTCGCCCCGTCCGAGGAGATCCCGCTCACCTCGCTCGACGAACTGCGGACTCCAGTCGCCCAGGTCCCCGCCGTCATCACGGTCCTCGAATCGCTCGATACCGTCATCGCCATGGCCACCCCGGGCGAACTCTCCGATCCGCTCGCCACCGCGCTCAACTCCGCCGGCGCCTCCCGCGTCTGCCTCGTCCCCCTCGTCGTCGGACGTGCATCGAATGAACGCCGGGCGGTCGCCGTCCTCATCGCCTGGGACGGCGGCGAGCCGCTCGACGTCAGCGTCCTCGAACTGCTGAGCACGCTCGCGGGAGCCACTCTCGATACCACCTTCGAGCGCCGCCAGTCAGCCTCCTCCGCCCCCGCCGGCCAGGTTGTCAGCATCGTCTCCATCCAGCAACCCGCCAAGCCCCTCTCCCCCGCCGAAGCCTTCGAAACCCTGCCCCGCGAAGATCAGGAACTCCACTCCCGCGCCCAGCGTTTCGCTCGCGTCCGCGTCGCCGAAATGCGCCTCTATCAGCCCGATCACGTCCGCAAGGGCCGCGAAAACGCCTGCCTCTACACCGCCCTCCGCGGCGAAATGGACCGCTCCCGCGCCCAGTTCAAACACGAGTTCATGAGCATCCCCTCCATGGTGGATTACTTCCACGTCGAGGTCATCCGGACTCTGGCCAACGATGACGAATCCCTTCTCGGACCCGACTATCCGGGGCCGCTCTGTTGATCGTGCGCCGCATCGCCGCCATCTTCGCCCTTGCGCTGCTGGCCCCGCCGCTCCCGTCGCAGGACGCCTCGCCCGCGCAACTCGAACGCGCCGTCTCGCTCATCTCCAGGCGCGATGGGTCAACCGCGCTCACCATCCTGCGCCCGCTCGCCCGCCGCTATCCGGCCATCGCCGATTACATCGCTTTCTGGACAGCCCAGGCGCTCGTGCTTGAAAACGACCACGCCGCCGCCGTCCAGGCCGTTGAAACCGTCTTCCGCCAGCAGCCCGAATCTCCTCTCACCGGCCGTGCCGCACTGCTGGCCGCGTCGTCGCTCCTCGAATTGAACAACCCGCGCGGAGCGTTGACGATGCTCACCCGCGTTCAGGAGTCGCAACTGCCTCAGCCCGATAGCCTCGCCGTCCTGGCCCGCGCAAGGGAGGCCGTCGGCGATCCCGTCGCCGCCGCCCTGGCCTGGCAGAGCATCCACTTCGCCTATCCATCATCTGCGCAAGCCAAGGACGCCGGCCCTGCCCTGGCCCGCCTCGAAGCAACTCTCGGCGCGACATATCCACCGCCAATGCCCAGTTCACGGTTTGATCGTGCCGAAAAACTCCTCCGCGCCAGCCGCTTCCGCGACGCCCGCAACGAACTCCTGCGCATGATCCCCCTGCTCGACGGACCCACCCGCGAAACCGCCCAGGTCCGCGCCGCGGCATCCCTTCATCGCGCCCGCGAGGACCGCGACGCCTTCGCCGAACTCTCCACGCTCTCCGTCCAGGATCCCGACGCTGCCGCTGAACGTCTCCACTGGCTCGCCGCCGCCGCCCGCCGCCTCGATCGCCCCGCCGATATGGAGCAGGCCCTCAAAAACCTGGCCTCCGCCGGACCCGCCTCCGAATGGCGCCTGAACGCCCTCATCTCGGCCGGCGACGGCTATCTCGTCGACAATCGCGTCTCCGATTACGTCCCCCATTATTCAGCCTGCGCCGAGGCTCTCCCCTCACACCCCCGCGCCCCCTACTGCCACTGGAAGGTCGTCTGGGCCGCTTGGTTGTCGCGCTCGCCCAATGCCGTCAGACTTCTCCAGGACCACCTGCGGCTATTCCCCGCCTCCGACAAAGCCGGCGCCGCACTCTACTGGCTGGCCCAAGCCGCCCGCTCCTCCGGCGACACCGCCGCCGCCCGCCATTACCTCGCCGAACTCAACGCCCACTTTCCAAACTACTTCTATGCCGTCCTGGCCCGCGATATCCTCGCCCGGCCCGACATGCGCAACGGCGCGAAGTCTTCCACCGCCCAGGCCTTCCTGGCGTCCCTGAAACTTCCCGATCGCGACCGCGCCCCCGACTTCTCCATCTCCCCTTCCGCCCGCGTCCGCATCGATCGGGGCCGCCTCCTCCGCCAGGCCGGACTCGAATCCTGGGCCGAAACCGAACTCCGTTTCGCCGCCCGCAACGGCGACTCCCCCTGGGCTTTGGCCATCGAACTCTCCGAAACCGCCTACGCCCGCGGCGACTACGCCCGCTCCATCCGCTACATCATCGGCACCGTCCCCGGCTATCTCTTCCTGCCCCGCGAAGCCGCCCCCGAACGCTTCTGGCGCCTCGCCTTCCCCTTCCCCTACCGCGCATCCATCACCAAATACGCCCGTGAACGCGGAATCGACCCGTTCCTGCTCGCCGCCCTCATCCGTCAGGAGTCGCTCTTCGATCACGGCGTGGTCTCCTCCGCCGGAGCCGTCGGCCTCACCCAGGTCATGCCGCCCACCGGCCGCCAACTCGCCCGCCGCCTCAAACTCCGCTACACCTACGCCTCCCTTAAACGCGCCGACTTCAACCTCCGCCTCGGCTCCTTCTACCTCGGCAACCTGATCAAGTCCTTTGACGGCAACATCGAGGACGCCCTCGCCGCCTACAATGCCGGACCCAACCGCCCGCCCAAGTGGCGCCAGTGGGGCGACTTCCGCTACAACGAAGAGTTCATCGAAACCATCCCCTTCACCCAGACCCGCGATTACGTCCAGATCATCCTCCGTAACGCCGACGTCTACCGCTGGCTCTACTCCGGCACGCCCGTCCCGGCTGAACCCGCCGTCAAGCCCACGAAGAAATCCACCCCGGCCGGCAAGCCCGCCAGGAAATCCTCCCGTCCAACCAAACGGAAGTAGCTTCCCCCTCGCCGCGCGCGTCCGGCCGCTCACCGAATCCGCCATTCGCGAGATGACCCGCCTCGCCCTCCGCCCCTCTGGTCCAGGAGTTGCAGATGACCTTGTCCTTTGTCGTCATCTCGTTGAAAACGTGGGCGTTGCCACCGTTCCTGGCAGCGGTTTCATGCCATCTTCCCCGGTTGGCGCCTCATACATCCACTTCTGTTTCCGAAAAAATTATGAGACTCTTGAGTTAGCTGGACACCAATTAAGTAGATCATACGTCCCAGTTAAAGAGAGAACTCCAGATGATCCCGAACTTCCTCGTCCCTGAGCAGGCGGTCCGGCAGGACGGCGCCGGACCCGCCATCGAAATCGGCCCCGACACCCCCCGCATCCTGTCGCTGACGTTCGGCATCACCAGCATCATCGAACAGGAATCGATCGACCTCGCAGTCTACACCTCCGCCGACGGCGAAACCTTCAGCGCCAAGCCCATCGCGGCGTTCCCGCAGAAGTTCTACTGCGGCACCTATTCCCTTGTCCTCGACCTCTCGGAAACCCCTGACGTCCGCTTCATCCGCGCCGGCTGGAAAATGAACCGCTGGGGCCGCGGCGACCAGACACCGCTGTTCAGTATCTACGTCTTCGCCGAAGACGCACCCGCCCGCGCCATGGCCGCCGCCAGTTGAGAAATCAGCCGGCGCAGGCGTCCACTTCGATCTCCACCAGCAGCCGCTCGTCCACCAGTCCCGAAATCACCACCATTGTCGCCGCAGGCCGGATCTCGCTGAAAACCGCCGCGTGCGCCCTTCCCACGGCCCCCTCATAAGCCCGGTCTGTGATGAACATTCTCGTCCTGACGACATCGGCCATCGACGCTCCCGCCGCCGCCAACGCCTTCTCGATCTTGCTGAAAATAAACGCCGCCTGCGCCCCCGCATCGCCTTCGCCCACCACCTCGCCCGCTTCGTTTACCGCCGTCGTCCCGGCCACCCACACCTGCTGCCCCACTCTCACCGCCCGCGAATACCCCACCGCCGCCTCCCACTTCGTCCCCGACGAGATGTTCTTCCTCACCACTTATGCCTCCAACGCCAAAGCCAGAGCACCTGAAAGTCCAGGATACGGCAGCCCGGGCGGCTCAATCGGCGGCAACTCCAGATATCCGCCCATCAACTCCTTCGCCCGCGCCCGGATCATCGGGAACAGGTGCGCCTGATCCATCACGCCGCCGCCCAGCACGATCATCTGCGGCGACAGCGTACACGCCAGGTTGTGGCACGCCTGGGCGAGATAATCGGCCTGCTCCCGCCACGCCGGATGGTCCGGCGGCAGCTCGTGGCCCGGCCTGCCCCACCGCGCCTGGATCGCCGGCCCTGAGGCCAATCCTTCCAGGCAGTTGCCGTGATACGGACAAACCCCCTTCGGCATCTCCGGCATCTCGGCGCAAGCGACCGGCCGCACCAGCAGATGCCCCATCTCCGGATGCAGCAACCCGTGCACTGGCTTTCCGCCCACCACCGCTCCGCCGCCGATCCCCGTCCCCACCGTGATGTAGATGAAATTCTCCAGGCCCTGGCCCGCACCGTAGCGCGCCTCGGCGATCGCCGCCGCATTCACGTCCGTGTCGAACCCCACCGGCACACCGAAAGCCCGCCGCACGGAATCCCGCAGCGGAAAGTCCCGCCACGCCAGCTTCGGCGTCGTCGTGATCCGCCCCGACGGGTAATCGATCGGTCCGAACGTGGCGATCCCTACCGCCTTCAATGGCCCATGCCCCTTCAAATAGCCCATCACCTCGGCCATCGTCTCCAGCGGATTGTGCGATGTCGAAAACCGCCTGATGTCGCGCAGATCCGTCGCCGAACCGCCCACCGCGCAGACAAACTTCGTCCCGCCCGCCTCAATCGCCCCGTACAGCGCTTCCGTCATCACCCAACCAAACTATCACCTCACGCGCCGCATCACGTCCGCCGCGGCGTCTTTCACCCGCTCCTCCACGTCCGCCGCCCACTTCGCCGGCAGCCCGTACCACACCATCGAATCGCCGCCCTCGTAGCCGCCCTCATCCAGAATCCGTTTGCTCGGAATATACGCCATCACTGCGTTCGAATACCCGGCGACCACCAGCGGCTCCTTCGGGAACATCGCGCCCAGGATCTTGACGTAATCGATCACCACCTCGCCGCCCAGCGCGATCAGCGTGAACCCCCTCTGGAATCGGACCGCCTGCACCGGATAGTCCACCTGCTGCATGTTCTCCAGCGCCAGCCGCGTCATCTTGAACGCCGACTTCACCTTGCCCGACACCGGCCGCATCGGCAATGCCGCCACCCGCGCCACTTCGGCGCCGAGAGAATGCCCGTGCTGCTCGGCCAGTTCGTACTTGCCCCTCGGATACGGGTTCTGGTCGCCCGCGCACAACGTCACGAACAGCGCCGTCGCCCCCGGAAACCGCCTCTCCAGGTCCGCCTGCGCGTAGCCGGCGTAGTCGCCGCTGATCCTGTAATGCTCGCCCGTCGCCGTCGTGTTGTGACAGGCATAGCCGAACAGCAGCGCCAGAATCTGGCCGTCGCGGCCCGTCACCCGCAGCACCGGCACCCGGTGGTCAACAGGCCCATCCGGGTTCTGCTGGTTCGCCCAGCCCTTGGCGGTCTTCACCCGCCTATTGCTGGCAAACTTCGCCTCGCCGAAGTCGAACGATAGCCGCGCCGGCTGCAAGTTTCCGATGGCCGCGCCGATCACATCCAGCATCTGGTCATGGAGCTTCAATGTATAGGCGCGGATACGGGCCAGTTCCGCCGGGTCCTTGGGCGCCATCGGCGACAGGTTGCCCTCCACCATCGGTCCCGTATGCGTATGCGACGAATTCAGCAGCAGTTGCGCCCGCGAAAGCCCGTACTTGTCCGCCGCCGACGCCGAGACGCGGTCTGACAGCGACTGCGGTAACCCAATGAGATCGGTCGTCACGATCACCACCCGCCCGCCCGAGCCGTCCTCGATCGCCAGCGCCTTGGCCCAGATCCGCTGCTCGACACCTTCGGAAGGCTTGTTCCGCGAAGCGTAGCCCGACATCCACACCGGCCCGTCCGGCGTGATGTCCACCTTCGCCGCGCCGGCCCTAGGCGCCGCCGCCAGAGCCGCTGGCGCAACCAACATCAGCCCCGCCGCTAATAAGGAGGCGACCGTTGAAGTGAATCCCGGAACTCGCATAATGCACCGCCGTGCACTCAGGATACTCCCGTCGCGCCCCGCGCCGCCCGCGGGATTTGACGAATCGAACTCCCAGGTCAGCAGCGGGCGCTACTTCTCAAGAACGAAGTTGCCGATCACCATCGAATCGATGCCCGAAGAGTAGAAACTTCGCACGGCGTCGCGCGGGGTGCAGACCATGGGGTCGCCGAACAGGTTAAACGAGGTGTTGTAGAGCACCGGCACGCCCGTCTTCCGGCCCCAGGCCAGCAGCAGGCTATGGAACAGCGGATTCTCGTCCTTGTCCACCGTGTGCACGCGGATCAGGCCTTCGCCCAGCACCGCGCTCTCAAACCACTTGCGGTGAGCGGCCTTGACGCGTCCGACGCTGGCCAGGAACCTGGCATTCGGACCGGCGTCGAAGTACTCACCGGCCAGTTCAGCGGGCACCGAGGCGGCGAACTTGCGGAACGGCTCGCGGTGCTTGATATAGACGTTCAGGTTTTCGGCCGAGTAAGGATTCAGCGGCGACGCCAGGATGCTGCGGTTGCCCAGCGCTCGTGGACCAAACTCCATGCGGCCCTGCATCCAGGCCAGGATGTGATCGCCCGCGAGTTGCTCGACGGTGGCCGAGATCACCTCATCGGTGGTCAGCATGTACTTGAAGTGCAGCTTGCAGTTCTCAAGCACCAGCTTGATCTCTTCCTGCCCGTAGGCGTGGCCGAGCGCCAGCGTCGCCAGCGGCTTGCTGCGCGCCTGCCCGTGCAACTGGTGCCAGGCGTGCCAGGCCGCGCCCAGCGCCGTTCCGGCGTTGCCTGAAACCGGTTGGACGTAGACCGTCTTCCACCGCCCGCACTGTTCGAGCGCATCCACCAGCAGCGCGTTCAGACCGAGTCCGCCCGCCAGGCAGAGATTCTCGCCCTCGCCCGCGACTTCGATGACGATGTTCTCGATGGCCCGCTGCAACCCGGCGGCGATGGCCGGGAACATGCCGGCCGGAATGTCGGCGCCGTCTTCCAGCCCAAGCGCTGAATAGAACTTCGCGCTGAAGCCGCCGCGGCCGATGCGGTTGTGATCAAACCAGGCGCGGTCAGCCCGCAGTCCGGCGCCCGGCCGCATCAGGATGGACCGGAAGACGGGCTCCAGCGAATCGTCGGATGACGCCGACAGCCACTGCACCTTGTGCTCTTCCGAAGACGGCTTGAAGCCGAGCAGTTCTGTCACGCGAGTGTAGAGGTCGCCCAGCGAATCCGGATAAGTGAACTCGTGTTCGAGTTGCATCGACGCGCCCGATGCCCGCCACAGCGCGCCACAGCGGAAATCGCCGGAATTGTCCAGCGTCAGCACGGTGGCTTCGTTGAATGGCGATGCATAGTAGGCCGATGCGGCGTGCGCCCGGTGGTGTTCCACCCCGGCGACGCGGGCATTGGGGAACATCGCCCGCAGTTCCTGATTCAGGTGCCGCCCGTCGTTGCGTTCCACGAAGGGCCGGGCGATGGCCACGGTTTCGATCGACGCTGCGGTTACCCCGGCCAACTCCAACGCCGATTCAATCGCCTCCAGCGGCAGCGCTCCCCGGCGCCGCCTCGGCGCAACCTTGCGCTGTTCCACCGCCGAAACGATGAGTCCATCCGCCAGGACGGCCGCCGCCGCCTCGTTCATCAATCCGCCCAGACCGAGTATGTTCATTTTGACCATCACCTTCCGTGTTCGATTCCGAGCTCCCTGGCCCGGTCTATCCTTGCCGCGATTGCTGCATCTTCGCCCAGGCGTCGCGCAACCCGATCGTGCGGTTGAAGACAGGCTTGCCGGCCGCCGTGTCGGCATCCACGCAGAAATAACCCAGACGCTCGAACTGATACCGCGCGCCGGCCGCAACCGTCTTCAACGACGGCTCAAGCTTCGCATCCGAAACCACTTCCAGCGATTTCGGATTCAGATTCGCCATCCAGTCGCCGCCTTCGTTTTCCTGGTTCGGGTTGGCCGTCAGGAAGAGATTGTCATAGAGCCTGACCTCGCCTTCCACGGCATGAGCGGCCGACACCCAATGGATGGTCGACTTCACCTTGCGCCCGTCCGGAGCATTGCCGCCGCGTGTCGCCGGGTCGTATGTGCAGTGTACGGTGGTCACTTCGCCCGTCGCCGGATCTTTCTCAACGCCGGTGCATCTGACCAGGTAGCCGTAGCGCAGCCGGACCTCCTTGCCCGGCGAGAGCCGGTAGTAGCCCTTCGGCGGCACTTCGCGGAAGTCGTCCTGTTCAATGTAGAGCACCTTCGAGAACGGCACCAGGCGCGTCCCGGCCGATGCGTCTTCGGGATTGTTGACCGCTTCGAGTTCGTCGGTCTGGCCATCGGGGTAGTTGTCGATGACAACCTTCAGCGGCCGCAACACGGCCATCGCCCTGAGCGCGTGCGCGTTCAGGTGCTCGCGGACGGCATGTTCCAGCAGACCCAGTTCGTTGATGCCATTGGTCTTCGACACGCCGATGCGCCCGCAGAACGTGCGGATCGCCTCGGGCGTATAGCCGCGCCGGCGGATTCCGCTCAGCGTCGGCATGCGCGGATCGTCCCAGCCCGAAACCACGCCCTGCTGCACCAGCGCCAGTAACCGGCGCTTGCTCAGCAGCGTGTAGGTGAGGTTCAGCCGGTCGAATTCGATCTGCCGCGGCGGGAAGATGGCAAGCCGCTGGATGTACCAGTCGTACAGCGGCCGGTGATCCTCGAACTCCATCGTGCAGATGGAATGCGTGATCTGTTCGATCGAATCCGACTGGCCGTGCGTGAAGTCGTACATCGGGTAGATGCACCACTTGTCGCCGACGTGGTGGTGCGAGGCGTGCAGGATGCGGTACATCACCGGGTCGCGCATGTTCAGGTTCGGCGACGCCATGTCGACCTTTGACCGCAGCGTGCGCGCGCCGTCCGGGAACTCGCCGTTTCTCATGCGCTCAAACAGATCGAGGTTTTCTTCGATGGACCGGTTGCGCCACGGGCTTTCCTTGCCGGGTTCGGTCAGTGTGCCGCGGTACTCGCGCACCTGCTCGGCCGTCAGGTCGCAGACATAGGCGTCGCCCTGTTTGATCAACTGGACGGCCCAGGCGTGAAGCTGGTCGAAGTAGTCAGAAGCATAGTAGATGCCATCAGGCTCAAACCCCAGCCAGCGGACATCCGTTATGATCGATTCGACATACTCGACCTCTTCCTTGCAGGGGTTCGAATCGTCGAAGCGCAGGTTGCACTTGCCGCCAAACTCGCGCGCCAGGCCGAAGTTCAGGCAGATCGACTTGGCGTGGCCGATATGCAGGTAGCCGTTCGGCTCCGGTGGAAACCGCGTCTGCACCCGCCCGCCGTGCTTGCCCGAAGCGATGTCGGCCATAACGATGTCGCGGACGAAGTTCGACTGCGCCGCGGGCGACCCGCCTGCGGCTTCCGGATTCATGCTCTCTGCGTTCGGCTCTTCGGCGGCCATTTGGTTCAACTCCTCGATCGGTCTTACTTCAACAGCTCAATCGCCCGCCGGATGCGCGGCAGGCAGACGTCGCGGCCCAGCACTTCCAGCGTTTCGAACAGCGGCGGCGCGTTCTTGCGCCCGCATACCGCCACCCGGATCGGCTGGAACATCTGGCCGGCCTTGACGCCCAATTCCACGGCTGCGGCCCGCAACGCCGCGTCCAGACCGTCGTGGGTGAATTCGGCCGTCTCAAGCGTGGAGACCGCCATGTCCAGCGCCCTCGCGGCCATCGCCGCGTCGCCTTTTTGCGGGATCAGTTCGGCGGGGTCGTAGGGCGCAAGCTCTGTCAGGAAAAAGAAATCAGCCACCGCCGGGGCATCGTTCAGCGTCTTGATCCGTTCCTGGATCAGCGGCGCCACCTTCAACAGGTAATCGTCCTCCACCGTGTAGCCGGCGCCTTCCAGCACCGGCTTCAGCGCGGCGGCCAACTCCTGGATAGTCATCGCGTACAGGTGCTGCGAGTTCAGCCACAGCGCCTTGGCGTCGATCGGATCCTCGTCGCTGAAGTTCACCACGGCGTTCGAGCGGTTGACGCCCTCGAAACCGAAAACAGCCACCAGTTCTTCCCGCGACAACTTTTCGCGGTCGTCTTTCGGCGACCAGCCCAGCAGGCACAGGAAGTTGACGTAGGCTTGGGCGAGGAAGCCGGCGTCGCGGTACGTCGTCACGCTCACCACCGGCCCGTGCCTGCGCTTGCTCAGCTTCGCTCCGTCGGGGGCGATCAGCAGCGGCAGGTGGGCGAACTTCGGCGGCTCGTAGCCCAGGGCTTCGAAGATCAGCACGTGCTTGAATGTATTGGTCAGATGGTCCTGGCCGCGGATGATATGCGAAATCCGCAAATCGGCGTCGTCGGCGCAGGAGGCCATGTGATACGTCGGCAGACCGTTGCTGCGCAGCAGCGCGAAATCTTCGATATCCGCCGTCGATTTCGACTGTTCCCCGTAAACCTCGTCGGTGAACGTCACCACCCGGCCCGCATCGCGCGGCACACGGTATCTGATGACATACGGCTCGCCCGCCGCCGCCCGGCGGTCGCTCTCGTCCTTCGAAAGCTCCCGCATCTCCGGATTGCAGAGCCAGGCCGCGCCGCCCTCGTTGGGCTTGTCGTCGGAGGGCTGCGTCATCGGCGTGAAGTCGCGGTAGGCCAGGCCCTTGGCGAGAATCGCCTCGGCGGCTTCCGTATGCATTTGCAGGCGGTCGGACTGGCGGTAGTACTCGTCCCAACTGAGATCGAGCCACTTCAACCCGTCGAAAATGGAATCGACCGAGGCCTGCGTATTGCGCTCGACGTCGGTGTCGTCCAACCGCAGGATCATGGTCCCGCCGTGGCGGCGGGCGAACAGCCAATTGAAAATGAACGTCCGGGCGCTGCCGATATGCAAGTACCCGGTTGGAGAGGGAGCGAAACGGACTCGAACCATTAACCTTCAAGTATACGGGTTCGGCTCAGCCGCCCGCTCCGATGAATCGGCAAGCCGGCGTTGAATAGGGGCAAGCCTCCATTTCATTCATCTTGACTGTCGGACAGAAGTGTCCGATATTGGAGCTGTGAGGGGCGCCGAATTCGAGCGGAAGGTCAGGAGATTGGCTCGAAGCCGGAAGCTCTTGTGCCGGTTCGTTGCGGACAAAGGCAAAGGCAGCCACGGCCGGCTCTATCTGGGCGGCGAGTTCACAACCCTCAAGGACCGGAAGAAAGAGATCGGCCGCGACCTGCTGGCCAGGATGTGCGCGGATCTGAAGATCGACGCGAGTGATCTGTAGAAGGGCAAGCCAATGATTACGTTCAGCTATCCGGCGAAATTCAAGATGGGAAGCGACGGCCGCGTCATGGTCACATTTGCCGATCTGCCTCGTGTTGCCACCGACGGCAAGGATGACCGCGAGGCCATGGAGGAAGCCATGGATGCGCTGGGCTCGGATCTCTCCATCCGCCTGACAAGGAGGGAGGAGATTCCGTCGCCCACAAATCCGAAGCGGGGGCAGCGGTTGGTGGCCGTGCCGCTGTGGCTGGCGCCGAAACTTGCGCTCTACCTTGCCATGCGCGACCAGCGGGTGAGCAACTCCGATCTGGCTCGCCGCCTCGGGGTCCATGAGCGGGTCATTCGCCGCATGCTCGATCCCAAGCATGCGACCAAGGCGGAGAAGATCCAGGCCGCCCTCGCGGCGCTCGGCAAGCAGATGACCGTCGAGGTCCGCGACGCGGCCTGAAGCCGCTCCCCTCGCCCGCCTGTCGTCTTCGCTATTGTCCAATCCCTGGCGAATTCTGTGCGGCTTGGCGCAACATCCGGTAAAGCGCGGCAAGCCGGCCCACCGGGAGTTGCTCCGCACGCAGCCCCGCCTCCGGCAGATCCTTCAGAATTTCCATTGGATAGGCGGCGGCGAGGTTGTTGCGCAGCGTCTTGCGCTTCATGTGGAAACAGAGGCCGGCGAAGCGCAGGAACCCGGCCATTTCGCTCCGGTCCACATCGGCGAGCGGCGTCAACCGGATGACCGCGCTATCCACCTTCGGCGGCGGCCTGAACGCGCCGGGCTTGACGGTGAACAGCATCTCGGCCGTGGCCCGAGCCTGAACTGACACCGTAAGATAGCCATAATCGCGGCTGCCGGGCTGTGCCGTGATCCGCTCGGCCACTTCCTTCTGGACCAGGAAGACGGATCGTTTCAGCACCGGGCCAAGCGCCAGGACATGGTCGATGATCGGCGACGTGATGTAGTAAGGCAGGTTGCCGCAGACCACGGCCTCGCCCCATTGGGAAAGATCGGTGTTGAGAACATCGCCCTCGACCACCTCGACGGCCTGGCCCGCGAATCGCGTTCGAATGCCCCCGGCCAGCGCCGCATCGAGTTCAACGGCGACCAGCCGTCCGGCGCGCCGGGCGAGGCAGGCGGTAAGCCCGCCCGGTCCAGGCCCAATCTCGACGACCAGGGGTTCAGGGCGCGGACACGCCGCCAGGGCGATCCTTTCGAGAATCGACTCCGTGAAGAGGAAATGCTGTCCGAGTGGGCGGCCCAATGGGTTTCAGTCTAGCAGGCGCTCAGCCGTTCACTTGAATCTGGCTCTTGCGGAACGACACCCTGACCCAGCCCGAAGTCGGCTGGCCAAACGTTGTTGCCGGGTGGAAGCTGGTGAAAAGCAGTGAGTTCTCCAAGCCCCGGCGGAACGCGGGCGTATTGAACTGGCCGTATCCGGACGGGAAGGCATAGTCGATCACGCGGCCCTGCTCGTCCACAAAAACGTCCACTGCGATTTCGTCCGCGCCCAGGGCGAGATCCATGCTGCTGCGCAGCGAGGCGACCGTATACAGGACGGTGGGGACATCCTGTTCGTGCGCTGTGACGATGCCCTGGAAGTTGGTCATCACCATCGAGAACAGCACCACGGCCGATGCCAGTCCGCCCATCGCCGGTACCGCCAGCGGACGCATCAGGTTGTTGGCCCACAGGGCGAATCCGGCGCGCCAGGCCTTGACGCGGTTGGCGAAGCCATAAATGGCGCGGCGGCGGGCCGCTTCACGGGATGCGGCGATGCGCAGTTCCAGCGCGACGTCAGACGGGATGGGTTGCCGCGGCAGTTGCCTCAGGCTGTTGCGGATTTCCACGATCTGGCGCGACCGGCCGCCGCACTCGGCGCAGTTATCCATATGCGCCAGCGCATCACGGCGTTCGGCATCCACCACACAGCCGTCAGCCATCGCGGAGATGAGCGTTCGAACTTCTTGGCAGTCCATCGCCTTGACCTTCTATTCGACCGTCTGGGGCGCAAACTGCATACCCCGGGCCGGTTCGAATTCCTCTATCAGGGCCTTGCGCATCGCCTCCCGGCCGCGCAGGATCCTGGACTTCACCGTGCCGATCGAAATATCCAATACGTCGGCAATCTCCTCATAGCTCAGGTCTTCCAGGTCCCGAAGCACCACCACTTCACGGAACGCCGGGCTCAATCCTGCGAGGGCTCGCTCGATCGCGTCACGCCGCTCCTGGTTCAGCACCAGTTCGAACGGCGTCTTGGAATGGTCGCTGAGATGCTCCAGCCAACTCTTGCCGGCATCGTCGGATTCCAGTTCGATCTCCGCCCGGCGATGACGGCCAAACCACCTGCGGCGGTTGTGCGCTTCATTCACCGAAATGCGGTAGATCCACGTCTTCAGCGAGCTCTGACCGCGAAACGCGCCGATATTCCGAAACACCTTCAGGAACACGTCCTGCGTGACGTCACTGGACTCGGATGCGTCGTCGATCAACCTCTGGACTAAACTGTAGACGGGCTGCTGGAACCGGGCGAGCAAATATTCGTAGGCCGCTTCCTCGCCGGCTCTCAGCCGTTCGATGAGAAGGGCCTCGGCTTGCGGATCGATCTGTTCAACGTGATCGTCCGCCAGCGCTCGCTCTCCGATTTGCCGGCACTGCTGCATGGCGCCTCCGCACAATCATTCTAGCGCCGAGTCTTCCCGTCAGGGCCACGATTCTATCGAGAATCGCTACCTGCTACTCACATAGACACTTGCGCGACATTAAAAGTTCCCGATCTAACGCCAATGACGCCCGAAAAGGTTGACGATCTCGTCAAACTTCTTCTCCGCCTCCGCTGGCGACGCTCCCTTGACGGCCGAGGAGACGCAGGCCTGAAGGCGGTTCTTCAACACCACCTTGCCCGTCGCCGAGAGCGCCTGCTCGACAGCCGCCAACTGTGTCAACACATCGGCGCAATCGCGGTCTTGCTCAACCATTTTTTGCAATCCCCGCACCTGGCCCTCGATCCGTTTCAGCCGCTTCAGCACCGCGTCGTTTTCGTTCACCGTAGTTCTCCTCCGCGCCAGCGCTCCTGATCCTTCATGGCGCGCCAGCGCTCCCAATCCTTCATGGCGCGCCAGCGCTCCTAATCCTTCATGGCGCGCCAGCGCGCCAGCGCGCCAGGCGCAGGCTATTTGCCACCACGCTTACCGAACTGAACGCCATCGCCAGGCTCGCCAGCACCGGGCTGAGCAGAATCCCGTAGGCAGGATACAGCGCCCCGGCGGCTACCGGAATCGCCACCACGTTATAGGCCAGCGCCCAGAACAGGTTCCGCCGCATGGTCGTCATGGTTGCCCGCGACAGCAAAATCGCCGCCGCGGCGAGGCGCGGATCGGCCCGCATCAACGTCACGCCCGACGCCGCCATGGCTACGTCCGAACCCGTGCACAGCGCAATCCCGGCATCGGCGGCCGCCAGGGCCGGCGCGTCATTGACGCCGTCGCCCACCATCGCCACCCGCCGCCCCTCGGCCTGCAACTGCCGCAGATACTCCAACTTGCCCTCTGGCAGCACCCCTGCTTTGACATCCTCGATGCCCGCCTCGCGCGCAATCGCTTCGGCCGCCTGCTGCTGGTCGCCCGTCAGCAGCGCAACCCGCAACCCCATCGCCTTCAGCCCTGCAACCACGTCGACCGCTTCCGGACGCAGCGTATCGGCGATATCCACCCACCCCACAGCCTCGCCGCCGATCGCCACCGCGATCCTCGACGCACCGCCCTCCGGCGACGAACCCTCAGGCAGAGCGATGCCCCGGCTTTCCAGCAGCCCGGGCTTTCCGGCGAGGACGGATTGGCCGTCCACCGTGCCCTCGACGCCCATGCCGGCGAGCGCGCGGAACCCTTCGACGGGGCGGGTTTCGAAGCCCTGTGCCCGGGCGTATTCGGCGACGGCGTGTGCCGCGGGGTGCTCGGACATCGCTTCCACCGACGCCAGCGCCCGCCAAGCCTCGGCCGTCAGCCCGCGGGAAGCCACGACGGCGGGTTTGCCCGCGGTTAGGGTCCCGGTCTTGTCAAAGACCACCGTGTCCACTGTGCTGAGGGTCTCCAGCGACTCGCCGCCGCGGAACAGAATGCCCTCGCGCGCGCCACGGCCCGTGGCCACCATCATCGCCGCGGGAACGGCCAAACCCATGGCGCAGGGGCAGGCGATGATCAAAACGGCCACGGCGGCGGCCAGTCCGCGCGCCGGCGGCGCCCCGGAGATCAGCCACACGGCGAACGTCAACAGGGCGATGGCCACGACCACCGGGACGAAAATCGAGCTGATGCGGTCGGCCAACCGCTGGACCGGCGGTTTCCCGCCCTGCGCTTCACGTAACAGCCGGACAATCTGCTCAAGCATCGTCTCGGTCCCGATCGCGACAACCCGGTAGCGCAGCACGCCATAGGTGTTCAGCGTCCCGCCGGCCACGCGGTCGCCCGGGGCCTTGTCCACGGGAACCGGTTCGCCGGTCAGCATCGACTCGTCGACGCTTGATTCGCCGCTGGTGACGACGCCGTCGGCGGCGATCCGCTCGCCCGGCCGCGCGGCCACGGTATCGCCCCGCCGCAGCGCGTCAAGTTCGATCACCTGTTCCTGGCCGCCGCGCTCCACCCTGGCGGTCTTTGGCTGCAAATGCGCCAGGGCGTTTAAGGCGGCGGCGGTCCGGCGTCGCGCCCGCGCTTCCATCGTGTTGCCGGCCAGCACAAGGGCGATGATGAAGACGACCGCTTCGAAGTAGACCTCCGCCTGGACGCCGCGCGATTCAAGCAGCCCCGGCGCCGCCGTGGCGGCCGTCGAATACAGGAAAGCCGCGCCCGTGCCCAGGGCGATCAGCGTGTTCATGTCCGAAGAGCCATGGCGCAGCGCCGCCCAGGCCTTCACGTAAAACCGCCGGCCCGCCCACGCCATCACGGCCAGCGTGAGCGCGAACAGCGACCATTTGAGCGCCTGCGGCGGCACGGCGTAAAGCCACGGCGCCAGCACCCGGACCGGCGCATCCATCCACATGAACATCCGGTGCAGCAGCGGGTCTATCGAGGCGTGCCCCATCAGCGGCATCGACGCCGCCATGGACGCGAAGGCCGCCACCAGGCTCAGAATGGCCTTGAGCCTGAGCGAGCGGTACTCGGCCGCCTCTGCCCGCTCCTGCATCTCCTGCTTGCCGGCAGCCGATGCGTCAGGGGCGGCGAGTTCGGCCTCATACCCCGCATCATTAATTAATGCGACCAGCGATTCCGGCGTCGCCTCCACCGGGTCGTAGACCACCGTGGCGCTGGCCGTCATCAGGTTTACCGTTGCTGAACGTACGCCGGGCTGCGATTCGAGCGTCCGCTGGACGAAGCTCTGGCAGGCGGCGCAGGTCATGCCGCGGACAGGGAACGTGCTGCGCGCGGTCCAGTCGCGCCCGGGCGGCTCAGCCGCGGGCGGCCTGGAATCCGATCCGCTCGATGGCATCGGCGATCTCCTTTTCGCCCGCTCCCTCGCCGCTCACGCGGACTTCGGCCGAACCGACGTTGACGTTGACCACATCCACGCCGTCGAGTTTCTCGAGCGCCAGCGTCACCCGGCGCACACAGGCGCCGCAGTGCATTCCGGCGATGGCGAAGGTCAGGGTCTGTTGATCCATATGGGGGAGTCCTGTTTTCAGGCTATTTACCCCCACCCCCTATGTCAAACGGTCCGTCATCCGCCGCCCACCCGCCGAATGTTTACATGCGCGCCGTGCCTGCGGGATTACACTGGCTGTTGTCATGGTCCAATCAAGCGTTCACCCCACCCGAAGGGCCTTTGCCGGTGCTCTCAGTGTCGCCGGTTTCGTCTCTGCCGCGCCCCGGAAGATGAAAATACTCATTCTTGGCGGCACAGGATTTCTGGGACCGGCGACAGTGGATGCCGCCCGGAAGCGCGGCCATGAGTTGACGCTCTTTAATCGCGGCAAGACGCGGCCCGGCCTGTTCCCGAACATCGAACAGTTGCACGGCGACCGCGACCCCGACAAAGACGGCGGCATCCAGGCCCTGGCCGGGCGCAAATGGGACGCCGTGATCGACAACTCCGGCTACTTCCCGCGCACGGTGGCGGCATCGGCCAGACTGTTGGCGCCCAACGTCGGCCAGTACATCTTCATCTCGTCGATTTCGGCCTATGCCGACAACAGCATCGAGGGCCAGGACGAGACGGCGAAGCTCGCCACCACGTCAGACCCGTCCGTTGAGAAGGTCACCAACGAGACCTTCGGACCGCTCAAGGTTCTCTGCGAAAAGGCCAGCCAGGAGGCGCTGCCGGGCCGCACGGCCGTCGTCCGCCCCGGCTACATCGTCGGACCCGACGACCCGAGCGGGCGGTTCGCCTACTGGCCCGTTCGCGTCGACCGCGGCGGCGAAGTGCTGGCGCCGGGCGCGCCCGCCGATCCGATCCAGATCATCGACGTCCGCGACCTCGGCGCATGGTTGATCAGCGTGGTCGAAAACCGTGCGATGGGCGTGTTCAACACCGCGGGTCCGATACGCAAGTGGGGCGACATCCTGGCGGCCTGCCAGAAGGCGACGCCGAACAAGAGCACTCTCACCTGGGTCCCCGGCGAGTGGATCGTCAAGCAGGCGCCTTGGGTATTCCCCATCTGGGCGCCGTATCTGGACAAATACAAAGGCTTCCACACATGGAAGAGCGACCGGGCGGTGAAGGCCGGCCTGGTGTACAGGCCGTACGCGGAGACCGCCGCCGATACCCTGAAGTGGTACAAAACACAGGGCGAGGGCGGCCGCACGCGGCTGGCCGGTCCGACAGCGGAGAAGGAAGCCGAACTGCTGGCCGCCTGGAAGAAGAAGTAGCCTGCGGGGTGTGGCGCGGAGCCTAGATTTCTTTACAGATCCTTCCAGATAGGGGTGTACACTGGACCACACCTATGTCGCAAGCCAACGTCGATCTGATTCGCGGTCTCTACGAGGCCTTTGCCCGCGGGGACGCGCCGGCCATCCTCGGAGCGATGGACCCCAACATCGTCTGGAACGAGGCCGAGAACTTCCCTTATTCCGACCGCAACCCCTATGTCGGCCCGATGGCCGTGGCCGAAGGCGTATTCGGACGCATCGGCACGGAATGGGACCAGTTCCAGGCGGTTCCCGACGAGATCCTCGACGCCGGCGACACGGTGGTCGCGCTGGGCAGGTACAGCGGAACCTACAAGGCGACGGGCAAGAAGATGAACGCCCAGTTCGCCCATGTCTGGCGGGTGAGCGGCGGCAAGGTCACAGCCTTCCAGCAATACACCGACACGGCTCAGGCCGTGGCCGCGACCCAGGGCTGACGCAGGCCTCCGCCAACCGGCCACCGCCAGGCGAGGAAGAACTCGCCGGGGAGAAAGAGCGTCCCAAGGATCTGCGGTTAACGGCCGGCGCGGGGCCTTCAAGCCGGACCAGCCCCGAAAAGACAGCCGCCCAAAGGAACTCCCCGAGGGCGGCGGTTATGGGAATCAGGACAATAGAGCCGGCGCCGGGGATGCGGTGGCGCGTCCGGGCCAGACTGACGGAGCGCGGAGGGTCAGGCGTCTGATTTCCGGGCCCGAGCAATCATGGCCGTCCGGCGGCGCAGGAGCAAAAGGCCGAGGCCGCCGATCACGCTGAGGAGCGTCGCCGGTTCGGGCACCTGGGAGATGTCGCCGCGGATCTCTCCGCCTGGGTAAGCGGCGGTATGGATGTTGAAGTAGGCCCGCCCCTGGTTGGAATCCATGGCCGCCAGCAGCGCCGCCAGGGCGCCCGGCACCGTGCCGCCGTTGGCGGTGACGAACGCAGCCCGGAAGGGATTAACCAAGTCCAGATCCCATGAATTGGAGAAAGCGCCCGAGGCGGGTTGCGGACTGGCGGCGAGCCAGAGGTCGATTGCGATACCGACGTTGCCTGGCGGGCTGGCCACGCAGCAGTGGATGTGAGACTGAACGGCGGATCCTGTCAGGCCCTGCCAGTTCACGGAGGCAGACAGGACGTTGGTCGAGCCGTCAAACTGGACCCATCCGTAACCTGTTGCGGTTGAAACGTTTGGCGGCAGCTCCTGGCTGCCCGTCAGGGCGGCTGACCAGGTGAGGGTCGCGGCGCTGCCCGGCGCGGACAGAGCCGCGCAAATCATTAGCGTTTTGATGAAAGTATGCATCCTTAGCTCCCAGGTGCAAGAAGTGTAACACGAACGCCAGGATTTACAACCAGAAAATCAAGTATAGGCAACAACCGGGCTGGACAATGGCGCGAGGTGTTTACTGACGCCCGTCTGACTCGCCCAAAAAACGCGACCAAACGAACTATCCTTAGAATAAGTCCTTATTTATCATATATTTACGAACGTATCTGAAGAATGAGCGGGACCGGGTCTGGGGTACGGGGCATGGCCCGTCAGGGCGAGGGAGGGGCCGGATCACCCAAGATCACCCAAGCCAGGCCACCCAATCGGTGGATGGCTTGGGTGGTCTGCGTAAGAGTGAGGCCGTGGGCTGGCGGGAGCAGGGCGCCCGGCTGTCAGATGACCAATCGTGCGAGGAGGCGTCCTGGCCCCCATTGGGAAACAGAGCGAGGAGGAACAGGCGGTGCCGCAGGCGCGGCGACGGTGAGTTCAGGCGGCTCAGGTCGTGGATACGATCCGGAGCCAGGCGGGACAGCAGGCAGGCAACGCAGGCGACTGGCCCTTATCGAGGATGAGATGAGCGCAGCCGGCCAGCAGGTAAAGGTCAGCCGGTGCGTCGACGCCATTGGCCTTGCTCTCGGTGTGGCGGATGTGCACGCCGACAACCGGCCGGCCCGGCGAGGTGGCGCGGACCGCCGGCAGGCGTTCCATGGTCGAGGGGTGGAGTTGAAGGCTCTCCTTCATCAGGCGGAAGGGATGGCGCCGCCGTCCAATCCGTGGAACTCGCTGAATGCGCCGTGGAAGTGCCGGCGTTGGTGTCCAGGTGGGGTCTGTGAAGCCCGTCCTGGGGGCGGGTAGCCACGAGAAATCGTGGTATCCACATATCTTGTCGATCCAGTCTGGGTTACCGTACAACTGTAATGGCGAGAAAAAGTTGACCGAGGCTGACCGGTGTCTCCCTTTCTCCCAGCCAGAGCCTCCATTCGCCACCGGAACTGAGGCTCCGGGACCTCGCGATTGATCCCACTACTCGGCGTCGAGCGGCTACAATCGCTGTGTGCGTTACCGCAGACTAGGCAGCACGAATCTGGAAGTCTCCGTTGCCGGCATCGGCACGTGGCAACTCGGCGGCGAATGGGATCACGACTTCACCCAGGCCGAGGCCGACGCGATTCTCGACGAAGCCGAAGCGTGGGGGATCAACCTGATCGACACGGCCGAGTGCTACGGCGACCATCTGTCGGAGCGCCTCATCGGCGACTATCTGGCACGGCGCGACCGGTCGCGCTGGATCGTGGGCACGAAGTTCGGCCACCGCTTTCATTCCTTCATGGACCGCACCGACGATTTCTCGGTTGACGGCGTGCGGCTTCAACTGGAAGCCTCACTGCGGGCCTTGCGTGTGGATGCAATCGACATCTACCAGTTTCATTCGGGTCCCGACGAACTGTTCCGCAACGAGGAACTCTGGCTCATGCTTGACGAGCAGAAGCGCGCCGGCAAGATAGGCCACCTCGGCATCTCCATCCCCGGCAAGGGCAGTGAGATGCAGGCGAGGGAGGCGCGCGCGGCGGGCGCCGAAGTATTGCAGGTGATCTACAACCGTCTCGATCGCCGCCCCGAACAGATGTACTTCCCGTATGCGCTCAGCGACGGTCTGGGCGTGCTGGCGCGGGTGCCGCTGGCCAGCGGGCTGTTGACGGGCAAATACGCGCCCGGCGCGGAGTTCGCGAAGTCGGATTTCCGTTCGACGATCGAAGCGGCGAAGCGCGAGCGAGATATCGCCGAGGCGCGGCGCATCCGGGAAACGGAGGTCCCCGCGGGTGAGCCGATGGCCCAGTGGGCTTTGCGGTGGTGCCTGAAAAACCCGGCGGTGACGGCGGTGATTCCGGGCTGCAAGAGTCCGGAGCAGGTGCGTTTCAACGCCGCCGCGGTGAACGAGACGGCAGGAGGTTGAAGCGGACGCGCCCAGGGGGATCATGCCCGCGCTGGTGACCCCGTTCGACGAATCCGGCGCATTCGATGAAGCGGCGTTTGAACGGCTGATGGAGCGCGTGTACGGGGCCGGAATCGACGGCGTGTATGTGTGCTGATCCACGGGCGAGGGACTGCTCCAGAGCGTCGAACATCGCAAGCGGGTGGCCGAGGCGGCTGTGCGGCTGTCGCCGCGCGGGGTCTGTTCGTTCGAAGAGATCCGGGCTTACTATGACGCGCTGGCCGCCAGCGCCGGATCTGCCGTTCCTGGTCTACTCCTTCCCCGTCGCGGCTCCGGCGATCGCGGGCGGGCCGCAGGCGATCGAGCTTTGCGGCCTGAAGAATGTGATCGGGCTGAAGTTCACAGCCCACGGCTTCTACAAGCTCTCGCTGATCCGCAACACGGGCGCGGATGTGATCAACGGCTACGACGAAGTGCTGGCCGTGCAGGCGCGCGTCAATGAGTTGATCGAGTTCACCATCCGCTACGCGTACTTCCAGGGGGTAAAAACACTTTTGCGGTGGAATGGCATTGACTGCGGACAGCGCGTTGAACCCCGCCGCCGGCTCACCGATGCCGAGCAGCAGGGCCTGCGCGAAGCGTTGCTGGCCTCGCCGTTCGCTTATCTGGCAGGCTGAGCGGCAAGCGATGCGCCAGGGTTGCCGGCGCGCCGGACGTGTTTACCGCGGAGGGACCTTGGCCACGTAGACCTGCGGGTGGCCGGTCCTGTCGCTGGCGAATGCGATCATGCGTTCGCCGCGAGACCAGCTCGGATGCGGGTGCGTGTACTGCGGGCCGTAGACCGTATCTGTCCCGGCTTCCATCCAACTCAAGTTCGCGCCCAGCGCGGTGCGCGCGGCGGCGAAATCCTCGGGCATCGCATAGCGCGACGTCTTCCATTGCGAACCGCCATTGGAGGCTTCGGGACGGCAGACTCCGCGGATGGCGGCGGTGGAGACGTCGATGATCTGGATGCCGCGATCCGGATGATTGGTGTCGAACAGAACCTCGGTACCGGCGCGGTTGGGGGCGATGTGCCAGCAGTTGTGACTGGCGAGCGTGCGGATGTGGCGGGTTGTCCAATCCATCACGCACAGGCTGTGGGGCCAGACGGTGAAGACCAGATTCCCGGTCGATCCGAGGAATGTCTCATGCACCACGAACTCGCCGTTGCCGTGCTCGTAGAGGCATTCGAGGCCCGATCCATCGCGCCTTACGCGGTGCATGCGGGGCGCGGGGTCGGCGGCGAATTCGATCCATTCAGGTTCGAGGGGATGAAACTGCGGGTGGATGATGGTGCGCGGAAAACGGATGATGTTCACGCCGCCGCCGTCCATCCTGACCACCGCCAGGGCGTGGCCGTCAGCGTCCTTGAACGCGGCGGTGGCGTAATCGCCATCCGGGCTCAGGGATGGTTCGCCGAACTGGGCGCCGTCGACGCCGCCGATGCGGCGCTCGCGCAGGGTTTCGGGAGAGACCGCATAGAGCGTGCCGCCGCGGGTGAAGACGATTTCGGAGCGGCGCTCGTCGAAGGCAGCCGAGAACGGATGGACCGGTTCGCCGCGGGTCAACTGCCGCAGTGACCGGCCGTTGATTGTGATTTCGAACAACTGCGCCGCTCCGGTGCGGAAGGACGTGAAGAACAGCTTTTCGTCGCCGGGCAGGAAGGAGCTTTGCAGGAAATAGCTTGGATGGTTGATGGACGGATGATCGGTGAGTTGCTGCATCAGCGGCCCTCGTGGAGATCGCGGCCCTTGACGAGCGCGGCCATCTTGCGGTCGGCGACCGAGCGTTTGAGCATCCAGAATCCGCAGTCGGGGTGGACCCAGCCGAGGCGGCCGGCGCCGAGGGTGGTTTGGATGCGTTCGATGCGGCGGGCGACTTCATCGGGCGTTTCGACGTGATTCACTTTGACATCGATGACGCCGAGGCCGAGCGTGATGCGCGGGTCGATGTCCTTGAGCGCTTCGAGATCGCCGGCGGGGCGGTGGGCGAGTTCGAGCACGAGGTGATCGGTCCGCAGGCTGTTGAGGAAGCCGGTGAGCATGCGCCATTCGCCTTTCTGGATGGTCTGGCCGCCGTAGTTGCCGAAGCAGAGATGGACGGCCTTTTCGCCTTCGAAGGCGTCGAGCAGGCGGTTGATGGATTCGGCGGCCAGCGGGCCGTCGCCGGGGTTGCCGGGGATGTTGGCCTCGTCCACTTGCAGGCAATCGCAGGGCAGGCCGCGGACCTGGGCGGCGAGGACATCGGCGATCGCGAGGGTGAGACCGGCAAAGCTGCCATAGTGCTTGTCGAGAAGCGTTCGGGCGAGCATGTAGGGGCTGGTGACGGTGAATTTGAACGGTCCGCCGGCGACGGCCGCCGCACGTCGGCAGTCGGCGAGCAGGTTCAGGCCACCTTCACCCAGAGGGCCTTCGACGGCCGCCGCGGCTTTGCCGCGGAAACGCATCTGCGAGAGTGCGGCGAAGGCTTCGTGGCCGCTGCGGCCGAGGACGGTTCTCATGCCCGACATTGGCCGGACGAAGTAGTCGATCATGCCGTTGGTGTCGGGGTGGTTGACGTCGAAGCGGTAGAACTCGCCATCGACTGGCATGTCGATGCCCAGTTGGCGCTGCAAGGCGAACACCATGCGCGTGGCGTCGATCAGCGCCTGCTCGCTTGGCAGCGCGGCCAGCCAGCCGGGGACGGGATAGGAACCGACTGTGGTTGTGCGGATCATGTGGAACCTCGTGGGGATGCTGTTGAAAGGCTGCGCGGCGTGGCGCCCAGACGCTTCGCGCGCTCGTTCTGACATGATGACACCGGCGAGCGCGGCGGTCAAACGCCGCCCATGCGGGAGCGACTCGACGGGAGTGGCCGGGAGCTTATCGGCGGGCTTCCGGACGACGTCCACAGCGAACTCCTCACAGCCTGACGCCGTGGTCCGGGCATTGCCGCGCAACTGGCTGATGTAGAGCGACAGACGCTCCCAGCGGCGCAGCCACGTCGTTTTAGCGCGGATCCACAGCTCGCCGCATTGCGCCGGCCGCAGAGAATCGCTGCCCGTGCCCGCCGCCGCCAGAATCAGGAACATCATCGCCAGACGTGTCAGCCGGCGCCGTTGTCGAGCCGCGCGTCCGGCATTGAATCGGGCAAGTCACCAGATTCCGCGCTTGGAAGTCCGGCGGCTGGGAAGGCGGACATCCGTCCGGCTGTGTGCGGTAGTAGGATGGCTGAGTCAGCCGAAAGGACACGCCATGAACAGAAGAGAATTCTGCGCCGCCTCGTTTGCCCCGGCCCTCGCCTCGCAGGCGGCTCCGCTGCCGTTGAAGAAGGGGCTGGTTTACGGGATGCTGCCCAAGTCCGCATCCGTCGCCGAGAAGTTTCGAATGGCCAAGGAATGCGGCTTCCCTGAAGTCGAGTGCTACACGACGCCGGACCAGGCCGAAGCCGCCGAGATCAAGCAGGCCGCGGCGGCGGCAGGGGTCCGCATCCATTCGGTGATGAACCAGGCGCACTGGAAGTTCCCGTTGTCGTCGGCCGACCCGGCGGTCGTCGCCGAGTCGATGAAGGGCCTGGAAACCAGCATCCGCAACGCGCACTTCTGGGGGGCGGAGACGGTGCTGCTTGTCCCGGCAGTGGTGAATCCGGAGACGCGTTACCAGGACGCCTGGACGCGCTCACAGGCGCAGGTCCGCAGGATCCTGCCGCTGGCCGCCGAACTCAAAGTGATCATCGCAATGGAAAATGTCGGCAACAAGTTCCTGCTCAGCCCGCTGGAATTCGCACGCTACGTCGACGAATTCAAAAGCCCGTGGGTGCGCGCCTACTTCGACGTGGGCAACAACCTGGCCGTGATGTACCCGCAGGACTGGATACTCACACTCGGCAAGCGCATCGTCAAGCTGCATTTCAAGGAGTCGTCCATCAAGCGCGTGCCGGGGCAGCAGCTCAAACTCGGCGAAGGCGACATCGACTGGAAGGCGGTGGCCACAGCCATCCGGACAATCGGCTACACGGGCTCGGCCACGCTTGAAATGGGCGGCGGAGACGAGGCCCATCTGAAGGACCTCAGCGCCCGCGTCGACAAGATCCTGGCGATGGCCTGAGCCTACTGGCTCATGCCGCGCGCCGTGACGGCCCAGCAGGTCTCCACCTGCCGGCCGCGTACGCCAAACATCCGGCCGTAGAGATTGACCGTCGGGTCGCAGTGCGGAATCACGAACTCCAGCCGGTCGCCCAATGCTACCGCCCTGGAGGCCTTCGAGAGATTGAGGCGGCCGTGCTCGTCGCCGCCCCAGGCGAACCCGATGCCCTCGATGCCCTTGGCGATGGGCATGAACGGCTTGTCGGTCGAGAATGCCTTCAACCCGCCGTCGACCACGGCTTCGGCGTCTGACGGTTTGCTCACCACCGTCGTCAGCACGGTGAGCGAATGGCGGAAATCATTGAAGACTTCGCCCTCCTGCCCGCCGATGCGGGCATAGTCGATGTCCATGAAGATGTAGCTGCCGGGCTGCAATTCGGTGATGCCGGCGATGTCGGAGTCGATGTTGTAGGTGCCAGTGGAGCCGCCGGTGAGCAGCGGGCAGGCGATGCCGGCGGCCTCGATCATCTTCTTCGTGTCCACAGCCGTGGTCATCACGTTGCGCGACAACTCGCGCCGCGCTTCGAAACCATTGCGGTGCGAGGCGTGGCCGGCGTAGGCCTGCAGGCCGGCGAGTTTCAGGCCTTTCAGCGTGTCGATCTCCATCGCCAGAGCCGCGGCCGGGGCGCCGGTTTTGATGCCGGTGCGGTTGCCGACATAGAGGTCGATGGCCACGTTGAGCTTCAGTTTCGCGGCCCGCGCGGCTTCGTCCAACTCGGCGGCGTTGCGCGGGTTGTCCACGCAGAAAGTCGTTTCCGGCTTCAACCGCGCCAGCGCCACGGCGCGTTCGATCTTATGCTGGCCGATCACGGCCGTGGTGACCAGCAGCCCGCCGATGCCGCCTTTGGCGAACGCTTCGGCCTCGCTCAACTTCGCCGCGCACACTCCCACGGCGCCCGCCGCAATCAAGAGTTTCGCGATCTCCGGGCACTTATGAGTCTTGCCGTGCGGTCTCAGCGCCAGGCGCTTCTGTTTGCAGTGCGCCGCCATCCTGGCGATGTTCCAGCCGAGCGCGTCCAGGTCCACCAGCAGCGCCGGCGTGGGCAGGTCGTCCACCGAGAGGCGGCCCTTGAAGCCGCCCGTGTCGAGCATCCGTTCCACTTCCTTCCACGGCCTCCGCGTACCGGCCATCATCAGCGCGGGCGCGAGTCCGAACAGGGTTCTTCTGAGCATGATTGGGTCGATGATAGCACCCTGCATACTGTCCGCCCCGGCGCGGCGCCGCGATAGAATCAAGAGCGCATCGCCATGTCTACCCTCACCACCCGCAGACAGTTCCTCGGCGCGGCCTCGCTCGCTCTGCCGTCCATCGCCGCGGCCGAGCCGTCATCGGCCCGTCCCAACTTCGTCATCATCTTTCTCGACGATGCCGGCTATGCCGATTTCCACCCGTTCGCCCGGCCGCCCTATCCCACGCCTAACGTCGCCAGGCTCGCCGCCGAGGGCTGCCGATTCACGAATTTCTATGTCCCGCAGGCGGTCTGTTCAGCGTCCCGGTCGGCCCTGCTCAGCGGTTGCTTCCCCGAACGAACCAAGGTCTTCGGCGCCCATGGGCCGCGCCAGCGCGGGCTCGATCCCAAATACGCCACGCTTGGCAACGTCATGCAATCTGCCGGCTACCAGACCGCCGTGTTCGGTAAATGGCATATCGGCGACCAGGACGACACGCGGCCCCACGTCCGCGGCTTCAACGAATCCGCCGGCCTGATGTATTCGAACGACATGTGGGAGTTCCATCCCGAAAACCCCAAGGCCTACAGCAAGTATCCGCTCCAGTATTGGAACGGCGGCAAGGTGACCATCGAGCGCGTCACGCCCGACCATCAGCAGCACCTCACCAACTGGTACACCACCCGCGCCGTCGACTTCATCCGCCGCAACAGGTCCAACCCCTTCCTGCTCTACGTGCCCCATTCGATGCCGCACGTGCCGCTGTTCAGCGGTCCGGCGTTCAAAGGCCGCTCGGGCAAGGGGCTGTTCGCCGACGTGATGATGGAGATCGATTCGTCGGTCGGCCGGATCATGGGCGCCCTGCGGCAGGCGGGCGTGGACCGCAACACGATGGTCCTGTTCACATCCGACAACGGACCCTGGCACTCCTACGGCAACCACGCCGGCAAGACTCCATTCCGCGAGGCCAAGGGCACCAGTTTCGATGGCGGCACGCGCAGCCCGTGCATCGTGCGGTACCCAGGGCGGATCCAGCCGGGCACGGTTTCCAGCCGCGCATGGTCGACGCTGGATGTCCTGCCCACCATCGCCGGTCTGGCCGGGGCGTCATTGCCGGCGAACCCGGTCGACGGACGCAACGTCTGGGACCTTGTCTGCGGCAAGCCGGGCGCCGTGAACCCGCACGAATACTACCCCTTCACCATCAACTCAAACTTCGAGGGCATCCTGTCCGGCGATGGCCGCTGGAAACTCCATGTCCCCCACGGCTACCGTGTGCTGGTCACTCCCGGCCGGGACGGTTCCGCGGGCAAGTTCGGGCGCAGGGAGATAGGCCTGAGCCTATTTGATATGGAGAATGATCCGGCTGAAACAACCAACGTCATCGCGAAATACCCCGAAGTCGCCGCGCGCCTTCAAGCCATCGCCGAACGCCACCGCCGCGAGTTCTTCAACTGAGGGCGCAGAGCCTCAGTCCCGGTAGTGGGCGCGGCTGGGCGAGGGCTGTTACGCGCCGCTGGCAGCGCGGAACGGGGTTGAGATCCGCAAACGATGTGCCCGCCGGCCGGCCGAATACCAGGCGAACCGGCCGCAGAGGCTCGGCTCGCTGATGCCCGCCAAACTCGAAAAAGAGGAAGTGTAGTGGAGACTCGCCTGCCTCGGCGTTGCAGGCAAAGGCTTTACACGTCAAACCGCGGAAGTCGGGATGACAGGCGCGTGGTGGATGTCCCGCTTGTCCGCGTTGCGCGCGCCGCCGCAACCGTTTGGGCGGAAACCTGCACGGCGCGATAGCTTCGTTGGCCGCCGTCGTGGGTGAACAGCATCAGCTTCCACCTGCCGGAGCGTTTCGAACCAGGCCCGGAAGGCGGTGCAGACTTCGCGGCAGCCTGGACTGATTCTGAAAGACTTTGGCTACCTGCCGGCTTCACAGTGACGCACTCCGGTTCAGCTTCGCCACCCTCGACCCGCGCCTCTCATCACAAAGACCCGCCCAGTCATGGACGGCCAGACCGCGCCTCGCGGATCGCCGGCGGCCTGGTTCGCGGGTCACAGTTCCGAGCGTTTGATGCGCAGGCCGTCGCGGGCGATCTGCCAGTCGGTGGCGTTCATGGCGGAGCGGAGTTCGGCGGCCGCCTGCTCGGAGCGGGCAAGGAAGATCATGAAGCCGCCGCCGCCGGCGCCGGCGAGTTTGGCGCCGCGGATGAGGGGGCGGGCGCGGTCGAGAAGGGCCTCGACGGGGGCGTTGGTGGTGTGGGGGTCCATGCGCTGGTTGAGTTCCCAGTGGCGGTTCATGAGAGCGCCGAGGGTATCCCACTCGCCGTCTTGCATGGCGTGGGCCATTTCGAGAGCCAGCGTTTTGATGCTGTGGAGGACCTGGACGGTGTGGGTTTCGCGGGCGAGGTAGCTGCCGACCACCTGTTGGAGGAGGTTGCGGGCGACGCGGCGGATTCCGGTATAGGCGAGAACGACGAGGCGTTCGAGTTCGGCTTCGCGTTCGAGGCTCCAGTTGAGGGGCTGGTAGCGGAGTTTCTGGGCGGGTCCGGGTGCGGTGCTGAGGAGTTTGATGCCGGGGAAGATGCCGCCGGCCTGGTCCTGCCAGCCGCCGCCGGTGCCCATCATCTGTTCGAGGTCGAGGACGAGGTCGCTGACCTGCTGGGTGGAGAGGCGGCGGCCGAACATTTCCAGGACAGCGCGGACGACGGCGGCGGCGAGGATGGAACTGGAGCCGAGGCCGGAGCCGACGGGCAGATCAGCGGAAGTGGAGATTTCGATGCCGCCGCCGAGGCGGTCGAGCAGAGAGGGCAGGGGCTGGCCGGGGTGGAAGAGGCCGGTGAGGCGGAGGGCGCATTTGGAGATGGCGAAGGGGTCGCCGGCGGAGGCGGAGTGGAGTTCGCCGGTGGATGTCGAGTATTCGATGGATTCGCCGGTGTCTTCGGAGCGGAGGCGGATGAGGGGCGCATCGAGGAGGCGGGCGCGGCAGCGGATGTGGTAGGCGCCGTTGAGGGCGACGGCGGAGTTCAGCACGGTGCCGCCCCAGTCGAGGCAGAAGGGAGGGGTATCGCTCCAGCCGCCGCCGAAGTCGATGCGGGCGGGTGCGGAGACCTCGACGGACGAGAGGGAGAAGCGATGGGCGGGCGAGGGGCGGGAACGGCCGGCGAGAGCGGAGACGGCGGTGGAGACGAGGGCAAAGGCGTGGTTTTTCAGTTCCGAGGCGCGGGCGTCGAGTCCGGCCTGGGCGTAGAACAGGGAAGCCTGGTAGGCGAGGCTGGCGGCGGAGGAGGGATCGGAGGATTCGAGGTTGGAGGCGTGTTGTTCGATGAGGGAAGCGGCGGAGGTGAGGGCGGCGAGGCCGGGGGCGTGGGCGAGGACGGGACGGAGGTCGCCGCCGGAGAGGGCGAGTCCGGCGACGGTGGCGCGCCAGCGGAGGCGGTTACGGAGGTCGCGGCGGACGGATTCGGCCTGGGCGTCGGCCCATTGGGCGCTGCTGGCGAGGGAGTGGCGGGGCGCGGCGCGCCAGGAATCGGCGAGGCTGCCGCGGGATTCGCCCATGAGCCAGCGGGCAAAGTTCCAGGCGGCAGGGGGATCGGCGACGGGGAACAGTTGGGCGTTCCAGAGGCAGCGATCGGATTCGGGCAGGCCGGGCCAGGCGTCCAAGGGGGAGATGCCGAGCAGGTCAAGATGGGCGAGCAAGGGGCGGCCGAACCAGAGGGCGCCATCGGAGGCGATGGCCTTGGGATCGTCCTCGACGCCGTAGACGCGGATGACGGCGCCGGCGGGGAGGTGGCAGGCGGCGGTATCGATCTGGTGGGCGACGGTGTTTTCGGGCAGATCGACGGGGCCGGGGATGGCGGAGAGTCCGTGGGCGACGGCGTTGCGGGCGATGCGGACGGCGCCTTCGAGGCAGCATTCCATGACGAGGGCGCCGGGACCGATTTCGCCGCCGCCGAGGACGCTATCGAGGATGACGCCGTTCGAGACGACGTTGGCGGGGGCCTCGGAGCCGAGGCGGGCGTGGGATGAATAGAGTTGCGAGAGGTCGGACTCCTCGGTCATGACCTGGCGGAACAAGTGGGTGGTGCCGATATGGGAGAACTCGCCTTCGAGGGAGTCGCAGTGAAACCCGGCGGGCGAGAGGACGGCGGCGAGGGAGTGGAACTGGCTGGGGGCGGAGGGGGAGGGTTGCCACTGGCGGGTGAGGGCGCCGGTGAAGTGGGTATAGAGGTCGAGGGGTTGGTTTGGCGGGAGGCCGGCGAGGGCGATGGAGGAGAGTTGGGCGGAGGTATCGGGGTCGAAGCGGAGGATGCCGGTATCGACGGCGACGGCGCCGCCGGGGCGGACGCCGCCGGCGGCTTCGACTTCGGCGAGGCTGGGTTTCTGGAGAAATGAGTAGACGACGCCGTTTTCGCCGGTGACATAGACGCCGTGCTGGGAGCCGACGTCGGGGCGTTGCCAGAGGGCGACGCCGGAGACGCCGGGGCGGCTCCAGTCGAGGCCATCGGCATCAAAGACAAGCAGGACGTCGCCGGAGCCGATGGCGAGACCGGCGGCCATGCGTTCGCACCAGAGAGAAGAGAGGGCGAGGGTTTCGTCGAAGACGGTGGAAACGCCGCCGCCGGGAGCGCGGACGGGGAGGGCGCTGAAGAGTTTGCCGGCGGCGGAGAACTGGGGCAGGCGGCGGGAGTCGCCGCCGGAGTGGATCATGAGGACGCGATTGGATTGCCACCAGGCGGCCAGTGGCGGGTTTTCCGGATTTGGAAAGAGGGATTCGGCGAGGGCGCGGAGGGCGTTGAGGGTGGCGCCGCCGCTTCCGGGGCGGGAGGAATCGGGGTCGGGGACGACGATGAAGGAGGTTGCGGAGGGGAGGCTCTGTGTGCGGCGGCGGCCGTCGATCTGGCGGGAGTAGAGATCGGCCTGGCGGCGGGAACTGGCGGTGATGAGGACGGCAGACCACCAGTGGCGGTGTCCGGCGAGGGCATCGGCGTAGGCGGCGTGAGCGCGGGTGGTGACGGTGGATAAAGACTGGCTGATGCCCATGGAAACGCGGGTCCAGGGGCAGTTTATCAGAGGCTATGGGGAGGATTCAGCCGCGGCGGTTTAGTGGTGCGGGTTGAGTTCGTCCTTGGAGACCTTGCCGTCGCGGATGGTGATGATGCGGTGGGCGTATTCGGCGATGTCGCGTTCGTGGGTGACGAGAATGATGGTGTTGCCGAGGTTGTGCAGTTTGGCGAAGAGGTCCATGATTTCCACGCTGGTGGCGGAATCGAGGTTGCCGGTAGGCTCGTCGGCGAGCAGAATTGACGGGTCGTTGACCAGGGCGCGGGCGATTGCGACTCTTTGGCGCTGGCCGCCGGAGAGTTCGCTGGGCTTGTGGTACATGCGGGCTTCGAGGTCGACGGCGCGCAGCGATGCCTTGGCGCGCTCGATGCGCGCTTCGGCGGCCATGCCGGAGTAGATCAACGGCAGTTCGACATTGTGCAGCGCGGTGGCGCGGGGCAGCAAATTGAACGTCTGGAAGACGAAGCCAATCTCTTTGTTGCGGATGCGGGCGAGATCGTCGTCGGTCATCTCGCTGACCAGTTCGCCACGGATGTAGTATTCGCCTCTGGTGGGGGTGTCGAGGCACCCGATGAGGTTCATGAGTGTGGACTTGCCGGAGCCGGACGGGCCCATGATGGCGACATATTCGCCACGGCGGATCTCGACTTCAGCGCCCGAGACGGCATGGATCTCCTGGTCGCCCATGACGTAGGTTTTCCAGAGATCGAAGGTGCGGATGACGATGTTGTCGCGCTTGAGCTGTTCGGAGCGCGAGTTGCGCTCGGCAATGGCAGATGGCATGGGCTTCTCGGATTCCTTGTCCTTATCCTCTAGTATGTCAGGACGCGCGCGGAGGCAGAAAGGTTATGTGCCGGACTTGGCCGGGGCCTTATTGTCTACCTTGACCTTAGCCTCGTTCTTCAGGGTGCGGATCACCTTATAGCTGCCGATGATGATCTCCTCGCCATCGCTGAGGCCATTGACCACTTCGATATCGGTGGAGCCGGTGATGCCGGTGGCGACCTCGCGGAACCGTGCAGCGCCGCCTTTCACGACAAATACGCCCTGGAGTTCTTCCTTATTTTTCTTTACGGTAGCGGGATCGGGATGGGTGTTGGCCTTGACGGAGCCGGACTTGGCTTCCGGCGCGAGGTCGCCGCGCTGGCGGACGGTGAGGGCCTGGATGGGGATGGACAGGGCCTTTTGACGGGTGGCGGTGATGACCTTGGCGGTGCAGGAAAGTCCGGGGCGGATCTCGCCGGGCGGATTGTCCAACGCCACGACGACTTTGAAGTCCTTGGCCTCCTGGCTGGAGATGGCGCTCTGGCTGGCGGCCAGGCCACTGGAGCGCAGGATGGCGGTGTTGCCGATCTCAATGACGCGGCCCTTGAATGTTTTGTTGGGGATAGCGTCGATGGTGACGTCGGCTTCCTGGTCGAGTTTGACGTTGACAATGTCGGTTTCGTCCACCTTCACCTCGGCGGTGATGAGACTCATGTCGGCGATGGTCATGATGAGCGAGGCCGAGGAGTTCTGGATGCCGGGGACGACGGTCTCGCCGACGCGGACGGGCAGATTGGTGACGATACCGTCGATGGGGGTGATGGCGGAGTGCTTCTTAAGAACGTCGCTGAAGCGTGAGAGGGTGGCCCGGACCTGGGCGACGCGGCGTTGACTGACCGAGAGTTGGGCCGCGGTTTGCTCCCTTTGGGCCTTCATCTGCGCGAGCCTTGACTGTGATTCGCGGACGCCGGCCTGCAGGGCGTCATACTGCGACTTGCGGCTGTCGAACTCCTGCCTGGCGATCAACTTGGCCTTCCATAGCTCCTCGCCGCGTTCGTAGTCGAGACGGGCGCGGTCGAGTTCGGCCTTGGCGCGGTCCACGGACGCCTGGGCGGTTTTGAGGTTCTCGTCCATCGCCTTTACGCCGGCTTCGGAGGCGGCGGCTTCGGCCAGCGAGGAGTTCAGTGAAGCGTTTTGCGCCTGGACGTCGGCTTCGGCCTGGATGGATTCCAGGCGGGCGAGGATCTGGTCTCGCCTGACCCGGTCGCCTTCCTTGACGTACAGATCAAGGATTCGTCCCATGACGTTGGCGCCGATGTTGACGTAGTTTCTGGGCTTGATTTCGCCCGAGGCGGTGACCAGACTGGTCAAGTCCTGGCGGACGGCGCGTCCGGTCTGGACTTCGACAACGCCCCTGTCTTTCATTTTGACGCTGGCGATGACGCCGCCAGCGATGACGAGCACACCACCGATGGTGAGGATCCACTTCCACTTACGCTTCACAGCTTGTTCGACTCCTGATTGATACTGACGCAAGACGCCCGGCGAATGTTCTCAATTTGTTCAGCCCGGATGGGAATTCAAAGGCGGCGAGGAGCGATTGGCGCCTGCACTCATTATAGACGCCGAGAAGCCGGAAGAGGCTCAAAAGTCCTTGCGGGTACCGGGATTAGGCCGATTGAACGGACCGGCGGCGGGCCTTAGTCTTGGAATTGCGGCGGCGGGCTCCGGGACCGGATCGGCGGCGTAGCCCGCGGAGCAACCGGCCGGAGGAGGCTGGAGCCCGCTGCCGCTGTTTTGTATTCGAGGAAACCGCTTAGAAGCTAAAGAGCAATCGGCTTAGAACCGATAGGACTACTAGTGGCGATCGAAGTCCACAGTGGCGTACTGGCCGATGCGGCTACCTCCCTGAGCCCGCAGTTCGAGGAAGAACTGCGGAGGATGGCGGCGGCGATTGCGCCGCTGGCGGATGGGCTGGAGACGAAGTTTGTCAAGGTGCTGAACCAGGCGGGGCACGACAAGCAGCGGAAAGCGGCGTTGTGCGCCATTACCGGGGGGGGCGCGGCGCGGATGATCGACGCCGGGCGGCAACTGGACGACTTTCTGGAAGAAGTGCAGTACCGTGGGCGGAGGCTGGCGAAGCTGGGGCTGACGCCGGCAGAGGTGGTATTGGCTCTGCGGCAGTATGACGAGTTGCTGGACGGCGAGCTGCGGAAGCGGAAGGAAAAGGCCGACGACGGGCTGGCGCGGACCCGGAGCCAACTGCATTTCCTGGTGGTGGTGGCCTTGAACACAGCCTTCTACCAGGTGAGGGAGACCGAGAGCCGGGCTTTCTACGAGTTGTTCCGGGTGGAGGTGGAGTCCACGTCATTGAACCAGATGCTGGCGCGGTTCAAGGAGAGCCTGTCGGCGTTCACCAACTCGAACGCATCGAGGGTGTATCTGCCGGCGGGCCATTCCAAACGTTGGGTGAACGTGGCTGTAGAGCCGGCGGGCGAACCGGCGGGCGAGTATGAGGTGGCAGCGCTCACCAAGCGGATGCTGGCGAGGCCGCGCTGTTTCCAGATCGACTCCGGGACGGCGCCGCTGTGCCTGGACGCTGAATGGGCAACTCAGTACCAGACCTGCTGGTCGATCCCGTTCAAGACGGAGGGGGCGCTGCGCGGGGTGATGCAGTTTTTCTTCACCAAGCAATACGACTGGCTGCCGCGGGAATTGGACCTGCTTCTGGCGGCAGCCGAGCGTTGCTGGCTGGCGGCGGAGAAAGCGCGGCTTCTCGAGGACCTGTCGATGAGAGAGGAGCAGGTGAGACGGCTGGCGAGCCACATGGTGGAGGTGGAGGAGTCAGAACGCCGGCGGATCAGCCGGGAGTTGCATGACGAGGCGGGGCAGTCGCTTTTGTGTGTGAGGCTGCAGTTAGAGTTGATTGAGCAGGAGTTGCCGGAGAGTGCGAAGGGGGTCAGGCAGCGGCTGACCGAGGCGCGGGACCTGACCGAGCACACGATACTTGAGATCCGGCGGCTGATAGCGGCCTTGAGTCCGGCGATTCTGGAGCAGATGGGGCTGGCGGCGGCGCTGAGACAACTGGTTGGCCGATTCAGGAGGCTGCATCCGGCGGAGGTTCGACTGCATTTGCCGCGGGTGATTGACCTGCCAAAGAAGGTGGAAATCATCGTATACCGGCTGGTGCAGGAGATCTTCAACAACATAGCCAAGTATTCGCTGGCCTCAGGTGTAAACCTCTGGATGGAATCCGCCGATGGATACCTGAAGCTGCATGTCGAGGACGACGGGATCGGATTCGACGTGAGAGAGGCATTTTCGCGCCGGGATTGCTACGGGCTTTCCGGAATCCGCGAGAGGGTGGCCCTGCTCGGAGGGACCCTGTTGGTGAGCAGCAAGCCGAGGGCGGCGTCGCACAGCGATGGCTCCGGGATGCAACTGGAAGAAGATCTGAGTTTCGCCGGACGGATTGGCATTGATCGGCCGGGCACGGCCATCTCGATCGAACTGCCGATCAACACGACCGCGGCACAGGTGAATGGGGAGAACTGAGCCTCGGCCCGGGCAACGGGTTGGGGGAAGAAAGAGAACAGTGCCTGCGAGCACTGCGGAGTCTAAGAAATGGCAAAGATCCGAATCTTGCTGGCTGACGACCACACCCTATTTCGCCAGGGAATACGACAGCTCATCTCGGCTGAGTCCGACATGGAAGTGATCGGTGAAGCCTCCAACGGCAGCGACGCGGTGGAAAGAGCGGCGGAGTTGAAGCCGGACCTGGTGCTGATGGACATCGGCATGCCGGGGTTGAGCAGTTTCGAGGCGACCCGCCAGATCAAGAAGAACCGGCCGGAGACCAAGGTATTGGTGCTGACGATGTACGACGATGAGGATTATCTCGTCGAGGGGATGGAGGTCGGGGCCAACGGCTACGTGCTGAAGGACAGTCCGTCGCAGCAGTTGGTGAGCGCCATCCGCGATGTGCAGCGCGGCGGCAGTTATCTGAGTCCGCGGATGTTGTCGCAGTTGGTGGACGACTTCCGCAGCCGCATCAAGTCGGCCACCCGTTTGCCGAGGTTCGCCACGCTGACCACGCGCGAGCGCGAGGTGCTGAAGTTGCTGGCAGAGGGCAACTCGGTGAAGGAGATCGCGTGCGACCTGAACCTGAGCGTGAAGACGGTGGAGGCGCACAAGTTCAACCTGATGCGTAAGTTGGATATTCACAACAAGGCGCAACTCGTGCAGTACGCGATCCAGAAGAAGATCATCAAGATTCCCAACCTGGCCTGAGGCCGGCTCTTCGAGGGTGTACAATCGGCAGGTGAAACGCCTGCATTGATATCCCCGAGAGGAGCATCCAGATGGACCGCCGCAATTTTGTTACTTCCACTTTGACAGCCGCCGCCGGCGCCTCGACCGCGGCGGCTTCTTCCGTGGCGCGCCTGCCGATTCGTAAAGGCATCCTGCTCGGCATGTTGCCGCAGCCGATGCCGTACCTGGACCGATTCAAACTGGCGCTGGACTGCGGCTGGCAGTCGATGGAGTGCGGGACGGAAACGAATCCGGCGACGGCCGATGAGATCAAGGAAGCCAGCGTGAAGACGGGCATGCCGATCCACTCGGTGATGAACATGGCGCACTGGCAGAATCCGCTGAACAGCCCCGACGCGGCCGTGGTCGAGAAGAGCCTGGAAGGCATGCGGGCCAGTCTGCGCAATGCCAAGCTGTGGGGCGCCGACACTGTGCTACTGGTGCCGGCGGTAGTGAACGCCGATTTGAGCTACCAGGACGCCTGGACGAGGTCGCAGACGCAGATCAGGAAACTGGTTCCGCTCGCCGCTGAGTTGAAGGTGGTGATCGGTATTGAAAATGTCTGGAACAAATTCCTGCTGTCACCGATGGAGATGGCGAACTACGTCGATAGCTTCAAGAGCCCGTGGGTGAAGGCCTATTTTGACGTTGGCAACATTCTGCTGTACGGGTTCCCGCAGGACTGGATCCGGACGCTGGGCAAGAGGATCTGCAAGGTCCACCTGAAGGATTTCAGCTTCCGCAACGACCCTCAGATCAAGAAGCGGGTGGCCGATTTCGTGAACCTGAGGGAAGGCGATCTCGATTGGAAGGCCGTGCACAAGGCGCTGGCCGACATAGGATACAAGGGCGACGCGACGGTGGAGTTGCCGAGGGGCGACGCGGCGTACCTGAAAGACCTGAGCAAGCGCGTGGACCTGATTCTGGAAGGCGCCTGAGACCCGTACGGATATGAAGAAGTTCCTCCTTGGTATGCTCGCCGGGGTGCTTGCCGCTGGCATGGTTGCGGTGATAGTGATCTTCGCCGCGATCCGGCTGGGGCAGCGGGAACCGTCGCTGCCCGATGGCTTTGTCCTCAACCTGCGGCTGGAAGGCACGCTGGCCGAGGTCCAGACGACGGCGCCGCCGTTGCCGTCGATGGCCGAACAGGAGCCGTTGACGGTTGCCGAGTTGTACACGGTGTTTGAGCGCGCGGCGAAGGATCCGCGGGTGAAGGGGGTGTATCTGCGGCCGGCGGGGATCGGCGCGGGCTGGGCCAAGGTGGAGGAGGTGAGGCGGGGCATCGAGCGCGTGAGGAAGGCGGGAAAGCCGGTGTATGCGTGGCTGCGGGCGCCGCGGCTGAAGGAGTTCTACATCGCCTCGGCCGCCGACCGGGTTTATCTGTCGCCGGAGGACCTGCTGGACGTGAAGGGTTTGCGGATCGAGGCGACCTATTTCAAGGGGACGCTCGATAAGTTGGGGGTGAGGATGGAGGTGGAGCACGCGGGCAAGTACAAGGACGCGGGCGACATTTTCACGCGGACGTCGATGAGCCCGGAGACGCGCGAGTCGATGTCGTCGATTCTGGACGAACTGTATTCGCGGGCGATTGCCGGGGTGGCGGCCGGCCGGGGGAAGAGCCCGGAAGAGGTTCGGTCGCTGCTGGATGAGGGTCCGTTTCTGGCGCCGGTAGCCAAGAGCAAGGGCCTGGTGGACGAATTGAACTACGAGACGGCGGCGCGCAAGGCGATCGCTGACAAGGCGAAAGTGAAGGAATCCGGTTTTGTGAAGGACCGGGCGTATCTGGCGGCCGGGTATTCGCCAAAGACGGAAGGCAAGCGGCGGAGGGTGGCGCTGCTGGTGGCGCAAGGCGACATTGTGAGGACGGGCAGCACGCCGTTTTTTGGCGAAGAGATGCTGCTTGAGCCGGGTAAGATGTCGAGCCTGGCGCGGGATATCGGTTCGGACCGGACGATCGACGCCGTGGTGGTGCGGATCGACTCGCCTGGGGGCGATGCGGTGGCATCGGACGAGATCCTGGCGGCGATGAAGGAGCTTTCGAAGAAGAAGCCACTGGTGATTTCGATGTCGGACCTGGCGGCGTCGGGCGGCTACTACATGGCGATGACTGGCGATCCGGTGGTGGCCGAGGCCGGCACGCTGACCGGGTCAATCGGCGTGATCTACGGCAAACCGAATATCAAGGGGCTGTATGAGAAGTTGGGCATGTCGGCGGACACGCTGACGCGCGGCAAGCATGCCGGGATCGATTCGGCGGTGGAGCCGTTGACGCCCGCGGGGCGGGCGAAGCTGCGGGAGGGCGTGGATTTCATCTATTCGGGGTTTCTGAGGAAGGTGGCCGAGGGGCGGAAGAAGAAGGTGGAAGAGATCGAGCCGAACGCACAGGGCCGGGTGTGGCTGGGGTCGCAGGCGAAGGAACGGGGACTTGTGGACGAACTCGGCGGATTGTCGAAGGCGATTGAAGTGGCGGCGGCGAAGGCGAAGTTCGGCAAGGACGATGAGATCCGGATTACGATCTATCCGAGGAAGAAGTCTTTCATCGAGCAGTTGCTGAACCTGCCCGATGCGAGCCTGGCAAAGGCGGATCCGGCGGCGGCGTGGCTGCGGGCGAAGGCGCCGGCAGGGATGGCGGCATGGATGAGCGGCGGGATGCTGAGGGTGATGCCGTTTTCAGTGGATTTGAACTGACACGCGGCCGAAAAATACGCCCCGGGGACCAGCCGGCCCCGGGGCGTGAGTCACGAGTGCTTCGCGTGCAAACAGACCGCATCCGCCGAGGGCGGAGTCAGAAGAGGTTGCTGGAGGTGATGCCGGCTTCGTGAAGGGCGTGGGCCATCTTCTCGAGGGCGAGTTTGTGGATCTGGGAGACGCGGCTTTCGTTGATGCCCATGAGGCCGCCGATCTCCTTCATCGTCATTTCGTTGGTGTAGTAGAGCGTGACGACCTTACGGTAGCGCTCGGGCAGGACCTCCATGGCGATGTCGAGCTTGGAGCGGAGCTGGCGCTTGGCGCACACGGAATCGGGCAGGGAGTCGGCCGAGCAGGGGAAGTCGGGGGCGGGCATGTCTTCCTGCTCGACGGGCCTCGATGAGGCGGAGATAAGGCCGAGGTTGCGCAGGTCCACGGCCATCTGCCGCCAGCGGGCGACATCGACGCCCATCTTATGCGCGATCTCTTCTTCAGTTGGGTTCCGCTGGAGGGTGGCGGCGAGATCCCGGGTGATTTGTTCGAACTGCTTGTGGCGGCGGCGCATGTCGCGCGAGGCCCAATCGAGTTGGCGGAGGCTGTCAAGGATGGCGCCCTTGATGCGGTGCTTGGCGTAGCTTGAGAATGCGACGTTCTTGGTGGGGTTGTACTTCGTAGCGGCGTCAAACAGGCCGAGGATGCCGGCATGGACCAGATCGTCCACTTCGACATGGACCGGGAGGCTGTCGTGAACGCGCAGGGCGATGGCCTTCACGAGCGGGAGGTTTTCCATCACAACGCGATCGCGGCGGGCGATGGGGGATTCCCTGACGGGGACGGGTTTGAGCGCCGGCAAGCTGGCCGGCTTTGACTTGATCTCTCTTGCGGGTGCGGCGGCGGTAGCTCTCGAAGCCATTCGTGTCTTCCTTCCTGCGGCGCCCGAGCGGCCGATTCTGGCGACCGGCTCGCCGTTTCGGGCTTTGTTGTCCCCGCCGGTGAATTCGCCGGCGGTGGACAGCACAGGTAAGGCAAGCGCTGAACCATTCACGGCCGAAGGGCCCGAGAGCAGGTCTGAGTTCAGCGCAACTACAAGATTCGAAATGCTTTGTTGTTCGGTAGCCATGGCGGATTGATCCGCCCACAAGGCAGCACTGGACGTGCCGGCAAGCGATTTCCGGCCTCGTTTTCCCATTCTGGCTCCCCTCTCGCCGACTGCTCATTCAAAGTGGAACAAACCGTCTCAAAACGGTACAGATTACAGACACGTGGTGGAGCGGTTTACTTGGAACCACTCATCTCATCGGCTGATCGTAGCGTGAAGATGAGGAGTATCCACTAGACTGCCGACCTGAATTTACCGGAGGAAAAGCACCGAAGACGAGACGGAGGCCTGAGCTTGGACTAAGGTGTTTGACCCATCAGGGTTGTTCGTCGCGTTTGGCGGCGAGCCAGGATTTGAGGGCGAAAGCGGCCATGAGGAAGAGGACGAAGGCCTGGAGCTTGCCGTCGAGGGTGAGCAGGGCGAGCAGGGCGAAGAGGGCGTAGCCGAGCAGTGCGCGAGGGAGACGTTTCTTCATGGAGGCGGTGGGGTTATCTGGCGGGCAAGTTGTAGGTGAAGACGAGTTGGAGGCGGATTTCGTAGCCCTTGAAATCGGCTGGCAAGTGTGGGAAGGGGATGGAGGCGCTGACGCCGGCGACGGCGGCGCGGTCGAGCGCCTGGACGCCGGCGGGCATGGCGATGACGAGTTTGGGGACCTGTCCGGCGCGGTTGATGGAGAACTGGATGACGGTGCGGCCGCGCTGGCCCATGCGGGCGCTTTCGGGGAAGACGGCGAGCCAGTTGCGTTTGACGGCGGCGAGGACCTGGGTCATGTAGGGGCGGAAGTCGACTCCCCTAGGGTCACTCAGGAGTTGAAGGGCGCTGCCGGGGCGGCCTGGGGTCTGATTCTGGCGGAGCATCTCGCTGACGCCGGAGGATTCGAATGCGCCGGTGTCGCCGACGATGGGGCCGCCGATGCCGGCGCCGCGGGAGATGGATTTGACGGCGTCGTCGACGGTGAGTGTGGGCGGTTTGGCGAGGGCTGTGCCGTCAGGCGAACCAGTGGCGACGCCGGGCGGAGGGCCGACCTGTTCGAAGGCGAGTTGGGGGCGGCCGGAGGGCGGGCCGGCGAGGGTGGGAGGGGGAGCGGTGGGCAAGGCGGAGACGCCCTGGGCGGGGAGTTCGATGCGTGGGGCTTCGACGCGGGCCTCCTGTTTCCGGGGAGCGGGCGGGGAGAAGGCGGGTCCGGGGGCGCGGGCGGGCGTGGGCGGGGGGCCTGGTGGGGCGGATTCGAGTCCGGGACGGGGGAGGAGGCCGGCGAGGTTGACTTCGGTGACGGGCTTGGCGGTTTGGGGTTGCTTCTGGGTGAGGCGGAACTGGCGGAGAACCTCGGGCGGGGGTGCGATGAGGGGAGTGAAGCCGCTGGCGGAGGCTTCGATGCGGGCGGATGAGGAGTAATCCGAAGGCGAGGCGGCGGGGATGATGGAGAGCATGGAGATGAGGACGATTTCGGCGGAGATGGCGGCGGCGGCGGCGAAACGGTGGCGGCGGCGCGATTCGGGATCGTCGAAGTCCAGGAGGAACTGGAGTTCGTCCGAGTCGTTGTGCCAGTACCTTTTGAAGTCCTCGAGCATTGTGGATGAGGGATTGCGCCTAGGTTACTCGACGATGGAGCGGGCGACGAGGTTTGAGTGCTCCTCGATTTTGGCCATGATCTGACAGGCGAGGTCGAGGGCGCGGGCGGCGGCGAGTCCGTCGACGAGAGGCGTGCGGCGGGAGGCGACGCAAGCGATGAAAGATTCGAACTGGCGGGCGAGGGGTTCGCCTTGTTCAACCCTCTGAGGGGCGATGTTGACCTGGCGATCGTCGCCGACGGAGATGGTGACGCAGTCGCGGCGGGCGTAGTCGACCGAGATGTACTGGCGGGGCTGGAAGAGGCGGAGTTTGCGGACGCGTTCGGTGGAGACGCGGCTGGCGGTGAGGTTGGCGACGGCGCCGCCGGGGAAGGCGAGGCGGACGGAGGCGATATCAACCTTTTCGGAGAGGATGGAGATGCCGGCGGCGCGGACCTCATCGGGCATGACGTTGGTCATCGACAGAACGATGTCGAGGTCGTGGATCATGAGGTCGGAGATGACGTCGACGTCGAGCGAGCGGGGAGTGAAGACGCTGAGGCGGTGGATTTCGAAGAACAGGGGCTTGTTGACGATTTTCGAGAGGGCCTCGACGGCGGGGTTGAAGCGTTCGAGGTGGCCGACCTGGAGGATGCGCTGGCGGAGGGCGGCGGTGGAGACCATTTCGCGGGCCTCCTCGGTGGAGACGGCGATGGGCTTTTCGACGAGGACGTCGAGGCCGGAGTCCATGAGGCGGCAGGCGACTTCCTTGTGATGGGTGGTGGGGACGGCGACGATGGCGGCGCAGGCGGCGGCGGGGACTTCGTCGAGCGAGGCGAACTCGGGGCAGCCGAACTCGGCTGCTGCGGCGGTGCGGCGCGCGTCATCAATGTCGTAGACGCCGGCCAAATCGGCGAGGGCCGACTCGCGGACGACGCGAAGGTGGTTGCGCCCGAATGCGCCGGCGCCGATGACGGCGACGCGCGGCCTGATGTCAGTCATGTTTCTATTGTCTGTCTTCGGCGGGCTTCATGCCCAGTATGGCGATGCCGGATTCGCCGGCGAGGGTGAGCATTTCGTCGCGGTCGAGCAGGAGGGTGCGGCCGGCATCGACGGCGAGGGCGGTTGTGCCGGTTTCGATCATGGTGCGGATGGTGGCGGGACCGGCGACGGGGACGTCAAAGAGCAGGTGGGCGCGGCGGCCGGAGGCTTTGACCAAACGAAGAGGTTTGCCGTTGACCAGGGAGGCGGCGCGGCGGAGCATGTCGTCGGTGCCTTCCATGGCTTCGAGGGCGACACAGGCGCGTTCGGAGACGGCGACGCTCTGGCCGAGGTCGAAGCCGGAAAGAGCGGCGGCGACGCGCTGGCCGTAGGCGATATCCTTCATCTCATCGGCGGTGGGTTTGCGGCGGGAGAGGACGCCCTCGCCGGCGAGAAGGGGCTTGAGGAGCATGGTGGAATCGACGAGGCGGATGCCCTCCCTGGCGAGTTCGGCCTGGACGCCGCCGATGAGGGCGTCGGTATTGCGGGAGGGCAGCGACATGAGGAGCTTGAAGAGGCGCCAGTCGGGTTTGAGGGTGGAGAAGATGGAGGTGTGCTTGACCTGGCCGGCCATGAGGACTTCGGTGATCTGCTCCCTGTGGAGGATGTCGATGAGGCGGCCGAGTTCGGCGATGGTGATCCAGTGGCAACTGACGCCGAGGTGTTCGACTTCCGGCGGGGCGTTGTCGCGGATGGCGATGACGACGGCCTCGTGGCCGAGCGAGCGGGCGGTTTCAAGGGCGAGGATGGGGAAGCGTCCGGAGCCGGCGATGAGCCCGTATCTCACTTGATGATTCCGCGGGAGGCCGAGGCGATGAACCCGATCAGTTCATCGACTTCGGGCAGGGCGGGCACTTCGGCGCGGATGCGTTCGATGGCCTGCGAGGTATTGAGTTCGTCGCTGGAGAGCAGGCGGAAGGCTTTTTGGAGGGCGTCGATGGATTCGGAGGAGAAATCGCGGCGTTTGAGACCGACTTTGTTGGCGCCGTAGACCCTGGAGTCGCGGGGGGTGACGGTCATGGAATAGGGCAGAACGTCCTTGGTGACGACGCTATAGCCGCCGACGAAGGCGTGGCGGCCGATGCGGCAGAACTGGTGGACGCCGGAGAAGGCCTCGACGATGGCATAGTCGCCGATGGTGACGTGGCCGGCGAGGGTGGTGGCGTTGCCGAGGATCGTGTGGCTGCCGACGTTGGCGTCGTGGGCGATGTGCGAGTAGGCCATCAGCAGGTTGTCGCCGCCGATGCGTGTGAGGCCGCCGCCGCCTTCAGTGCCGCGGTGGATGGTGACGAATTCGCGGATTCTGTTGCGGTCGCCGATGCGGGTTTCGGTGCGTTCGCCGTGGTACTTGAGGTCCTGGGAGGCGACGCCGACGCTTGAGAAGGGGTAGAAGACGTTGTCTTCACCGATCCAGGTTGGACCTTCGACGAAGATGTGGCCCATCAGACGGGTGCGGGCGCCGATGTGGACTTCGGAGCCGATGACGACATAGGGGCCGATGTCGGCCGTGGGATGGATGTCCGCCCCCGGGCCGATGATCGCCGTGGGATGGATGGCCATTGGCTACTCTTTCGGCGCTTCGCCTTTGGCGGGCAGGTCGACGACCTTGCACATGACAACGGCTTCGGCGACGACATTGCCGTCCACGGTCGCGGTGCCCTGCATTTTGACGATGGTCGCCTTGCGCTTGAGGGTTTTAAGCTCCATGCGGAGGATGTCGCCGGGCAGGACGGGGCGGCGGAACTTGGCTTCCTCGATGGCGGCGAACAGGACGAGTTTGGTCTTACGGTCCTCGAGTTCGCGCAGCACGAGGATGCCGCCGACCTGGGCCATGGCTTCGATGATGAGGACGCCCGGCATGACGGGGTACTCGGGGAAGTGGCCCTGGAAGAAGGGTTCGTTCGCGGTGACGTTCTTGATGCCGACGATGCTGCCTTCGCCGATTTCAACGATCCTGTCCACCAGGAGCATGGGATAGCGGTGCGGCAGGATGTCGCGGATGTCGATGTTTTCCAGTTGTGCCATTGAAACCCGCTATTCTAACAAACGATGCATCCCATACTAAACCTCCTGAACGAGCGGCACGAGGAGACCGTGGGGCTGATCGGCCGCATGGCGGAGTGCGAATCGCCCACTGACGCGCCTTCGGCCGTCACTGCGATGGCCGATCTGGTGATCGAGGAGACGCGGGACATTGCGCGGGGAAAGACGGTCAATTGCGGGCCGAAGGCGGGCAGGGCGGTGATGCTGGAGTTTGATTTGCCGGGTCCGAAGCGGAAGACGGGCGCGGGGGTGTTGGGGCTGGGGCATATCGACACGGTGTGGCCGGTGGGGACGCTGAAGACGATGCCGTTGAGGAGGGAAGAGGGACGGCTGTGGGGTCCGGGCGTGTTCGACATGAAGTCCGGGATCGCGTTCTTCATTCAGGCGATGCGGGCGCTGCGAGATCTGGATATGGCGGTGAAGCGGCCGGTGCGGATGTGGCTGGCTCCGGACGAGGAGACGGGCAGCGACGCGTCGAGGGCGATGACGGAAAAGCACGCGCTGGCGCACGCGGCGGTGATGGTGATGGAGCCGGGCACGGGGCGCGAGGGAAAGTTGAAGACGGCGAGGAAGGGGGTGGGAGTGTACATCATTCAGGCGCACGGGGTGGCGGCGCACGCGGGCGTGGACTTCGCGGCCGGGGCGAGCGCGATCACGGAGATTGCGCGGCAGATTGTGAAGGTGGCGGGGTTCTGCGATTTGAGCAAGGGGTTGACGCTGAATCCGGGGACGGTGGCGGGCGGCGGGCGGCATAACGTGGTGGCGGAGCGGGCGATGGCGGAGATCGATATCCGGGTGAGGCGGATCCGGGATTACGAGGCGCTGGATAAGAAGATCCAGAAACTGAAGGCGGAGGATCCGCGGTGCAGGCTGACGATTGAAGGCGGGTTGAACCGTCCGCCGATGGAGCGCACCAAGGCGATTGCGGGGCTGTTCAAGACGGCGAAGGCGATTGCGAAGCGGGATCTGGGGATTGTGATTGACGAATCGGAGACCGGAGGCGGGTCGGACGGGAATTTCACGGCCGGGATCGGGGCGCCGACGCTGGACGGGCTTGGCGGGGTGGGCGAGGGGGCGCACGCGCCGCATGAATCGATCTTCGAAGACCGGATCGATGACCGGGCGGCGCTGGCCGCGCTGCTGGTGCATCATCTGGGACAATAGTAGGTCAGGTAGTCACGATGGTAGTCACAGGCATTTATTACGCGCTGGCGCTGACGGCGGCGGGGGCGGCGCTGGGTTGGCTGATCACGCCATGGTGCGGGGTGGGGTTCTATGTGCTGGCGGCGTTTTGCCTGTGGTTTTTCCGGGACCCGGATAGGGCGATTCCGGAGGGGCCGTATGCGGTGTCGCCGGCGGACGGCAAGGTGGTTCTCATTCGCCGTAAGCCGGAGAGCACACAGGTCTGCATTTTCCTGAACGTGTTTGACGTGCATGTGAACCGGGCGCCGATCGCCGGCAAGATTGTCGATGTGGAGTACAAGAAGGGCAAGTTCCTGGTGGCGAGCAGGGAAGAGGCGTCGTACGAGAACGAGATGAACACGATCACGATCGACGGCGACCGGACGCTGGTGAAGTTCTCGCAAATTGCGGGGCTGATCGCGCGGCGGATTGTCTGCTACAAGAAGCCGGGCGATTTCGTGACGATGGGCGAGCGGGTGGGGTTGATCAAGTTTGGATCGCGGGTGGATATGACGCTGGGTCCGGAGTGGGAAGTGGTGGTGAGCGAGGGGCAGCGGGTGGCGGGCGGAACAAGCATCATCGCCCGGCGCAAGAGCTAGGAACGAATTGAGATGACCCCAAGAATCAACCTGCGTGAGCGGCTGATCGATCCGAATTCGCCCGAGCGACGGCCGCGGCGCGCCGCGTACGCGCTGCCGACGTTTTTCACGGCCGGGAACCTGTTTCTGGGGTTCCTGGCGATTCTGAAGACGATCGAGGGCGCGCTGTGGGCGAGCAGCGGCAATTACGGGCACAATCCGCACTGGCAACTGGCGGCGCAGGTGATCGGGGTGGCGGTGTTCCTGGATGGGTTGGACGGGCGGATTGCGCGGTTGACGAATACGGTGAGCGATTTTGGGCGGGAGTTGGATTCGCTGGCCGATGTGATCAGTTTCGGCATTGCGCCGGCGGTGCTGGCATTTGTGTGGGGGTTCTATTTCCTGGATCCGGCGGTGACGGGGGAGGCGCGGAACTACATCAACCAGGCGGGGTATTTCTCGATCTTCCTGTTTGTGGTTTGCGGTGCGGCGCGGTTGGCGCGGTTCAACATCACGACGAATCCGGCGCCGGTGAATCCGGGTCATCCGGGGAAGAAGTATTTCGTGGGGCTGCCGATTCCGGCGGCGGCGGGCGTGGTGGCGGCGATCGTCTATGCGGAGAACTCGGAGCCGCTGAGGTGGTGGCCGATGGTGGCGGCCTGGATTGCGCTGAACGTGGTGCTGGCGCTGCTGATGATCAGCAACTGGCGGTACAGGAGTTTCAAGGACTTCAATCTGTTGAGTCCGCGGTCGTTCAAGAGCGTGGTGCTGACGTGCATGTTCTTCTACCTGCTGTGGAACTTCTCGAAGCCGTTTCTGCTGGTGCTGGCGGTGGTATACACGGGCAGCGGGATCGTGGTGCGGATTGGCGGATTGATCCGGCGGATCTTCCGGCCGCATGCCGGACCGCCGGCGGCGGAGCAGGCGGGGAGATGAGATGAAGAAGCAGTCGAAGTGGGTATTGCTGGGCGCGGATACGCTGGCCGGGCGGGAGATCCGGGACCTGGTGGAGGACCGGAAGTTGCCGGTGAGGCTGACGTGTTGCGGGTCGGCGGCGGATCAGAGGGTATTGTCGCTGGAGTCGGAGGACAACTTCGACGTGTTTGAGGAGTTGTCGGCGGCGGCGATCGAAGGGGCACAGGCGGTGCTGGCGGCGGGCGGTGTTGAACAGGCGGAGATGGCGGTGCGGTTGGCGAGCGAGGGCGGGTTCAGGCCGGTGATTGTTGATGCGGTGGGGCATTTCGACGGGTTGGAGAACGTGGTGGTGCGTGCTCCAGCGTATGAGCGGGAGCCGGCGGCGGTGACGGCGGAGAGGATCCAGGTGGTGGCGCATCCGGCGGCGGTGGCGATGGCGACGGCGCTGACGGCGATGCAGGCGGCGCATGCGTTGCGGTCGGCGGTGGCGACGGTGTTCGAGCCGGCGAGCGCGCGGGGAGCGGCGGCGGTGGACGAGTTGCACAAGCAGGCGGTCAGCCTGTTTTCGTTCCAGACGATGCCGACGAAGGTGTTCGGGGCGCAGGCGAGCTTCAACATGATGCCGCGGCTGGGCGAGGAGGCGGAGACGCCGTTGGAGAGAGGGGAGGCGCGGATCAGGAGGCATTTGAGGCTATTACTGGAGGGCCGGGGCGTGCGTGCGGCTTCGGTGAGGCTGGTGCAGGCGCCGGTGTTCAGCGGGTACTGCATGACGTTGTGGGTGGAGTTTGAGGAGCGGCCGGGGGTGGAGGCGATCAAGGCGAGTTTGACGGCGGCGGGGGTGGAGTATTGGGGCGAGGAGGAGGGTCCGCTGAATAACAGCGCGCTGGCGGGGGAGTCTGGGATTCTGGCGTCGTCGATCGCGGAGGATCCGGACAATGCGCGGGGGGCGTGGATCTGGGTGGCGTGCGACAACATCCGGGAGACGGCCTTGAACGCCGTTGCCCTGGCTGGTCTGGCGGGCAGAGGGGCTTAGCCGGGGCGATGCGACGCCGTGACCTGTTGGCGATTGCCGTGCCGTTGACCGCGGGGTGTGGATACCGTGTGGGCGGCAAGGCCGTGCTCTTGCCGGACACCATCCATTCGATCGCCATCCAGGCGTTCAGTAACGTCACGACGCGTTACAAACTGGCCGAGCGGATTCCGGCGGCGATCGGGCGGGAGTTTCTGACGCGCACGCGGTACCGGGTGGTGTATGACGTCAATGACGCCGACGCGATATTGACGGGCGGGGTGGCGAACTACCTTTCCGCGCCGACGATTTTCGACCAGGCCAGCGGGCGCGCGGCAGGCGTTCAGATCAGCGTTTACCTGAATATCAAGCTGACCAACCGGGCCACGGGCGAGGTGCTCTATGAGAGGGCCGGGATGGAGATCAGGCAGCGCTACGAGGTTTCGATCGAGCAGCAGGCCTACTTCGACGAAAGCGAAGCGGCGCTGGACCGAATGAGCCGGGAAGTTGCGCGGCAGGTCGTGAGCACGATCCTGGAAGCGTTCTGATGCCGGTTTCACCACAGCAGTTGATCCGTTCCCTGGAGCGCCAGGCCCCGGCGCCGGTGTATCTGTTTCTGGGGCCGGAGGGGTGGTACCGGAAAGCGTGTAGGGAGGCGATCGCGGCGAAGGCGCTGGGGCCGGAGTCGCTGGAAGAAGGCATCACCTCGCTTGACCTGGATTCGCACACCTTGGCCGAGATCATCGACGATGCGCGGGCCATGTCGTTGTTCGCCTCGGACCGGGTGATCTGGGTGGCGAGCGCCGAACTGGCGCTGCCTCGTGGCAAGGCGGCGGATGCGGCAAGCGACGATTCGAGCCTGCTGGCCGCGTATTGCGCTGACCCGACACCGGGGACAGTGCTGGTTTTTGACGCTCGAAAGTGGGAGTTTGATGGCGAAGACAAGACGAAAGTAGAGCGATTGAGGAAGTTTTTTGCGCCGGTGAAGACGGTGGTGGAGTTCCCGCATCTGGCGCCGCAGGAGTCAAGAGGGCTGGCGCAGGAGTTTTGCGGGGAGTTTGCGCTGAAACTGGGCACGGCGGAGTTTGACCTGCTGCTGGACGCCACCGCGGGCGATCCGTCGAGGCTTTACAACGAGATACAGAAGTTGGCGTTGTACGGGCAGGCGAAGGGCGGCAGGATCACTCGCGACGACATACTGGCCATTGTGCCGAATTCGTCGGAAACGACCATTTTTGCGCTGGTGGACGCATTGGCGCGGCGCAACCGGGCGCAATCGATGGAGTTGCTGGACCGGTTGGTGAGGGACGGAGAGTATCTGCCGCTGGCGTTGACGTTTCTGGGCGGGATCTTCCGGATGGCGTTGACCGCGCGGGAGCAGAATCTGCGCGGGGCGGGCGACGTGCAGAGCTATTTTCAGCGGATGGGGCTGCCGATGTGGCGGTCGAGAGCGGAGCAGATCCACGCGGCAGCGCAGAGGTTTTCCGTGGAGAAACTAGAGGAAGGGATCGGACTGGTATTCAAGGCAGACCGGGATATGAAGGGATCGAGGCCGGACGACAGGATTGTGATGGAAGATTTTGTCTTCCGGCTAACCGGTTAAGGTTCGATCAGCCGGAAGACGGCGGGAGCCAGCGGAACTGGCGGCCCCAACCGCCTAGGCGGCTTGGAGGGCCTTGATGTGCTTGTGGAGGCGGCTCTTATAGCGGGAGGCGGTATTGTCTTTGATGATGCCCCACTTAACGGCGCGGTCCACAACGGAGAAAGTCGACGGCATGAGCTTGGACGCTTCCTCGATATTCTTCAATTCGATGGCCCGGCGCAGGGAGCGCAGTGCGTTCCGCATCCGGGATTTCCTCTGCCGGTTCACAGCGGTGCGACGCTCAGTGATGCGCACACGCTTCAGGGATGAAACATGATTGGCCATAGTCTAGTGGTCTTGTACTCTTCGCGCAGAAATATCCAGTCATCAGGTTAGCGCAGGCAGGGCGGCCAAGTCAAAGCGGGGTGGGGCTACTTGTCCGCGGATCCCTGGAGGGAGTCGAGTTGGCGTTTAACCGTGGGGGCGTCGGGAGCGTTAGGCGATTTATCCAAGTAAATCTTAATCTCGGTGATGGCATCGGGGATCCTGTTTTGTTTGGCGAGGGCGAGGCCGAGGATATGGTGGGCTTTGGGGAGGTCCTGGGCGCCTGAGGTTTGGATGGCGCCGCGGGCGGCGGATTCCGAGCCGGGGTAGTCGGCTTGCATGAGGCGGGCGGTGGCGAGGTAGAGCCAGGCGTCGGGGTAGTCGGCGGGATTGATGCTGATGACTTCTGATGCGTGGCGGGAGAGGGCGGGCCAGTCCTGGGCACGGAGGGCGTAGACGGCGAGTTGGAGGCGGGGCGGCGCGTAGCCAGCGTCGAGGGTGACGGCCTGTTGGAAGCGGGCGAGGGCGTCTTTGTCATTGCGAGTCTCCTTATGGACGAGCCCGGTGAGGTAGACGGCCTCGACGTCTTTGCCGTAGAGATCGATGGCTTTTTCGAGGTCCTTGAGAGCGTCGCCGAACTTCTTGTTTTTGATGTTTTTCGACGCCTTATCCTTGAGTTTGGCCGACTCGGGCGGAGCGGCGAGGGCGGCGAAACTGATGGTACCGGCGCCGGAGACGCCGCGCAGGGGTTGAAGGACGATGCGGCCGAGGTCGACCGAGCCGCCGGGGACCATGATGGAAATGACTCGGCCTTCGCAACCCTGAAGGCCAATGGAGAACTCGCAATAGGCGTTGCCGCTCATGTTGACTGAACCGGGGATGGAAAACTGGCCCTTGGAGTCGGTTTCGAAGGGGGCGCTGGCGCAGTTGGAACTGACATGGGCGCGGCCCGCCGGGCCGAAGCCGGCGATCGAAACGACGCCATGGGCGACGAAGCGGGAGGTGAAACCCGGGGTATTGTCGCGGGCCTGTCCGAGCACGGAGAGGCAGCATGCGAACAGGAGCGCCGCCACGGAGATGGGTCGCGCCATCATAGAACCGCCACGGGCATGATACAGCAGTGGCGTATCCGAGTTAATCGTCTATTCCGGGCGCCGTGCATCCTGCTACCATGTGGGCCTATGCAACCTCAGCATCCGCAACCTTCGGTGGAACTGGTGAACGGGCCGGATTTCCGTGACGGGTACGCCAATTCCGTGCAGTTACGAGTGTCGCTTTGGGATTTCTACCTGCTGTTCGGCAACATCCAGCAGGATTCGAGGCCCGGGCATGTGGCGATCCGCAGTTTCCAGGGCATCTATCTGAGCCCGCAGCAGGCCAAGGCGCTGCTTAACGTTTTGCAGCAGAACGTGCAGCAGTATGAGTCGGCGTTTGGCGAGATCAGGCTGGAGCCGAAAGGCGACACCAACATCGTTCAGTAGCGCGGATGAGCGGGATCGCCGACACGAGCGTTGAGAAGAGGCGGAAACGCGGACGCCGGAGCATCCGCCTGTCCACGTATCTGAAGTTCCTGGGATTCTTCACGGTTTTCGTATTTGGCATCCATGCGGGCTACATGCAGATGCCGTACTACTGGGACGAGGTGGGGCAGTTTGTCCCGGCGGCGTGGGATATCCATGATTCGGGGCGGATTGTTCCGGTGTCGACGATGCCGAACATTCATCCCCCGGCGGTGATGGCGTGGGTGGCGTTGTTCTGGAAGGTTTTCACGGAGTCTGTGCTGGTGGCGCGGTGTGCGATGTTGCTGCTGGGGGCGCTGTTGCTGGCGGCGGCGTTTCTGCTGTCGGTGGAGTTGTGCGGATATGCTCCGGGGTTGCCCGCCTTTTTTGCCACATTCGCGCTGGCGCTATCGCCATTGGTGTTCACGCAGTCGCTGCTGGTGCAGTTGGACCTGCCGGCGGCGGCGTTCACGTGTCTGGCGCTGTATTTCTTCCTGTCGGAGCGGCACTGGCCCGCGGTGGCGGCATCGTGCGTGCTGGTGCTGACCAAGGAGACGGGCGTGCTGCTGCCATTGGTGCTGTGCGTCTGGCTGGTGTACGAGAAGCGGTACAGGCGGGCGGCGTATTACCTGATTCCGGCGGCGGTGCTGGGGCTGTGGCTGGTGTACCTGCACCACCGGACGGGGTCGTGGTTCGGCAATACGGAGTTTGGCAGGTACAACCTGCTATGGACGATGCGGCTGTCGCACATCGCGTTTTCACTGGCGCGGAGATTCTACTTCCTGTTCATCGGGAACTTCCACTGGATCGGGACGCTGGGCATCCTGGCCGGGGTGTCGGCGGGTCTGTTCAGGCGAAGGCGATGGGCGGTGGCTGGGACGTTCGCGGGGCTGCATATCGTGATGGTTTCGGTTCTGGGCGGTGCGGTGCTGGAACGCTATATGGTCCCGGTGCTGCCATTGTTCTACGCGGCGGCGCTGGTGGGGTTTTCGGTCTGGACGGTCAACCGGAAATGGCTGGCGTATATGGCCATGGTGGCCGGGTTGGCCGCCGGGTTGTTCATCAACCCGCTGTTCTGGCCCTTTCCGTTCGAAAACAACCTGGCGATGGTGACGTTCACTCGCCTGCATGCGCGGGCGGCCGGGGTTCTGGAGAGCGAGTATCAGGGGGCGCGGGTGGCGACGATCTGGCCGATGTCGGCGCAGTTGGCGAACCCGCGGTTGGGCTATGTCAGGACGCCGCTGCAAGTGGTGGAGATGAAGTCGTTCACTCCGGCTGTGCTGAGGGAGACCGATCCAGGGTCCTACGACATCCTGGTTCGTTTTTCGCGCGACTGGGACCCGGACAGGAACCTGTTGAGGGACCGGGCGTTCCGGTGGGCGGCGCGGCAGACGATCGGGTATGAGGATCCAGTGACAGGTGACGAACTGGAGACGGTTTACAGGATGAAACTGGTCCACCTGTATCAGGAAGATGGGCAGTGGGTGGAGATCTACAAAAAGTAGCCGGGCGTGGCGGGGGGGACCCGCTGGCTGCGCCCGCGGCCTCCTTTGGGGTCAGCGGCGGGCGCGGAAGAAGTCTTCGAGCAGGGCGGTGGCTTCGGCGGCGAGGAGGCCTTCGTCGATTTCGAGGCGGTGGTTGAGGATGTCGGAATCGGCGAGGCGGAACTTGGAGCGCACGCCGCCGAAGCGGAGGTCGCGGGCGGCGAAGACGAGGCGATCAAGGCGGGCGTGGACGAGCGCGCCGGCGCACATGACGCAAGGTTCGAGGGTGACGTAGAGTGTGGCGCCGCTGAGGCGGTAATTGCCGAGGGCGAGGGCGGCGGCGCGGAGGGCGAGGATTTCGGCGTGGGCGGTGGGGTCGATGGAGGCGATAGGGGAGTTGCGGGCTTCGGCGAGGAGCGCGCCGTCCGGGCCGACAATGACGGCGCCGATGGGGGCTTCGCCGGCTTCGGCGGCATCGCGGGCCAGGGCGAGGGCGCGGCGCATCCAGAAATCGTCCGAGGCTGGGGCCGGGATCGGGTTGACATCGAAAGTTGACACTAGAGAACACTCTCCACCATTTAGAATAATTAACAGCCATGCGATTCCTGCCGCTAATTTTCAAGAACGCACTGAGGAACCGCCGGCGCAGCTTCCTGACGATATCGAGCCTGGCTCTTTCTATTTGTCTATTGGGGGTGTTGACGGCGTTGTATGCGGCGCTGTTTCACTCGTCGCCGCCGCCGGGACAGGAGTTGCGGCTGGTCACACGGCATAAGGTCTCGATCACGAACGTGATGCCCACCTGGTACAAGGAGAGGATCCGGGCCGTGCCGGGGGTGAAGGAAGTGATCATCTGGCAGTGGTTCGGGGGGTGGTACAAGACCGAGGAGCGCGACAGGCAATATTTCTTTCCACGGATGGCGGCCGAAGCCGACCGGCTGTTTGCAGTGTACCCGGAGTGGGAGATTCCCGAGGATCAGAAGCGGGCCTTCCAGGCGGACCAGACCGGCTGCATTGTCGGGGCGGACCTGGCGAAGGCGCAGGGGTTCAAGATCGGCGACCGGATCAACATCAGGGGATCGTTTTTTCCGGTCAACCTGGAGCTGACGGTGCGAGGGATCTATCATTCGCCGCACGAATCGGATTCGCTGTGGTTCCAGTTCAAGTATCTGGAGCAGGGGTTTGAGAGTCTGGGGTGGCCGAATTTCGCCGGGACGTTCACGATGCTGGCCGAATCGCCGGAAGCGATTCCGGGGATTATCAGGGCGGTGGACGCGATGTTCGCCAACGCGGAGGCGCCGACGAAGACGGAGACGGAGTATGCGTTCGGGCTGTCGTTTCTGGCTTTTCTTGGCAACGTGAAGATGATCCTGCTTTCGATCTGCGGGGCGGTGACGTTCACGATCCTGCTGGTGGCGGCGAACACGATGGCGATGAGCGTGCGGGAGCGGGTGAGGGAAGTGGGCGTGCTGAAGACGCTGGGCTTCACGCAGGAGAAGATCCTGGGCATCCTGCTGGGAGAATCGATGGCGATTTCGCTGATCGGGGCGGGGATCGGGCTGGTGATGGCGCAAGGGTTATGCGTGATGTTGAGGCAGGCGCCGCCCATCGTGCAGCAGACCAAGACGCTGACGATCGAGCCGGCGGTGCTGGCGATTCTGATCGGGGTTTCGCTGCTGCTTGGCGTGGCGAGTTGCATCGTGCCGGCGTGGAGCGCGGCGAGGACGAGCATTCTGGACGCGCTGCGGTTCACAGACTGATGAGGCCGAGATGAAGATCCCACTGAGCTACAACCTGCGGAACCTTGCGGTGAGGCGGACGACAACGATCATGACGGCGTTTGGCATCGGGCTGACGGTGGCGGTGCTGGCGGCGTCGATGAGCCTGACGGCGGGGTTGCGGGAGGCGTTCCGCGCGTCGGGGCACCCGCTGCAACTGATCCTGATGCGGGAGGGCAGCGGGGCGGAGTTGAGCAGCCAGGTGTCGAGGGAGTCGTTCAACGAGGTGATCAGGTACAGGCCGGGAATAGCGAAGCTGAAGTCGGGGGAACCGGCGGCGTCGCTGGAGCTGGTGAACACGATCAACCTGCCGAGCAAGGAGTCGCCGGACGGGATGAACCTGACCAACCGCGGGATTCTACCGGAAGGCGTGGCGATGCGCGAGGACTTCACGATGGTGCGGGGACGGTGGTTCGAGTTCGGCAAGCGGGAGGTGGTAGTGGGGTCGGATGTCGCTTCGCGATACCCGGATGCGGGGCTGGGGCGCACGATCCGGTTCGGGCGGGGCGAGTGGCTGGTGGTGGGGGTGTTTGACACGCCGTTTCCGGCGCGGAAATCGGAGGTGATCGGGGACGCGAATCAGATGCTGCAGGATTTCCAGCGGGGATCGTTGTTTTCGTCGGTTCTGGTGAGGGCAGAGGACGAGGTGGCGATGCAGGCGTTGACCAACAGCCTGAGCGCGGAGCAGCGGCTGCAACTGGACGTGCTGACGGAGAGGGAGTATTACGAGCGGCAATCCTCGTCGGGGAACCTGATTCAATATGTCGGGACGTTCGTGGCGATCATCATGGCGGTGGGCAGCATGTTTGCGGCGATGAACACGATGTATGCGGCGGTGGCGCGGAGGTCGAAGGAGATTGGGACGTTGCGGGTGCTGGGCTTTTCGAGGCGGAGCATCCTGACGAGTTTCTTCATTGAGTCGATGATTCTGGCGGTGCTGGGCGGGGTGGCGGGACTGCTGCTGGTGCTGCCGCTGAACGGGTTGACGACAGGCATCGGCGCGGATGCGACGTTCGCAGAGATCGCATTCCAGCTTCGTGTGACGCCGGAAGTGGCGTTGACGAGTATGATCTTCGCGCTGATCGTGGGCGCCGCGGGAGGCCTGCTGCCGGCGTTTGGCGCGGCCCGGAAACAGATACTGACAGCGCTTCGAGACATGTAGTTGCATATGGACGCAGACCTTAAACACCTGAAGATCAACCGGGACGCGGCGACGGCGGGCGGCTCACCGGGCGCTGTGAGATGGATCTTGATGGCGTTGATCGTTATCCTGCTGACCGGCGCGGGCTGGTACGGGTATGGACGGTTGAACGCGGCGATCGAAGTGGAAACGGCGCGGGCGGCGGCGGTTTCGGGCGCATCGGGCGAGAGCGTGGCGTTGAATGCGACGGGCTATGTCGTGGCGGCGCATAAGATCCAGGTGGCGTCGAAGGTGGTGGGCCGGGTGGCGTGGATCGGGGTGGATAAGGGCGACCTGGTGAGGGAGGGGCAGGTGATAGTCCGGCTGGAGGACGAAGAATACAGGGCGCAATTGGAGCAGGCGCGCGGGCAGTTGGCTTCGTTGCAGGCGCGGCTGGCGGAGGCCGAAAACGGGTCGAGGCCGGAGGAGATCGCGGTGGCGCAGGCGAATGTGGACCAGGCGCGGGCGGAGTTGGAGAATGCCCGGGTGAGCGTGGAGCGGACGCGGGGGTTGCACAGGGACGGCGTGCTGGCGCGGCAGGCGCTGGACGACGCCGAGGCGCAGTTCAAGGCGCGGCAGGCGCGGGTGAACTCGCTGGTGAAGACGTTCGAACTGGTGAGGATCGGGCCGCGGAAAGAGCAGATCGATTCCATGCGCGGCCAGGTGCAACAGGCGAGGGGGGCAGTGTCGTTTTACGAGACGCAGTTGTCGAATACGGTGATCAAGGCGCCGGTGACGGGGACGATTCTGGAGAGGGAAGTGGAGCGGGGCGAGTTTGTGACGACGAGTTTTGTGGGTGAGCGGGGAGCGAAGGGATTCGTTGTGTCACTGGCCGATCTGAACGATCTTGAAGTGGAACTGGACATATCACAGAACGACTTCAACAAGCTGCGTATGAAGCAGAGAGCGATGATCACGGTGGATGCCTGGCCAAGCAAACGGTGGGAAGGGTTCATCGACGAGATGTCGCCGGAGGCGAACAGGCAGAAGGCGACGGTGCAGGTGAAGGTGAAGGTGGCGAATCCGGACGAATTTCTGAGGCCGGAGATGAATGCGTCCGTCGCGTTCGTGGCGGAGCGGACGGAGAGCGCGGCGCCGGCATCGGTACAGGCGGCGTATGCGCCGGCGGCGGCGATCAAAAACGGCAAGGTGTTTGTCGTGGTGAACGGGAAGGCGGTGGAGAGGGCGGTGAAGACGGGCGGGGTGACGGCGCAGGGGATCCGGATCGACGAAGGATTGATCGGCGGCGAGGACGTGGTGTTGAACCCGCCGGCGGAGTTGAAGGACGGCATGAAAGTGAAAGTGAAAGGGAGCTGAAGCGCATGAGCGAGGCGACTGGAGCAGCGGCCGAAGTGATTATTCGTACACGCAAGCTGACGAAAGAGTTTGCCAGGGACAGCTTCCGGGTGGTGGCGCTGAAGGACGTGGACCTGGATGTGAAGCGGGGGGAGTTCATTGCGCTGATGGGACCGTCGGGGTCTGGCAAATCGACGCTGCTGCATCTGGCGGCGGCGATGGACCGTCCGACCGGCGGGACGATTGAAGTGCTGGGCCAGGACATCGGTGCGATGGGCGAGAGCGCGGTGGCGCGGTGGCGGAACCGGCACATCGGCTTTGTGTTTCAGAGCTTCAACCTGATTCCGGTGCTGACGGCGTTCGAAAACGTCGAACTGCCGCTGAAGCTGACGCACCTGAAGAAGGGCGAGCGGGATCAACATGCGCGGACGGCGTTGAGGCTGGTGGGCCTGGACGACAGGATGCATCATTACCCCAAGCAGCTTTCGGGCGGGCAGGAGCAACGGGTGGCAATTGCGCGGGCGATTGTGACCGATCCCGACATCCTGCTGTGCGACGAGCCGACGGGGAACCTGGATGCGAAGTCGGCGCAAGAGGTGCTGACGCTGCTGAAGCGGTTGAACGAGGAGTATGGCAAGACGGTCTTGATGGTGACGCACGATCCACATGCGGCGCATTTCGCGCGCACGATCCGGTATCTTGATAAAGGCGAGTTGCTGCCCGAAGGCCAGGCGCCGGAGGATTGGCGCACGCCTGAACCACACGCATGAGTTCACCGGCCCGCATTGCTGTCCTGTACGAACACCCGGAGTGGTTTGCGCCTCTGTTTACGGAGTTGCGGCGGCGCGGGCGGGCGTATGAGGAGTGGCCGGCTGCGTCGATGGTGATCGATCCGGCGAGGCGGCAGTGGCCTGAGTTGGTGGTGAACCGGATGAGTACGTCGGCGCGGTGGCGCGGGCATGGGGCGGGCCAGTTTGCGGTGCTGGAACTGCTTGAGTTGCTGGAGGCGCGGGGCGTGCAGGTGATGAACGGGCGGGCGGCGTATGCGGTGGACATATCGAAGATGCGGCAGGTGGAGGTGTTCAGGCGGGCGGGGGTGAGGACGCCGAGGACGATTGCCGTGAACGACGCAGGCAGGGCGGCGGAGGCGGCGCGGGAGATTGGATTCCCGGTGATGGTGAAGCCGAACTGCGGGGGGGCGGGCGCGGGGGTGAGGCGGTTTGAGACGCCACAGGAGTTGATGGCGGCGGCGGGGGAGTTGGACGCAGGGTGTGATCATCTGTTGGTGGTGCAGGAGGCGGTTCAGGGGGGCGACCTGCTGAGGACGGAAGTGATCGACGGGGAGATTCTCTATACGGTGAAGATCGACCGTCCGGCTGGGCTGTATCATTTGTGCCCGGCGGATGCGTGCGGGACAACGGCGACGTTCACGCGGGTGATGGCGTCGCGGGAGATCGAGAACGCGGTGCTGGCGGTGGCGCGGGCGGCGAAGGCGGATGCGGGCGGGATCGAGTGTTTCGTCGATCCGAAGACGGGCGAGGGGGTGTTTTACGACATCAACGCGCTGTCGAATTTCGTGGCGCAGCCGGAGCGGGTGCTGGGGTTCAATCCGATGGTGAAGTTCGTGGACGCGATCGAGCGGCGGCTATCGGCGGCGCCGCGCTGGGGCGGTTTTTAGAGCAAATCCGGCGTTTTCGTGTGCGGCGGCGATATACTGGCTAAGCCCGGACCCGGACGCGGACGTCTTGAGGGTGAAGCGGGCGCCGGCGGCCGGGCACGAGAGTTCACAGAATGCGCATACGCACCTTCCCAGTTTTTCTCGCCTTTCTCGCCATGGGTTTCGCCGACGCGGTGGGACCGTTTGTGTCGCTGGCCAAGGATGAGTTTCAACTGTCGAACGCGGTGGCGTCGATGATTCCGTTCGTGGGGCTGTCGATGTTCGGGATACTGTCGATTCCGGTGGGGCTGGCGCAGGACCGGCGGGGGAAGAAGTTCGTATTGATGTCGGGGTTGCTGGTGGCGCTGGTAGGGCTGCTGAACGCGGCGTTCGGGCTGGATTCGTTCGGGCGGTTCCTGGTGACGATCCTGCTGCTGGGCGCGGGGGCGGCGATTTTGCAGGTGGCCGGGAACCCGATCATGAGGGACGTTTCGGCGGAGGGCAAGTATGCGAGGAACCTGTCGCTGGCGCAGTTTGTGAAGGCGATCGGGTCGCTGTCGGGTCCGATGATTCCGGTGATCGCGGCGAAATACTATGGCGCGGACTGGAAGGTGATCTTCCCGATCTACGCGGTGGCGCTGCTGGCGGCGGTGCTGGCGGTGGCGGGGTTGAAGGTGGACGAGCGGAGGTCGAGCGAGAAGGCGGCGACGTTTGCGTCGTGCGTGGCGCTGCTGAAGAACCCGTATGTGCTGGCGATGGTGATGGCGATATTCTTCTACGTCGGGGCCGAGGTGAGCGTGAGCGCGGGGATTCCGATGTATCTGAAAGAGCGGTTCGGGATCGACATCAACAAGGTGGGACTGCTGGGGACTGGGCTGTTTTTCACGGCGCTGACGATCGGGCGGTTTTCGGGCGGGGTGATCCTGAACTGGATGGAGCCGCGGAAGTTCTTCATGGTGACGTGCGGGCTTTCGATCTTGGGGCTGGCCGGGCTGTTTGTGCCGAACCAGACGGTGGCGGTGGCGAGTTTCTTCGTGGCGGGGCTGGGTTTCGCGAACATCTTCCCGCTGGTGTTTTCGATCGCGGTAGATTCGATGCCGGAGCATACGAACGCGCTGTCGGGGCTGATGGTGACGGCGATTGCGGGCGGGGCGATCCTGCCGCCGCTGATGGGGCTGGTGGCGGATCGGACGTCGGTGCAGACCAGTTTCCTGGTGCCGCTGGCGGCGATTCTGTACATCACGTGGACATCGATGTTGAAGCCGGCCGCACAGGCCAAGTGAGGTTATGATGCGCGACTATTCAAACGACAGACGCGCGGTGCTGACGCTGGACGCGGGCGGCACGAATTTCGTGTTCTCGGCGATGCAGGCGAACGGGGCGGTGGTGGAGAGCTTTGCGCTGCCGGCAGAGGCGGGGGACCTTGAGGAGTCGTTGGGGAATATGTTCCGGGGGTTCGAGCTGGTGATGGGCAGCCTGGATGCGGCGCCCTGCGCGATCAGCTTCGCGTTTCCGGCGCCGGCGGATTATTTCAACGGGATCATTGTGGGGCCGAGGAATCTGCCGGCTTACAAGAACGTTCCGCTGAGGGCGATATTGGAAGACCGGTTTTCGCTGCCGGTGTTCATCAACAACGACGGCGACCTGTTCACGTATGGCGAGGCGGCGTCGGGGCTGCTGCCGCATGTCAACGGCCTGCTGGAGCAGGCGGGAAGCCCGAAGCGGTTCAGAAACCTGTTCGGGGTGACGCTGGGCACGGGGCTGGGCGGGGGGATTGTCAGGGACGGCGAGTTGTACACGGGCGACAACTCGGTGGCGGGCGAGATCTGGATTCTCAGGCACAAGCACGATCTGGAACTGAATGCGGAAGAAGGGGCGTCGATCCGGGCAGTGCGGCGGGTGTATGCGGAACTGTCGGGCATCGGGTTTGAAGAAGCGCCGGAGCCGAAGGTGATTTACGACATCGCCAAGGGCAGGGCCGAAGGCAACGCGTATGCGGCGCGCGAGGCGTTCCGGAAGATGGGCGAGATCGCGGGCGATGCGATCGCGAACGCATCGACGCTGCTGGACGCGCTGGTGGTGGTGGGCGGGGGCGTGTCGGGGGCGCATTCGCAGTTCCTGCCGGCGATTGTGAACGAGATGAATTCGACGTACCTGGCGCCGAACGGCGAGCGGTTCCGGCGGTTGATACCGAGGGCGTTCAACCTGGAGGATCCGGCGCAACTGGAACAGTTCCTGCGCGGCGAGACGACCGAACTCGCTGTACCCTATTCGAAGCGCACGCTGAGGTTCGACGGCTTGCAGCGCACAGGGGTTGGCATCACGCGGCTGGGCACGAGCGAGGCGACGTCGATCGGGGCCTATGCGTTTGCGCTGAACCGTCTGGACCGGAGCGAGGCCGTATGAGACCGATACTGCTGTCCGGTGCGGTGAATGCCGCCAGGGGCTCAGGGGATAGACAATTGAATCGGCCGCCGGGGCAGTATCCCGGCAAGCCGGCGGAGAGTAGCGCGCCGGCGGTGAGGAGCGCCAACCGTCAAATCCTGACGCCGGGCGAGCGGAGCGTGGTGACGGCTGAAGCGGCCGGAGCCGATGGGCGAGGAGCGAGGTTGGCGATTGCGATTGAGGATTTCAATGCGGCGGCAGGGAGGTAGCGATGGCTGAACGGCTTGAAGGGCTTTCGGCGGTGATCACCGGGTCGGCGCGCGGGATCGGGCGCGCGATGGCGGAGCGGTTCATCGCCGAGGGAGCGCGGGTTGTGGTCCACGGGACCGACGCCAATCGGACATGCAAAGTGGCCGAGGAATTGGGGGCGGCGTGTTGCGCCGGGGATGTGAGGAAGCGCGAGACGGCGGAGGCGCTGGTGAAGACGTGCCTGGACTCGTATGGGTCGATCGATGTCTTCGTGGCCAACGCGGGCCTGGTGCGGATGAAGCCGTTTCTAGAGTTTGACGAGGAGTTCTGGCGGGAGTCAGTGGACGTGAACCTGTCGGGGACCATGTATGGCTGCCAGTCGGCGGCGCGGGCGATGGTGGAGGCGGGCCGGGGGGGCAAGTTGATCACGGTGTCGACGATCGGGGCCACCATGGGGCAGTTCGGCTTCACCGGGTACGGGACGTCAAAGGCGGCTGTGATCGGGCTGACGCGGGTGATGGCGGTGGAACTGGCGGCGCATGGGATCACGGCGAACTGCATCGCGCCGGGCCCGGTGATGAACGAGATGCTGGTGAGCGTCTACGGGGAGGAGCGGTTGAAGGAGCGGCGCAAGACGGTTCCGCTGGGCCGGTTGGCGGAGGCGGCGGAGGTGGCGAGCATGGCGGTGTTCCTGGCGTCGAAGGAGGCGGGCTACATCACGGGGCAGACGTTTGTGGTGGATGGCGGGGCGTCGGCGGCGGGGTGTTACACGATGGAGGTGTACAGGCGCGCGGGAGAGCAGGGCTGAACCGGCCCGGCCGTCGCGGGGAACTACAATCATAACGATGATGCCCGCGATTGAATTCCATCCTCCCGCCTGGCTGGCCATGGGCGAGGCGCTGTTGATTGGTCTGCTGTTGGGTATAGAGCGGGAGGCGGATCAGCGGCAGGAGCGCCACGCGGGGTTGCGGGACTTCATGACGATCGGGCTGGCCGGCGGGCTTTGCGGCATCATCGCGCAGCCGTCGCTGACGATTGCGGTGCTGATCGCGCTGACGGCGTTGCTGATCGTGTTCAGGGCACAGACGCCGGGGCGGACGGGGATCACGACGGAGATGGCGGCGGTGGCGACGTTCCTGCTTTGCGTATTGACGGCGACGGCGTCGCTGCCGTGGGGATCGCCGCTGGCGATCGCGTTGACAGTGGTACTGGCCCTGTTCCTCGATGCCAGGGTGGCGCTGAAGAGGTTCTTCGTCGAAGCCATCACGGAGCGGGAGTTTCACGAAACGCTGCGGTTTCTGGCAGTGATCTTCGTGATTTTGCCGGTGCTGCCGGATGGCGGGTACGGGCCGTATGAGTTCTTCAATCCGCGCCAGGTGTGGGTGTTCGTCATCCTGGTGTGTTCGATCAACTGGCTGGGGTATTTCCTGCAGAAGTTCCTGGGCGCCAGCGAGGGATTGAGGTGGACGGCGATTCTGGGCGGGGTGGCGTCGACGACGGCGGCGACCAGCGCGTTCGCGAGGCAGTGTCAGGAAGAGCCGGAACGAACGCCGGACTACGGCAGGGCGGCGGTGCTGGCCAACGCGGTGCAGTTTCCGAGGATTTACGCGCTGATTCTGGTTGTCAGCCCTGCGCTGGCGGCGGCGAGCATCCTGCCACTGGCGGCGATGACCGTGGCGGGACTGGCGATCGCGCTGTGGCCGAGCAAGGACGGGCGGGAGCAGAAGCCGACGAAGCCGGAGGTGAAGCTGGGCAACCCGCTCCACCTGGCGCCGGCGTTGAAGTTTGGCGCGGCGTTCGCGCTGATCCGGCTGGTGGTGAGGGCGTCGAGCGATAAGTTCGGCGAAGGCGGAGTGCTGTCGGCCAGTTTCATCGGCGGTTCGATCGATGTGGATGCGATCGTGTTTTCGGTATCGGGGTTGTTGAAAGACGGGCAACTCGGGACGGGCGCGGCGGTGGCGGGCGTGTTTCTGGCGTTGATCGCCAACGCCGGATTCAAGACCTTCCTTGCGTTCAGCGGCGGGAACACGGCGTTTGGCAAGAGGGTGCTGACAGGATTTGCGCTTGTGTTTACGGCAGGGGCGGCAGTGTGGGCTCTGCAATTTGCTCGCGGATGACGCGGCGGAAGAAGGCGCGCGCGCGGGCGATGTCGGTCATGATCTGAGCCTTGAGCGCGCCGGCGCCGTCGAAGCGTTTTTCCTCGCGAACGCGGCGGAAGAATTCGAGACGGATTCGGGAAGGGGTGGGCGGGCGGAGTTCGTCGAGCAGGAAGGTTTCGATAGTGAGATGGCCGCCGCCGAAGGTGGGGCGGTCGCCGACGTTGGTGATGGAAGCCCAGCGGCGGTGTGAGGCGGTGTCGAGGGTGCGGGTGATGTAGACGCCTTTGGCGGGCAGGGCGCGTTCGGCGCTGTCGAGAGAGCTGACTTCGAGGTTGAGGGTGGGGACGGTTTCGCGCGAGCCGCGGCCTTCGCCCCGGACGACCTCGCCGGACATCGAGTAAGGCCTTTCCAGAAGGCGGCCGGCGCGGCTGACGTTGCCGGAGCCGATGAGGCGGCGGATCTCGCTGGAGGAGACGACGGCGCCGCGGCGGGTGATGGCCGGGACGATCTCCACCTTGATGCCGAGTTCAGCGCCGAGCCCGGCGAGGAGTTCAACCTGTCCGGCCTGTTTGCGGCCGAAGTGGAAGTTGTCGCCGACGCAGACGGCGCGGGCGCCGAGGGTGTCGATGAGGACGCGGCGGAAGAACTCGGCGGGCTGGAGGGCGGCGATTGACGCATCGAATGGGAGGATGAGGACCTGGCGGATGCCCTCCTCGGCCATGAGGGCGCAGCGCTCCTCGGGCAGGGTGAGGAGTTTGGGGGCGCCGGCGGGGGAGACGATGGCCTTGGGGTGGGGGTGGAAGGTGAGGGCGGAGGGTTTCGAATTCGATTCCTGAGCCAACCGGACCGTACGGCGCATAAGCTCGCGGTGGCCGACATGGAGGCCGTCGAAGTTGCCGATGGTGAGCGCGGAGGGATCGAAGACGGCGGCGGCTTCGTCGAGGGAGCGGAAGATGCGGAGGCGGGTCACCGGGCGGCTCCGAGGTCGATTTCGAGGCCGTCGTAGGCGAGGAAGACGCCGGGGGGCAGAAGGCGTTGGGCGCGCTCGTGGGCGAGGTCGTGGGAGATGTGTGTGAAGTATGTGGCGCGGGGATTGAGGCGGGCGACGGTTTTGAGGCTTTCGTCGATGGTGGAGTGTGTGGGGTGGGGCTTGTAGCGCAGGGCATCGAGGAAGAGGACTTCGACGCCTTCGAGCATTTCGAGCGACTGTTCGGGGATCTGGCTGTGGTCGGTGAGATAGGCGGCGTTGGCGAAGCGGAAGCCGTGGCAGGGGCCGCTGCCATGCTTGATGGGGATGGGCCGGAACGTCAGGCCGCCGGCTTCAAACGGTTCGTCCTCGAAGATGTGGCTCCAGATTTTGGGCCGCGAGGATTCGGTGGGACCGTCGTGGAAGACGTAGGCGAAGACGCGGCGAATAACTTCGAGCGTCTGGGCGGAGGAGTGGATGGCGATGGGTTCGCTCTGGTGGAAGTTGAACGGGCGGAGGTCGTCGAGGCCGAGGATATGGTCAGCATGGGCGTGGGTAAACAGGACCGCGTCAAGGCGTTCGATACCGGCATCAAGGATCTGCTGGCGGAAGTCGGGCCCGGTGTCGACGACGATGACGCGCCCGCCGTTGCGGATGGCGATGGAGGGGCGGAGGCGGCGGTCGCGGGGATCGGTGGAGCGGCAGACCTTGCAGTGGCAGCCGATGGTGGGCACGCCGACGCTGGTGCCGGATCCGAGGACGCGGATGGACAGCCGCGATGGGGCGTCAGCCATTGGTTTCCGAGGGCGGCGCAGGGGATTCGGATTTCTTCCTTGCTTCATCCATTGACTGCACGTAGCGGAAGCGCATTTCGGTGACGGTGTTTTCGAGCAGGCGCTCTTCCTCGATGGCGAGGTTGCCTTTGGTTTTGTCCTTCAGCATGGAGAGCAGGTCGATGCCGTGGCGGGCGAGGCGGAAGTCGGGATCCTGCTGTTCCTCGACGAAGGGGTTCATGCCGAGATGGGTCTCCACCTGCATGCGGAGCGAGAGGACGAGGAATTCAAAGCTGGGTGGAGGGAGGGGAAAGTCTTTGTCGCTCATAAACACCATTTTAGAATCCAGACTGGCGATTTGGCCTATGTGTGTGCGGCGGAACTTCAGCCGAGGCCCATGCCGCCGTCGACCTGGAGGGTCTGGCCGGTGACAAAATCGCCGGCAGTCAGGAAATAGAGGACGGCTTCGGCGATCTCCTCGCCGGTGCCGGGGCGTCCGGCGGGGGTGGCTTTGATCATGCGCTGGATGCGTTCGTTTTCGAGTTCCTCGAAGGGGATGATGCCGGGGGCGACGGCGTTGACGGTGATGGCGGGGGCGAGCGCCTTCGCGAGGGCGCGGGTCATGCCGGTGACGCCGGCCTTGGAGGCGCAGTAGTGGACGAATTCGGGCCAGGCGCCGAACGCGCCCATGGAACTGATGTTGACGATGCGGCCCTGGCAGCCTGGGTTGCGGCGCATGAGGAGGGCGGCCTGCTGGGCGCAGAAGAAGTAGGCCCTGAGGTTGACGTCGTGGATGAAGTCCCAATCAGCTTCGGTGACTTCGAGCGGGTGGATACGGGTGAAGCGGGCGGCGTTGTTGACCAGGGCGTCGAGGCGGGGTTCGCGTTCGGCGATCTCGGCGAACAAGCGATGGATTTCGGAGACCTTGGCGAGGTCAGCCTGGAAGACGGCGGCGTTGCCGCATTCAGCGGCGGCGGATTCGGCTTCCTCGCGCGATGCGCCGTAGTGGATCAAGACACGAGCACCTGCGGAGGCGAGCGTGAGGGCGATGGCGCGGCCGATGCGGCGGGCGGCTCCGGTGACGAGGATGGTCTTGCCTTGAATGGATTGCACGCTTCTATTTTCGTCCAGTGAGCCAGACGCCGCTGAGGACGAGCAGGCCGCCGAGGGCGATGGGCAGGGTGACGGGTTCGGAGAGAACGGCGAGTCCGGTGAGCGAGGCGATGACGGGCTGGGCGTAGGAGAATGCCGCCACACGCGAGGCGTCAATGCGTGTGAGCGCATGGTAGAAGATCATGTAGCACAGGACGCTGGGAAACAGCGCCATATAGATCATCATGGCCCAGCCGCCGGAGTTCACGGCGCTGAAATCGAACGACCAGCCCTGCCAGAGCAGCAGGGGCAGGCCGGCGAGGGCGCCAGAGGCATAGCCGACGGTGTTGACCGTGAGGGCGTCGTGGCGCATGGTGGTTTCCTTGCCGAAGACGGTGAACAGGGCGAAGGTGAACGAGGCCAGAAAGACCAGGAAGTCCCCCAAGCCGCTGGCTCCCTCGGCGCGGCCGGGCATGATTTGGAGCGCAGCCACGCCACTGATGGCAATGGCCATGCCGGCGGCCTTGCGGGCGGTGACGCGTTCCTGGCGGCGGAGGGCGGCGAGCAGGAGGACGAAGACGGGTCCGGTGGCGATGATGAGAGCGGCGTGGGCAACGCTGGTGAAGTTCATGCCGAGGATGAAGAAGACCTGGTTGAGCGTGATGCCGCAGACGCCGAGAGCGGCGAGGGTGCAGAGTTCGCGGCGGGTCCAGGGCTGCTCGTGGGGTTTGCGCTTCCGCATCCAGGCGTAGATGGGGATGAGGAATGCCGCGGCGAAGATGGAGCGAAGAGGCGCGAAGACCAGGGGCGGGAACTCTCGCAGAGAGACCTTCGCGGCCACGTAGTTGACACCCCAGATGAATGTCATCAGGCAGAGGAGGGCGTAGAGTACGGCGCGTGAGCGCTTCACCGCGGCGACAGCGTCTCCAGGCGCGCGCGAACCGAGGCGAGGAAGTCGAGGTCGAGATGGTAGCCGAAGCCGGGGCCGTCGGGGACGGTAATCGCGCCTTCGCTGGAGACTTCGACCCAGGGGTCGATCACGTCGCGCTTCCAGTAGCGTTTGGAGGCCGAGACATCGCCGGGCAGCGTGAAGCCCGGCAGTGTGGACAGCGCGACATTGTGTGCGCGGCCGACGCCGGATTCAAGCATCCCGCCGCACCAGACCGGGATGCCGGCCTGGAGACAGACATCGTGGACGCGCAAGGCTTCAGCAAAGCCGCCGACGCGGCCGAGCTTGATGTTGATGATGCGGCAGGCGCCCAGGCGGATGGCCTGGGCGGCCTGGTGCGAGTTGCGGATGCATTCGTCGAGGCAGATGGGCGTGGAGAGTGCGGCCTGGAGTGCGGCGTGGTCGATGATTTCGTCGTGGGCGAGCGGCTGCTCGATCATCATGAGGTTGAACTGGTCGAGGGCCTTGAGGCGGTCGATGTCGCCGAGGGTGTAGGCGGAGTTGGCGTCGGCCATCAGCAGGATTGAAGGGAACTCGGCGCGGACGCGGGCGATGACGTCTATGTCCCAGCCGGGCTTGATCTTCATCTTGATGCGGCGGTAGCCGGCATCGACTTCACGGCGGATCTTCACGATCAACTGATCGACGGAATCCTGGATGCCGATGGACACGCCGCAGGGGATTTCGGCGCGGGTTCCGCCGCCGATCTCCTGACACAGCGGGCGCCCGTTGAGGCGGGCCTGGAGGTCCCAGCAGGCGACCTCGAAGCCGCCCTGGGCCATTTTATGACCGCGAATGCCGGCGCTCAACTGCCCGGCGGACTGGGCGTCGAGCGTCTTGCCGGCGGCCTTGGGTGCTATGTAATTCTTGAGCAGCAGCCAGGCGCTTTCGGTCCACTCCTCGTTGTAGAAGGGGTGCTCGCCGCAGGTGACTTCGCCCCAGCCGGAGACGCCATCGCTGACAACTTCGACGAGGATCATGTCGCGCGAGCAGGTACGGCCGAAGCTGGTCTCGAAAAAATGCACCAGCGGCATGGAGAACTGGTGCAGGCGGACTTGATCTATTTTGAATCCCATATTCCGAATGTGTATGTGCCGCTTTCGGCACTCCTTTCAAAACCGGTCACGGTCAAGCCGCGGTCGATGGCGCTCAGGAAGCCCTCGGAGACGCCGGCCTGGATGGAGCGGGCGCGGGGCGGGTCGGAGGCGCGGATTTCGGCGATGTCCGAGGGGATACTGATGCGTTCGAGGACTGCGGAGCGCGGTTCGGGAGCGCCGGCGAGCAGGCCGGCGACCCGGGGCGAGGCGAGCCGCCATTCGGCGACGCAGCGGTCAGTCGGCAGGCCGCCGTGGAGGTGGCTGGTGGTGGTGCCGTACTGGTTCAGGACGTAGCGCTTGACGACAGCGCCGAGGCGTTCGATGTTGAAGTGGGCGTTTTTGAGTTCGAGCGGATCGAAGGTCCATTCGACGAGGCGGATGCCGCGGGACAGGGCGTCTTCGCGCTGGGCGAGTTTCATGCGGCGGCCGAGACCGAGATCGCGGTAGCCCGCTTTCACGCCCATCATGTGGCTGTGCAAGTACTGCTCGCCGGCCGGCTTGACTCCGGGGATGGCCAGCAGGAAGCCGACGATCCTGTCGCCGTCGTAGCAGCCGATGGTCTGGCCGCCGACCTTATTGGCCACGACGAAGAGCCGGACGGGAAGCAGTTCAACATCTTCAAAGCCCCAGATCTCCTGCTGTAGATCGACGGCTTCGCGGAACTCCTCGACGGTTGTCAGGAATCTGAGTTCGATGGCCCGCGCTTCTTCGCTTCCTGCCACAACGCCTCCATTTCATCGATGCCGTGCTTTTCGGCCGACTCCGCCAGTGTCCGGCCGCGCTTCCGGATCTCGGTTTCGACGTAGCCGAAGCGCGAGCGAAACTTGCGGTTCGTGCCGCGCAGCGCCTGTTCGGGGTCCACCTTCAGCCAGCGTGCGATGTTGACCACGGTGAACAGCACGTCGCCGATTTCGGCTTCGCGCTCGACGGCATTGGCGGCGCGCTTGAGTTCGTCCAACTCCTCATGGAGTTTGGCGATGACCTCGTCGAGGTTGGGCCACTCGAAGCCCGCTCCGGCGGCCTTCTTGCTGATCTGGACGGCCTCGGCGAGGGCCGGCTGCGAGCGCGGGACGCCTTCCAGCAGGCCTTTCGGCGCATCCGGGCGGGACAGTTTCTCGCCGGCCTTGATTTCGTTCCAGCGCTTCAGCACCTGCTCGGGCGTCGTGGCGCCGCCGCCGGCAAAGACGTGGGGATGGCGCCGGACGAGTTTCTCGTTGATGGCGTCGAGCGAATCGGCGATGGAGAAGCGGCGCTCTTCCTCGGCCATGCGGGCGTAGAAGACAGCCTGGAGAATGAAGTCGCCGAGTTCCTCGCGGAGGGCGGCGTAGTCGCCGGCGTCGATGGCGTCGAGCACCTCGTAGGTCTCCTCGAGCGTGTAGGGGCGGATGGTGGCGAAGGTCTGTTCGGCGTCCCACGGGCAGCCGCCGGGCGAGCGGAGGCGGGCCATGATGTGGACCAGCCTTTCGAACTTCGCGCCGATTGTCTCGATGGGTTGCTGAGAGCCGTCGCTCATGGAATTGCGGGGGAAATTCCAGCGTAACATAGGCTTTCGCCGACTCCCCAATGGAGTGCGAACCGCGGCAACAGGACAAAGGGAGCCAGTGAGGGTTCCCCCGCGACCAGGCGAAGCTGGCGGCGCGGAGGTTGCGCCGCTTCGCAGGCGGGCGGACCATGGTGACGCCGGGCGGCCTTGTTGAACGCGGGGCTGCCGTGGAGGGTTCCAATGGCGGGGTACCGGGGGATCGGACGGGGGCCAGAGGCCAGTTGCGCCCCAGGTGATCGGGGCGGTGCGCGCGGGCGCGGGCGAGCGCTTGTTGGCTGCGCAGGAGAGGACCAGTCCGCCGATGTCCTTACCGGACCCGCAGGCGTCGAGCGCATTGAACCGATCGATGACGCTGGCGGCTCGCACGTCGAACTCCCGGCGGTCCTCGGGCGTCCACCTGTTTCCGAGGTTGCCTCCGGCGTCAAACCTCGATCCCAGGCCGTCGAAGCCGTGGCACGTCCGTTGTTCAATGAAGACACCGGTGGCGCCGTTGACGCGAGACCGTTTGTCTGATTCCGGCGCCGGGCCGTGACGGAAAAGGAAATGGGCATTCCGGGGTGGAAGCCGATACCGGCGATCGAGAGGCCGTTTCGCGAGGCGAGAGGCATTGGCGGAGACCTGGCAGCCTGCAAGGTGGGCTGCGATGCGCACCGCGGGCGCCCGTTCGCGATCACGGAGATGGATGCGGCGCGGCTGGGGCGCGGTGGCGGTTTCAACTACTGCTGAAGGCGGCGGGTGAGACGTTGGGCCTCGGCGTTCAGAGTGTTGAGCTGGCGCAGATCGTCCTCGGCGGACTGGACAGTGTTAGACATGCGCGAGACCTCGCCGGAGGAGATCTGCACGGGCGCCTGGCCGTCGCGCTGGGTGTCGAAGCGGAGGGCGAGGGCGCGGTAGGCGTCAGTCAGGTCGCGGAAGCGGCGCTGGAGGCTGGTGAGGGTGTTTTCGCGGCGGCGGTTGACGTCGTCGAACGAAGCGAGAATGGCGGCGATCTGGGAGCCGCGGCGGGTCTCGGCGGAACTGGCGTCACGGGCGCGGCGAAGGTCGGATTCGAGGGAGGCGACGCGGTCGGTTTTGGTTTTGAGCTCTGATTCCAGGGCTTCAACGATGCGGCGGCTGGAGGCGAGGCTCTCTTTCAGTTCGGTCTCCGATCCGGCGAGGCGCTTGCGGTCGGCGTTGGCGGAATCGAGCGAGGATTCCAGTTCGAGCCGGGCCGACTGGAGCGACTGCACTTGCGTCTGTGCGGCATCGAAGCGCTTCTGGAGTTCGGCCAGGGCGCGGACGGCATCAAGGCGGGCGGCCTCGGCGGCGTGGGCGCTGGCGGTTGACGGTGTGTCAGACGGCCGGGTCTCGATGCCGGCGGCTTCGAGACGGCGGCGGAGGTCGAGGTTCTCGGTTTCCAGCGCGGCGGCGCGTTGCCGGGCCTGGATTCCGGTCATCTCCACGGTTCCGGACTGCTGGATGAGCGCTGCGTTTTGCTTCTTCAACCACAGCGCCCAGCCGAGGCAGGCCAGGGCGGCGAGAGCCAGCAATGCGATTGCGGGACGCGCGGCTTTCATGAGAGGAACTCCATTCTACTTCTGTCTTGACGAAAAGCGTGAGCGATATTCGGGGGAAAGACCGGGCGAGGCGAGTTCGATCGTGAACTGGCGGGGCAGGTCCTTCGGCAGCGAGAAATCGATCGCGTAATGTGCAAGGATCCTGGCCATGGCTCCGCCGATGGCCGATGGGATCTCGGCCTGCGAGCGGCAGAAGACGGCCGAGCCGCCCGTGGCCTCGGTGGCCTGGCGGAGTCCGAGTTGATAGGCCTCGTTAAGGCGGTCGCGGAGATAGGCGAGGTGGACGACAAAGACCGGCGCATCATAGCCTGCCAGGGATGAAGCGAGTTTGGCGGTGCGTTCGCGAATGAGCGCGTCAGGGAATCGGCGAGACAAGTCGCGGCTGTCGGAGTAGTTGATGACGGGGTTGGTGTAGTCCTCGCGGTAATCGTAGATGTTCGAGTCGGTGATATGGAGGACTGCGATCCGGACCTTGGACTTCGCGAGGACTGATGTAGCAAGGCGCGAGGCCGGTTCCATGGCATCCAGAAGTCCGGCTGCGCCGGTGGTGCGCGCACCGCGGATGGCGGCGATTGCCGCGGCGGAATCGCCGGACGGGTCAGAGAGGACATGGAGGCCGTCCTGGGCGGACAAGGCGGCTGTCCAGGTGTTTGCCGGGAGCTTGCCAAGTTCGGCGGCCAGGGCGTCGCGGGCCTCGTTGATGAGGGTGAGGTCGCCGGTCAGGTCGGTGACGGTAAACAGCAGCAGGCCGTCCCGGGGCGAGAGGCACTGGAGCACTTCAGATGGCTTGCCCTCGACCTTGACCGACGCCGAGCACAGCCCTGACTCCGAGGCGGCGATCCACGCGGAGATGCGACGAAAGCCGCTGATCTCCGGCGGCGCGGCGTGGAGGGCGGTTGCGAGAATCGCGGCAATCAGCAGGCGCGGCATCAGAAGCTGAACCTCAATCCGAGTTGAATGACACGGCCGCCGCGGGATCCGATGATCCTTCCGGCGTTGACGTTGGGCGAATCGGCGGTGCCGATGTTGTTGTCCGGGTCGTTCCAGATGCCGAGGTTGACGAAATTGAAGGCCGAAGCAGTGAACTCGAAGGCGCGCTCCTGGTCGATGGAGACGCGTTTGGCGAACGACAGGTCGTTGCTTTGGGTGGAGGGGTTGCGAAGGGTGGAGTGAGTGCGGGGGCCGCTGCCGAGGGTGAAGTCGGCTGGATGGGAGAAGGCGTCCGGGTTGAACCACAGCTCGGGCGACTGGTTGCGCACATGCGGGTCGACGCCGTCCACGGTATTGACCCGCAGGGCCTGGATGACGCCGCCGGTGTTGTTGAACATGGGGTGGAGTGCGATCGGCTCGCCGGAGGAGATGGAACTCATGCCGGAGACAGACCAGCCGGAGATGATCCACCTGCGCCAGTCCTGGTAGGAGAACCAGTTCTTGCCGATGCCGACCGGCAGTTCGTACATGTAGCTCAGCGATAACCGGATGGGGTTGTTCCAGGGCGTGAGGCTCCATTCGTTTCGCCGGTTGAAGAAATCCTGTTTGCCGTAGGGGCCGGAGTAGTCGTCGAACTGGCGCGAGAACTCGGCGTTGGCCGACAGCGCGAGGCCCTGGGAGGTTCGTTTCTCGACGCGGATGGCGGCGGCGGTGCGGCGGAAGCGGCCGCCGGCCCAGAGCCCGTTGGTGTCGAAGCGGAGGTATTGGGGGAAGGGGCGGAGTTCGCGGATGAAGGACTCGTCGTTGAGCAGGTCGCGATAGTGGAGGTTGTCGGGGTGAACCGCGTTCGGATTGACGGCGTTGTTGCCGACGTAGACGTTGCGGCCTGAAGAGATCGACGCCGAGGCTGTGAGAACGATCGAGAACGGCAGTTCACGTTCATAGGAGAGGCCGGAGGAGATATTGCGGGGCAGGGCGCCGCTCATGTCGTTGAGGTCGGCCGAGGTCTGGTTGGCGGCGTCGGGCCGGAGGTCGGGGATGGGGTAAGCGGGAGCCGGGACGCCTGTGGCGAGGATGAGCGCCGGGTCAAGTTGCGGGTTCTGGGAGAAGTAAGTCGCGTAGCCGTTGAAGCCCTGCGTGCCCCACTGTCCGCTGGGCATGGGGTAGCCCTGGAAACCCAGCCCAATCGAGTAACGCAGGACAGCCTTGCGGTTGCCGCCCGGGTTCCAGGCCATATTGAAACCGGGCTGCCAGCGCGTCTGGACCGGCTGGAAAGCGCGGCCGGCGCCGTTGAGGCCGGCGAAGATCAGGGCGCCAGGCCGGGAGGAGGCGGGGTTGGGGGCATTGAAGTCCACCGTCGACATGCGGTTGTAGCGGTCGGTACGTGGGCCGCTGAATTCGAGGTTCAGCCCGAATGAGACATTCAATCCGGGGCGGATCTCCCAATTGTCGCCGAGGGCGGCGAAACCTCGCGAACCGCGGAAGTAAGACGGCGCCCCCACGTAGCTGACCTCGACATACTGGGGCATCCCCATCAGCATGGAAGCGAAGCCGTGGCCGGTATTCACGATGCCTGGGAGCGAAGTGAGCCCGGAGGTGAAGCGGAAGTAGCCGGTTGGGTATTGGGGGAGCGAGGTGTTGACCTGGGAGCGGACGAACTGGGCAGTCAGGCGCAGGTTGTGCTTGCCCTTTCTCAGGGCCAGACCGTTGGTAGTGACGAAGGCGTGGCGGGCGTGCCGGGCGATGGGGTTGGAGCGTCCGAGACCCAGGTAGCGGTCGATGAGGACGAAGGGGAAAGAGCCGCCGGGCACGCCGTTGAGTCCGATCTGGGCCGCGAAGTCGCCCTGTTCCACGCTGGTGTCGGAGATGTTGCTGGAGGCCTCAATCGAGAAGGTGTTGATGGTCTGCGGCGAGAGGGTATAGACATGTTCGGTGGAGATGCGGCGGTTGGCGTAGTCGCGGTCGGGGGAGCCGGGGTTGGCGGGGTTGTTGTAGAATCTGGCGGCGGCTTCGATGCCGTTGGTGAACGAGCCGGTGACGGCGAGACGCTGCTTCTGGCGGAAGTTGTGGTCCACTTTCAGGATCATGCCATCGGCGGTGTTCACCTCGGGCGCGAAGACGAAGAGGTTATTGCGGAAGAACGGGCCGGCGTCGGAGTTCGGCAGCGGGTAGTACTCCGCCATGCGCGCGGCGACGGGATCGAGGCGGGAGACCGGCATGCGGTTGCCCGGGAACTGGCCGCGAAGGAATTGCAGGTTGGACGCAGAGACGCCGGCGGAGGGGTTATAGAGGGGATTGGGCCGAGTTGTGGCGGGGTCGAAAATGCGCAACGGATCGCCCGCGGCGTCCACGGTCTGGCTGAAATCGCCAGTGCGTTCCGGGACAATGGGGATTGTGCGCAGATAGGACCGTCCGATCTTCTCGCGGACGCCCTCATAGCTGACGGAGAAAAATGTCCGGCGGGCGCCGTCGTAGAGTTTGGGGATGACAAGCGGCCCCGAGACGTTGAAGCCGAACTGGTTGCGGCGGAGGATATTCTTGTCGCCGCCGCGCTGGTTGACGTCGTGGGGCGTGGCGTCGAGGGCGTCGTTGCGCAGGTTATGAGTAAGGCGGCCATGGAACTGGACGGGGGCGGATCTGGCGCGTCCGCCGCGGCGGGGCGCGTCCTGCCGGAGGCCAAGATTGCGCGACTGGACCTTGAACTCCTCGGCCGCGCGGCGCAGCTCCGCCTGTGCGTCCTGCTGTGCGCCGGCCCCAGGACAAAGGGACGCCGCCAGGACGGCGGAGAAGACGAGTCTTGGAGCCTCGAATCCGCGCATCAACCTTAGTGTAGCGTGGCGGGGTCCGAGGACCTGCTCCAGCGGATACGCCGCCGATCATTGAAGCGCGTGCCTTGAAGAGGCGGTCCCGGCTATACTCAGGCCCGCAGGATTGGATAACCTGACTGGGGATGAGACTGTCGGAACTGGCTGAACGGCTTGGCTGCGCGCTTCGCGGCGACGGCGGCGTGGAAATCTCCGGCGTGGCCGGCATGGAACATGCCGCGGCCGGGCAGATCACCTTCCTGGCAAACCCCAAGTATGCGCATAAGGTCAAGTCCTCGCGCGCCTCGGCAATCATCGTCCACGAAAGCGCCGGGGATGTCGGGCTCCCGGCCCTGCTTTCATCGAACCCGTATCTGGACTTCGCCCATGCGCTCGAGCAGTTCTATCAGCCGCCGCGGCCCGCGCCGGGCATTCATCCGGCCGCGGTGATCCACGAGACCTCGTCGGCCGGCGAGGGTGCAAGCATCGGCGCGTATGCCGTCATCGGCCCGAACGTTCGAATCGGGGCCAGGGCGGTGATCCATCCCCATGTAGTGATTTACGAGGGCTGCGAAATCGGCGACGATTTTCTGGCTCATTCGGGCGTATCGGTGCGCGAGGGGGTGAAGATCGGCAACCGGGTGATCCTGCAGAACAACGTGGTGATAGGCGCCGACGGCTACGGCTTCGCCAGGCTGGCCGACGGCAGCCATTACAAGATCGTTCAATCCGGGCCGGTGGTGATCGGCGACGACGTCGAGGTTCAGAGCATGAGCAACGTGGACCGCGCCACGGTGGGCGAGACGCGTGTCCGCGAAGGCGCCAAGATCGACAGCATGGTTCAGATCGGCCACGCCTGCGATGTGGGCGAACGGGCGCTCATCTGTTCGCAGACCGGGCTTGCCGGGAGCACGATACTGAAGAAGGACGTGCTGCTCGCGGGACAAGTCGGGGTGAGCGGGCACCTGACCATCAACGACAAGGCGGTGATCTACGCTCAGAGCGGCATCGGCGGCGATGTCGAAGCCGGCGCGGTGATGTCGGGCTCGCCGGCGTTCGACGCAGCGGCGTGGCGGCGGTCGGTGGCTGCTTTTCCAAGGTTGCCGGAGATGGTCAAGGCGATGAGACAATTGGAAAAACGTCTCGCGGCATTGGAATCTGAAGCGATCAAGGAGGAGTGATGAGCGAAGAGAGGCATCTGGATCGCGCTCCGCTGGCCTACCGGAACGAGGAGTTCCTCAGAGGCTGGTCAGCCCGAAGCCTGCGCATCCTTTCGGAGTACTTCGAGCCGCTGGACCGGCTCGGCCGCCACAAGATCCGCGATACGGTGGTGTTTTTCGGCTCGGCCCGCATCCGCGAGACCGGGCCGATGTCGAAATACTACGATGCGGCCCGGGAGCTGGCGCGGCAGGCGACAGCCTGGAGCGACTCGCTGGAACCGCCCACAAGGCGGTTCGTCGTCTGCACGGGCGGAGGACCAGGCATCATGGAGGCAGCCAACCGCGGCGCCGAGGACGCCGGCGGATTGTCGATCGGCCTCAACATCGCGCTGCCGTTCGAGCAGTTTCCCAATCCGCACATCACGTCCGACCTGAACTTCGAGTTCCACTACTTCTTCATGCGCAAGTTCTGGTTCGCCTACCTGGCCAAGGCGCTGGTGGTCTTTCCAGGCGGTTTTGGCACACTGGACGAGTTGTCTGAAATTCTGACTCTGGCCCAGACGCAGAAGCTCGAAAAGAAGATAAAGATCGTGCTCTACGGCCGGGACTTCTGGAACGAGATCATCAACTTCGAGGCGCTGGTGAAGCACGGCATGATCAGCGCCGAGGATCTGGACCTGTTTGAGTTCGCCGACACGCCGGAAGACGCCATGGCGGTGTTGAGACCGTTCCTGGGGGAGAACTACCTGCAGCCGCATCAGGTGAGGGCGGCCGAGGAACTGCCTGACATCGCGCATTCGAGGATCTGACTCGGGACAGCCGCGTATGGCGAGACTAGGGCCACGAGACGGGGGCTGGAAACTGGGGTGGCTGGAGACCGTCTTCATCGGCTCATTGGGGATTCTCGCACTTCTACAGTGGTCCGACATCCGGCCGGGGCTGAAGTTGCTTGCCGGCGCCGTGGCGATTGTCTCGGGGCTTATGGTGCTCGGCCGGCTTGCCCTGTTAGGGATGAGGCGGGCGATCTGGCGGCTGCGGGACAGGCTGCTGGTCACGTATCTGTTCATCGCGGTGGTGCCGGTTGTGCTGACGGCTTTCTTCGCGCAACTCGGCGCGTGGGCATTGTCGAGCCAGGTGGGAGTGTACCTGCTGAATGCGGAGTTGGAGCGCCACGTGGGATCGATCCAGAGCGCCGCGATCTCGCTGAGCAAAGTTCCGCCGGTGGCGCGCGCGGAAGCCCTGCGCCGGACGGGCTTCGTCTTTCGCGACCGCTACGCGGGGCTCGAAATCCTGATTCGGGACGAGCGGGGAGGCGAGTTGCGCTTCCCGCGGGAGTCCACGCTTCAGGCGCCGCCGCAAGGCTGGATGGACACCGCCGGAGTACTGGTGAAGGACAGCCATTTTCATTTCTGGGCCCATGCCAATTCGCCGGTGCGGGTGGTTGTAGTCGCGCCCATCACCCGGCCGTTCCTGTTTGGTCTTGTTCCCAGATTGGGCGACGTGACACTACGGAGTTATCCCGGCGGAGGAGCAAGTCAGCCCGAGCCCGTCCGCATTTATGGCGGAACGGCGGGGGAAGCGCCGGCGCCCTCAGCGGACCCGCCGGGCGCGGCCAACCTCTTCGACCTGCCGATCAACTACGGAGCCACGGTGCCGGTTTCGATTTGGGATAACCCCGACGCCCAGGAAGTGGCTGTACTGGGGATGCGGACCCGCATCTCGGGGGTGCTGAATCTGCTGTTCCATCAGAAGTCCTGGCGGGACCAGCAGTCGCTGCTCGAAATCGTCATCCTGCTTGGCGTCAGTTCGGTCGTCCTTATCGTGCTGGCGGCATTCGTCGGAGTCTCGCTCACGCGCGCGATCACGGAGGCGGTTCATAGCCTCTACGAGGGGACGCGCCGGATTCGCGCCGGCGACCTCTCACACCGCATCGAGGTAAAAGGCAACGACCAGTTGGCCGAACTCGGCAAGAGCTTCAACTCGATGGCCGAGAATCTGGAACGGCTGCTCAAGTCCGAGAAAGAGCGCCAGCGGTTGCAGGCCGAACTCGAGATCGCTCGCGAGGTGCAGGCGCAACTTCACCCCAAGGAGACGCCCAAGGTCGGCAGCCTGGAGGTAGTGAGCGTCTGCCGCGCCGCGAGGCTGGTTTCGGGCGACTATTTCGACTACCAGCGCATGGGCGACCACCGGCTGGCCGTCGCCATCGGCGATGTCGCTGGAAAAGGCATTTCGGCCGCCCTGCTGATGGCGACGCTTCAATCCGCCATGCGCAGCCAACTGCGCCACTGCATGGAGATGATGGATGCCGGGACCAACGGCGACGCGCGAAACAACCTGTCCACAGCCCGTCTGATGGCGAATCTCAACCAGCACCTCTACGCCTCGACATCGCCCGAGAAGTACGCCACGTTTTTCTTCTCGATCTATGACGACGAAACCGAGGAACTCGCCTACACGAACGCCGGCCACCTGCCGCCGCTGCTGGTCCGGCGCGGCGAAGTGATCCCGTGCGACGTGAACGGGACCGTGGTCGGGGCGTTCCCGAATGTTCCATACGAGGAAAGCCGGCTGAAACTGGAGGGCGGCGACCTGCTGGTCTGCTACACCGATGGCATCACCGAGCCCGAAAACGAATACGGCGAAATGTTTGGCGAGGAGCGGCTCATGGAAATACTGAAGGCGCATTCGTCGCTTGAGGCATCCGTTGTCGCCGATGCGATCGTGCGGGCCGTGAGTGAGTGGACCGCTTCGCCCGAATTGCAGGACGACATGACCCTGCTGGTGGCCCGCAAGAGATGATCCGGATGGCACTCACCAGCCGCAACGGCGCCCCGGCGCTGGCGGCGCGGGCTATGAACGATTCCTTCGGCCGGGATGCATTTCGACTATCGTCATGGGAGGATCTGTTGACGCTGCGGCGTCTTGATATCAAAGGACCCGGAGGCGCGCGGTGAAGGTGCTGACAGCCGATCAATTGAGGGAACTCGACCGCCGGACCATCGAGTCAGGCGTGCCGGAACTGGTGCTGATGGAAAATGCCGGATGCCGCGTGGCCGAGTTTCTGGCATCGAGATTCGCGCCGCTGGACCGCCAGCGCATCGTGATCCTCTGCGGCAAGGGCAACAACGGCGGCGACGGACTGGTTGTCGCGCGCCAGCTTCATATGCTGCACCGCACGGCGTCGCTGGACGTTGTGTTGCCGTGGGACGAGGCGGAATTGAGCCCCTGCGCGGCGGCGAACCTGCGGATGCTCAAGGCGCGCGGCGTCGAGATTCACACTGCAATTCGGCCGCATATGCGCGCCGCCACGCTGGTGCTGGACGCGGTTCTCGGGACGGGCTTGCGCGGCCCGGCGTCGGGTGCGCCGCTCGATCTGATCCGCGAGATCAACACGGGCTTTCCCGGCGCCGTGGCGGTGGCGGTCGATATGCCATCCGGCCTGGGCGGCGGCGGGGAGCACACCATGCCCGCGGCGACGGTGACATTCACGGCGCCGAAGCTCGAACAGGTGATGCCGCCCACCTGCGACGCGACCGGCGAACTCGTCGTTCGCCAGATCGGCACCCCGCCGCGGTGGATGGAGGCCGATGACGGGCTGAGGACGGTGCTGGTTGAACCCCGCATGTTCGCCGGGCTTTTCGGTCCGCGGCCGCGCGGCGCGCACAAGGGTGATTTCGGCCACGTGCTTGTCGTCGGCGGCGCGCCGGGCAAGGGCGGGGCGGCGGCGATGGCGGGGCTGGCGGCGCTGTGCGCGGGCGCGGGGCTGGTGACCGTGGCGGCGCATGAATCCGAACGCCCGGCCGTCACCGCGCTGGCGCCGGAGCTGATGACCGGACAGGTCCCTGATGATCCCCGCGGCAAGGACGTCGCCGCCCTGGGCCCAGGGCTCGGCGTGACCGAGGACGGCGTTGCCCTGGCGAGGCGCGCATTCGCCGAATGGCGTGTGCCGATGGTTGTCGACGCGGACGGACTGAACGCGCTGGCCGGCACGGCGTTCAAGAGTCCTGGCGCGCCGAGGATACTGACGCCCCACCCTGGTGAGATGGCGAGGCTCGCCGGCACGACAACGGCCGAGGTCCAGGCCGGCCGCGCCGGCGCGGCGAGGAAACTAGCCGCCGGCAGCGGCTGCATCGTAGTCCTCAAGGGCCAGAAGACGCTCACCGCCCTGCCGTGCGGACGGTTGTACATCAACCCCACTGGCACGCCCGCGATGGCCACGGCCGGCAGCGGCGACATCCTGACCGGACTGATTGCGGGCCTGCTGGCGCAGCATCCCGATGGCGCCGAAATGGCTGTCGTTGCGGCGGTCTGGCTCCATGGGCGCGCAGGCGAACTCGCAGCCGCTTCGCTCACCGAGAACTGCGTGACCGCTACCTGCCTGCTCGATTTTCTGCCCGAGGCGATCCGTGAAACGCGACAACTATAAGACCAGCGGCGAGGAAGAGACCATCGCCCTGGGGCGTACGCTCGCCGCGCGGTGGCCGCGCCCCTGCGTCGTGCTGCTGATCGGCCCGATGGGCGCGGGCAAGACGACGATGGCCAAGGGTATCGCCGCCGGCGCGGGCGCGGCCGGGGAGGACGAAGTCTCCAGCCCGACCTTCCCGCTGATCCACGAATACGGCGACCCGGTTTCGGTCTATCACGTCGACCTTTACCGTCTCGACACCGTCGAGGAGGTCGAGCGGATTGGTCTGGACGAAATCATGGAACGGCACGCTGTTGTCCTGCTTGAGTGGGCGGAGCGGTTCCCCGGCATCCTCCCGGCCCGGCGCGTCGAGATCCGGATGGAAAGTGACGGCGATGAGGGCCGCTCGATCGAGGTGACAGAATATGGCGGATGATTCCAACCCCGCGCGGGCCGCGGAAACCAGAGCCCGCATCCTTTCCATTTCCGTGCTCGCCGCCTTTGCGCTTCTGCTTCTGGCGGGCGTCTACATGATTCTCAGGCCATTCGCCGAGATCCTGCTGGCCTCGGCCATGCTGGCCGTCGCGTTCTTTCCGTTGTACTCGTGGATTCACTCGAGGCTACGCAATTCAGACCTCGCCGCGCTGGCCTGCATCCTGTTCATGCTCTTCATCATCCTGACCCCGCTGACGCTGCTGAGCACGGTTGTCGCGCGCGATGCCGCTCAAGCCTACGGCGGACTGCAACGCCAAAGCGCCCAGCAGGGCGGCTGGGCAGCCTATCTGAGCCACGCCGCGGCGGCGCCCACGGATTGGATCAGCGCCATGACGGGCATCCCCGCGGGCGAGATCAGATCCGTTGTCGCCGAGCGCGGACAGCTTGTCGCCGAACGGCTCGTCTCATGGACTGGCCGGCTGTTCGGCAACCTCACGTCCACGCTCACCGACGTTCTGCTCATCCTGTTCGCCACCTTCTTCTTTTTCCCCATCGGCGAACGCTTCGGCAGCCGCCTCCACGAGTTTGTTCCCATCGCCCGCGACCGGCTTGACCTGATCCTGTCCACGCTCAAGTCCGCCATCGTGGCCAACGTCTACGGCATGGTGGCGGTAGCCGCGTCGCAGGGTGCGCTTGTGGGGATCGGCTTCGCGCTCACCGGGTTTGCTTCGCCTGTTTTCTGGGGCGTCGTCGCCGCGTTTGCCTCGTTGATCCCGTTCATCGGCACGGCATTGATTGTCGGGCCGGCGGTGCTGGTGCTGCTCGTCGCGGGATCCTACGGCAAGGCCGCTTTTCTGCTGGTATGGGGGATCGTGGTTGTCGGCATGTCGGACAATGTTGTCCGCCCGATGGTGCTGAAGCAGGGAATGCAGATGAGCACGCTGGCCATTTTCCTCTCGCTCATGGGCGGCGTCCAGGCGTTCGGCTTTATGGGCCTGTTCGCCGGGCCGGTGATCCTCACCATGGCCTTTGTGATGCTGAAAATCCTGAACGAGGAAAGGCTGTCGTGGCAACAGCCGGACACGCCTGCCTGCGAAGCGCCGGTTCAGCCACCTGCCGAGGCCGAAGACCAGGAGGCCTGACGGCTACTGTTTGCCAGTCTTCGACGGCGCCGCCTCGCCTTTGCGTAGCAGCGAGGGCCGCTTTTTCGCTTTGGCGTCGCCGGCTGCCTTCTTTTCGTCCGCCTGCTTGGCCGCTTCCTTCGCTTCGGGCGTCAACAGCGCATCGCGCTCCCTGCGCTGTTCGATCTGCTTGGCTTCGACGCCCCGGATGCGGTCGCGCAGATCCTCCTCGGCCAGTTCGGCGCTGTCGTGAATGGTCTCAATCGCGGTCTCCAGTGCGAACTTGTACCGTCCGAGGTCAGCAGGGTTTGACTCCAGATGCTTCTCCAGCCGGGCGTGAATATCCCGCGCCGTCCTGGCGACATCACCCAGCGTGGTGACTTCCTTCTGGCGGCGCAGCGCGTCGTCGATCACCACGTCGAGCGTTTCCATGATGCTGGTCAACTGTTCCAGAAAAGTGTGAATCGTGCTCGACCGGCCCACCTTGTTCTGCGCGAACAACTGGTCGAGCAGGTCCATGCGCTGCTTCGCAAAACCGGTGTAGAGCCCAATGCGAAGGTCAGGTTCCTGGGCCTCGCGGATCCGGTCCGCCTCGTCGGCTGTCAGGAAATCGCTCTGCGCCGGCGCCGGGAAAACGAACGCCAGTGACAGCAGCGGCAAAATCGCGAATCGCATGGTTTGACCTACTTCCCGCTCATCACCCCGACAAGAAACTCCTCATGCAGCAACTGGACGCGGTCGCGCGCCGACTCCGCCATTGGGCGGTCGTCGAGCGACAACGCCAGCGCCACATCCGTAAGCTCCTTGACGTATTGACGCGTGCGCATCTCGGCGCGTTTGTACTGCCTGCCGAGTTTGTTCGGCCGTTTGCCGGTTTCACGCAGCGCGTCAAGCGCGAGTTGGCAGGCCTCGACGGTTTCCTTCAACGCCGCTTCCAACCCGGCCCGCGAACCTGATTCGGAAACCGTCTTCCTGGCCCGCGCCATGGCCGCCCCGGCATACTCGATCGCCAACTCGGAGCGCCTTTCGGGTTTCGGTTCCGCGCGCACCTTGTCGAGACTCTCCGGCGGCGGGGCGAGCAGGGCCAGCATCAGTACGGCCGTCATCGCCGCACCTCCTTTTCGAGCACCCTCATCCGTTGCCGCGCCTTGAATTCCTCGTCCGGAAACTTGCCCGCACTGAGTAAGAGGAACTTCTGGTAGCTTTCCAAGGCAGGTTTGAACTGCTGCATGGAATCGAGCGCCGTGGCCCGGAACCACCAGTTTCCGGGCGTCTCGCCGCCGAGTTCGCGCGCCTTGTCGAGCGCCGTCACGGCGGCGGTGTAATTCTGCGTCAACACCAACATCCCGGCCAGTTCGTTCCATGCGTCCACCATGGCTGGCATAAGCTGCGTTGCGGCATGGAACTGTTGGGCAGCCGCTGGATACTGCTTGCTGTCCCGCAGCAGGCGTCCCAGGAACAGCCGGGCGTCGGCGTTCGCGGGCTCCTTCTCCACGATGTAGGCCGCCAATGGAATCGCCTTGCCTGGCTCTTTCCGTTTCAAATGGACCGTGGCCAGGGCGAAGGCGGCGGCCGGCGAAGGCGACCGCTCCATGACGCCGGCGAACTCCGCCGCGGCGGCCTCCAGATCGCCGGTCTCCAGCAGCAACTGGCCCAACCGCTCCCGCGCGCCCGGCTCCCGCGCTTTCCTGTAGGCCTCGATGGCTTCCTCCTTCATCCCTGCCTGTTCGTAGCAGGCGGCGGATTCGAGCAGGATGCCCTGGTCATCCGGAGAGAGCGCACGGGCCTTGCCAAACCATGGCGCGGCCTCTTTCCACAACTGGCGCGCCGCATAGGCACGGGCCAGCAGATAGACCGGCCGGATGTCGCCCTCTTTCGCCTGGACAAGTTGTTCGAGCAGCGGCACGGCGTCGGCGTGCTTGCCTGTCCTCACCAGCAACTGGGCCAGATTCATCTGCGCCTCGACGAGCTTCGGCGCGAGTTCCAGCACCCTCCTGAACGCAGCAATCGACGCCTCGTCGCGCCCGGCCATCGAATATGCGATGGCCAGATTGAAACGCGCCGGGACGTTATCGGCATCGCTTGCGACTACCGGTTCCAGCAACGTGATCGCTTCGGCTGCGCGGCCGGCGTCAAGATGCGCCAATGACGCAGCGATGGGATCAGCCGCGATGTCAGGCGGCGGCGCCAGCAGCAAGGATAGGACAAGGCTGAATGCCGCCTTCATGCTTCCATTGTAAGTTGGAGCTGAAGCCGGGTGAAGCCCAATCGGCGAGGGCCGGCAATGCCCGGGGGGCGGAAAGTGGTAAGAATGATTCGTCATGGCTGTAATCAACTATCTGGGCCGCCGCGCCCATGCCATCTCCAACGGGCATCTTGAAGTCGTCGTCAGCGTCGAGGGCGGACACATCGCCTCCATCCGCGACAAGGCCACGGGCGTCAACCCGCTTTGGGTCCCGCCTTGGAAGTCGATCGAACCGTCTTCATACGATCCGTCCGTACATCCCGAATACGGCCTCAATTCCGAGTCCAAGCTGCTTTCAGGCATTCTCGGCCATAACCTCTGCCTCGATCTGTTCGGCGGCCCCACCGGGGAGGAAGCCGCTGCCGGAATCCCGGTCCACGGCGAAGGATCGGTCGCGGCCTATGACATCGCCGTCGATGGCGACATGCTGACTCAGCAGGCCGTGTTGCCCACCTGCCAGCTCAAGTTCACCCGCCGCATCCGCCTCGCCCCCGGTTCGCGCCGCCTGGAGATTCTGGAAACCGTCCTGAACCTGTCGCCCTGCGACCGCGCCATCGCCTGGACCCAGCACGTCACCCTCGGCCCGCCGTTCCTCGCCAAGGGCAAGACGCTGTTCGAGGCCTCGGCCACGAAATCGAAGACCATGGAAGCCGACTTCACCGGCGGCTTCGGCCACATGGCCATCGCCGCTGAATTCGAATGGCCGCACGTGCCCCTGGTGGGCGGCGGGACCGAGGATCTGCGCGTGTTCACCGCGCGCGAGAAGTCCGGCGCGTTCTCCACCCACCTGATGGACCCGGCTCGCGACGATGCCTGGTTTGCCGCCTGGAACCCGGACTGCCGGCTCGCCATCGCCTACATCTGGAATCGCAACGACTTCCCTTGGCTCGGCATCTGGGAAGAAAACCTCGGACGCACCAGCGCGCCCTGGAACGGCCAGGCGATCACCCGCGGTATGGAGTTCGGCGCGTCGCCGTTCCCCGAATCCCGACGTGCCATGATCGACCGCGGCAAGACATTCCAGACGCCCGGCTACCGCTGGATCCCGGCCCGGACCGCCGTCACCGCCGGGTATGCTGCCCTCGTCGCCCCCGCATCCAGCATCGAGGAGGCCGTCGGCTTGATTGGATCATAGAGTTGCGGCATGGGCATCCCTCTCATCGAATTCGCGCAAACGGTCCTTGTCTTCATCGCGGCGCTGTTTCCGATCGTCAACCCGCTCGGCGGCGCAACTATCTTCCTCACCATGACCTCCGGTTACCCGCCCGAGGCGCGCCATGCCCTGGCCCGCAAGGTGGCCGTCTACGGCTTTTTCATCCTGCTGATTTCGATGTTCCTGGGCTCGCATGTCCTGGCGTTCTTCGGCGTCTCGCTGCCCGCCGTGCAGGTGGGCGGCGGGCTGCTGGTCGCGGCCTCGGCCTGGGGCATGCTGCACAAGGAAGAGGACGCCCGCAGCCGCGACGCCTCCCGCCAGGACCCGCATCAGGATTGGGAACGGCACGCCTTCTATCCGCTCACGCTGCCGCTGACCGTCGGCCCCGGGTCGATCTCCGTTGCCCTCACGCTGGGCGCCAACATGACGCATGGCCTTCGCGTGCAGGACGGCGACAGGGTGCCGGCAGTCTGGGCCGCCGTCGCCGCCATGACCGGCATCACCGCCGTCTGCGGGTCGGTTTGGGCGGCTTACCGTTCGTCGGAGCGCATCAGCAAGGCTCTGGGGCCGACGGGCCTGTCGATCGTCGTCCGGCTGTCGTCGTTCATTCTGCTCTGCATCGGCGTCCAGATCTTCTGGAACGGCGCGGCGCGGCTGATCGCGCCATTGCTGAAGGGCGTGAAGTAGGACCAGCTTACCAGCCCATTTGCCCCATCCGGGTCTGGATGATGCCCGAGTAGCGGTCCATGCGCGCGGGCTTGCGCCGCAGTGGCGACGGAAGAATCGCCGCCAGCCGCGATGACTGCTCCCGCGTCAGCCGGCTCGCCCGTGTCCGGTAATGGTGGTTCGCCGCCGCCTCGGCCCCATACACGCCCGGACCCCACTCGACCACGTTCAGATACAACTCCAGCATCCGCCGCTTGCCCAGGATCAGTTCCGCGGCCGGCACTGTCGCCGTCTCGGCCGCCTTGCGCAGGAACCCGAATCGCGTGGTAAAAAACAGGTTCTTCACCAGTTGCTGCGTGATTGTCGACGCACCGCGCAGCCGCTTGCCTTCCTGCTCGTCCTCGATCGCTTCCTGGATTTGCTGAAAATCGAATCCCCAGTGCGTATGGAACTTGCCGTCCTCGGCGGCGATGACGGCGTGCTGCAGGTGAGGCGAAATCCTCTCCAGCGCCACGGGTTGATACCGCTTCGCGTACTTGCCTTTTTCGAACCAGCTCTCGATTCGCCGCTGGATGTGGACCGCCGTGAACGGAGGGTCTACAAATCTGGCCAGCGCCAGCAGCGCGATGAGCAATGCGTAGGCGGCGGCCAAGGCCAGAAGGGCAGTCCTGGCGATGCGGCGGATGGGCGGGATCTTCATGACGGGATCTGCCCTGTCTCTGAAGGGTCGCCGCCATCCAGCCGAGCGTTCCGCGTTTCAGGCAGAAGGAAGATGAGCGCGCCGGCCAGCAGATAGAAACCCGAATTCAACGCCAGAGCCGAGCCCAGCCCGCTGCGGTCGGCCAGCGCACCCACGGCAAACGGCGCCAGTGCGCTCAGGCCGCGGCCGAAGTTGTAGACGAAGCCCTGGCCCGCGCCGCGCAGCGCCGTCGGGTAGATCTCGGCCAGCATCGCGCCAAACAGCGAGAAGTAACCCGTCCCGAAGAAACCCACCGCGGGGCCCAGCGCGAACAGCAGCGCCTGCGACCCGGCCTGTGAGGGAACCAGCCCATAGACCGGCGTAAGGATCGCCGCGGCGATCACATAGAAAGCGAATGCCGGGCGCCGCCCGAAGCGGTCTGCGAGATAGCCGAATGTCAAATACCCGGCGAACGCCCCCGCCTGCACGCCAAAAACGAACCCCGATGTCTTCACCAGATCCAACCCCGCTCCGCCACTTGATTGCGGGGCCGACAGAAACCCCGGCAGCCACGTGAACAGGCCCCAGTAGGCGAACAACACGGATGTCGCCACCGACGTTGCCAGCGCGGTCCGCTTCAGCAGAGGCGGACGGAACAGATTCATGAACGGCGCCGGCTGCTGCGTGCGGGAGCGCAGCCAGATCTCCGGCTCGCTCACCTTGCGCCGGATCAGAATCGTCAGCAGCGCCGGCAGCACGCCGCAAAGAAACAACGCCCGCCAGCCGAACCTCGGCAGGATCAACGCGCTCAAGCCCGCCGCCGCCATGTAGCCCAACGCCCAGCCCGACTGCATCAGGCTGATCGCCTTCGCCCTGTGCTCCGCCGGCCAGCTTTCGGCCACCAGCGTCGCCCCGGCAGACCATTCGCCGCCCAGCCCCAGGCCCACCAGCGCCCGCCACAGAATCAGATCCCAAAGCGACTGTGACGTCGCCGTCCCCGCCGATGCCAGCGAGTACAGCAGAATCGTGTAGATCAAGGTCCGCCGCCGCCCGATGCGGTCCGAGATGTAACCGGCGAAGATGCCGCCGAACGCCGACGCGATCAACGTCACCGAACTCACCGCGCCCGCCTCGGCCAGCGTCCAGCCGAACTCCGCCCTCAGCGTCTGCAACGCGAAGACGTACAGCAGCACGTCCATCGCGTCGAGCATAAACCCGAGCATCGCGCCCCAAAGCGCAAACCAGCGCTGTGTGCTGAAGACTCCGTCGAAGAACCGCACGTAGGCGACAGTATACCCGGCGCTACGGCTTCATGCTGATCAGGTCCGCCCGCAGGACGCCGTTCTCGGTCACCCGCGACAGCGTGTACACCGTCCCGTCCTTGCCCACGGCGATCGAATTCACATAGGCCGGCCGGTCGCCGTTCGGCAGATAGATTGCTCCGTGGTCGGTATAGAGGCCCGTCGGGATGTGCCACGTGATCAGGTGCAGGTCTTCGACACCCTTGGATTCGCCCTTGCCTGTCGAGTCCTTCCCCTTCACGCGCTTGCCGTCGGCATAGATCGGCCCGCCGGTCAGGTAGTAGATCGTTTCGTTGTCGGGACCGAGCGTGAACCCCAGATACCCGTAGCTGAACTGATCGAACATGCCGCTGCGCTTCGACGGCATCGACGTGATGCGGTCCAGCACTTCCACCCGTTCGGCCCGCGGATCGAACCGGAACAGGTAGCCCGAGTTGCCATGCACGCCATAAAGGCTCTTGCTGCCCGCATGGTAAAGCGTCTGCCGCCAGTTGTAGGCCATGTGCCCGGCCGAGGTGACGTCGTACAGTCCAAAGTAGTCCTTCTTCAAATCGTCGCCCTGTACCGTGCTGACCTTCTCCGTCGCGTAGTCGTAGCGGAAGATGGTCCCCTCGCCGCGGGTGAAGTAGACCGAGCCGTCGTCGGGGTCGACTGCAATCGACCTGCAAATCGTGCGGTAGTCGCCGCCCTTGCCGTTCTCGCCCTTCTCAAAGAAGTCGCCGATCACTTTCATCTCTTTCCTGGCCAGGTCGTATGTGAAGAACGTTCCCTTCGGCCAGGTGATGTTGTAGATGCGCCCGCGCTTGACGTCCATGTTCGTCGTCAGCACGCCTTCTCCGGCGGGGGCGAGGCCGAGATCGGTGAACTTCTCGGTCTTCATGTCGTACTCAATCAGGTGGCCGCCCCGGTACGGCTTCCACCCTGCCGGCGGAACGCCCATCTTCTCCATGTCGTCGATGATCTGGTAGAAACCGACATGCGTCGAGAAGTACAGCTTGCCGTCGCGTTCGATGAAGTTGACGTGGCTCTTGCCCTGGGCCACGACGTTCATGCCCTTTTCGCCGCAGATCTCGGTCAGGTCGCCGAGCATCTTGATCTCGCCGTTGGCGGGATCGAAGCGGTACATCCGCCCGGCGACGTTGTAAGGCTCGGCCGACAGGACGTAGTAGATCCGCCCGTCGCTCGCCGCGCCCATGCCGTTATAAGTGTCGTGGCCCTGCGCGAACTGCGAGTTGTAGACCTTGGCGGTCAGCCGTCCGGCTGCGGTCTTCTTGTCCACTTGAACCTCCTGCCTGGCCGGCTGCGTGCATCCAACCAGGGCGATCACCGCCACGGCGGTCACTGCGAGCGACTTCATAATTCTCCCTTTCGTTGTCCGTGAACCGCGTCGTTCGACGCTACGCCCCGGCAAGTTGCTTGCGGTGCGCCCACACTTTCTCGAACGCCTTGGCGTACTGCTCGATCAGATCCGGCGCTTCGCCATACTGGCAGGGCACGAAGATGTGATTGGCGTTGATCCACGCAGTGCCCGGCATCTTCTCGGGGATCTTCGGCGCATGGTGCCACCATTTCGCCTCGGAGTAGATCTTCAGCTTGTGCTGTTCCGGATAGTCCCAGAAACTGGCCTGGACGCCCTCCGCTTTCAGCGCCTTGATGATCGTGTCGCGCGAAACGCCCAGTTTGGCAAAACCGATCAGCAGCATGTTGCCGTTGTAATAGACGCGCTCGGCGCCGCCCGGCAGTTTCGGCTCGGCCACGGCGGCAAGCTGGGCCACCCGGCCATTCAACGCCGCAACGTTCTTCCGCGCCACGCCGTTGCGTTCATCCAGGCTGCGCAACTGAATGCGCGCGATCGCCGCCGCCATCGGGTGCATCCTGTACTTCTGCCCGAAGCCGGTGCCCTCATAGGCCCGCACCGGGCTGTCGGCGGCGAACTTCACCGGGTCCTCGTAGTGCCCGAAAGCCGAGGCGCGTTCGAAGTACTCGCGGCTCCGGTACATCCCCATGCCGCCCTCGATCGCCGGCATCACCTTCGACGTCTGGTAGCTGTAAATGGCCATCTCGCCGAACGTGCCCATCTTGCGCCCATGGAACGACGCCCCATGCGCGTGGGCGGCGTCCTCGATCAGAATCAGCCCCTTCTCCTTCGCCCACGCCCCGATGGCGTCCATCTGGCAGGGCATGCCCCAGGAGTGCATCACCTCGACGGCCTTGGTGCGCGGCGTCAGTTTGCGCTTGGCATCTTCAAGATCGAACGTCGCCGTCTTCGGATCGATATCGATGAAGATCGGCACCAGCCCAAAGAAACGCAGCGCCAGGCACGGAGAAAAGAACGTATACGACGGCACCATCACCTCGCTGCCCGGCGGCAGGTCGAGCGCGAAGTACATCGACGTGATGGCGCTGGTGCCGTTCATGTGCGCCTTCACGAACGGAGCCTTGGTGTAGTGCTGCCACTCCTTTTCAAAGGCCGGCAGTTCCTCGTAGAACCTGCCGGAGTCGATCAGGTCGTGCAGCGCCTGCTTCTCGGCGGCGCCGTATCGCGGCCACTTGCTCAGCGCCGATGCTCGCGCCGGCGCATAGGTCACCGCCTTCGGCCCGCCATTCATCGCCAGCGTCTCCTGGAACGCGCCAGTTGCCGCCGTCGCGGCGCCCGCCGCCGCCAGAAACGTCCGTCTTGTCGTCGCCATACCCGTATGCCTCCAAATCACTAGTCCGACAGAATTGCCGTTATCGCTTTCTTCACCGCCGCCTCGGTGCCGGGGCCTCCGTTCGACGCCGACGGCTCGTAGCCGCCCTCCTCGAACGCCTTATCCGGACACAGATAGCCGGGGCTGATCTCGCCATAGCCGGCCACGATGGCATCGCCGGCATGGCGCTGAAACTCAAGCATCGGCTCGCCCGGCAGGTGCACGATCCGCACATCGCCCAGCCGCAGCATCGAAACCGTCAACGGCTCCCGCCGCAGCGGGAACGCCGCCTGAATCGCCCGCCGGTAGATCTCGGTCCCGTTCATTCTCACGGCCTCGGCCGGCGGCCAGGCGGGTTGCGCGCCCGGCCTCGGCGGCAGACGCAGTCCGGCCGTCTTCCAGTCCATGCCGTTGAGCGGGGCACTCTTGGACGCTTTGATTGATGCTCGCATTCCGGCGGCCAGCCGCTTCGCCAGCCCGTCGCGCGCCTCCGCGCCGCCGTCGTTATACTTGCCCACCGTCACGTCGCCCGCGCAGCCGGTGAAGTAGATCTGCGGGACGCCCTCTTCCCGCTCCACTTCCTCCCTCGCCGCGCCGACGAAATCCGCCGTCACCTGCCCGTTGCAGCAGAACGTCTGCGGGTGCGACGCATAGTAATGCAGCCGGACAATAGGCTTGCCTCCGCCGATCAGCGACACCGTCCGCAGCCGCGTGTCGATATCGCCTTCCGGCAACTCGGCCATCATGCGGTCCTTGCCGCCGCCACTGAACCGGATCAATAACTTGCCGTCCACCATCAGCCGCCGCGCGCTGCCCACCCGTTCCAGGTCAACCGAACTCACCCCGACCGCCTCCACCGGCTGCAGCCGTTTCATCGCTTCCGCCGCCGCGGCCGCCACCCGCCCTGTCACATCTTCCAGGAACCGCCGGCTCATCATCAGCGGCGGTTTCCCCAGCCGGGCCATCAGTTCATACCCGCCGCCCTCGATATAGGGCGCGGTATGCTGATGGACCGTCTGAACCGCCACCCGGCCCGGATCGGTACGCGCCGCGCCGGCCAGTCGGTCCCGGAACATCCGGTGCGCCCAGCCGCCCAGTCCGCACCAGTCCACCGCGCACAGAGCCACCCGGCCGCCTGGACCGTCGATGATGACGCCCTTGGCCAAGAGCGGATCCAGGATCTCCGTGGCCGGATCCACCCAGATCAGCGGCTCGCCCAGCGCCGGGGTGACGTCGGCTCGAAACGCCGCTGCCCGCACCGGCTGACTGGCGGCGGCGGCCGCCAGCCCGAATGTGAAATCGCGCCTGCGCATCGCTTGCTCTTGGCTAACGATTGTACTCCCCGCGGCCGCCGGATTCGACCCTCGCCGCCGTCAGGCACTACACTGATACGGTGGCCACCGAACGAACTCTCGACGTCGGCTGCGGAATCAACAAGCTGCCCGGTTCGATCGGCATCGACCGTAACCCCCGCTCGAAGGCCGATGTCCTCTGTGACCTGGACCGCTTCCCCTACCCGTTCCGCGACAGTTCGTTCACCCGCCTCCAGGCCATCCACGTCATCGAGCACGTCTCCGACGTCATGCGCACCATCGAGGAGTTCCACCGCCTCGTCTCCCCCGGCGGGACCATTTCCCTCGCCACGCCGCACTACACTGATTTCTCGTCGTTTTGCGACCCCACCCACCGCTGGCACCTCAACAGCTTCTCGTTCCGCTACTTCGGATCCGATAACGCCGGCTATGGCTACTATTCAAACGTGCGTTTGCATGAGAAAAAAGTCCGCGTGCGCCTACTAGCGTTGTGGAGGTATCTGGGCTTCGAACTGATGGTGAACGCCTCAACCCGGTTCCGGCGTTTCTGGGAGCACTATCTCTGCTACGTCGTGCGGGGCAAGGTGATGGAATTTGAGTTCGAAGTCCTGAAATAGACGCGCCGTGCCGTCCTGGTTGATTGGGCTTCTCGAAAGGCTGGACCTGGTCCGCCACCGTATCCGTCTACGTACGCTCTCGCCATCGAGGGCGCTTGGCGCCCGCGCCGAGGACATCGCCCACCGGTACCTGCAGCGCCTTGGATACCAGGTGGTCGCACGCAATTGGCGCCCGGCGGTCGGGCATGGAGAAATCGATATCGTGGCCTTCGAAAACGGCGCGCTGGTCTGCGTGGAAGTCAAAGCCCGCACCACAGACGAGATTTCGGCCCCGGAACGCGCCGTGGGCAAACTGAAGCAGGCTGCGCTCGAAGCCGCCAGCGCCTACCTCGCCCATGAATACAAAGTGCCGCCGTCGGAGATCCGCTTCGACCTGGTCGCCATCGTGATGACCGAACCGCCTCGAATCCGGCTCGATCGTCGCTCTTCACTACTCAAGCCCCGCCATGCTGTATGCTGACTGTTGCCGGCCCCGCCGGCCAGGGAATGAGTGTGCCTGACCTTCGCAAGGATCCAATCACAGGGCGCTGGGTGATCGTCGCCTCGGACCGCGCCCTCCGCCCCTCGGATTTTACCCGCCAGCACGTGATTCCTGCGCCTGCCGCTAAGCTCTGTCCCTTCTGCGCCGGGCATGAATCCCGCACTCCGCCCGAAGTGCTCGCCTACCGCAACTCCGGCGCGCCGAACGAACCCGGCTGGCATGTCCGCGTGGTGCCCAATAAGTTCCCGGCCCTGCGCGTCGAAGGCGAGATTCAGCGCCGCGGCGAGGGCCTCTATGACCGCATGACCGGCATCGGCGCCCACGAGACCATCGTCGAAACGCCCGATCACGCCGCCAGTCTGGCCACGCTCCCGGCGCGCCACGTCGCCGACGTCTTCTTCGCCATCCGCGACCGCATTCTCGACCTGCGGCGCGACATGCGCCTGCGCTACATCCTCCTGTTCAAAAACCACGGCGCCGCCGCCGGCGCCATGATCGACCACCCGCACTCGCAACTGATCGCCTTGCCCGTCGTGCCCAAGCGCGTCCAGGAGGAACTCGACGGCGCCCACCGCTACTTCCAGTTCCGCGAGCGCTGCGTCTTCTGCGACATCCTCGAGCAGGAACTTCAGGATCAACGGCGCGTGGTCCTCGAAACCAACCACTTCGCCGTCATCGCGCCGTTTGCCTCGCGCTTCCCGTTCGAGGTCTGGGTGATGCCCCGCCGCCACGACTCGCATTTCGAACGCCTCGACGCCAGCGGCATCCAGGACCTCGGCCACGTACTCAGCGAAGTCATGCAGCGCATGGACCGCGCCCTCGAACACCCCCCCTACAACGCCATCCTGCACACCGCGCCGGTCCAGGAAGGCCCGATGACCCACTTCCACTGGCACATCGAAATCATGCCCAAGTTGACCAAGGTCGCCGGCTTCGAGTGGGGCAGCGGTTTCTACCTGAACCCCACCCCGCCCGAGGATGCCGCCAAGTTCCTTCGCGAACTGGTCCTCTAGTTTGCCTCCCCAGCCGCCGCTTCCTTCTCCGCCGCAATCACGGTCCCCTGCGGTTCCGGTTTCCATTGCCACGACGGCATTCGCCTGCCGTTCAACACCAGGCCCACCCACGTCGGCCGCACCAGCCTGTCGTAGCTCAACAGCAGTGCCGGAACGGCGAAGGCTATGCCGATCAGGAACTTGACCCACGGGCTCCAGCCCAGCCCCATCATCGGCGCCTGAATCGCCAACAAAGCCACCGGATGCATGGCGTACATCCAATAGGCCGAGTCGGACAGGTAACGCACCCGGCGGTCCTCGACGGCAAACCGCCGCAGGAAGACCCCGATCAGCCCGTAAATCGCCAGCCACCCCATCAGCGCGGAAAGCGCCGCCGTCGCCGCATAGGCGCCCCAGACCCGCGTGCCGCGCACGGCCAGTTGCGCTTCAATCGCCATCAGGCACGGCAGCAGGAGCAGCATCGAAACGGCCAGTTCCTTCCATCCGAACCATTTCATCAGCCATAGCGAACTCCGATGCAGATACATGCCCCAGCCGAAGGCGTAGAAGACCGAATAGGCGGCCACGATGTGCCAATGCGGCGAGAAGTCGTGCGGCGTATCAAGGATGCCAAACTCGCTGATCATCAGCGTGGCCGTGCTGGCTATCGCCATGAGGGCAAGTCCGGCGCGGGATCCCATCAGCCGCAGGAACCGGTCCCCGCCCAGGCGCGCCAGTTGTCTCCGGAACACGACGGACAGCAGCGTCACCCAAATGAGTGTCTCCAGGAACCAGAAATGACCCGGTTCGAGCGTCTCCTCGAACCGTCCACGGCCGATCCAGTCCATCAGTGCCCCCCAGGGATCGGGCCCCCGGCCCGAGAAATGGAAGTAGACGCTGGTGAGCCTCAGCGGCGGGAAGACAAAAAGCAGGCCCAGGATCATCGGCAGCCCCAGGCGCATCAGGCGGTTCTCCACCATTCGCGTCCAGCCACGCTTTTCTACCAATAGAGCGGCGAAGAATCCGGCCATCACGAAGAACGCCGGCAACCGGAACGTATGCAGGTAGAGTAGGATGGCGTCCATCCATTTTGATGTCTGCGGGTCTTTGATCCACCAGACGCCGGGCAGCGTCGAATACGCCGTGGCAGAGTGGATCACGATGCCCAGAGCCATCATCGCCCCGCGCAAGGCATCGAAAGCGAAATACCTGTCCTGTCCCGGCGCGGTGGAGTTCGTTTGGTCGTTCATGACCGCAGTCTGGCTGCCGCTGCACGGCTTCCGGCAGTGTCAAGGAGTAGGTTTAACGGTATAATCGACCCGTAACGCATTGAAATGAAACCGCCTCCAGAGGATATCCGGGAAGCTCTCGCCAAGGTCCTGGCCTCGCCCGACTTCGCCTCGGCGGGCCGTCTTGGACCCTTCCTGGCCCATCTGGTCAACACCGCACTGGCTGGCGAAACCGACCGGTTGAAGGAATCGGTGCTTGGCATCGAATTCTTCAATCGCGGGGCGGACTACGATCCCCGCCTCGATCCGGTCGTCCGCATCGAAGCCCGCCGTCTACGCCTCCGCCTGGAGAAGTACTACGCGGCGGAGGGTACCTCGGACCCGGTCCGCATCGATCTGCCCAAGGGCGGCTACGTCCCGGACTTCGCTTCGGTTGTTCCCGAATCCACCCCCGGCCGCCGCCGGTGGCCCTATTGGCTTTCGGTGGCCATGACCGTCCTTTGCGCGGCTGGGATCCTCGCGGTCTGGAGGCGAATTCCGCCGCCCGCGGGTTCGCCGGACGCGGCCCGGATCGCCTTCGAACGGGGCCGCTACCAGATGAACCTCTATTCCCAGCAGGGCATGGAGCGTGCGATTGCGCATTTTAACGAGTCGCTCGGCCATACGCCGCGCTATGCGCCCTCGCTGGCCTGTCTCTCTCAGGTCTATGCCCTGTTGACGTATTACAACTCGCTGCCCGAGGGCGTCCCGGCCGACAAAGCTCGCGAAATGGCAGAAAAGGCCATAGAGGCCGATCCGGATCTGGCGGAAGCTCATGCCGCCATGGGTTTCGTCCTCGCCGCCCAGCAGTATCGCTGGAAAGACGGCGAGGAGGCGTTTCGTAAAGCGTTGAATCTAAACCCTGATTCCGGCTTGACCCACGGCCTGTACGGTCTCGCCATCCTCGCGCCGCAGGGGCGGCCCGAGACGCTGGGCGAGTTCCGCAGGGCGCTGGAACTGGAGCCAAACTCGTCGTTCATCAATTTTGTCTATGGCTTCGCGCTGCTGGCTTCGGGCGATGCGGCTGCGGCCGTGAAGCAGTATGAACGCACGATCGAGCTCGATAATATCCATCCCGACATGCTCTGGGACTACGGCATGGCGCTCGGCTACGCCGGGCGTCCGGCCGACGCCAGGCGGGTCTTTCTGCGCCACCGCAAGATGACAGGCCTGGCGGGAAGAGAACTTCGGGGCCTTCAAGCCTACTTCGCGGGAGACATGGAGCAGTGCCGGCGCGATCTGCCCGAGACCGAGAAAATCGTCTTGGCGGGGCGCGAGCACCGCATGGACCTTGTCCGCCAGGCCGCCCTGTGCGGCGACCCGGATCTGGCCTTCCGCTGGTTGGAACGGGCCATCGATGCCCGTGAATCCCAGGCCATCTGGCTCCGCGTCGACCCCCGCCTTGAACCCCTCCGCCGCGATCCGCGCTTCAAGCCCCTCGCCGCCCGGCTGGGCCTGTAACAGCACAACTAGATATCGGTAAACGAGCGGGACCAGGCCCAGATCTTGTGAATTGACTCTCCCTGTACGTCCGATAAAATCCCAGTGTTGGGGAAGAAAACAGTTTGAGGATCTTATGTTCAAAACAAAACAAGCGCTGGCTGCCAACGGATCGGAGCTTCAGGCCTATTCTTCCGCCGATGTGGCCCGACTGAGCGGCGTCAGTTTGCGCCAGTTGCAGTGGTGGGACGAGCAGAAAGTGGTCTCGCCGTGCCATGACGGCCACAAACGGATCTACGACATGGCCGAGGTGGTTGAGGTCAGCGTGATCGCCGAACTCCGCCGCAAGGGCTTCAGTTTGCAGAAGATCCGCCGTGTCCTCAGATTCCTGCAGAGGGAGATGGGCAAACGCCTGGCCGACATCCTGGCGCCGGAAAGCGACATCCACCTTCTCACCGACGGCAAACACATCTATTTGGAAGAAGATCACGCCCGGATCGTGGATGTCCTGAAGAACGCGAAACAGGCGATGTTCGTGGTGTCGGTGAGCGACCAGGTGCGCCGTCTGACGGCGACACCGCGCAAACCCGTGAGATCGGAACTGAGTGTTGGAGCCCGCAAGGCGAAGGCAGTCTGAGAGTAGACCAGGAAGCACAAGCCATATGTGCCCGAAGGACCCCGGCCGCGGAAAACCGCGGTTGGGGTCATTTTTCCACAACCCTTTGGGGCGGCGGCATCGTCTAATCGGGTAGCCGGCTGCTGCGGTATACTGTCGGCAGGCTGGGGAGGATCCACCTGATGGCCAAGAGTATGCGCCCGTTTCTTTTCAGTGTGTTCATCATCGCCCTCTGCGCGATGGTCGCGGGCGTGCTTGCGCCGCAGGGTTCCGCCAAGGCGGCGCCACCCTCGGAAGAGGATCAGTTGAGCGCCGGGCTGAAGCAGTTCACGGCCATTTACTCGCTGGTGGAACAGAACGCGGCCGAAAAGGTGGTCGCCGACAAGTCCATTTTTAAGGGCGCGGTTCCGGGGATGCTCCGGACTCTCGACCCGCACTCCTCCTTTTTCGATCCTCGCGACTTCCAACAGATGCGGGAAGACCAGCGCGGTTCCTACGCCGGAGTCGGCATGTCCGTCCAGCCCAAGAACGGCCGTACCGTCGTCTTGGCCCCATTCACCGGTTCACCCGCATACAAGGCAGGCATCCGCCCCGGCGACGTCATCCTTGAAGTCAACGACAAGCGGACCGACGGCCTGACAACGACCGAGGTCGCCGACCTGTTGAAAGGCCCCAAGGGCACGCAGGTCCAGGTGGTGATCACCCGTGAAGGCGTGGATAAGCCGATTGTTTTCAACATCACGCGCGGCGAGATCCCGCGCTACAGCGTGCAGAACGCCTTCTTCATCAAGCCTGGCATCGCCTACATAGACATCGAGATGTTCAACGAGAACACCTCGCGCGAACTGGAGGACGCATTCAAGACCCTCGACGAGAAGAGCCTCAAGGGTCTGATTCTCGACCTCCGGACCAATCCCGGCGGGTTGCTGAACGAGGGCGTGGCCGTTGCCGGCCGGTTCCTGAAGCGCGGCCAGAACGTGGTTTCCCACCGCGGCCGGACCTCGCCCGAAAAGCCTTACCTTGCCTCCAATGGCGCCTCCACCCGTAATTACCCCATCGTCATCGTTGTTGACCGCTACTCAGCCTCGGCCGCCGAGATTGTCGCCGGTGCGTTGCAGGATCACGACCGCGCCTGGGTCTTCGGCGATAACACATTCGGCAAGGGCCTGGTCCAGACGGTCTTCCCGCTCTCGGAAAACACCGGCCTGGCGCTGACCACCGCCAAGTATTACACCCCCAGCGGACGAACGATCCAGCGCGACTACTCAAGCGGCAGTTTCTACGACTACTACTTCCGGAAGAACGTCGAGGAGAAGAACCTGCAGGATGCCCGGATGACCGATTCCGGCCGGACGGTCTACGGCGGCGTGGGCATCGCGCCGGACGAGAAGTACACCGACACCTACAACAAGTTTCAGATCGAACTGCTCCGCCGCCAGTCGTTCCGCGACTACATTCCGAAGTACTTCACCACGCACGACACCAAACTGCCCTCGGCCTGGACTCCGGATCAGGCGATGGTGGCCGAGTTCCACAAGTTCTGCCTCGACCTCGGCGCGCAGTTCACCGAAGCCGAGTGGGCGGAGAACCTGAACTGGACCAAGGTCCAACTGAAACGCGAAGCTCTGATCACCACCGATTCGCTGGACGCTTCACTGCGCTACGCGATCGAAACGGACCCGGTGGTGCTCAAGGCCATCGATTCTCTGCCTAAAGCGCAGGCTTTGCTCGACAACGCCAAGAAGCAGATGGTTCAATTGGACAAGAGGTCCTACCGAGATTGAGCCATGAGCCGGGACATGAGTCCCAGACCGTAACCCCGCAAGTCATTGTCCTCGACACTGGCGGTCAGTACTGCCACCTGATCACGCGTAAGATCCGGGAACTTGGCGTGTACTCCGAGATCCGGGCCAGCGAGACCCCGGCCGCCGGCCTTGCCGGCGCACGCGCCATCGTCATCTCCGGCGGGCCTTCCAGCGTTTATGAACCCGGCTCGCCCGATGTCGACCCCGCCATCTTCGGCCTCGGCGCCGCGGTTCTCGGCATCTGCTACGGCCAGCAACTCATCGCCAAACACCTGGGCGGCGTTGTGGCCAAAGGCGATAGGGGCGAATACGGTCTAGCCTGGCTCGACACTCTGGCCGACGGCCCGCTCTGGCGCGGCGTGGCGGGACGCCAACAGATCTGGATGTCTCACCGCGATGCGGTGAAGACGCTTCCGCCGGGCTTCGCCCTGCTTGGAAGCACCGAAACCTGCCCCGTCGCCGCGATCGGCGATCAGGCCCGCCGCTTCTATGGCGTCCAGTTCCACCCGGAAGTGGTCCATACAGAGCACGGCCGCCAGATCCTGTCGAACTTCCTTTTCGAGATCGCCGGCTGCGAACAGGACTGGAACCCGCACGAGCAGACTCTGCGCATCGAGGAAGAGATCCGCCGCGCCGCCGCCGGCCGCAAGGTCTTTTTCTTCGTCTCCGGCGGCGTCGATTCGACTGTCGCCTTTACGCTCTGTCTGCGCGCCCTGGGCGAGGACCGGGTTCGGGCGCTGTATGTCGACACCGGCCTGATGCGGGAAGGCGAAACCGAGTTCGTCCAGGGCGTCTTCGAGTCTCTGGGCCGGGGCCTGTTCGCCGTGGAACACGCCCAGCAGCGTTTCCTCGGCGCGCTGGCAAGTGTCACCGATCCCGAGCGGAAGCGCCATATCATCGGCGAGATGTTCGTTTCGGTGCAGGAACGGATTCTCGAATCCGGCCACTACCTGGAAGCCGACTGGATCCTCGGCCAGGGCACCATCTACCCCGACACGATCGAAAGCGGAGGAACGTCGAAGGCCGACCTGATCAAGACCCACCACAACCGCGTCGCCGGCATCCAGAAGCTGATCGAACAGCAGCGCATCATCGAGCCGCTCCACCTGCTCTATAAGGACGAGGTGCGCGAGGTCGGCCGCGAACTGAACCTGCCGCAGGAGTTGCTTTCGCGCCACCCGTTCCCCGGCCCGGGCCTCGCCATCCGCTGCCTCTGCGCGGCCAAGCGGGAGGGGGTCGAACGGCGCGAGGACGGCTGGCTGCTGCCCGTGCGCAGCGTCGGCGTCCAGGGCGACTCGCGTTCCTACCGCTCGGTGCTGCTGCTGGAGGATTCGCCCGCATCGCCGGGCGTTCATGACAAAGCGACGCACCTCATCAACTCGCTCCCTGAGGTGAACCGGGTTGTCGCGCTGGCCGCGTCAGTCGACCCTGTCTCCTCCATGTCTGTCTGGCCGTCGGAAATCTCCGCCGCGCGCCTGGACAGGTTGAGGGCTGCCGATGCCGTTGTCCGGCGGCTGTCGCACGCCTCTGGTTTCGAAAGCGTTGTCTGGCAGTTCCCCGTGGTCCTGATCCCGTTCGGGACCGAATCGCGCCCCGATTCGATTGTCCTGCGCCCGGTCCATTCGATCGACGGCATGACGGCGAACTCGGTCACCATGCCCGAACCTTTGCTGGCCGAAATGATACGGCAACTGCTCGAAATCGGCGGTGTGGCGGCGGTTCTCTACGACCTGACGCATAAGCCGCCCGGCACCATCGAGTGGGAATAGTCTAGCCCGAAGTTCCACCACCCGCCGAGCGCTATCTCATTGATTTAACGCGGGAACGTGGCGAACCGGCGTTCCTGTTTCTGGCTACAGGCCGAGCGTTGGAAGGCTTGCGCCTAGAACGGCGCGGGCCCGGTCAGTTGGTGGAACGGGGCGGCCGTTGGATCGGCCGCGATCCGGCAGGTGTTGCGGCAGCGCGTCGCGAGTTCCTGGAGTAGTGTTTCGAAGCTGTGGAAGGGGACGCCGCCGGTGTTGACCCGGTTTGCTTTCTTGGCCTTGGCCGATGCCGACGCCCCGGCGGGCGCCACGGGG
>PNKE01000084.1 GCA_013822245.1 Candidatus Solibacter sp.
GGTGGGAAGGATTTTGGGTGGGGGTGAGGGCGGGGTGCGGCTGTAATCTGTTGATAATACGCCGCTTACCTGGAATTTCGAAGATGCTGCTAATCGCGTGACGGGTGGGCGGGGAGGAGCGAGTTTTGGGTCGTAAGGTGAGGAGTATTCCTTTGGGGGTAAGGGGGGTATAGCCGCGCGCTCCGGCGGAGGAACCGCCTACGCGCGAGCCTGCGGCAGCAAGGAAGAAGAGACTATTTCTCTTGATGGCCAGCGTGGGGTTTCGGGGAGGGCGGCGGTGGGGAGGGGTTCATCGATTGTGAAACGCGCTTCGGCGGAGGAACCGCCTACGCGCGAGCCTGCGGCAGCAAGGAAGAAGAGACCCGGAATTGATTGGTGGGCGCTGTGGGGGTTCGGGGAGGGCGGCGGTGGGGAGGGGTTCATCGATTGTGAAGCGCGCTTCGGCGGAGGAACCGCTTGCGCGCGAGCCTGCGGCAGCAAGGAAGAAGAGACTAAGAATTTATTGGTTGCCGTCGCCGGGTGTGGGTGGCGGCCGGGGTTAGAGGGAGGATTTCATTTTGCGGGCGATTAAGAAGGCGAGTTCGATGGACTGTTCGTAGTTGAGGCGGGGGTCGACTTCGGATTCGTAGGCGCGGGCGAGGTCGGATTCGGAGAGGCCGCGGGCGCCGCCGGTGCATTCGGTGACGTCTTCGCCGGTGAGTTCAATATGGACGCCGCCGAGCTGGGAGCCGAGCGATGAATGGATGTCGAAGGAGCGTTCGAGTTCGTCCTGGATTTCGTCGAAGTTGCGGGTCTTGAGGCCGGTGGAGGTGGAGCGGGTGTTGCCGTGCATGGGGTCGCAGATCCAGAGCGGGGTGCGGCCGGCGCGGCGGACGGTGGTGATGAGGCGGGGCAGGTGGCCGTTGAGGTTCTGGGCGCCGCAGCGGTGGATGAGCGAGAGGCGGCCGGGGAGGTTGTGGGGGTCGAGGATGTCGAGCAGGCTGAGGAGCTGGCCGTTGGAGGTTTGGGGACCGACCTTGATGCCGATGGGGTTCTGGATGCCGCGCAGGTATTCGACGTGGGCGCCCAAGGGCTGGGCGGTGCGGATGCCGAGCCAGGGGAAGTGGGCGGAGAGGTTGAAGAAACCGGGGCGGTGGGGGACGCGGCGGGTCTGGGCGGATTCGTAGCCGAGGTGGAGGGCTTCGTGGGCGGTGAAGAAGTCGATGCGGTCGGTGTCGCCGGCGCGGATGCCGAGGATGTTCTCCATGAACTGGAGGGCTTCGGTGATGTGGGCGGCGGTGCGGTGGTATTCCTCGGCCTGGGGGGAGTGGCGGACCCATTCGAGGTCGAAGTATTCGGGGTGGTGGAGATCAGCGAAGCCGCCTTTGACGAGGGCGCGGAGGAAGTTGAGGGTGAGGCCGGCGCGTTCGTAGCCGCGCAGGAGGCGCTGGGGGTCGGGGGTGCGGGCGGCGGGGGTGAATTCGGGGGCGTTGATGAGGTCGCCGCGGTAGGAGGGCAGGGTGACGGGGCCGCGGGTTTCGAGGTCCTCGGAGCGGGGTTTGGCGTACTGGCCGCCGAGACGGCCGATGCGGACGACGGGTTTGCGGGCGCCGGTAACGAGGACAAGGCTCATCTGGAGCAGGACTTTGAGTTTGCGGGTGATGCGGGCGGGGGTGCAGTCCGAGAATCGTTCGGCGCAGTCGCCGGCCTGGAGGACGAAGCGGCGTCCGGCGGCGGCATCGGCGAGTTGTTCACGGAGGGCGACGATCTCCCAACTGGTGACGAGTGGGGGCAGGGCGCGGAGTTCGTCGAGGGCGGACTGGAGGGCGGCGGGGTCGGGGTAAGAGGGCTGTTGGAGGGCCGGTTTACCGCGCCAGGACTCGGGGGTCCAGGCGGGGTTCAAAGATGGCTCTTCCAGTGGCATCAGGCATCAGGTTAGCATGGGCGTGGGGGAGGGCCGTCTTCAACATCCGAGCACAGAGCGCCGCGGTGGCCGAAGGTGGAGATAGCGTTTTCGGGAGGCAGCGCGCATGGGCTGGCGCAGATCGGGGTGTTGAAGCGGCAGGACGAGCACCGGGCGCCGGTGGATGCGTGGGCGCGACCGGCGACGGCGGGGTTGTCGGGGGAGACGCAGTTTGGAGTGGGGCTTATAGGAGGAGCGGCGCATGGGGACCGGGGAGAGGGGAAGGTCTTTTTCCGGTTGGGCAGGTTTTTCCGGCGACAGGAGGGATGCGACGATGGCCGAGATGAGCAACAGACGACCGGAGTGCAGGACGGCGATGGATGTGGACGCGCTGAGACAGTCGTTTCTGGAGAATCTGTTCTACGTGCAGGGGCGATATCCGGGCGTGGCGGATCTGGACGACCTGTATCTGGCGGCGGCGTACACGGTGCGGGACCGGCTGTTGGACCGCTGGATCGAGACGGCGGAGAAGAGCTATTCGAGCGCGTCGACGAAGATGGTGTGTTACCTGTCGGCGGAGTTTCTGCTGGGGCCGCACCTGGAGAACAACCTGGTGAATCTGGGCATCCGGGAGGATTTTCATCAGGCGATGAGGGAACTGGGCTACGACCTGAATACGTTGATCGAGCGCGAGGAGGAGCCAGGGCTGGGCAACGGCGGATTGGGGCGGCTGGCGGCGTGTTACCTGGATTCGCTGGCGACGCTGGAAGTGCCGGCGATCGGATACGGGATCCGGTATGAGTTTGGCAGTTTCGAACAGACGATCCGGGACGGCTGGCAGGTGGAGATCACGGACAAGTGGCTGAGGGCGGGCAACCCGTGGGAGATTGCGCGGCCGGGGCGGGCGGTGGAGGTGAAGCTGGGGGGGCGCACGGAGCACCGGAAGTCAGTGGATGGGGGGTTGAGGGTGGTGTGGCATCCGGCGGCGGTGATCCGGGGGGTGCCGTACGACACGCCGATATTGGGATACAAGACGAGGACGGCGAACCTGCTGAGGCTGTGGAAGTCTGAGGCGGTGGAAGGGCTGGATTTCGAGGCGTTCAACACGGGGGATTATCTGGGGGCGGTGGAAGAGAAGGTGAGGTCGGAGAACCTGTCGAAGATCCTGTATCCGAACGATGGAACGGACTCGGGCCGGCGGTTGAGGCTGGAGCAGCAGTATTTCTTCACATCGTGTTCGCTGCAGGATGTGGTGCGGGCGGCGAGGAGGAAGGCGGCGTCGCTGGAGCGGTTGAACGAGAGCTATGCGGTGCAGTTGAACGACACGCATCCGTCGATCGGGGTGGCGGAGCTGATGCGATTGCTGGTGGATGAGGAGTGCATGGGCTGGGACCGGGCGTGGGAGGTGACGCGCAAGACGTTCGGCTACACGAATCACACGCTGTTGCCGGAGGCGCTGGAACGGTGGCCGGCGCCGTTGTTCGAGAGCGTGCTGCCGAGGCACCTGGAGATCATCTACGAGATCAACCGGCGGTTTCTGGAAGAAGTGCGGGTGTGGGATTCGGCCGACGGAGGGCGGGCGGCGCGGATGTCGATCATCGAGGAGGGCCAGCCGAAACAGGTGAGGATGGCGCACCTGGCGACGGTGGGTTCGCACATGGTGAACGGGGTGGCGGAGCTGCATTCGGAGCTGCTGAAGACGACGGTGTTGCGGGATTTCGCGGAGATGTGGCCGGAGCGGTTTACGAACGTGACCAACGGGGTGACGCCGAGGAGGTGGCTGCTGATGTCGAATCCGGCGCTGGGGGCGTTGATCAACAGCCGGATCGGGGAGGAGTGGGCGAAGGATTTGAGTCTGTTGAGGAAGCTGGAGCCGCTGGCGGAGGACGAGGGGTTCCGGGCGGGGTGGCGGCTGGTGAGGGGGGTATCGAAGCAGGAGTTCGCGGCGGTGATCGAGAGGCGGGTGGGCGAGTATGTGGAAACGGGGCCGATGTACGACGTGCTGGTGAAGAGGATCCACGAGTACAAGCGGCAGCATTTGAAGGCGCTGCATGTGATCGCGTCGTATTTACGCGTGAAGGATGCGCCGGACGCGGAGGTGACGCCGCGGGTGTACATCTTCGCGGGCAAGGCGGCGCCGGGCTACATCCGGGCGAAGCTGATCATCAAGCTGATCCATTCGGTGGCGGAGGTGGTGAACCGCGACGCGGACGTGGCGGGGAGGTTGAAGGTGATCTTCCTGCCGGATTTCAACGTCACGCTGGCGCAGCGGATCTATCCGGCGGCGGACCTGAGCGAACAGATTTCGCTGGCCGGGCTGGAGGCGTCGGGGACGGGGAACATGAAGTTTGCGATGAACGGGGCGCTGACGGCGGGGACGCTGGACGGGGCGAACGTGGAGATCCGGCGGGAAGTGGGCGAGGAGAACTTCTTCCTGTTCGGGCATACGGCGCCGGAGGTGGAGCGGATGAAGGCCGCGGGGTACGATCCGCGGGCGTGGATCGACAGCCACCCGCTGCTGAGGCGGAGCCTGGATGCGATTTCGATGGGGGTCTTCTCGCGCGGGGACCGGGGGCTGTTCAAGCCGCTGGTGGAGGATCTGGCGTGGGATGACCGTTACATGGTGCTGGCGGATTTCGCATCGTACATGGAGGTGCAGGACCGGATCGACCGGGAGTGGAAGGACGTGGAGGGCTGGACGCGGAAGTCGATACTGAACGTGGCGCGGATGGGCAAATTTTCGTCGGACCGGTCGATTCAGGACTACAGGGAGCGAGTATGGCGGGTCTAGTACGAGTATCCGCCGGCGGAATGAGCGCGGGCAGGGCGGCCGGTTTTCCGTGACGGGGGCGGGGGGCGAGTTGCGGCGGGGAGAGGGGAGGGCGAAGATGGAGAGCAACAACATTGAAGCGCGGGCGGCGAGGAGATGAAACGGGCGAGGCCGGATGGCGGGGTGTACGGGCTTCCGGTGGCGGTGGAGAGAGCGAGAGGGAATAGTGAGCCGGGCAGGGCCGGGAAATAGCGAATTGAAAGCGCCCTTCAAGGCCATTGGGATGGCGGCGCTGGCGGCGCAATGCTGCCTGGCGCAAGCCCCGTGGCCGGCCGCGGGGCAGCCGTCGAGCCGGGCGGAGGCGATCGAGCGGGAGAGGGCATCGAAGGAGGCGACGCTGACGCCGGAGGCGTTGCCGCGGCAGGAGCAACTGGTGCGCCAGATGCGGGAGCGGCGGATACTGGAGAAGGTGGCCGAGGGGTATAAGGGGTGGCGGGCGGTGGCGGGCGGGCTGGCGACGGGCAGCGGGTTCGCGATGGGGGCCGAGTATGGGAACCACAACATCGGCAAGGGCTACATGGAATTGAGGGCGGCGGCGCAGGTGTCGACGCGGATGTGGCAGAGATATGACGGAACGCTGCTGTTTCCGCAATCGTTCGGCAAGCGGCTGATCTCGGCGGTCAACCTGACGCACCGCAACTACAACAGTCTGGACTACTATGGGCCGGGCAACAACTCGGCGCGCGGAGGACGAAGCAACTACAGGCTGGAGGACACGACGCTGCAGGGCATCGCGATCGCGCGTCCGGAGAAGCGGCTGCGGGCGGGGGCGATGATGGGCTATGTGTGGACCAACGTGGGGCCGGGCAGGCGAGCCGAGATCAGTTCGACGGAGCGGACCTATAGCGAAGCGCAGGCGCCGGGGCTGCATCTGCAATCGGATTTCTTCCGATACGGCCTGCTGGCGCAGTATGACCGGCGCGACAATCCGCTGGGGCCGAAGACGGGCGGGAACTATGTGGTGCAGTGGGTGCGGTATCAGGACCAGACGCGCGGGCTGTACAGTTTCGACCGCTACGACATCGACTTGCAGGAGTATGCCGGTTTCTTCAACAATGTGAGGCGGCTGGCGTTCCGGGCGCGGGCGACATTGACGAGCGCGGTGGGCGGGAGCGTGGTTCCGTTCTACATGCGGCCGACGGCGGGCGGATCGGACGATGTGCGGGGTTACCGGCAGTACCGTTTCAACGATGCGAACTCACTGGTGTTGAACGCCGAGTACCGGTGGGAGATATTTTCGGGGATGGACGGGGCGCTTTTTTACGATGCGGGCAAGGTGATGCGGCGCGGGGGGCAGTTGGGGCTGAGCCAGATGAAAGGATCGGCGGGCTTCGGGGTGCGGGCCAATATGAGGAACCAGACATTTCTGAGATTTGACGTGGGATTCAGCCGGGAAGGGTTTATGATCTGGTTCAAGTTCAACGATGCGTTCAATTCGCGGAGGTTTGGGACCGAGGCGTTCCAGCCGGTTTATTAGCAAGATGAAAGCAGCGATGGCGATGGTACTGGCGACGGTAGCGGCGCTTGGGGCGGCGGGGCAGAAGTTCCATGCCGACGACCCGTTGCCGAGGGAGCCGGCGCCGCGGCGGGTGGGGGAGATGGCGGTGCGGGAGCTGAGCGACGTATACGATCTGTTCGTGCACTCGCTGGCGACGCCTGGCGAGTTGCAGCCGAGGACGGGTCCGAAGATCCGGGCGCGGGGCGTCAACACGCTGGGGGAGCCGATGGATGGGCCGTGGTGGGAGCGGCGGCATTACTGGAAGCCGATGACGGCCGAGCAGTTGAGGCGCGGGCCCGACGGCAGCAAACCGCCGAGAACGGATGGCAAGTGGACCATCATGCGGCCGAAGAGCGGGGGAGCGACGCCGGGGTTCTGGATCAAGGATGGGGCGGGCGGAGTGTACCTATTGAAGTTCGACCCCTCCGACCACCCGGAGCTGGCATCGGCGGCGGACCAGATATCGAGCCGGATCTTCCACGCGCTGGGCTACCACGTGCCGGACAACTATGTGGTTGAGTTCGCGGGGGCGAGGCTTGAGCTATCGCCGGAGGCGAGGATCAAGGAGGCCAACGGGCAGAGGCGGCGCATGACGCAGGACGACGTGAGGGCGATCCTGGGGCGCGCGGCCAGGAATGCATCGGGGCAGTACCGGGCGACGGCGAGCCGGGCGGTGGAGGGCGCGCCGATCGGCGCATACCGGTATCACGGCACGCGGACCGATGACGTCAACGACATCGTGCCGCACGAGCACCGCCGGGACCTGAGGGGGATGCGGCTGGCGGCGGCGTGGATCGATCATGACGATTCGAGGGCCATCAACACGATGGACATGCTGGTGGAGGAGGACGGGCTGCGCTACGTGAAGCATTACCAGATGGATTTCGGGTCGACGCTGGGCTCGGCGAGTTACAAGCCGAAGAGCGCGCGTTCGGGCGGGGAGTATCTGTTTGACTGGCGCAACGCGATCGTGCAGTTTGTGACGCTGGGGGCGCTGGTGCCGGAATGGGCGCGCGCGAGGTATCCGAACATTCCGTCGATCGGGCGGTTTGAGAGCGAGCGTTTCAGTCCGGAGAAGTGGGTGCCCGAGTATCCGAACCCGGCGTTCATGAACGCGCTGGCGGACGACGATTTCTGGATGGCGAAGCAGATCATGGCGTTGACGGACGAGGACCTGCGGGCGATTGTGGAGTCGGCGCGGTACAGCGATCCGGGCGCGCCGGTATACATGACGGAGTGCCTGATCCGGCGGCGCGACAAGATCGGGCGCCACGCGTTCGAGCGGGTGCTGCCGCTGGACCGGTTCGTTGTGAGCGGCGGGAGGCTGCAATGGCAGGATCTATCGGCGCGGCATGGATTTGGCGGGGCGGGGCCGGTGAGAGTGGAATGGTTTGAATTCAACAACGCCACGGGCGCGGCGGCGCCGTTGCAAGCGCCCGAAGGGGCATGGCTGCCCGAGGCAGGCGGGCCGTACCTGCTGGCCCAACTGAGGCAGCGGACCAGGCCGTCGCACACCATATCGGTGTACCTGAGGCGAAACGAAGCGTCGGTGGAAGTGGTTGGCGTGGAGCACCAATGGTAGGCGAACCGCGTTGGATGCGAACCTTATCCTGAGCCGTTTTCGCGCGTCGCGTTCCCGCCGTACGGGACCGAAGGCGGCGGCGAGGGGGATCAGTGGGATTCGAGGACGAAAGAGGGGGCGAAGCCGGCCATGGTGGAGAAGCCGCCGGCGGCGGCGACGCGGGTGGAGCAGCCCTGCGCCTTGCCCATGAAGGAATGGGCGGAGATGCCGACGAAGAAATCCCGAAAGACGAGTTCGCCGTATTGATCGATGGGGAAGGAGGCGGATTCGCGGGCGCCGCGCTGCTGGACGACATAGCCGTGTCCGAGGGCGGTTCTGAGGGCGCGGGCCCAGTCACGATCGCTGGTTGAGGCGCCGTCGTAGGCGGGCGCTTCGGCGTCGAGGGAACCGTCGTTGGGGCGGAGCACGAGCGATTCGCGATGTTTGAGAATGAACTCGGGCAGGTCGACGAGGACGCCATTGCAGTAGGTTTTGGACCGGGAGACGAGGCGGGTCCAGGGCACCGAGGCCTTGATGGCGTGGCGTTCGGCGGCGGGGAAACCGGCGGTCACCTGTTCGTCGGTCAACAGGGCCAGCAGGGCGCGCTTGCGGGTCAATTCGGCGCGGAAGCTGTTGACGACGCAGACGGCGCGGTCGCGATAGGCGCGGACCAGGGCGTGGCGCAAGTCGAAGTGCATGAGGAACTCATGGGCGCGGATGTTGCGCCAGATGAGATCGATGGGGCCATTGGGGGCGCTGAGGATGCCGTCGCGATAGTTGAGGTCCTCGGGATTGGCGACCTGGACGTGGCAGCCGGACTGGCGCAGCAGGGCGGCCAGCAGGAGGGACTCATTGCACTCGACGGTGTCGAAGGGCAGGCGCAGTTGGAGGATGGCGATGCGGGGCCGGGTCTTGCCGCCGAACTCCTTCCAGGCCTTCAGGACGGCGCTGATGAGGGGTTTGGAGGCGCCGGTGCGGGCGAGCTTGTATTTGTACTTTTTCTTGAGGGCCTTGAGCGGGCCGGAGTCGAGGAAGACATCGGCGAGGGCTTCGCCGTAGAGGACGCCGGTGGGAAGGTCGCCGACGCCGCCCCAGACCTGGAGATCGTTATTGGACAGGCCTGAGTCGAGCAGGGCGGCCACGGGGGCCGAATAGCCGGGATCGACGGCGGCGAGCATTTTCTCGGCGGGCAGCAGGTCCATTCTGGCCATGAGGGCGGGTTGGGAGAGCGCGAGGTCCCTGACGCGGGCGATGGCGGAGGAGAGGGTCTGTGTAGCCTTGACCAAATTGCTATACTGGCGGCGGCTGAGGAAATGAGGCCGGATGACGGGCGAAACCGGCCGGGAGTTGACGACGAGGCCGCGAGACTGCATTTGCTCGCGCAACTCGGCCATCCACTCCGAGGTTTGGCTCGGGACAGCTTCCAGGATACGGTGGTAGCGGTGAACCGCTTCCCCTAACTGCGTCATAGGGTTAGCTTTGATACTGCCATTCCAGTATCGCACATACCCCATGAAGCTGTGAATACGGGAGCTGCCAGGAATCAGCTTATCTTATTGTTTACAATCGACTTAAAAGGTGAATTAATCATGAGACAGTTGGTGTGGATGACGGCCGCCGCGGTGATGGCGGCGGTGGCGGCGGCGCCGGCGGCGCTGGGCGATGAGGGCATGTGGCTGTACACGGCATTTCCGAAGGCGGAGGTGGCGAAGAAGCACGGGGTGCGGGTGAGCGATGAGTTTTTGCGGCAGATGCAGATGAGCGCGGTGAGGTTCAACAGCGGGGGGACGGGGTCGTTCGTATCGGCCGATGGCCTGGTGTTCACAAACCATCACGTTGGGGCCGATTGCATCCAGAAGCTGGGCACGCCGGGCGATGATCTGATGAAGAACGGGTTTCTGGCCGGCACGGGCGCGGCGGAGAGGGGGTGTCCGGATCTGGAGTTGAACGTACTGGCGGCGATCGAGGATGTGACGGGGCAGGTGAAGGAGGCGGGGGCGGGCAGTGAAGCGCCGGCGGAGGCGAACCGGTTGCGCAAGGCGGCGATGTCGGAGATCGAGAAAGCGTGCAACGCGTCGACCGGGCTGCGTTGCGACGTGGTGACGCTGTACAGCGGCGCTCAGTACCACCTGTATAAGTACAAGAAATACACCGACATCCGGCTGGTATTCGCGCCGGAGTTCGACATCGCGTTTTTTGGCGGCGATCCGGAGAACTTCACCTATCCGCGATACGACCTGGACATCGCCTTTTTCCGGGCCTACGAAAACGGCAAGCCGGCCAGGGTGGAGAGCTACTTCAAGTGGTCGAAGACGGGCGCAAGGGAGGGAGAGCTTGTATTTGTCCCAGGCAATCCGGGCACGACGGGGCGGTTACAGACGGTGACCGAGCTGGAATTCCAGCGCGACACGGCCTTTCCGCTGACGCTGCGGCGGATGGAGTCCCTGATCAACACCTTGCAGGGCTACATGAGCCAGAGCGAGGAGAACCAGCGGGTGGGCAGCGACAACCTGTTCGGCCAGCAGAACTCGTTCAAGGCGATCAGCGGGTTCAACCGCGGACTGAACGACGCGAAGCTGATGACGAAGAAGCGGGCCGACGAGCAGGATCTGCGCAAGCGGATCGCCGCGGATGAGGCCCAGCGGGAGAAGTTCGGCAAGCTGTGGGATGAGCTTGCCACCGCATATGGGAGCTACCGGGGCTATTACGCCAGCTACGCGCTGTTGGAGAGCGGGGCGACGCGCGGGTCGGCGCTGTTGGCGCTGGCGCGGGGGATCGTGCGCTACGCCGAACAGACGAGAAAGCCGAACGCCGAGAGGCTGCGCGAGTATGCCGAAACCGCCCTGCCGGCGCGCGAACAGGCGATGTATTCGCCGGCGCCGATCACGCCCCCGATGGAGATTGCCGTGCTGGCCGACTACTTCGCGTTCATGGCGAAGGAACTGGGCGGGGCCGATCCGCTGGTGGTGAAGATTCTCGACGGCAAGACGCCGCGCGAGGCGGCGGAGACGTATGTGAACTCGTCGAGGATCATGGAGATCGCCGAGCGCAAGCGGCTGGCGGCGGATGCGGCGGCGGTGGCGGAATCGGGGGACGGGATGATCCGGCTGGCGCGGATGATTGACGGTCCGGCGCTTGAGGTGCGCAAGAAGTACGAGGACGAGGTTGAGAGCGTGGTGACGCGGGCCTCGGCGCAGATCGCCCAGGCGCGGTTCGAGCTATCCGGCGGGACGGAGTATCCCGACGCCACGTTCACGCCGCGGGTGGCGTTCGGCCCGGTGAAGGGGTACATCAACGACCAGGGCAGGAAGGTGGCCTGGGCGACGACGTTTTCGGGACTGTGGCCGAAGGGGACCGGAAAAGCGCCGTATGTGATTCCGGCCAGCTGGTTGAAGGCGAAGCCGAAGCTGCGTCCATCGACGGCGTTCAACTTCGTTTCGACGGCCGACACGCATGGGGGGAACTCGGGCAGCGCGACGCTGAACCCGAAGGGCGAGGTGGTGGGCATCCTGTTTGACGGAAACATCGAGGGGCTGCCAAACCGATTCGTTTACAGCGACGAGCAGGCGCGGAGCGTGCATGTGGCTTCGCAAGGCATCGCGGAAGCGTTAAAGTTTGTATACGGAGCGGACAAGTTGTTGAAGGAACTGGGTTTGGACTAATTCGGACACCTGTAACCGATTCGTCAATTTCTGTATCTAAACAAGTAGAAGGCGAGGGAGTACTCCTCCGATCCCTCGCAGTCCGGGTGCAGGCATCATGCCGCACCGCACTCCCCTCCCCCCTCCTCCGAGGGAGGGGAGGAATTGTTGTGGCGGGGGGCGGCTGGCAAGCGGCTGCTCCCCGCCCATTTCATTTCTCCGCGGGGTGCGGGAGATGGCATAGGATAGTGGCCTGAACAAGGGAGGTCCCGTCGGATGACAAATCGACTGATGCTGTTCGCCATCGCCGGATTGGCGGCCGCGCCCGCGCTCAACGCGCAGGATCCGCCGCGCGAGTGGGTGGATGCCGATACGGGACATCGCATCGTGCGGCTTTCGGACGAACCCGGCAGCGGCAGCCTGTACTTTAACCAGAACGGGTACACGGCGGACGGGCGGAAGTTGATCTACACGTCGCCGGCGGGCATCCATGCGCTGGAACTGGCCACGCGGGGGTCGAAGCTGGTGGTGGCGGGGCGGGTGAGGGTGATCGAGGCGGGCCGGAAGACGATGAACGTGTACTACATCAGAGAGGGTGCGGTGTTCACGACCAACGTGGACACCGGCGAGACGCGGCAGGTGGGCAAGTTGCCGCCGCGCGGGTCCACGCCGACGGTGAACGCCGACGAGACGCTGCTGGCCGGGACCTACATCGAAGGCGAGGGCCAGGACTACAACCAGCAGCGGCCGCAACAGACGCCGGGGGCCGAACGCCGGCCGCTGGAAGAGCCCGCGGGCAAGGGCGAGATGATGGAGCGGAGGCTGGCGGCGCGGCTGCCGATGGCGATGTTCACGATGAGCATCCGGACAGGCGAGGTGAAGGTGATCCACCGGGCGACGGACTGGTTGAACCACCTGCTGTTTTCGCCTACGGATCCGAAGCTGCTGATGTTCTGCCATGAAGGGCCGTGGCACAAGGTGGACCGGATCTGGACCGTGCGGACCGATACGGGCAAGATCACGAAGATCCATTCGCGGACGATGGCGATGGAGATCTGGGGGCACGAGTTCTGGAGCGCCGATGGCAAGCTGATCTGGTACGACTTGCAGACGCCGCGGGGCGAGGTGTTCTGGCTGGTATCCTACAACGTCGAGACGGGCGAGCGGCGGTGGTATTCGCTGCAACGCGACGAGTGGTCGATCCATTTCAACGTGCCGCGAGACGGGTCAGTTGTGGCAGGCGACGGCGGGGATCCGGGGCAGGTGGCCAAAGCGAAAGACGGGCGGTGGATTTACCTGTTCAAGCCGGAACTGCTGCCGAACCGGGGGGCCGACGATCCGGCGCTGATCAAGCCGGGCGTGCTGAGGTCAGAGCGGCTGGTGAACATGTCGAAACACAACTACCGGCTGGAGCCGAACGTGAGTTTCACGCCGGACCAGAAGTGGATCGTGTTCCGGTCGAACATGCTGGGGCCGAGCCATGTGTTCGCGGTGGAAGTGGCGAAGGCGGCTCAAAAGTGAACGATCTTAAGCATTTTCAATGCTTTGCGTTGCACAGTGGGGCCGTTGAACGTATAATCGGCTTGAAGTGACTCCAGCCGAGCCAAACGAACCTCGACGGCCTGAAGAGGGCAAGCCAACCGGCATGTCGAGCTATGCCAAGGCCGGCGCCTACATGGGGCTGGCGACGATCACGCCGATATCGGGCTACATCTGTTACCTGGGCGGGAACTGGCTGGACGGCAAGATGGGATGGGGTTGGGCGGCGACCACGGGGCTGCTGGTGGGCTGCGTCGCGGGCATGTACGAGACTTTCCGGCAGGCGGTTCGGATTGAAGGCCTCGATAAGCGCAAATGAAGGCGCGGGCGTGGTGCGCCGCGTTGTCATGATTATGATCGGGTTGACCGTGGCCGGGGCGCCGTTGTGCGGGCTGTGGGCGGGAGGCAAGGGGGCGGCCGGGTTCCTGGCCGGGGCGGCGGTTTCGTGGGTGAGTTTCTCGTTGCTTTACAGATTGGTAAAGGATGTGGAATCAGCGGCTTCAGGACGGGCCGGGGGGGCGGGGGCGGCGGTGCTGCATTCGCTGCGCTACCTGGTGCTGGGGGGCGCGATCTATGTTATCGTGAGACTTTACGGGGTCTTTGTGCCCGCCTTGGCACTAGGCCTGCTGGTCGCGGTTGCGGCCGCCACCATCGAAGCGGTTTACGAGTCGTTCCATGCATCATGAACTCTGGTTCACAGCCTTACTAAACAAGTACTTTTCCGCGCCCGCCGAATGGATTCTCTCGCTTGCGGGCTACCATGCCGAACACGGCAAGCCGTGGAACAACGGCTACGCGATGCTGGCGCTGGCGGTGATCATCGTCGTGCTGGCGGCGGCGTTTCTACGGACGCGGTTGTCGGCCGAGCGTCCGGGCAAGTTCCAGTTGACCATCGAGGGGATCTACACGTTCCTGGACGGCCAGGCGCACGAGATCATCGGGCACGGGTATAAGAAATTCGTCCCGTTTTTCGCCTCGACGTTCCTGTTCATCCTGTTCTGCAACCTGATGGGCGTGGTGCCGGGCCATGAGTCGCCGACGATGTATTACACGATTCCGGCCGGCATCGCCATCGCGACGTTTCTGAACTACAACATCCACGGCTTCCGCGAGATGGGGACGGTGAAATATCTGGGCCACTTTGCCGGGCCGATGTGGTGGCTGGCGTGGTTCATGTTCCCGCTGGAGATCATCAGCCACTGCATCCGGCCGGTGTCGCTCACCATCCGTCTTTTCGCCAACATGTTTGCTGGCGAAGAGGTGACGCTGGGGTTCATGGCGATTGTGCCGTATCTGGTGCCGGTGGTTTTCCTGGCGCTGCACGTGTTCGTGTCGTTCATCCAGGCGTTCATTTTCACGGTGCTGTCGACTGCTTACGTTGGCGGAGCAGTGGCGCATGAGGAGCACTAAACTGCATTTCTCACCATCACCCGGCGTGACTTGCGGTAAGCGCGCGTCTACTTCGTTGCGCTCGGTCGGCGTGCTCGACGTACCGGTCAAGTACGCCTCCGCGCGCCTCGGTCGCGCGCCTCGTATCCACACACTTCCCACTGCGCCACGCCACGGGCGTGGTAAGAAATGCAGTTTTAGAGTTTCGCGGCCGTACAGTGTGAGCCCTTGGGCGTCCCAACGCTTTTGCGGAACCACCTCCTGCGGCCACCATTCATAGGAGAAAGACAATGAAGAATCTGAAGACGGTTCTGTTTCTGGCACTTCTGATGCTGATCGCCGTTCCGGCGTTCGGCCAGGATGGCGCGGCCCAGTCCGGCGGCGGCTTTGTGCTGCACGTGGCGTTCGCGATGGCGATTGCTTCGGGGCTTTGCGGCATGGCGCAGGGCAAGGCGATTGCCGCTGCGGCCGAAGGCATTGCACGGAATCCGGGCGCCGCGGGCGCGATCCGCATTCTGCTGCTGCTGGGCCTGGCGTTCATCGAGTCGCTGGCGCTGTTTACGTTCGTGAAGGCCGCGTAAGCGGAATCGTTCAGGTTGGTTTGTACGGGACACGTCCTTCGGGGGGTGTCCCGTTTTCCATTTACTAGGACCAGTTGCCGCGCCAGGGCGGGTCGAGGAGCTGGTTGATGGAATCGTTGTTGGTGACGCGCATGGCGGCGGAGTCCCATTTGTACTTTTCGCCGGGCTTGCGCTGGGCGATGCAGCCGAGCAGGAAGGCCTCGGTGGGGGCGGCCTGGGATTCGAAGCTGGCCAGCGGCTTGGGACCGCCCTTGCAGGCGGCAAGCCATTGATCGGCGATGGCGTCGCGGCGGGCGGCCTGACGGCCGACGGGCGGCGCCTGGCGGGCGTTTTTGCCGAGGATGCGCGGCGCGGTGCCGTTGAAGCCGGCGATGATGGCGCCCTCGGCGCCGGCGTAATAGATGCCTTCGCGGCCGGGTTTGAAGTAGGCGGCGGCTTCCTGGCCGGTGAGGCCTTCGGGGCGCGGCGGTTTCAGGCCGCCGTCGAGCCAGACGAGTTTGAAGGCGGCGCGGCCGGCGTTTTCGGGGAAGTCGAGCGAGACGATGGAGGCTTTGGGGAAGGTCTCTTCGAAGGGTTCGCTGACGGAGGCTTCAAAGGCGGTGGGCGGGGTGAGGTCGAGGATTTTGAAGAGTCCGGCGAAGCTGTAGCAGCCCATGTCGCCGAACGAACCGCAGCCGAAGTCGTACCAGCCGCGCCACGAGAAGGGCGTGTAGATGGGATGGTAGGGGCGGTCGGGGGCAGGTCCGAGCCACATCTGCCAGTCGAGGCCGTCGGGGACGGGCGGGGTTTCCTTGGGGCGGGCGACGCCTTGGGGCCAGTAGGGGCGGGCCGACCAGTTAAGGACTTCGGTGAGCTTGCCGATGAGGCCCTGCTGGATCCAGCCGCGGATGGTGGCCGAATCGGTGCTGGACGGGTTGTTGACGGTGACCGAGGTGGCGACGCCGGTCTGGCGGGCGGTCTCGGCCATGAGGCGGGCTTCGCCGACGGAATGGGTCATCGGTTTCTGGCCGAGGACGTGTTTGCCCTTCTTCATTGCGGCGATGCCGATGGGGGCGTGCCAGTGGTCGGGCGTGGCGACGTAGACGGCGTCGAGATCGGGCTGCTTGTCGAGCAGTTCGCGGTAGTCGGAGTATGCGGTGCAGCCTTTGTAGCGGCCAGAGGGGGTATGGGCGCCGTAGTAGGCTTCGATGAGGCGCTGGCCGGGATCGCGGCCGCCGAAGCCGAGGCTGGTGGTGAAGTCGTTGGTGAGCCGCGCGGAACCCGGCGTGGCGAGGTCGGGCGCCCAGTCCTCGAAGCCTTTGCCGAGGAGTTGGCGGGCCATGTTGAGATTGGAGTTCCGGCTGTACTCGGCGTAGTCCTTGCTGGACCTGTTGCAGTCACAGACGGCGACCATCTGGACGTCGGGCCGGGCCATCAGATCGGCGGTCACGGCCAGTCCCTGGCGGCCCATGCCGATGGTGGCGATGGTGACGCGGTCACTGGGGGCGACGTAGCCGGCGCCGCCCAGCACCGTCCTGGGGACGATGATGAACGGCGCGGCGGCGAAGGATCTGCGTGTCAGGGTCACATTCAGACCGCTCCTGGCACGGTCTGCTGGATGAGCGCTTTCACTTCGTTGATGGTCTTTTCCTCGAGGGCGAGCAGGTCTGGGGTGGAGATCTTCTGGCCGCGCTGGCGGCGGGGCGTGACTTCGATGCCCCAGTAGCCGGTGTAGCCGAAGTCGAGGGCGACCTTGACGAGTTTCACGAGGTCGAAGGAGGGGTCGGTTTCAGGGCCGTAGGTGCCTTTGACGGAGAGGCCCTTGTGATAGGGGAGGATTTTTTTGCTGTTGGCGTAGCGGTCGGCGCCTGGGTTCCAGTTGCCGAGATCGACGAGCAGGCCGAACTTGGGGTTGTTGACGGCCTTGACCAGCGCGACGAGGATGTCGGGGTCGGACGAGGCGCGGCCGTGGTTTTCGACGATGATGTTGAGGCCGGTGGGCTTGGCGTAGTCGAGCATCCAGTTGAACGTTTCGGCGCCGCGTTTGACGAGGTCTTTGTCGTCGGCCCACTTTTCGAGGCCGCCGTAGAAGTTGCAGCGGACCGAGTGGCAGCCGAGTTCGGCGGCGACGTCGATCCACTTGCGGTGGAAGATGGCGGCTTTCTTGCGCTCGGCGATGTTGAGGTCGGCGGTGGAGCCTTCGCCGTCCACCATGAGGATGGTCTGCTTGACGTTGTTGTCGGCGCAGGCGCGGTTGAGTTTCTGGATATAGCCGTAGGTGGGCGTTTCGAAGAACTGGTTGACGTGCTCGAGGGCGGTGATGCCGTGCTTCTTGTTGAGAATGCCGGGCAGTTCGAGCAGTTTCCAGCCTCCCTGGAAGAAGCTGCCGCTCATCGACCATGCGGCGAGAGAGATGGTGTGTTTGCCGCCTTGGGCGAAGGCGGCGGTGAGGGCGGCCGAGCCGGCGACGAATTGGCGTCTGGTTGTCATTGTTTGAGGGTACCTCGCGTTCGTAGGGCAGTGTATCGGAAACGGCGGAGGAATTCACGGGTGGGCCGCCTGCTCGTGTTTGTTGACCAAGAGGTCAACTCGTGGCACAATTGCCGCAAACCACCGCCGCTGGTGTTGACGAGACGGCGGCCATCAGAGGAGGAGCGCAGGATGCTGGAGCAGAAACCAACGCAGGCGGTCACTTTTCCGCCGCGTGACGGCGACCGGTACAAGGTGAAGACCGGGGACAGTTGGGGATCGATCGCGAAGGCGAACGACCTGGATACCTGGGCGTTGGTTGAATACAACTTTCCCGTGGTGAAGGGCGTGGCGGATTTCCAGGCGAAGTGCAAGATGGTGAACTGGCTGCTTCGCGCGCATGTGGGATGCACGAAGAGTTCGGACGGCAAGAACTACCGGTTCGATTCCAGCGACACGCCGGGCTACATCTACATTCCGCTGTTCAATGTACAGCCGACGTTTACACACCGGGTGGGGCTGCACTTTTGCAGCCTGACGACGACGAACGTACCGTTCAACACGGCGTTCCGCAATGCGCAGCGGGTGTATGCGCAATACGGCATCCGGATCGACTTTCAGTCGGGGCGGTCGCTGGGGCTGCCGGAAGACGAAGCCGGCCGGCTTGCGGTGGTGAACGGTTCGTGCGAGTGGGAGATCACGTCGGGCGAATTCAACGATGTCCAGCGACTGGTGGGCGGGTTGCCGAGCACGGAGATCCTGGTCTGTTATGTGAAGGAGTTCGAGGCGAGTCTGCTGGGATGCGGGGGCCATGCACCGAACAAGCCGGCCTGCATTGTGGCCGCGGCGGGGAGCGGCTGGACGACGGCGCATGAAGTGGGCCATGTGCTGCTCGGCAAGGGCTTCTCGCCGGTGCACTCCGCGGACACGGCGAACCTGATGTACAAGACGACGCTGGGCATCACTTCGAATCCGCCGCAGTTGACGGCGGCGCAGGTGGAGCAGATCAAGAAATCGCCCTGCTGCGTGAAACTCTAACAGGCCGCGGGCAGGCGCCGGCGGTGATTGAGCGCTCAACCGTGACGCGGCTGAACAGCGCGCGGCGAAAGTTGCGTGCGGCCGCGAGACCCCGGCCACGGGCTGTTAACCTGAAAGTTGAGCGTCATGAAACTACACGGAATCTTCCCGCCCATCGCCACGCCGTTTAATGCCGACGGCGAGATCCACGAAGCCAAGGTGGAGCATAACGTCACGAAATGGAACCGGACGGGGCTGGCCGGATATGTGGTCTGCGGATCGACGGGCGAGAGCGTCTACCTGACGTTCGAGGAGAAGATCCGGCTCTTTGAGCTGGTCGCCAAACACGCCGCGGCGGACAAGTTGCTGATCGCCGGGACGGGCGTGGAGAGCGTGCGAGAGACGGTGATGCTGACCAACCGCGCGGCCGAGATGGGCTACAAGGCGGCGATGGTGAGGACGCCGCATTACTACAAGAATCTGCTGAACAATTCAGAGGCGCAGAAGCTGTATTTCCGCGCCGTGGCGGATCAGTCGAAGATCCCGCTGATGATCTACAACTGGCCGCAGGCGACGGGTCTCGATATTGCGGCCGATGCCGTGGCGGCGCTGAGCGAGCATCCGAACATCATCGCCATCAAGGAAAGCTCGGGCAATATCGAGAAGGTGATGCAGATGATCCGCGAGACGAAGGCGGGATTCCAGGTGCTGGTTGGGAGCGCGCCGACGCTGGCGCCGTCGCTGGGCGTGGGCGCGGTGGGTGCGGTGCTGGCGTATGCGAATGCCGCCCCGTATTCGACGATTGCGATCTGGGAGGCGCACCGGCAGCGGGAGTACGACGCCGCGGCGGACTGGCAGGGCAGGATCGCGCGCGCGGCGGTGCTGGTGACGGTGAAGTACGGCATCCCGGGGCTGAAGTACGCCATGGACCTCAACGGGTATTACGGCGGACCGGTCCGGTTGCCTCTTTTGACTGTGGGCCCGGCGGCGAAGAAAGAGATTGAAGAGGGGTTCGCGGATCTGAAGGGGTAAGTCCCTTCGCTACACCACGATCTTCCAGGGGTTGCGGGCCTGGGCGGCGAGGTATTTGCGCGCATCGGGCTGGGCGACGGTGCCGGCCTTGTCGTCCCAATCGAGGCGCAGTTTCGAGCGCAGGGCGACGTTGGCGAGCAGGCAGGTGGCCGACGAGCGGTAGCAGTTCTCGATGTCCGAGATGGGCTTCTGGCGCGACTTGACGCAATCGAGGAAGTTCTTCCAGTGGGCGTCGTTGCCGGAGCCGGATGACTTCACGTCCATCTCGACCAGGTCGGAGCCCTTCATCGGGACGACGCGGTAACCGGAGCGGTCGCAATAGAGCGTGCCCTTGGAGCCGTGGATGGCGGTGTTGCCGTAAGGGAACGGCGAGGCGTTGTTGCCGTAGCGGTTTTCGTAGGTGGCGATGAATTTGGGGTATTCGTAGACGGCTTCGAGGGTGTCGGGCGTTTCGCGGTTGTCGGTGAGATAACGCTTCTGTCCGACGGCGGTGACGACGGTGGGCATCACTTCGTCGAAGGCCATTTGAACGATGTCGAGCAGGTGGATGCCCCAGTCGGTCATCATGCCGCCGGCGTAGTCCCAGAACCAGCGGAAGTGGGAGAAGGCCTTGGGGTCGACGCCGAAGCGGTTGGCGTTGTAGGGGCGCTTGGGGGCGGGGCCGAGCCAGAGGTCCCAGTCGAGTCCGGCGGGGGGCTCGGCGTCGGGCGGCGCGCCGATACCCACGGGGGGCATGTAGCCGTAGTTGCCGGTGCGGACGAAGGTGACGTCGCCGATGAGGCCTTCGCGGATGAGTTTGGTCAACTGCTGGTAGTGGACCTGGGAGCGCTGCATGGTGCCGGCCTGGACGACGCGCGAGTATTTGCGCGCGGCCTTCACCATCAACTGGCCCTCTTCGACGGTGACGCAGATGGGCTTTTCGACGTAGACGTCCTTGCCGGCCTTGCAGGCTTCGACGGTCATGTAGGCGTGCCAGTGGTCGGGGGTGGAGATGTTGACGACGTCGATGGACTTGTCGGCGATGATCTCGCGGAAGTCGCGGATGGCCCTTGTCTTGGACCCGTGCGGGTTCTTGTCCGCCGCGGCGACGGCCTTGTCCAGATGCGGCTGGTAGACGTCGCAGACGGCGGCGGGGACGAGGTTTTCCTGTTTCATGGCATGGCCGAGGTTGCCCATGCCCATGCGGCCCATGCCGATGAAGGCGGCCTGGATTTTATCGTTGGCGCCCTTCACCTGCCCGGTGAAGATGTTGGTGGTGAGGCCGGCTGTGGCGGCGGTGATGAAGCTGCGTCGGTCGGGCATGGGATCTCCAGGATGTCGAAGAAAAATGACCTGCGGTCGCTGGACATTCTATCAGACCGCCGGCAGGCTCCCGCTGCCGGTCCGTTGCTATGTCAGTGGGCTGCCCGCATGGGATACAATCCAAGGAGTCAACTTGTATTTGTCCGAGGCGCGCGCTGGGGAACAGGAAGCCAGGCGTACCCTCAATCCACAAGGTAGGTGTCCAGGTGAGTCAAACCAAAGATCCGACCCTCGAAATAACAAACTCCAAATCCCGCCGCGGCGGCTTTTCCCGCCGGGGCTTCATACAGGGCGCAGGCGTCACGGGCGCAGTCGTCCCGGCGCTGACCACGGAACAGGCCCAGGCGCAGACGGCGGGGCCGAAGCCGATCGGGCCGGGACCTGTGAACATCACGCTGAGCGTCAATGGCAAGTCGGTGATGGCCGTGGCCGAGCCGCGCGAGACGCTGCTGGACGTGCTGCGGAACCATCTGAACATGACCGGCGCCAAGCGCGTATGCGACCGCGGGAGCTGCGGCGCATGCACGGTGATCATGGACGGCAAGGCGGTTTACGCCTGTTCGATCCTGGCCATCGACGCGCGCGGCAGCCAGATCACGACGATCGAAGGCTTCGCCATGGAAGGCGGCAAGCCGCATCCGCTGGTGGAGTCGTTTGCGAACCATGACGCGCAGCAGTGCGGGTATTGCACGCCTGGTTTCGTGGTGGCGGCGAAGGATTTCATCGATCATCATCCGGCGCCGACAGTCGAGCAGGTGAAGGACGGACTGGGCGGCAACCTTTGCCGTTGCGGAACCTACATGGGGATCCGCCAGGCCGTTGTCGAAGCTTCGCGCAAGATGCGTCCGGCCGTTCCGGCCGCGAAGGGAGGCGCAAATGCCTAATTACGCATGGCCGCCGATGAAAGACCGCAAGGTGATGGGTCAGCGCCTGGTCCGGCACGACGGTATTGAGAAAGCCTCGGGCAAGGCGAAGTACACGTCAGACTACAAGAAGCCCAACATGCTGCATGGCGCGGTGGCGGTGAGCCCGTACGCGAATGCGCGCATCCGGAGCATCGACACGGCGGAGGCCGAGAAGATGCCGGGCGTGAAAGGCATCATCGCCGGGGTGAAGGCCGGCGACACGGTGCAGTGGGCGGGATGGGAGGTCGCCTTCGTGGCGGCTGAGAGCGAGGTCCAGGCGCGCGACGCGGCGCGCGCGATCAGGATCGATTACGAAGTGTTGCCGCACCTGGTGAACGAGATCGACCTGAAGAAGGCCAGCCACCGCGCCAAGGCCGCCGGCGAGCAGATCGAGGGCGATCCAGACGCGGCGCTGAAGGCCGCCGAAGTGGTGAGCGAAGGCAACTACTTCATCCCGGCGTTGCAGCACTGCTGCCTGGAACCGCACGGCTGCGTGGTTCAGTGGACCGGCGACAAGGTGGAGTTCAATCCGTCGACGCAGGCAGTGACGGCGGTTCAGGGCGACCTGGCGCGCCAGTTGTCGGTGCCGGTGGCCAACGTGCACGTCCACCAGGACCATATCGGCGGAGGGTTCGGTTCGAAGTTCCAGACCGACCGCTGGGGCGTGGCCGCGGCGAATCTGTCGAAGATGAACGGCGGGCGTCCGGTGAGGATGTACCTGGAACGGCCGGTCGAGATGGTGATCGGCGGATGCCGCCCGTCGGCGGGAGCACAGATCAAACTCGGCGCGAGGAAGGATGGCACGATCACGGTTTGGGAGTCGAGGTCGTGGGCGACTGGCGGCGTCGGCGGCGGCGGATCACCGCCGATCCCGTACGTCTACACGAAGATCCCGAACCGGCGCCAGAACCATACGGCGGTGTCCACAAACAACGCGCCGATCCGGGCGTGGCGGGCTCCGAACCATCAACAGGCGTCGTTCCTGACCTGTTGCGCGATCGAGGACCTGGCCGCCAAGGCGGGTCTGGATCCGATGGCGGTGTTCGCGCAGAACGCCGTTGTCACGGCGCGTCCGGAAGCCTATGTCCGGCAGTTGAAGAAAGCGGCCGGGCTTTCGGGCTGGGCCAAGCTCTGGAAGCCGCGCGACAAGCAGACCGGCATGATCCGCCGCGGCCTGGGCATCGGCATCAACACCTGGGGCGGCGCGGGTCACGACTCGACGGCGAACCTGATGATCCATCCCGATGGCTCGGTGGTGATTGAGCTGGGATCGCAGGATCTTGGCACCGGCACGCGGACGATCATCGCGCAGGTGGTGGCTGAAACGCTTGGCCTGCGGGCCGGCGACATCAAGGTGAAGATCGGCGACACGAATTATCCGAACTCGGGCACGTCCGGCGGTTCAACCACGGTTGGCGGGGTGGGTTCGGCGGCGCGCAAGGCGTCGGTGGACGCTCTCGAAAAGCTGTTCGCGGAGGTGGCGGATTCGCTGAAAGTTCCGGCGGATCAGCTTGTGGCCTCGGGCGGCAGGGTATTCGCCAAGGCGGCGCCGGCGAAGTCGCTCACCTGGAAACAGGCGTGCGCCAAGCTGGGCGTGAACTCGATCGCGGTCACCGGCCGCAACGATCCCCGCCAGGCTCCGAAAGAGGGGCTGAACACGGGCGGCGTGGCCGGTATCCAGGTGGCCGACGTGACGGTGGATCTCGAGACCGGCATCGTGAAGATGAACCGGCTGGTGGCGGTGCAGGATTGCGGATTGATCGTGAATCCGCGCACGGCCGAGAGCCAGGTCTACGGGGCGTGCATCATGTCCATCTGCGCCGCTCTGATGGAAGAGCGCATCATGGACGAACTCACCGGACACATGTTGAACGCCGACATGGAGTTCTACAAGCTTTGCGGAATCAAGGACATCGGCGACATCGTCGTGCATATGGAGATCGACGAGGAAAACGACAAGCGCGGCATCATCGGCCTGGGCGAACCGCCCGCGGTCGGCGGCATCGCGGCCATCGCCAACGCCGTGTCCAACGCGATCGGCAAGCGGATCCCCTGGATTCCAGCCACGCCCGATCGTGTTCTCGACACCCTCGCCGGAAGGAGGAGCTAGCCATGCAAGCCTTCGCATACGTTCATCCCGAAAACCTGAAAGACGCCCTGGCTTCGCTCTCCCCCAATTGGGGCGAGACCGACGTGCTGGCCGGCGGCACCGATCTGCTGGCGCTGATGAAGGACCTGATTCACTCGCCCAAGACGGTTGTCAGCCTGAAGGGAGTGAAGGAGCTGAAAGGGATCAAATCGACGGCCGCCGGTGTTGAGATCGGCGCCATGACGACGGTCGACGAGCTGATGTCGAACGCGGCGGTGCGCGCCTATCCGGCGCTCATTCAGGCCGCGGCCGGCATATCGAGCCCGCAGATCCGCAACATGGGCACCGTGGGCGGCGATCTCTGCCAGCGGCCGCGGTGCTGGTACTTCCGCCAGGGCTTCGGGCTGCTGGCGCGGAAAGACGGCAAGAGCCTGGTGGAAAACGGCGAAAACCGCTACCACGCCATCTTCGGTTCGGGACCGGCGCGCTTTGTGTCGGCATCGAGTTTCGCCCCGGCGCTGATCGCGCTGGGCGCGAAGGTGAAGATCGCATCGGCGGCCGGGGAACGGGAAGTGGCCGCGGCCGGCTTCTTCGCCGCTCCGGCGGCCGAAGGGCAGCGCGAAAACGTGCTCAAGCCGAACGAGATCGTCACCGCGATTGTCGTTCCATCGGCGGCGGGCGCAAGGAGCGCCACTTACGAGGTGAGGCAGAAGGAGGCGCTGGACTGGCCTCTGGCCGCCGCCTCGGTGGTTCTCACGATGAAGGGCACGGCCGTGGCCAAGGCATCCATCGTGATGGGCCATGTGGGTCCGGTCCCGGTGGCGGCTGAGTCGGCGGCAGCGATGCTGGCCGGCAAGACGATCACGGCGGAAACCGCGGAAGCGGCGGGCGCCGAGGCGGTGAAGGCCGCGCGGCCGCTCAAAGGCAACGAGTACAAGGTGCAACTGGCCAAGGTGGCGGTGAAGCGTGCGCTGCTGACCGCGGCCGGCATCAAGGTGTAGTTGTTCAGACGGAGAGGGGCGGCCTGACAAGCCGCCCCTTGCCGATTGAAAGCGGGAAGAGGAAAGAGAAGAATGCCACTGATCGGTGAACAGCCCGGCCTGACCAGAATCGACGACGACCGTTGCGAACATCTGCGTTGGAAGGGTCTTTACATCGAAGCCATGGCCGACCCGACGGTGCAGAAGTCCAACGACCGGGCGTTCTGGTGCGAGAAAACGCAGATCTGCATCGGACCCGACGGCAAAGTGGCCGACGAGTACGAATGCAACGAAACCCGGCCCTGCTTCAAGGAACTCTGAAGAAGCAGCGGGTTGAATAGACACTCAGGCCCGGCGTGCCGGTTTCGGCGCACGGGCCTTACTTATTGTTCGGGGTCTTCGATGACGGTGAGGAACTGGGCGACGGTGATGTAGCGCTCGTCCTCGCGGAGTTGCCAGCGGCTGTATTCGGGATTGCCGGGCTGCATTTCGATGCCGGTGTGCGACCAGCCGTCCTCGGTGACGGTCTTGCGGCTGTCGTAGCGTTTGATGGTGAGTTCGCCGCCCTCGTCGAGCGTGCCGACGCGCTGGACGAGATAGATGCCGCCGCGGCGCGAGCCGCCCTGGTAGAGGCGGAACAGGCAGATGGAGCCGTCGGGGATGTCGGGCTCCATGGAACGGCCCTCGATGCGGACCAGGAAGAGGTCATTCGAAAGGCCCTTGCGGCCGGGGGGATCGACTTCGATCCACTGCTCGGCGCTGTTGGCCATGTCGGCGCCGAAGCCGCCGGCGGCGGCGCGGATGGACATGAGCGGCAGGTGGGTTGAGTACTGGCGGACCCCGGAGGGGACGAATTTCCGGTAAAGCAAATTGAGGGTACGGTCGATGTGGCCGACAAGGGCTGTTTTTGGCTCGGAGATGCGGAAAGTGTTCGACAGGGATTGGTCGGCCCAGCGGAGAAACTCATCGGGGCCCATCTCGCCGGCCATGGATTGCACCTGATCGGCCAAGCCCGAAAGGATATCAGCCTCTTCGCCGGCCCAGTCCGCCCAATCCTTTCGGAAGCGGCAGGCCCACTGGCCGGTCTCCTCGACCCAGAGCAGCACGCCGCAAGGCTCTCCCAGGGCCTCGAAGACCCTGATCTGGCCGCGGGTGGTGGTCTCGGAAACGCCCATCCTCACCTGCATCTTCCCACGTCGAGCCGGGGAGTAGCGCGGAATTATTGTACCGGGAAGGGATAGTACCCTTCGCGGGCCCGCACCTTGACGAACGGCAGTCCGACGCGGACTTCGATCCTGCGGAAGGTCCTGGCGCGGTCGGTATTGTCGGGCACATAGCGCAGGATGTACTGGGTGGTAATTTCGCCGGCGGTGGCGCCGATGGCGCGGACGATGCCGCCCATGATCTTGGAGGCGTAGCCGCCGGTGCCGACCTTGAGAGCGTAGTTGCCTTCGTCGGAGGGAGTGGAGAGGTACCCGCTGACGTCGGAGTAGACGTCGTCGAGCGGGTAGACCACGCGGCCGCCGGTGGCCTCGGCCAGACGTTTGAGGTTGGCCTCGCCGGAGGAATTGAAGCCGAAGGCGACGGTTGAAACGCCATAAATGGTGACGAGGTTGCGCTGGGCGAGTTCGAGGACCTCGTTCAGGCCCTTTTTGCTGGCGGTGTCATGGCCGTCGCCGACGACAATGATCACGCGGCGGGGTTCGAAGGGCTCGCCCTTGACGAGGGTGCGGCTGGTGCAGGCCATGTAGAGGGCATCGAAGAGGGCCGCGCCGCCGCCGGGCCTGACGCGGTCGATGCGCTGAAGGAGTTTGTCCGGGTCGTTGGTGGTATTGACGAGGAGTTCGGCGTCGGTGGAGTAGCCGACGAGATAGCCGGAAAACTGGTCGCGGAGTCTGCCGTTCATGTCGGGATCGAGGGTAGCCATGATGAGGTCCTTGATGGCTTCCTTGAACTTATCCCAGTGCAGTTTGTTGGTGTTGCTGAGGTCGACGAGGTAGCCGATGACGACGGGCTGATTGCGTTCACGGGTGAAGAATGAGATCTGCTGCTTGACGCCTTCGTCGTAGAGTTCGAAGTCTTTCAGGTCGAGGTTCGAGATGAACTTGCCCTTGACGTCGGTGACCGTCACCGGGACGATCACCTCGGAGACCGAGGATTTGAACGCCTCCTGGCTGGCAGGCGCCTGGGCGGGGGCCGCCTGGGGCCATGCGGACACGGCGAACAGCATCATGATAAGCAAGCATTTCGGCATAGTGGAAGCCCTGCTTCAATTATAGATGGACCGGCGGGGCGGGCCGTTTCAATGGCCGGATATAAGTTCGATGGCGCCGGCGCCGGGATGGGCTTCGAACAGGTGCTGGGCGGGGTCGAATTCGGCCCGGCCGGCGTAGAAGCGTTCGATGAGGCCCAGGCGTATGGCCTCAATCCGATCCTGAGGAGCGAAGACGACGGCGCAGCCGCCGAAGCCCGCGCCGGTGAGACGGGCCGCCGGCGCGCCGGATTCCAGGGCGGCGGCGACAAGCCGGTCGACTTCGGGGTGGCTGATGCGCAACTGGTCGCGGGCCGAATCATGCGCCTGGTTCAGCCGCAGGGCGAAGCGTTCGGCGTCAGCCTCTTTCAATGCCGCGGCGGCGTCCAGTACGCGCAGCGACTCGCCCGCGACATGGAGGAATGCGCCGCGGACGAGTCCCTCGGGCAGGCTTGCGGCCAACAGTTCGACCTGAGCGAGGTCAGCCGACTTCAGGACGTCAGTAAAGCTGGCGAAGCCGAGCGTGGCCAAGGCTTCGGCCCCGGCGCGGCGGCGGCTGTTGTACTCCTCGCGCACCGCCGACGATTTTTCGGCATGGGTGAGGCTGTGGGCGACAAGAAAGCTCCAGCCGGGGGGGACGGGGACGGGTTCGACGGCGGGCGGGGTGAACGAGATCAGCGAGGCGTGGCCGGAGCGGGAGCCGAGGCTGGCTGCATGGTCCATGCCGCCGCCGCGGGTGCCGACGAACTGTTCGCCGTCGGGCAGGACGTCCATCAACTCCTCGAAGCCGGCCACGATGCCGTTGGCGTCGAGCAGGGCGAGGGTGAAGGCGATGAGCAGGGCGGATGAGGACGACAGTCCGGCGGCGGGCGGGAGGCTGGAGACCACGGCGGCGTCGATGCCGCGGCCGGCGCCCCAACGCAGGGAGACGGTTTCGGCGGCGGCGCGGATGTAGTTTGCCCAATCGCCGGCGGGGGCCGGTTCGAGGCGTTTCGACCAAACGAACTCGCGGCGGGGCTGGACGGCGCTGATGGCGCGGATGGTGGAATCCGGGCGCGGGCGGAAGGCGATGGTGATGCGGCGATCGAGGGCCATGGGCAGGACGGCCTGCAGGTGGTAGTCGATGTGTTCGCCGATGAGGTTGACGCGGCCGGGGGCGGCGATGAGGCGCGCCTCGTGTCCGGGTCCGAAGGCGGACAGGAGCAGGCCGGTTGCCTGGCGATTGGCGGTTACTTCCACAGCCGACGCACCACGCAGATCAGGACGGCGGCGCTGACAGCGAACGTCAGTCCGAGGCCGATGGCATAGTCCATGCGGCCATACAGGAAATTGCCGACGGTGAACAGCGACGACCAGATCATGACCGATCCGGCGAGCCAGCCGATCAGCGCCATGGGGACGTTATTGGCGGACTGCTCGGTTGATCCGCCCTCGGCCTCGAGTTCGGCGCGGTAGGCGGCCCAGCCCGGCCCCGGCGGACGGACCTTGCGGTAGAAGTTCCTGAGCGCCTCGCGGTCGGTTTTCGGGCCGACATAGGCGGCGATGACCCAGCAGATGGTGGTCACCAGGATGGTGAGCATCAGTTCCTTGTGGGTGCCGATGGCGGTGCCGGATTTGCGCAGGAAGAGGAAGCCGATGGAGACCAGGAAACTGCTGACCATGGCGACGATCTCGCACCAGGCGGTGATGCGCCACCAGAACCAGCGCAGCAGGTAGAGCAGGCCCGTGCCGGCGCCCACCTGGAGCATGATGTTGAAGTTGTCCTGGGCCGATTCGAGGAAGAAGACCAGGGCGGCGGAGGCGAGGAAGAGACCGAGGGTGGCGAGCCGGCCGGCCATGACGTAATGCTTTTCGGTGGCGTCGGAGCGGATGAAGCGGCGGTAGAAGTCGTGGACCAGGTAAGAGGCGCCCCAGTTGAGGTGGGTGAGGATGGTGGACGAATTCGCCGCCACCAGGCCGCCGACCATGAGGCCGATCCAGCCGACGGGCAGGAAGCGCAACATGGCCGGGTAGGCGATATCGTGGCCGAGCAGGCTGGGGTCGAGGTCAGGGAACGCTTTCTGGATGTCGGAGAGCTGCGGGTAAACGATGATCGACGCCAGCGCGACCAGGATCCAGGGCCAGGGGCGGAGGACGTAGTGGGCGACGTTGAAAAACAGCGTGCCGCCGAGCGAGTCCTTTTCCGATTTCGAGGCCAGCATGCGCTGGGCGATGTAGCTGCCGCCGCCGGGTTCGGCGCCGGGATACCAGACGGCCCACCACTGCACGGCGATAGGCATGACGAAGACGGCCACGGCGAGTTCCCAGTTGTTCGAGAAGTCGGGCATCATGTTCAGATAGTTCAATCCGTTTGGACCCTGCACGTTCGACAGCTTCTCCACCAGGCCCGACATGCCGCCCACCTGGGGCAGATTGATGGCGAAGTAGGCGGCGGCGATTACGGCCGACATCTTGATGAAGAACTGGATCATGTCGATCACCAGCACGCCCCAGAGCCCGGAGTGGGCGGCGAACACGACGTTCAGCAGGCCGATGGCGGCCAGGGTCTCGAAGCGGGTCATGCCGAACAGAATGCCGGCGATCTTGCAGGCGGCCAGGTTGACCGAGGCCATGATGATCACGTTGAAGAAGAAGCCGAGATAAACGGCGCGGAAGCCGCGCACGGCCATGGCGGCCTTGCCCGAGTAGCGGAGTTCGTAGAATTCAAGGTCGGTCAGGACGCCGGAGCGCCGCCACAGCCGGGCGTAGAAAAAGACCGTTGACACGCCGGTGAGTGTGAACGCCCACCATTGCCAGTTGCCGGCGACGCCTTGTGTGCGGACGAAGTTCGTCACCAGATTGGGGGTGTCGCTCGAAAACGTCGTCGCCACCATCGACAACCCGGCAAGCCACCACGGCACCGAGCGGCCCGAGGCGAAGAACTCGGTTGTGTTCTTGCCCGACCGCTTGGCAAAAAACAGCGCGGGGATGAAACAGACGGCGACCGAAAACAGCGCGATGGCCCAATCCAGTGTTGTGAGGTGCATATGGTCCTGACCGTACGAAGATAACGCAGTCAGCACCCGCGTTGGGGAATGGGCCGGGCGCGGCTGTTAGAACTGCAGGCGCGTGGCGCGGTCCACCTGGCGTCCGTAGTTTTCAAACCAGGTCATGAGTCCGGGGATGCCGCGCACCACATCGGCGTAGAGCGGGCCGAAGACGGGCAGCCGTTCGACGACTATCGCCGCCGCTTCGGCCAGAGCAGTGCGGGCGCGGCCGTCGGTGCTGTTGCTGACCTTGTTGAACAGTGACAGGTAGCCATGGACGCTGCCCGCATAGCCGCACCACTTGCTCAGCAGGCCGCCGAGATTGGCGCCGGTCTTGTCCGAGCCGCCGAGCAGCGCCCAGACCTTCGGCGTGGCCAGGCCAAGCACTTTGCCGGAGTAGTCGAGTTCCTTGGCCAGGCGATCCCACTGGCCGGCATCTTTGATGCGTTTCAGGTCGCCCTGGTACTTGGTGTACTGACTGTATGAGCCGACCTGGGCGACCTGGGCCGAGACCTCGCGGCCGCGCTTCTCGATCTCCGAATAGAAGGCGAAGACGCCCTGAGGCACGTTGCAGTGGCCTTTCCAACCGTTCCATTCGTCGTGCTTCCAGTAGCCCTTGTTCTTGACCAGGTCCTGGAAGACGAACTTCAGGTCGGAGCCGACCCAGAAATCGGCTGCCGAGAGCAGGTCCTTCTGGATCTTCCATTTCAGGTCGTTGACCGCCTTGATGGCCTCGGGCGACCGGCCCGATCCGCTGATGTTCATCGACGCCTGCCAGGCGTTGTAGTAGAACTTGAAGGCGCCGTTCATCACTTGCGCGGTCATCTGTTTGTTGCGCTGCATGGACGGCGCCAGGATTTTGTCCGGCGTGATCCAGGCGCATTTCGTGCCGTAGTGGAAACTCTCCCAATTTGACATTGTGCATCCTTCCCTAAAAGGGTATGCGTAAGACGAGAGGGAAATGCCTCATGCATCCGCGGCGATAACGGCTGTGCGAGACTGGTGGCGAATGAGCGGCGCTGAGCAGGAACCGAAGCCGGGGGTCGACCTGACACTGATCCGGTGGATGCTGTCGATGACTCCGGCCGAGCGTCTTGCGGTGCTGGACGACTACATCAGCGACATTGAGGTCTTGAGGAATGCACGGCAGGCTAATCGCCAACCTGAAGGCGCTGGCCGATCATAAGGTCAGGTTTGTCGTTGTCGGCGGCATCGGAGCCGTACTGCACGGATGTCCTCTTTCGACATTCGACCTGGATGTTGTCCATGAACGCAGCGCAGCCAATATCGCTTGTCTGTTACAGGCTCTCGATAGCGTGGATGCCGTCTACCGCATGCAGCCTGGAAGGAGGCTGCGCCCTTCCGCCGAAGCCCTCGCCGGAGCCGGGCACCACCTGCTGCTGACGCGGAATGGCCCGATGGATGTCCTGGGCGAGATTGGGCTCGGCCATGACTATGCGGAACTTTCAGCCGTCAGCGAAAAAATAGTTGTGGACGAGAGCCTGTCGCTGCTCGTCCTCAACCTCGAGTGGATCATCCGAACGAAGGAGGAGGTCGGCGCACCCAAGGACCTTGCGGCGCTTGACCTGCTTCGGGCCACGCTCAATGAAAGAAACAAGCACGCTTCAGGCGAGCCTGATGCTGAGTAGCTGAGGACGGACGGTGAGGCTTACCGCGAGGACGGCTTCGACCAGTTCGCCGTCGAGCATCAGCAGCGAGGGTTCGGCCACGCGGATCTGCGCCGTCCGGAACTGAACATGGCGCGCGGGCCGCCAGAGGCCCAGCCCGGTGACCTCGGAGAGGTTGTGCAGGGTTTGCGAGAGATAGCCGGCGTCGAGTTCCAGAACGTCGGCGAGGCCGTCATCGACTTGCGCTTCGCGGATGGCGGTGAAGCCGCCGGCATGGCGGGTGTTGTTGACCAGGATGCCGCGCAGGCGCCGTTGTTGAGGGCGGGCGCCGTCGTAGGAGATGTCCAGATCGATGGGCCGAGGCACGGTCAGCAGTCCCGCCGCGGCGTAGCTGAGGCGCCTCAGAAGCCGGAGCCGATTGGACTTGACCGTCAACCGGGACGGATATCCGAACGCCACCGACGAGGCGCACAGCCGGACGAACTCACCGCCGGCGGCCGGCCGGATGCGGACTTCGATCAGGTCGACGGCAGTGAACTCATCTGGCCGCGCGCGATGCCTCAGATCACGCGCCAGGGCGTTGCCGCGGCCGCGGGGCGTGAGCATGACGGCCTGCCCGCGGTAGTCCGGAGCGTTGATGGCGTGGAACAGCGCGCCGTCGCCGCCGATGGTGTTCAGGATTTGGCCGTTCGCGGGCATGAAAAAAAAGGAAGGGCTCGGGTCGAGCCCCCCCGTGGATTGTAATTGATTCGAAAGCTACTTGTCGCTGAGAGCGGCCACGCCCGGCAGCACGAGGCCCGAGAGATACTCAAGCGAAGCGCCGCCGCCGGTGGAGATGTGGCTGATTTTGTCCGACAGGCCGGTGTTCTTCAGAGCCTTCTCGGAATCGCCGCCGCCGACCACCGACAGCGCGCCGGAGCCGGCCACGGCCTGCGCCACGGCCACCGTGCCGGCGTCGAAGGGCTTCTTTTCGAACACGCCCATGGGGCCGTTCCAGATGATGGTCCGGGCGGCGCCGAGCACGGCGGCGAAGGCCTCGCGGCTGGCGGGGCCGATGTCCATGCCCATCTTGCCTTCGGGGATCACCGTCACCACTTCGTTTGGCGCGTTCTCGGCGAACTCGGCGGCCACGACGTGATCGCAGGGCAGCATCAGTTTGTCGCCCGCGGTTTCGAGCAGCGACTTGGCGAGTTCGACCTTGTCCTCTTCCACGAGGCTCTTGCCCGTGGGTTCGCCGTTGGCCTTCATGAACGTATAGGCCATCGCGCCGCCGATGAGCAGCTTGTCGACGAACTTCAGCAGGTTTTCGATCACCTCGATCTTGTCCGAAACCTTGGCGCCGCCGAGGATGCCGACGCAGGGGTGTTCGGGGGCGGCGGTGCATTTTTCGAGGTACTGGAGTTCCTTTTCCATCAACAGGCCGGCGGCGGCGGGTTTCAGAAAGGCGATGATGCCCTCGGTGGAGGCGTGGGCGCGGTGGGCGGTGCCGAAGGCGTCGTTGACATACACTTCGCCGAGTCTGGCCAACTGCTGGGCGAATTCAGGGGCGTTCTTCTCTTCCTCGGCGTGATAGCGGAGGTTTTCCAGCAGCAGGACTTCGCCGGGCGCGGGCAGCATGGCTTCCACTTCGGCGCCGATGCAATCGGGCGCGAACGCCACCGGCTTGCCGAGCAGTTCACTGAGCCGCGTGGCCGCGGGCTTGAGCGACATTTCCGGGTTCACCTTGCCCTTGGGACGGCCGAGGTGCGAGGCCAGCACGAGGCCGGCGCCTTGTTCCAGGGCGTATTTGATGGTGGGCAGGGCGGCTTTGATGCGCTTGTCCGAGGTGATTTCCTGCCCGGCGTTGGCCAGGGGCACGTTGAAGTCGACGCGCATGAAGACGCGTTTGCCTTTGATGTCGAGGTCGCGGATGGATAGTTTTGCCATGGTAGGAATGAGTCCCTTGCTATATAAGATCGTATCATCCGAAGCTGGAAATACGCCGGGCGGGGTCAACCATTCGGGCGCGTCGCGCGTCCTGAGGAGAGTAGGAGCAATCGACTCGATGAATACACTGAAACTCGCTGTTCTCGCACTTTCGCTGGCCGCTTCGGCCTGTTTTGCACAGCCGCCGGGAGGCTTTGGCGGACGGGGAGGCGGTCGCGGCGGGCCGTCGGCCGGCTATGGCAACCCGGCCGTTGCCGCCGATGCGGCGGAGAAGAGAATACTGGACGCCGCGGCGGGCGTGGACCGGTATCTGAGCGTTCCGGAGGCAGACGGCCGGCTGATCCGGTTGCTGACGGAATCGATCGGCGCGAAGCATGCCGTCGAGATCGGATCCTCGACGGGCTATTCGGGCCTGTGGTTCGCGCTGGGGCTGCGCAAGACCGGCGGCCGGCTGACGACGTTCGAATACGACAGGGGCCGGGCGGCGACGGCCAGGGAGAACTACCGCAAGGCGGGCGTGGATTCGATCATCACGCTGATCGAGGGCGACGCCCACGAGAACGTCAAGCAACTCCAAGGCCCCATCGACATCGTCTTCATCGACGCCGACAAGGATGGCTATGCCGACTATCTCGCCAAACTGCTGCCGCTGGTGCGGGCGGGCGGGCTGATCCTGGCGCACAATATCGGCAGCGTCCAACAGAACCCCGAATACATGAACGCGGTGACGTCGAATCCGAATCTTGAAACCATCCGCCTGAACGGCGAGATGGCCGTCACGCTGAAGAAACGCTGATCAGGGGGCGGGGGCGGCGAGGGTGTAGCTGAACGGCGAGCGGGTGGTTTTACCGTTCTGCGTCTTTTCGAGCGTGATGGTGAGCGAATCGCCCTGGCGGAGGAAATCGAGCCGCGTGCCGGCCTGTTCGATCCAGAAGACCGCGTGGTTCGGTTTGAGTTTTTCCAGGGACCAGACCAGCGGGGCGTCCTTTTCCTCGCGGGCGACGAGGCCGGGGCCGAAGTGGCGCATCACCAGGACAGGCCCGGTTTCGCGCTGCTCGAAGGCCATGAACTCGGTCATGCGGGTCTTGCCGTTTGAGACGATGCGGAACATGCCGATCATGGCGTCGCCCGACGGCCTCGTCCACACCTCCTCGAAAGCGGTTGGGCCGCCGGGGCCTTTCCAGTGGCCGGCGAGGAAGGCGAGGTCCTGGAGTTGAGGAGGGGCCGACAACAGCGCGAGCAGGGGGAGAACCGGGATGGACATAGGTAATCAGTGTAGGCGAAGGCGGCGGGATTGGTTAGCACTTATTCGCGGAAGATCTGGATGACGAGGCCGGGATCGGACTGGTCGTCGCGGGGCGAAGCCGATTGTCCGACGCGGCTGATGACATCGCCGGGAATCACCATGGTGCTGCCCGCGATGCTGAGGCGCGCGGTGATGTCAACGGCTTCGCCGGAGGCCAGGTCCTGGGCGAGCACCTTGAATTCGGGCGGCGGGCCGACGAGGTCGAGCGTCAGACTTTTGAACCGCCCAAAGACGGCCACCGGGCGCATCGGATACTCCACCTGGAGAGTGACGTCGGCTTCGGCGTAGACCACGCCGCGGCCGGCGAAGACGCGCGGCAGAGCGGCGACGGCGACCGCTCCGTTGGGGTGGTGCGAGGAGACGATGTAGGGGGCAATGCCGTCGGAGGAAACGGCGGCCAGCGTGGTGTTACGGGCGACGCGGGAAGGAGCGCTCTGCCGGACCAGCATGCCGATCGCGCCCATATCGGGCGTTTCGCCGGCACCGAGCCGCCAATCGTCCTCGAGGCGGGCGATGTCGAGGTCGGTCCGGGAATAGCCGACGGGCCAAGGCGGAGCGATTCTTTGCCAGCGTAACGCCCTGACGACCTCGGAGATTCTGTATCTGAGCAGCCTCGGATCGTCTCCACCGCCGGGCGGCGGCTTCATGGCCGGATGGCGCATGACGCCCACGGTGCAACCGAGCGCGGCGGCCAGGTAGGCCTCGTCGCCGCAGTTCAACAGAAAGTCGTTGCCGCGGGCCGCGCCGCCGCGCAGCAACAGATCGGCCACCCGGTCGAGCGTGCTTGGGATGGACAGTTGCGGCGTGGCCTCGCCAGTCCTGAAGACGCGGCTGAAGGAGGCGATTTCGAGTGCGTCGTCCAGCATCCGGCCCTGGTCCCAGGTCCGGAAACGGCCGCTGCCGGACATGGAGAGAGTCTGCCCGGCGTTCACCTGGTCGTTCAGCGGGCCCCCGGAAAAGGAGTTTTCGAGGACGAGATTTGGAGCCTCACCGCCGGCGAATTCGGACAGTTCCGCCAGTGCGCGGATTCCGATCCGCCCCGGTGACGCCATCTTCCAGTAGAGGACGCCGGACTGGTGGCCAGCCCGCAACTGGCTCCGGAAATAGGGCTCGGTGGCAACGCCGGGCGGCGGCTGCACGGCCGCGTGGACGCCGAGACCCTTCCAGCCGAGCAACTGGACCATTTCGGTCAACTTGGACAGTTTCTGTCCGGCGGCGCCCTTCAAGGAAGGGAACTTGGCCTCATTTATTTCCATCGCGCCCGGCCGCGAACCGTCCGCGATTCCACCCCATCCGGGCGCCTGGTTCCATCCGAGGTCAAGGAGGAGAATCAGGTCGGCGTGGACCGGTTTGAACGCCTGAGACCAGCCTTCAGGCCCGAACAGGTTGGCCTCGGTCAGGCGGCCGGCCGCCGCCGCGGGGCGGGCAAATGCCTCGCGGCGGCCGATGGGGTCGGCATCGCCGAGGCGCTGCACGCCCCAGGTGGACCAATAGCTCGGCGTGGGGCAGGGGGAGTCCGGGACCAGGCTGCGAGGCAAGCCGACGCCGCGGCAGCCCGGCAGAGCCAGGGCGGCCCCGGCGGCAAGCAGATCTCGGCGGCGAAGGCTCATTTCAATTTCGAGAAGTCGGCGGCCCGCATCATTACCGACAGCACCTTGTCGACGATTTTGCCGTCCAGTTCCGACTCGGTGCGCGCCTTGATCCAGGCCGGATCGGCCCGGAAGGCGTCAAACGACCTCTTGGCGGCCTCCTCGGATTCGTGCGCCAGGATGTAGATCAGCGTATTGCCGGCGCCTTGCTGGCCTTCCGCCGGCACCCAGTAGCCGATGTTGGTGATGCCGTGCTTTTCGAACAACGCGGTGGTATGGTCGCGGAAGCGGGCCAGCAGGTTCGGCAGCCTGCCCGGCAGGGTGTAGTACGTCCGTAATTCAAACACGCGTCCCTTGGCCTGGGCTTCGGCGGCGGCGGGCAGCGCGGCCGCCAATGTCATGAACTGAGTGCGAGTCATGCGGACTATGTTAACGAGGTCCCCGGCTGTATTCAATTGCGGACTGACAAAAAAGCGTCAGTCCGGCAAGGCGAAGGCGAGGTAGGACCCGCCCGAGACGTTGCCCCACTTGCCGCCGCCGGCGCCGATGACGACATACTGGCGGCCGTCCAGCATATAGGTGGCAGGCGAGGCGTTGCCCGCGGCGGGCAGTTCGTACTCCCACAGCAACTTGCCCGTGCGTTTGTCGAAGGCGCGGAACTTGCGGTCGGCGTTGGTGGCGGCGATGAACAACAGCCCGCCGGCGGTGACCACGCCGCCGCCGTAGTTCTCCGAGCCGGTGTCCTTGATGCCCTGAGCGGCGAGGGCGGGGATTTCGCCGAACGGGATCCGCCAGGAGTATTCCCACGTGTCGACGTTCAACGCGCTGAGCGTACCCCAGGGCGGCGCCAGCGCCGGGTAGCCGTCGGGATCGGTGAAGCGGATGTAGCCGTCGAGGTTGTATTTGAGCCAGTAGGGGTTGTCGGCGGGCAGGGTGACGGCGGCGTCCTGGCCTGACCAAACGAACCGGGCCAGCGTTTTCGCCGTGTCTTCGCTGTAGTGCGCGAAGCCGGGCATGCGGCCGGCGCCTTTGCGGATGATCGAGGCGACCGAGAGTTCGTTTGTGCGGGCGGCGAGGCTGGTGAGGGCGGGGAACTCGGGCGGACTGCCGGACAGGTCTTGTTTATGGCAGGAGGCGCAATCCTGCTGGTAGAGCAGGCTGGCCTTGGACTCCATCACAGGCTTGCGGCGAGGGGTGAGGCGGAGGATCCAGGCCATCTCGTTGGCGTTGATATAGAGGTTCCGGGTCTCGGGGTCGAACGACATGCCGCCCCATTCGGCGCCGCCGTCGAAGCCGGGGATCATGATGGTTCCTTCGCGCGACGGCGGGGTGAACTGGCCGCCCCGGCGGTAGGTTTCGTAGCGCTTCATGACATCGGCATGGGCGGCGGGAGTTCGTTGGGTCACCAAGTCCGGCGTCATCTCCTGGCGGGCGAAGGGTTCAGGTTTCAACGGGAGGGGCTGAGTCTTCGCGAGTAGTTCGCCGTCGATGTCTGAAGCAGGAACGGCGACATTCTTATACGGGTTCAGCACCTTGCCGGTGGCGCGTTCGAAGAACCAGACGTGGCCGGACTTGGTGGCCTGGGCCACGGCGTCGATCGGTTTTCCGCCACGGCGGATGGCGAGCAGCGTGGGCGGGGCGGGGATGTCGCGGTCCCAGACGTCGTGGCGGACAAACTGGAAATGCCACTTGCGCTTGCCGGTGCGGGCGTCGAGGGCGAGCAGGCAGTTGGCGAAGAGGTTGTCGCCGTGGCGGTTGGCGCCATAGAAATCGAATGCGGCCGAGCCGGTGCCGGCGAAGACCAGGCCGCGCTTTTCGTCGAGTGCCAGGCCGGCCCATGAATTGGCCCCGCCCGTCGATTTGTAGGCGTCCGGCGGCCATGTCTTGTAGCCGAACTCGCCGGGATGCGGGATGGTGCGGAAGGCCCAGATCTGCCTGCCGGTGAGGAGGTCGAACGCCCGGATGCCGCCCGGCGCCGAGGGCAGTCCTTCAGGCACGATCGAGCCGACAATCAGCTTGCCGTCGAAGACCACGCCGGGCGTGGAGACCGAGACGTTCAGCGATTCGGCGGGACGGCCGAGGCCTTGGCGCAGGTCGATGCGGCCGTTCTGACCAAACGAGTTCAGCGGGCGGCCGGTTTTGGCGTCGAGGCAGTACATCCATTGCCTGACGGCGATGTAGAGACGGCCGTTCCAGTGCGTCAGACCGCGGTTGCGCAGCTTTGAGCGGACCTCGGCGCCGTCCCAGGGATCGAAGCGCCAGAGTTCGCGGCCCGACGACGCGTCGAGGGCGGCGACGTTCAGCTTTGGCGTCACCACATACATCACGCCGCCGATGACGAGCGGGTTGGACTGCATCTCGGAGTCCTTGAACTCCTGCTTGGAATCCCAGCGCCAGGCCAGTTTCAGCTTGCCGATGTTGGAGGTGTTGATCTGGTTCAGCGTGGAATAGTGGGTCTGCTCCTGCGAGCCGTGGTAGTGGGCCCAGCCGGCGTTCTGCTGGCCTTGTGCGGCCATCGCCGCCAGTGCCACAGCCACGGTTAACCGTGTACGCAGAGAGCGGATTTGATTTACCATGTCCGGGACTCCCGACTAGAGTTTGATGGTCCGGCCCTCGCGCGCCGAGCGGCGGGCGGCGTCGAGGATTTCGGTGACGATGAGGTTGTTTTCAAGCGATCCGAGACCCGTTGGCTTGATCTGGCCGCGGGCGATGGCGGCGAGGTACGGGACCTCGCCGTCTTCCGGCGAAGGGATGGCTGGAGTTTCCGACGTCTGCTCCGGCTCCTTGCCGATGCGGGTGCGCAGGCGGACGGGGTCGAGCGCGATGGCGTAGCCGGATTCGCCGTAGACTTCGATGTCCTTGCGGCTGAAGGGCCAGTTCCACGAGGCCTGAAAGATGGCCTGCGATCCGCCATAGTCGGCGACGATGGTGGCCTCGTCTTCCACCTTCGTATAGATCGCGGGCTGGAGACGCTGGGTGACGCAGGTGACGGCATTGGGGCGGCGGTTGTCGAGCAGCCAGGTGCAGAGGTTGGCGCCGTAGCAGCCGAAGTCGAACAGAGCGCCGGCGCCGTTGCGGGCCGGGTCGTTGAGCCATTCGAAGAACTCCGGCTGGACGCCGATCGCCTTGGGGCCCTGATGGCCGTCGTGGACGACGAACTTGCGGAAGGCGCCGAGGCGTTTGTCTTCCTTTGCGAGCTTCCAGAGCGCGCGGTGGGAGCGGTACCAGGTGGTTTCGTAGTTGACGAAGACCGGGATGCCTGCCTTGGCGGCGGCGGCCTGGATCTTGCGGCCGTGGTCGATGGAAACGGCCAGCGGCTTCTCCATCATGCAGGGCAGTTTGCGTTCGGCGCAGACCTCGACGGCGGCGAGGTGGGAGAGCGTGTCGCCGAAGATGGCCACGGCGTCGGGCATGGCGGCGTCGAGCATCCGGTTGGCGCCGGCGTGGAAGATGCCCTCGTCGAGTTTGAACTGCTTGGCATAGCGTGCCCGGACGGCGGCGTCGGGTTCGGAGACGCCGGTGAGCGTGACGCCGTCACGTCCGGCGATGCGGCGGAGGAATCCGCCGGCGTGTCCGTGGACCAGTCCGATGACGGCCAGTTTGAGCGGCGGCGCGGCGGCTCCGCGAAGGATGGCGGGCGCGCCCGCGAAAGCCGAAAGTACAGCCCGGCGTTGCATGATTCCATCAACGATATCGCAGCGGCGTATGATCGATGAATGAAACGAGTGGCCGGTCTGATTCTCCTGTTCGCCGCGGCCTGCGCCGCGCAGCCGTGGCAGAGCCTGTTTGACGGCAAGACGCTGAACGGCTGGCGCGTCGAGGCCAAGGCCGCCGATAAGGCCAAGGGCTTCTGGAAGGCCGTGGACGGCGTGATCGAGTGCGATTCGATCGGCCGCAAGGACCACGACTATGTGTGGCTGATCCACGAGCGCGAGTTCTCGGACTTCGAGCTTCAGTTGAAGGTGATGGGTTTCAAGGAATCAACGGGCAATTCAGGCGTGCAGGTGCGCAGCCGCTGGGACGCCGAACGCGAGTGGCTGCACGGTCCGCAGGTGGACATTCATCCGCCGGCGCCGTGGCGCGTGGGGCTGGTCTATGACGAAACCTACGAGGCGCGGCGGTGGATCTATCCGTCGTTGAAGAACTGGGAGATCGCGCCGGAGCAGGGTCCGAAGGTGTGGAAGTGGAATGCCGACGGTTGGAACGACATCTCGATCACCTGCAAGGGCGGCCACATCAAGACCGTGGTGAACGGCGTGACGATCACCGACGCCGACCTGACCGCCGTGCTCAACGATGAGGCGCATCAGAAGCGCCGGGCCGGGATGAAGGGCCACATCGCCTTGCAGCTTCATTCACGCGACGAGTTGAAGATCCGCTACAAAGACCTCCGCATCCGCGAGCTGAGATAGGCTATCTGTCATGGCAGACAATCTGTTGATCGTGGCCGCGCGGATGACGGCCAAGCCGGGCAAGGAAGACGAACTGCGCAAGACGCTGATGGGCCTGATCGGGCCGACGCGCGCCGAAGCCGGCTGCGTGCAGTACGACCTGCATGAAGAGCAAGGCAAGCCCGGCAGCTTCCTGTTCTTCGAGAAGTGGACGTCGAAGCAGGCGCTGGACGAGCACCTGGCCACGCCGTATCTGAAGCATCTGTTTTCGGTGGCGCCGCAGTTGATTGAAGGCGATCCGGCGATCGGGCTGTACGGCCAGATCGGGTAGACGAAGCTCAGGCCAGCGGCGCGCCAAGACGACGGATTTACCGCTGGCTCACGCCAGCGGCTCGCCAAGCGATCGAAGCTGTTCGGCGATTCGTTCGGGAACGAGATCGTGCCACTGTGCGCCCGCTTCGATGAGCCGCCGGGCTTCGGTGGATGAGAGCGACTGCAACTTTTCATCGAGATCGAGAAGGGTGACGCGTTCGATGAGTGGTCCTGTGACTTCGATGTGTCCCATGCGCGGGGCGACCAGCATTGAGAACTCGCGCAACTGTTCGCTGAAGGCTGGCGCGTCGCCGTAGTCCCAGGCGATGGCGCGTTCGGCGGCGTCGCGGCCGCAGACGATGCTGACTTCATCGACGCCTGATGCAGCGCGGGCTTCGCGGGCCATTTCGACGAACAGCCCGCCGTCGCTGACGGCCACTGAGACGCGCTCGTCGCAATCGGCCAACAGGCGCATCCATTCCAGCCGCCGGGCGGCCTCGTCCGCGGCCATCTGTTTGTGGGGCATGCGCGCGGCGAGGGTGAGCACGACTTCGTCGGCGTGGGCGAGGGCGGCCAGGGCCATGGCCTCGTGGGCGCGGGTGGGCGGGTTGAAGGCGCCGGGAAAGACGGCCAGCCGGCGATGGGCGGGTCTGCGCCGGAGGACGAATTCCATGACATTATCGTAACGGTATGAAGATTCGATCCGTGGACGCGATTGCCATCTCGATTCCGCTGCCCGCGCCGGTGGCCGACGCTGTGAGGTTGATCACCCACCGCGACCATTTGATCGTGACCATCACGACGGACACCGGCATCGAGGGCACGGGCTTCACGCTGGGCTACGACGGTTCGGTGGCCATGATCGAACTGGTCGAGCGCATCTACAAGCCAATCCTGCTGGGCGCGGGCGCGTTTGAGACCGAGAGGCTGTGGGCCGAAATGTACCGCCAGTCGATTCAGGCCGGCCGGCGCGGGGCGGCGCTGCGGGCGATTTCGGCGATCGATATCGCGCTGTGGGACATCAGGGGCAAGGCCGCCGGAATGCCGGTGAAAGACCTGCTGGGCGTGCATTCCGAACGGCTGCGCTGCTATGCGACGGGCGGCTACTACCGCGACGGCCAGACCATCGACGATCTGGTGAGGGAAGCGGGCAAAGTGTTTGAGAAGGGATTTGACGCCATCAAGCTGAAGGTGGGCAAGTTGAGCGCCGCCGAGGACGCGGCGCGCGTGGGCGCGGTGCGGCGGGCCTTTGGAGATACGGTGGACATTCTGCTGGACGCCAACGGCGGGTGGAAGTCGTCGGCCGAGGCCGTGGCGGCGATGCGGCGGCTGGAGGAGTTTCATCCGTATTGGATCGAGGAGCCGGTGCGGGCGGACAATCTGTCGGCGATGCGGCGGATCGCCGAAGCGCTGGACGTGCCGGTGGCGACGGGCGAGTTGGAAGCGACGCGCTGGGCGTTCGCGGAACTGATGGAGACCGGCGCGGCCGATATCGTGCAGCCGGATGCGACGGTCTGCGGCGGCGTGTCGGAGTGGTTGAAGATCGCGCATCACGCCGCGGCGGTGGACATTCCGGTGGCGCCGCATTACAACTGGGATTTCCATACGCAACTTTGCGCGTCGATCCCGAACTGCGTTTTCATTGAGTATTTCATCGCCGAGAGCGGCGTGAAGATGTTTGACAGCGTGCTGGCCGAGCCGATGAAGGCGGTGGACGGCTACATCGAGCCGCGGACGGCGCCGGGCTTCGGCGTCGAATTCCGGCCGGGCGAGATTGAGAAGTACCGGATCGCGTAACTGCGGCGGCCCGGCAAGCATCGATAGACTAGTAACAAGAACCCTGCCATGTTTACCTGGATCTGTCCGAAGTGCGGAGGCGAAGTGCTTCCGAGTTATGCCGAGTGCCCGCGATGCGCGGAGCGGGAGGGACGGGCCGCCGCTCCACCGCCCGTGCGGCCGCAAGCGGCCCCGCCGCCGGCCTATCCGCCGCAGGCCCCGCCGCCTGCCTATCCGCCTCAGGCCCCGCCGCCCCATCAGCCCGCCTATGGGGCTCCGCCTCAGCAGCCCGCCTATGGGGCTCCGCCTCAACAGCCTGCCTATGCCGCGCCGCCGCCACAGCCTGCCTATGCGCCGCCGCCGCAGCCGGCTTACGCGCCGCCGCCGGTAGCGCAGCAGGCACCGCCGCCCACACCATTGATGGATGCGCCGTCCGCATGGGCGCCGCCGCCGCAGGCCTATTCCGCGCCGCCACAGCCGGGCCAGCAGGAGGTCTATTACATCGGTGCAAACAACAAGAAGCGGATGCCGCCGTGGCTGGGCGCGGTGCTGGCGATCGTTGTGCTGGGCGGCGGATTGTTCGGGCTATATAAGTATGTCGGCAGCCGGAATGGCACAGATACACCGGCGTCGTCGACGCTGGAGACTCCGGGCGAACAGGCGATCGCCGGCCATCCGTATCAGAAGCACCTGGAGCTTGCCGCGTTGCGGCTGATAGAGAGCGACAAGAAGGTGAGCCTGCGGTTCTCGGTGGTGAACCATTCGGCGGCGGACCTGGCGGGCGTGGGATTGAGGGTGACGCTGACGACAACGGCCGCGGCTCCGGGCGATGCTCCGCTTTCGGTGTTTGACGCCAAGGTGGGCGATGTCGGGGCCTATGACGTCAAGGAGATGGAAGTGCCGATCAAGACGGCCAAGCGCGTCTACGAACTGCCGGACTGGCAGTTCATGAAGGCGTCGTTCGAGATCACGGCGCCGAAGTAGACGGGCAGGGCGGCAATGCGTTCAGTCCGAGCAGACGAGCCGCGTCGCGGACGCCGCGCGAGCAGGGCGCAAGGCGAAGGGCGGATTCCATCGTGCGCCGGGCATCTTCGTAACGGCCGGCCCGGCTGTAGGTGTGCGCCAGAGCGGCCAGGACGCGGATGTCGCCGGGGTGGCCTTCGAGGGTGTCTTCCATGAGTTCGACGGTCTGAGCGGGCGCGAGCAGCCGGGCGAGTTCCAGGCGGGGGCGAAGTTCGCCGGGCGACATGCGGGCCGATTCCATCCACAGCGACGTTTCATTGCGCCACATCAGGGTTTGGGAGAGCGTGATGGCGGCGAATAGTGTGGCCAGAAGGGCCAGGACCGGTTTCGGCGTCTTTCGCAGAGCAAGTCCGGCGAGTGAAGCGGCGGCGGCCAGGGGCAGGTAGAAGCGGCGGCCTGAAGCCATGTCGTCCGTAGCGAAGGCCGAGAACTCGGGCAGGGCCAGCAGCAGGGCGGCCAGCAGCCAGTAGCCTTCCTGTGCCGCCCGGACGCCGCGCAGGGACAGGATGGCGAGCACCACGATGACGCCCCAGGCCAGAGAGGCGGCCAGCGGCGGGGCTTCGACGCCGGGCACGGGGGCGAGTCCGATGGGGATCATGAAGACCCACAGGGCGCGCAGCAGGGCGACGCCCTGGCGGGCAAAAAAGTCGAATGAAACGCCGCCGCGCAGGGTGAGCGATGCCGCCGAGGCCACGGCCATCAGAGCGAGGGGCAAGGCCGTTTGACGCCGCCGCTGCATCCCCCATTCAAGGGCCATCAGCGCCAGCGGGAGGCCGGCCGCGCCGATGTGGACAAACGATGCCGCCGCCGAGACCGCCGCGGCGATCCAAAGGCGTCCCGCGACAAAAAGGCGCCAGGCGGCGAGCGCGCCCAGAGCGGCGATGAGCGGGCGCAGACCCTCAGCCGCGGCGACGGGTTCTACCTGGGCGGGATGCAGCAGGAAGATCGCCACGGCAATCAGGGCTGAACGCGCCGGCAACAGGCGATCGTAGACGCCCAGGGCGAGCCAGCCGCAGGCCAGATGCAGGGCGATGGCGGTGATGTGGTGGACCCAGGGCGGCGACGCGTAGACGGCTTCAGGTCCGCTCCAGATATAGAGCGGAGCCGTGGTTAGCGCGGCCAGCAACGAAGCCGCGGTCACGAAGAGAACCGGCTTGGTACCGGGTGCTAACATGACTGAGTGAGCGGGCTTGAGGCCCCTCCGACGCCCATTGAATACGGTATGACCAAGCCCAAACGCCCGCGCACGGCGGCCGGCAAACAGGCCCGGCTTTCGGCCATCCTCACCGCTCTCGACGCGCGGTATCCCACGGCCACCTGCGCGCTCCACCACGGTGACGCCTGGCAGTTGCTGGTGGCGACGATTCTGTCGGCGCAATGCACCGACGAGCGGGTGAACAAGGTGACGCCGGGGCTGTTCAGGAAGTACCCGGCGCTGGCCGATTTCGCGTTTGTCAGCCAGGCCGAACTCGCCAAGGATATCCACTCGACTGGGTTTTTCAACAACAAGGCCAAGAGTATCATCGGCGCGGCGCGCAAGATTCAGGAGGAGTTTGGCGGCGAGATCCCGCGCGACATCGAGACCCTGCTCACCGTGCCCGGCTGCGCCCGCAAGACGGCCAACGTGGTGCTGGGCACGGCGTTCGGCATCGCGTCGGGCGTGGTGGTGGATACGCACGTCGGGCGCATCAGCGCGCGGCTGGATCTGACCAGGGAAAACAACCCGGTGAAGATCGAGCGCGATCTGGTGAAGATCCTGCCACAGGAGCGCTGGATCCGGTTTTCGCACCAGATCATTCTGTTCGGGCGCGAGCTGTGCAAGGCGCGCCAGCCGCGATGCTTCGAGTGTCCGGTCGAGCAGCTTTGTTACGCGGAGGACAAGACACCCTGTTGACGATGCGATACTGCGCGATTGCCGCACTGCTGTTGCCGGCTTCGTGTTCGAGACAGCCGGACTATTATTCGCCGGCGGCGGCGCGTCCGGCGGCGCGCATGATCGCGCCGGGCGAGTTGGCTCATTTCACGTCGATGAGCGCTCCGGGGGCGGCCAACCACATCGTCTCGGGGGTGCTGGACCAGGGGGGCGATTCCTGGCGCTGGTGCGGGCAGGAGGTGCAATTGCGGTTCCGGGTTCCCGTCTCGCGCGGGCTGAAGTTCAGAACCGAACTTGCCATCGCCGACATGACGTTTCCGCAAACCGGGCCGGTGCGCATCGAGGTGAGCATCGACGGCGGGCCGCCACACGCAATCGATTTCGACAAGCCCGAGACGCGGACCGTGGAGTGGGAGATCGCCGACGGATCTGTCGCAGCCGGCCAACCGGTGAAGGTCGTCTTCAGCGCCAGCAAGACTTGGCCGCCACCGGGAGGCGGCGAGCGCCTGGCGTTCATCCTGACCTCAGCGGGGTTTGTGCAATAGAGAAGCGCCATGCCGAAGCTGTTTTCCATCCTGTTTGGAGCGTTGTTCACATGCGCGGTGGCGTGGGCGATGGGCCGGATTCTGCTGTCGCGGCTGCGGCTGAAGCTGTACCGCGAAGAGGAGCACCTGCTGGGTTTCGCCGCCGGGTCGGTGCTGCTGGGGCTGGTGATGTTTGCGCTGGGGACGGTCCAGGCGATTTATGACGGGGTGTTGCTGGCGGTGGGCGCGGCGGTGCTGTTGTATGCCTGGCGATCCGGCGCGTTGAGAGGCGCGAAGGCGGCGCTGCCGCGGCTGCCCAAGTTCTGGAAACGGGTTTTCCTCGGGGTTTATGTCCCATATGCAATCTACGCGGTGGTGTGGGCGCTGGCGCCGGAGCACAGCCCAGACGGGGCCAGTTACCACCTTGGGGTGATGGACAAGTTCTATCGCGGGCACGGGTTTTTCCCCATGCCCGACCACATGTACGCCCACCTTTCGCAGGGCGTCGACCTGCTGTTCCTGCACGCCTACGCGTTTGGCCGTCATTCGGCCGCCGCGTTCACCCACTGCATCTTTCTGCTGACGCTGCCGTTGATGATCGTTGCCTTTGGCCGCCGGTACGGCCTTCCCGGCGCCGGCGTTGCCGCGGCGCTGCTGGTGTTCGCCTCGCCCGTGGCGGCGATCGACGGGGCCTCGGCCTACATCGACGTGGCACTGACGGCGATCCTGTTCGCGCTGTTCTATGTGGCCGAGATCCAGCGCGATAAGCCGGCGATTCAAGGCGCGGTTTTGCTCGGCATCCTCGCCGGGGGCGCCTACGCAGCCAAGTACACGGCCATCGTGGCCCTGCCGATGGCGCTGCTGATGCTGTTCCTGGCGTTGCGCCGGGCCAAGGCGCCGGTGCTGAAACCGCTCATCGCATGCGCCGCGGCCGCCACGGTGCTGATTCTGCCCTGGGTGCTCAGGAACTGGATTCAGTACTGGAATCCGCTGTCGCCGCTGTTCAACGCCTGGTTCCCGAACCCGTTCATCACAATCTCGTTCGAGCAGGACTACACCGCCTGGCTCAAGATGTATCCAGGCGTGGAAAGCTACTGGCGCCTGCCGATGATGGTTGCTGTTCAAGGGGAGGGCCTGAGCGGGCACCTGGGTCCGGTCTTTCTGCTGAGCCCGCTGGCGCTGTTTGCCGCGAGGTTCGCCCTCGGCCGGCGCATCCTGCTGGCCGCGCTGGTCTATGCTTCAACCTATCCGCTGAATATCGGGACAAGGTTCCTGCTGCCGGCGCTGCCGCTGTTGTCGCTGGCGCTGGCCATGGCCGTGCCGGCGAGAGCGGCAACGCCAGTGCTGGCGCTGGCGCTGCTGTTTCACGCGGTGACCGGCGCGCCGCCGGTGATCAACCGGCTGCACCCCTCGTTCTCGTGGCACATCCCGAACATCCCTTGGCGCGCAGCCCTGGGGCTGGAGAGCCGCGAGGCCTACCTGGCCCGCGTTTCGCCGGAATACCGGATCGCCCGAATGGTCCAGAATGCGACGCCGGCCGGGGCGACGGTCTTCACGCTGGCGGGACTTGCGGAGGCCTATACTGACCGGACCATCATCGTGGACTATCAGAGCGCCAAGGGCGAGCGGCTGCGGGACCGGCTGTATGTCGCGACCGATCCGAACTTCCAGGGTGTCCGGCTGCTCGAATACCGCTTCCCGCGGCGCAAGTTATCGCAGGTGAGGGTGGTGCAAACGACGCCCGGCGGAACGCGCCACCTGTGGGCGATGACGGAGATGCGGATTCTCGATGGAGGTCGGGAGATCCCGTCGTCGAGTGCGTGGAGACTGCGCGCTTCGGACGCTCCATGGCGCTTGCATGAGGCATTCGACGGCAACCCGGTGACGCGCTGGCGAGCCTGGCGCTGGCTGCGTCCGGGGATGTGGGTTTCGGTTGAATTCCCGCGGTTGATGGAGATGGATGCCGTCGTCATTGAAGCTTCGCCGGACCATCATCCGGCCCGGCTGCAAGTGGAAGGAGTCGACGAATCGGGCCGGTGGACGGTGTTGGCGGGGGAACCGAAGATCATCTCGCTTGCGCCTCCACTAGGATTGCGTTGCCTGGCGACCCGCGAGCTTCTGCGCGAGGGCGTGGGCTATCTGGTTGTGCCTGAAGGAAACCCCTACGCCAAGGACTTTGAAACGAAAGCCGATCTGTGGGGCATTAGGGAGGCCGGCGCCGAAAGCGGCATGAGGCTGTATAGACTGGAACAAGCATGTCTCACCTCTTTCTCGGTGTCGACGGAGGGCAGTCCTCCACAACAGCGCTGATCGCCGACGAGACGGGCCGCGTCCTGGGCACTGGGCGGTCTGGCCCGTGCAACCACGTGGCGGCGTCCGAGGCCAGGGCGAAGTTCATCCGCGTGATGGCGCAGTGCGTGGGCGAAGCGCGCCGCGCCGCGGGTCTCGAGCCCGATTCTCCGTTCGAAGGCGCCTGCCTGGGCTTTTCCGGAGGTCCGGCGGACAAGGATGCGATCGTCGCCGAGATCCTGCCGATTAAACACCGCTTCGTCACCCACGACGGGATGATCGCGCTGACCGGCGCCACCGGCGGCGCGCCGGGCGTGATCACGATAGGCGGGACGGGGTCGATCAGCTTTGGCCGCAACGCCGAGGGCAAGACGGGGCGCGTGGGCGGCTGGGGGTTCATCTTCGGCGACGAGGGCGGCGGATTCGATCTGGTCCGGCAGGCGCTGAGGGCAGCGCTGCGCATGGACGAAGGCTGGGGCCCGAAGACGGCGCTGCGCGACCTGTTGCTGGAAGCCGGCGGTGCGCGCAACGCCAATGAACTGCTGCACAAGTTCTATACGCCCGAATGGCCGCGCGACAGAGTGGCCAGGCTGACGCCGCTGATTGAGAAAGCGGCGGACGAGGGCGACATCATTGCCGGCGACCTGCTGTCGGTGGCCGCGCAGCAGCTTGCCGCATCGTCGTCGGCGTGCCGGCGGATGCTGTTCGGCGACAACGAGGCGGCGCGGATTTCGTGGGTCGGCGGGGTGTTCAGGATCAAGGCGGTGCTGGAGCGGTTCCAGACGTTGACGGGGTCGAATTCGACGAGCCAGGTGGGTCCGCCCGACTTCGGCCCGGCCGCGGGCGCGCTGCTGGAGGCTTACCGGACAGCCGGACGCGCCCTGCCGGCGCTGAGCAATCTGCCGGACGAAAAGCAGGCCCCGTTGACGGCGTCCTGACCCTTCTTTCTACAGAAAGCGGAACGGGCTGGCTTCGGCGAGCCCGTCGGGGGTGAGTGCGCCGATTTCGAGATCGACAAGGTGGTTGGAAGGGCGCGGCCGGGCCTGCTGGATTTGCAGGTAGTTTGTCGTCAGGGCGACGCCGTTTTCCATGGTCACGGCGCTCAGGCGGAGGCCGATCTGGCGCTCGCGATACGTAAGATTCTTGGTATCGGCGAGCTGGCGGAGCAGGCGGGTGCGGCGTTTGCGTTCCGCCAAACGAACTTGGGGCAGGGCAGAGGCAGGGGTGCCAGGCCTTTCGCTGTAGGTGAAGACGTGGAGATAAGTGAACGGCATCCGCTGAATGAAATCATAGGTTTGGCGGAATTCGTCGTCGGTCTCGCCGGGGAAGCCGGTCATCACGTCGGCTCCGAAAGCGGCTTCGGGCATGAGCGCGTGGGCTTTGAGGAGGCGGTCTTCGTAGTGGCGGACACGGTAGCGGCGCTTCATCCGTTTTAGGACTGTGTCTGCACCCGATTGCAACGGGGCATGGATGTGGCGGGCGATGCGCGGCTCCGAGGCGATGAGTTCGATGAGGTCGCCGGAGAGGTCCATCGGCTCGATGGAACTGATGCGGAGACGTTCGACGCTGGTTTGGTCGAGCAGGACGCGCAGCAGATCGGCGAACCGCATCCGGCGCGCGGTCAGGAAGCCGCGTTCGCGGCCCCAGCGGCCCAGATTGATGCCGGTGAGGACGATTTCACGGTAGTTGCGGGCCAGCGAGCGGACCTGACGGATGACCTGCTCGACAGCCATGGAACGGCTGGGTCCGCGGACCGACGGGATGATGCAAAACGAGCAGACATTCGAGCAACCGTCCTGGATCTTGAGGTTCGGGCGGGTCCTGCCGCCGAAGGCGTCATCGACGGGCGAGGAGAGAAACTCCGAGGTTTGGAGGATGTCGCCGACGTGGATCTGGCCGTGGTAGTGGTCTGAGAGGATCTCTGGGATCTTTGTTTTGTGCGAGTTGCCGACCACCCAGGTGACGCCGGGCAACTGGCTGAGTTGCTCGGGCGCGCGCTGGGCGTAGCAGCCGGTGACCAGGATGCGGGCTTCGGGGTTTTCGCGCCGGACGCGGTTGATCGACTTGCGGACATCGGCGTCGGCCTCGCTTGTGACCGTACAGGTATTTAGGATCACGAGATCGGCCTCGGCAACCGATGAGACTTCCAGGCCGTGACCCTCGAGCAGTCCTTCCAGGGCGGCTCCGTCGGCCTGAGTGGCGCGGCAGCCGAAGTTGCGGATGAAGACTCGTTGCAAGGCGGGGACCTGAAACCATATTAGCGGAGGGGTAGAAAAGGCGTATTCCCCTGGGCCTGCTTGGGTGTAAGTAAATGACGCTATGGAACTTCGGCCGCGGTGTGCCGATGGAAGGTAAGCATGCCGACCGACCGAGTATTGTCACAGGACGAGATCGACTCAGTATTTCGCAAAGCGCAAAGCACTCTGCACACCGACGATCCGGCGCAGCGGGCGCAGCCCTACGATTTCCGGCGGCCGGACCGGATTGCGAAAGACCAGCTTCGGTCGATCCACCTATTGCACGACAACTTTGCCAGGAGCCTGGGGTCGAGCTTGTCGGCGTATTTGAGGGCATATGTGATTGTGAATCTGGTTTCGGTGGAGCAGTTGTCGTTCCTTGAGTTCTCGCAGTGCCTGCCGGCGCCGACCTGCATTGTCAGCCTGAACATGAAGCCGTACGACGGCAGCGCCATATTGGAGCTGAACCCGAGCACGGTGTTCCCGGTGCTGGAGATGCTGCTGGGCGGGTCGGGCAAGAGCGTCTACAAGGTGGAGCGGGAGATCACCGAGATCGAGCAGAGCATCCTGGATGGCGTTTTCCGGATTATTCTGCACGACTTGAAGGAGGCGTGGGCGCCGATCACGCAGATCAACTTCACGATCGACGCTCATGAAACCGAGCCGCAGTTGCTGCAGGTGCTGGCGCCGAACGAAGCGGTGGTGGCGGTGAGCATCGAGATCCGGCTGGGCGATGTGTCGGGGATGATGAACCTGGGTATTCCGTCGATCATCATCAAGATGCTGCGGCAGAAGTTCGACCAGCAGTGGTCGGTGCGCAAGTCGGAGTCCAACGCCGACGAGCGGGCGCGGATGTGGTCGTTGCTGCAGCCGTCCAGGGTGAAGATGGACGCGCGGCTGACGGGGCCGAAGATGACGGTGGAGGAGATGCTGTCGCTCGGCGAGGGCGATGTGCTGTGGTTTGACCACCTGGTGGGCAAGCAACTGGAGATGATGGTGAACGGCAGCCACAAGTACAAGGGCCAGGTGTTGCCGGTGGGGCAGAAGAAGGCGTTCCAGATCGAGGAGATTTGCTTCGAGGAGCCGCGTCAGACGTCGTAGAGCGGCGGCGAGCCGGGCGGACGGGTCTTCCAGCGGCGGTGGATCCAGAGCCATTGATCCGGGTATTGGCGGATGGCGCGTTCGAGTGCGGACTGGACCGATTGCGTGTCCTGGATCTCGTCGCCGGTGATCTCCAGGGGCGGGTAGAACCTGAGAATGAACCGCTGTTCGGCCTGTGACCAGACGGCGAAGCCGGGGATGACGGCGGCGCCGGTGCGGGCGGCGAGCCGGGCGAGGCCGGAATCGACGCAGGCTTTGCGGCCGAAGAAATCGACGAAGACGCCCTCGTCCAGGGCGACGTTCTGATCGGCGAGGATGCCGACGGCGCGGTTTGCGTGGAGGGCGCGGAGGATAGGCCGCAGAATGCCGTTGCGGCCGATGACCACGTTGCCCGACATCTGGCGCAGGCGCGTGGCCAGCGAGTCGAGCAGCGGGTTGTCGAGCGGGCGGACGACGAACGACATCGGCTGGCTCATGAGGGCATGGGCGAAGGCCGAGAGTTCCCAGTTGCCCAGGTGGGCGGTGGCGAAGATGACGCCCTTGCCGCGCTTCAGGGCGTTTTCGAAGTGTTCATAGCCCTCGTAGCGAATCCAACGGTGGACGTTGGAATGGTTGATGTCAGGGAATTTGGCGAGGGCGGTGAGGACCCGCGCCAGGGACCGGAAACACCCGTTCACCCGGCGGGGGCGCTCCGATGCGGGCAACTCCGGGCAGGCGAGTTCGAGGTTGCGCATGGCCACGCGGCGGAGTTTGGGGACGAGCAGGTCCACCAGACGGAGCAGCGCATAGGCGGCGCGTTCGGCGGCCGGCCGGGGCATGAAGCGCAGCTTGAACAGTACCGTTCGGACGGCGATTGACTCGACGCGGTTCCTGAAAGTTGAGCGCGGCACCCGATCCGCTATTCTATCCAGCCGCCGCCGAGAACGGTGTCGCCATCGTAGAAGACGGCCGCCTGGCCGGGCGTGACGGCGCGTTGCGGAGAGTCGAAACGGACGCTGACGGTGGACGGATGGTCCGCCGGAACCAGCACGGCCGGTGCGGCGGAGTGTTTGTAGCGGATCTTGACCTCGGCGCGGCGTTCGGTTTCGATGGGCGGGATCGAGACCCAGTTGACGCGGGCGGCGACGAGGGAGTCTCTGAGCAATTCGTCGTTCGAACCGACGATGACGCGCCGCGCGACGGGTTCGGTGGCGATGACGTAAAGCGGCTCGGGCCGGGCGATGCCGAGGCCTTTGCGCTGGCCGACGGTGAAGTGGTGGACGCCTGCATGAGCGCCGACGGGCTTGCCGGATGTGTCGACGATCTCGCCGGCGGCCTCCTGGGATTCGATGCCCTGTTCGCGGAAGTAGGCATCAATGAAGGCCGCGTAGTCGCCGTTGGGGACGAAACAGATCTCCTGGCTGTCGCCCTTGCCGGCCGTGGGCACGCCCAGCCGGGCGGCTAGCGAGCGGACTTCGGGCTTCACCATCGCGCCGAGCGGGAAGGTGGTTTTCGCCAGTTGTTCCTGGGTGAGGCCGAACAGGAAATAAGTCTGGTCCTTTGACTGGTCCACGCCGCGGCGCAGACGGTAGCGGTTGAGCGAGGAGTCGAAATCGAGCCGGGCGTAGTGGCCGGTGGCGATGGACTTGGCGCCGATGCCCTCGGCAGTGGCGATGAACTGGTCGAACTTGATGTGGTTGTTGCAGAGCGTACAGGGGATGGGGGTGCGGCCGGCGAGGTAGTCCTCGACGAACGGCTTGACGACATCGGTTTCGAAGCGCTGTTCGAAGTTCAGGACATAGTGCGGGATGCCGATGTGGGCGGCGACGGCGCGGGCGTCGTAGACGTCGTCGAGCGAGCAGCAGCGGCCCGTGGGGCCTTCGGCCTGGACCTCGGGCAGGCGGCGCTGGTTCCAAAGCTGCATGGTGAGGCCGACGACATTGTGTCCTTCCGACTTAAGCATGGCGGCGACGGCGGATGAATCCACCCCGCCCGACATGGCGACGGCGATAAGGCCGGCTGCCATTTTACGGGGCCAGCTTTCTCAGCCGGGCGACGGCGCTTACCAGGGCGTCAACCAGCGCGTCGACCTGTCCGGCAGTGTTCGTTCGGCCGAGCGAGAATCTGAGGCACGACTTGGCCTGATCGCGCGACAGGCCCATGGCAGTGAGCACGTGCGAGGGGTTCACCGCGCCCGACGAGCAGGCCGCGCCGGTGGCGATGGAGAAACCGGCGAGGTCCAAGGCGATGACCAGGGCTTCGCCGTCGAGGCCGTCGAAGGCGATGTTCGACGTGTTGGGGGTGCGGGGAGCGGCGGCGCAGTTTACCGTGGCGGCGGCGATGCGGGTCAGGATCGATTGTTCGAGCCGGCCGCGCAGTTCGCCGAGACGGGCGCGTTCGGCGGCGCCGTTTTCGTGCTGCCACTTCGCCGCCGCGCCCAGGGCGGCGATGCCGGGTACATTTTCGGTGCCGGGGCGGCGTTCGCGCTCGTGGCGGCCGCCGTACTGCATGCGCTTCAGCTTGACGCCCTCGCGGACAAAGAGGGCGCCGGCGCCCTTGGGGCCGCCGAATTTGTGGCCGGTGATCGAGTACAGATCGACGCCGAGGGCGGCCATGTCGAGATGGACTTTGCCGGCGGCCTGCACGCCGTCGGAGTGGACCGTGGCGCCGGCCGCGTGCGCCAAGTTGGCGATTTCGGCGATGGGCTGGATGGCGCCGGTTTCGTTGTTGGCGTGCATGATGGAGACCAGGTCGGCGCCGCCGGCGAGAGCTTGGCGGATGGCGTCGAGATCGACGATGCCGTGGGAATCCACGGCGACGCGAGTCAGGCGCGCGCCGCGGCGTTCGAGTTCGGACGCGGCTTCGAGCACCGCCGGGTGTTCGATTTGAGAGATCACCAGATGGCGGGCCTCGATGCCGAAAAGCGCGAGGTTGTCGGATTCGGTGCCGCCGCTGACGAAGGTGACCTCCTTGGGCTGGCAGCCGAGAAGCTGGGCGACATCGCGGCGCGCGTCTTCCACGGCCCGGCGGGCGGCCTGGCCGTCGGCGTGGATCGAGGCCGGGTTGCCGAACGAGGCGAGGGCGGTTTGAGTGAAGGCGTCCATGGCCTCGGGCGAGACGGGCGTGGATGCGTTGTGGTCGAAATAGTAGCGCATGGGCGTTGCGTTGGAAGCGGCGGCCGGGCGGATGCCCTCGATGCCGCGGCGGCGCCTCTCACTATGATGGTAACAGGACATGGCGAAATCACTCCGAACCCCGTCGAGATCCGGCATCGTGACGCTGCTGACCGACTTCGGCACGGCAGACAACTTCGCCGGCGTCATGAAGGGCGTGATTGCGTCGATCGCGCCGGAGGTCCGGGTGGTTGACATCACGCATGACATCTTGCCGCAGCAGGTGAGGCAGGGCCGCTGGGTGCTGGGGCAAAGCTGGCGGTGGTTTCCGAAGGGGACGGTGCATGTGGCGGTGGTGGATCCGGGCGTGGGGACGGAGAGACGGGCGCTGGCGGTGGAGGCCGCGGGGCATTTTTTCATCGGGCCGGATAACGGGCTGCTGTCCGATATCGTCCGGATGGAAAAGGCCAAGGTCCGCCAGCTCGCCAATCGGGGCTGGATGCTGAAGGACGTCAGCGCCACGTTTCATGGCCGTGACGTGTTCGCGCCCGCCGCGGCGCGGCTGGCGTCGGGCGGGAGGTTCGCCGCGGCGGGCCGGGAGGTGGGCGATGCGACCTATCTTGGGTCGATGGAGCCGGTGCGGACGGGCAAGCGGTTCTGGACGGGCGAGGTGGTTCACGTGGACCGTTTCGGCAACCTCATCACCAACCTGACGCCGGCAGGCGTGCCGGATCTGCTGGCGAGGCCGGCGGTCTTCAAAGCCGGGTTCCAGCAGATTGCCGGGCTGTCGGCGGCTTATGGGGCAGGCAAGCCGGGCGAAGTGATCGCGCTGGCCGGCAGCCACGGCGGCGTGGAGTTGTCGGTGAATTGCGGCAGCGCGGCAAGGGCGCTGGGGCTGGCGCTGGGTTCGCCGGTGGACGTGGAGATCCTGTAGGCGATGCCTGAGTTGCCGGAAGTCGAAGCGGTGGCCGCGAGGTTGAGGCCGATGGTTGAGGGTGTGCGAATCGTGGGTTGCGGGCAGTTCCGCCCGACGACGGCGAAGGGCGCGGAGAGTTCGATCGGGCGAGTGGTCGAGAGGATCGACAGGCGCGGGAAGCACCTCCTGGTTCGATTGGACGGCGGCGGATTTCTGCGCGTCCATCTGAAGATGACCGGCAACCTGACCGTGATCCCGGATGCGAGGCTGCGAGCATCCACCGTGCGGGCGTGGTTCGAATTTGAAGACGGCAGGGCGATGGTTCTGGACGATGCGCGGGCGCTGGGGCGGGTCTCATTTCACGAGGCCGGCGAGGAGGCGGAGCTGTTCAGCGAACTTGGCCCTGAGCCGCTTTCCGCCGAGTTTACGTTCGAACACCTGCTGCGGCGGATGCGGCTGTCGCGCAAGCCGGTGAAACCGTTCCTGATGGACCAGCGGGCGGTGACGGGTCTGGGCAATATCTATGCCGCCGAAGCGCTGTTCGAGGCCAGGATCGACCCGAGGCGTGAAGCCCGGCGGATCTCTTGCGGGCGAATCTCCCGTCTGCATGGGGCCATTGTTGGGATTCTGGGCAGTGCGCTAGACTCTGCTTTACGGGCCTATTCCGAGCCTGGGGGCTTCACGGAGGGCGAGAATTTCCCCGCCGCCGTTTATGGAAGAGAAGGCGAACCGTGCCTGGCCTGCGGCAGAGCCGTCAGACGCATCGCCCAGGCGGGGCGCTCGACTTACTTCTGCGGCCAATGCCAGAGATAGGTCCGGGAAAGAACGAATGAGCTTCAAATCAAGAGCCGCCGAATTCAGGGACAAGCTTCAGGACCGGGTGATCGTGGCCGACGGCGCGATGGGCACGATGATCTACTCGCGCGGAGTGTTCATCAACCGCTGTTTCGACGAATTGAACCTGAGCGCACCCTCGCTGGTGAAAGAGATCCATGAGGAGTACATCAAGGCCGGCGCCGAGATCATCGAGGCCAACACGTTCGGCGCCACGCGGCTGAGGCTGGCCAACTACGGCATGGCGGACAAGGTGGAGGCCATCAACCGCGCCGGCGTGAAACTGGCGAAAGAGGCCGCCGAGGGCAAGCCGGGCGTGTTTGTCGCCGGGGCGATGGGACCGCTGGGCGTGCATCTGGAACCGCTGGGGGCGACCTCGTTCGCCGAGGCCAGGGAGTCGTATAGGGAACAGGCGGAATCGCTGGTGGATGCGGGCGCCGATCTGATTGTCCTTGAAACCATCTCCTCGATGGCGGAGATGCGGGAGGCGTTGGAAGCGGCGCGGGAGGTGGCCGGCAAGCAGATGGTGCTGGTGGCCCACCTGACGATTGACGATTTCGGCTATCTGCACGATGGCACCGACACGGAGACCTTCGCCAGGTTCCTGGACGCCTCGCCGGCCGACGTGGTGGGCATCAACTGTTCAGTCGGACCCAAGGCCACCCTGGAAACGCTCGAAAAGGTGATGCTCTACACGAAGAAGCCGTTGTCGGCGATGCCCAATGCGGGCCATCCGACGAAGGTGGAAGGGCGCAATATCTATCTGAGTTCGCCCGAGTATCTGGCTCAGTACGCCCGGCGGATGATCTGGGCGGGGGTGAAGATCGTGGGCGGCTGCTGCGGCACCACGCCGGAGCACATCAAGAGCATCAAGGGCGAGGCCAGGAGCCTGCAACCGGGCCACAAGTCGATCCAGGTGACCGTCGAATCGCCGCAAGCCAGGGCCGAGGCGATGCCGGCGATGCCCGCGGAACGGAAGTCGGGGCTGGGGGCGAAGATAGCGTCGGGCAAGTTTGTGGCATTTGTCGAGATTCTGCCGCCGCGGGGCGTGGATGCGGCAAAGGAGATCGCCGGGTCGAAGATGTGCCGGGATGCGGGCATCGACGCCATCAATGTACCCGACGGGCCGCGCGCCAGCGCCAGGATGTCGGCGCAGGTGACCTGCCAGTTGATCGAGCGCGACGCGGGTATCGAGAGCGTGCTGCATTTCTGCTGCCGCGACCGGAACATCCTGGGCATTCAGTCCGAGTTGCTGGGCGCGCACGCCGCGGGCATCCGCAATCTGATCTGCATCACGGGCGATCCGCCGCGGATGGGCTCCTATCCCGACGCGACGGCGGTGTTTGACGTGGACAGCATCGGCCTGGCGAACATCGTCAACAATCTGAACCACGGGCTCGACATCGGCGGCAACCCGATCGGGTCGCAGACGGCGCTGCTGCTGGGCGTGGGGGCCAATCCGGGGGCCATCAATCTGGATGAAGAGGTGGAGCGGACGCGCTGGAAGGTGGAAGCCGGCGCGGAGTTTATCGTCACGCAGCCGGTGTTTGAGGTTGAGTTGCTTGAACGGTTCCTGAAGCGGATCGAGGAGTTCAAGATCCCGCTGATCGCCGGCATCTGGCCGCTGACCAGTCTGCGCAATGCCGAGTTCATGGTGAATGAGTTGAGGGTGCCTGTGCCGGAGGAGTTCCTGGAGCGCATCCGGCTGGTGGATAGCCCGGAGAAAGCGCGCGCCGAAGGCGTGCTGATCGCGCAGGAGATGGTGCGGAGGGTGAGGCCGATGGCCGATGGAGTTCAGTTGAGCGCGCCGTTTGGCCGCTATGCGATGGCGATTGAGGTTGCCCAGGCCATCGGGCCGCGCTAAACTGGCGGGTTGCTCCACAGGGAGCCGGATCTGATAGACGTGGCCACTGACCTTATCGAAATCGACCAGGAATTACCGTCAGAGGCCGCCATTGAGCGGGCCGCGGTGGCGATCCGCCGCGGGCAGGTGGTGGCGATCCCTACCGATTCGCTGTACACGCTGGTGGCCGACCCGTTCAATCTGCAGGCGGTGGGCCGGGTGTTCGACGCCAAGGGACGCGACGCGGCGCGGTCGTTGCCGATGCTGGTAGCCGACCTCATGATGGCCGAGGATCTGGTGAAAGAAATCCCGGCGCGTTTTCAACTGCTGGCGCGCAAGTTCTGGCCGGGGCCCCTGACGATCATCGTGCCGGCGTCGGCGAAGGTGCCTTTGAAGGTGACGGGCAATACGGGACGGCTGGGTTTACGGCAGTCCCGGTCGCGGACCGCTCAGGCGATTATCGACTGGCTGGGCCAGCCGCTGATTTCCACGTCAGCCAACGTGTCCGGCTCGCCCACCTGCCGCAGCGGCATAGAAGTGTTCGGCACCATGGACGGGCGCGTCGACCTGGTGCTGGACGGCGGACGCTGTGCCGGCTCGGGCGCCACGACGGTGGATGTCACCGAGCCCTACTGGAGGGTGATCCGCGAGGGATCGATCACGGAGAAAGTGATCGCCGCCTGGCTGAAGGGTTCATGACGGCAATCCTGCCGCGGGTGGGACGCGCACGGGCTGCTAGACTGAGGGATCATTCACGGGAGAATATGTCTTCGAACCACCGCCCAGCCGCTAAGCGCAAGACGCAGCCTTCCTATGGCGGAGAGAGGATCAGTTCGACGGTCTCCCGCCGTTCCCGCCGGCTGGCCGTTTTCATGTTGGGCCTCTGGATGGGAGGCATGCTGATGGTGAGCATCGCCGCGCCGGCGTCATTCCGGACCGTGGAGAGGGTGATGGCGGAGCGGCCGGAGATCGTCGCCGCAACGATCGAGAAACTCGGTCCGGTGACGGCCCGGGACCTGCTGCGCTATCAGGTTGCCGAAGCCAACCGGCTGATGTTCTCCATCTGGGGATGGGTGCAGTTCTTCCTGTCGGCCGCGCTGCTGTTGCTGCTGATCTTTCTCAGCAACGCCGGCCGGCTGTCGCTGATCTGTTCGGGCCTGATGTCGGCGGTGGCGGCGCTGGCGAACTTCGTGCTGATCCCGCGAATCGTCGAACTGGCGCGGACCAACATGAAAGGCGTGGGCAGCGCCGAACGGTTTGAATTGATGCACGCCGGATTCACCACCTTTCAAGTGGCGATCCTGGTCCTTGGGCTAACCCTGCTTTTTAGCCTTTTTCGAAGGCGTGAGCGGACCGGCGGCGGATCCGGCGCGTTCTGACAGGGATTGCACCAGTTCGATGTGGTCGATGACGCCGATCACGGCGGCGTCGATGGGGGCCTGTTTGTGGCCGGCGGCGGTGAATGCGGCAAAGCCGTCGAGAACCAGCAGGACACGGTCGCCGACGCCGGCGCTGACGCTGTCGACGGCCACCATGGGCACGCCGCGGTCGCGGCCGTCGAGTTCGAGCGGTTGCACGAGCAGCAATTTGCGTCCTTCGTGAGTGGGGTGCTTCTGGGTTGAGGTGATGTCGCCTATCACCTTGGCGATGAGCATGGGTTGTCAGCTCCCCCCGGTCTTCCGCTTGCCGATGTTGATCTCGTCGACGATGCCCACGATGGTGGCGTCGGAAGGCACTTCACGGCCAGTGAACGGGAAACTGGCCTCGCGGCCGCGGACCCAATAAACCGTCTCGCCGGCGCCGGCCCCGGTTGAATCAGTGCAGATCAAAACCTTACCGGTCTTGTCTCCAGACGCGGAAATGGGCTGGACCAGCAGCAACCGCTGCGATTCCAGCCCAGGGTTCTTGATTGTCGACCAGATCTTTCCGATCACTTTGCCGAGGAACATGGCATGACGCCTAGCCGGCCGCGTCCAGCGACACTTCGTCGACGATGCCGACGATGACGCAATCCACCGGTTTGTCCTTGCATCCGTCGGCCATGCGGGCCGACGAGCCGCTGACGGTGAAGACCAGTTCGCGATTGCCGGCGCTGACCGTGTCGACGGCGATGACGTAGCCGGGTTCGTCCTTGCCGTCGGGAGTCACAGGCTTGACGATGAGCAGTTTGTGGCCTTCGAGGCGCGGATCCTTCCGCGTGGCGACCACTGTCCCCACGACGCGGCCCAATATCATGACCTGGCGAGTCCTTTATGCAAAGCTCGAAGCTCTTACTTCGAGGCCTTGCCGATCGGCAGAACCTCTTCCAGGCTCGGGTGCGGGCGCGGGATCACGTGGACCGCAATCAGTTCGCCGACCCTGCGGGCGGCGGCGGCGCCGGCGTCGGTGGCGGCGCGCACCGCGGCCACATCACCGCGAACCAGGGCCGTCACATACCCCGAACCGATTTTCTCCCAGCCGACCAGGGACACCTTGGCGGCCTTTACCATCGCGTCGGCCGCTTCGATCATGGCGATCATGCCGCGCGTTTCAATCATTCCGAGTGCTTCACCCATCGAGTGTGTCTCTCCTCAAAATCAGAAACTCAAATCCTATCCTACCGGGGCGGCCTAAGCCAAGCCGCGCGCGCGAAGGGCCTCTTCGACAAGGCCGATGAGTTCTTCCCGCGTCACTTCAAATTTTTCGCCGCCGCCTTGCGCGCCCAGCATGTCCTCGGCCGAAACCGGGCATCCGGGTTCGACGCCGGCGCGCTGTTTCACGCCATAGCGGGTACGCGATTCAAACAGCTTGTTGACTTCCGCCCTGGGCAGCACGGTGGGTCCGCCGAGCAGTTCGGCCACCAGCGCGATGCGAGCGTAGTGCTCGGTGGTCTCCATGCGGTAGAACGCCGAGTAGACATCGGGGCCGTAGCAGGTGGCGCCGTGGTTGGCCATCAGGATGGCGTCGTATTTCGGGATGTAGGGCACCATGCCGTCGGTGAGGGCTTCGGTGCCGGGCAGGCCGTAGTCGGCCAGCGGGACGCAGCCAAGTCCGATGATGACCTCGGGCAGCAGCGCCTGATTCAAAGCCCGGCCGGCGGTGGCATAGCCGGTGGCCACGGGCGGGTGTGCATGGACGACCGCCTTGATGTCCGGCCTCATCCTGTAGATGAGCAGGTGCATGGCAATCTCGCTGGTGCGCTCCTTGCGGCCCTCGATCTTGTTGCCTTCCATGTCGCAGATGATCAGGTCATCGACGGTCAGCATGCCTTTGCTGGTCGCGGTGGGGGTGCACAGTACGCGGTTTTCGTCGAGCCGGACGGAGATGTTGCCGTCGTTGGCGGCAACCCACCCTTTCTGGAAGACCAGGTGGCCGACCGCGACGATGTCCTGTTTCAGTTCTTGGAGTGACTTCGACATCTGAATCACCGATTGTATCAGACCCGTCCTTCAGATTATCCCCCATCCGTGCCCGCGGGCGCGCCTTTCCTGGATCGAATTCGCACCGCCGGTCATCCTCAGAAGAGGTCTATCTCATCATGAAACACTCACTGACCCTCCTTCTCGGAGTCACCCTGCTCGCCGGAACCGCGGCCAGCGCCCAGCAGAGCCGGGTGAGCCCGCACGAGACCACGCCGGCCGTCCTCGGCGGCAAGAAAATCACCATCGAATACGGCCGCCCCTACAAGAAAGGCCGCGTCATCTTCGGCGGCCTGGAAAAGTTCGGCCAAGTGTGGCGCACCGGCGCCGACGAGGCCACCACGATTGAAACCCAGGGCGACCTGATGCTCGGTTCCCTGCACGTCCCGGCGGGCAAGTACGCCCTGTTCACCATCCCCGACAAGACGGAATGGACGCTGATCATCAACAAAGTCGCCAAGCAGTCGGGCGCCTACGAGTACGATGCCAAGCAGGATCTGGGACGGGTGAAGATGAAGATCGAAAAGTCGCCAAAAGTGATCGAGCAGCTCACCATCTCCATCGAGGGCCAGGGCAGCCGGGGCACGCTCAAGATCGCCTGGGACGACACCATCGCGTCGATCCCGGTGATGATGCACTAAGGCGCTACGGCATTTCGAAGGCAATGAAGCGGAGGCGTCCGTCGCGTTCCACCTGAACGGCGACGGAGTCTCCGCTTTTCAGCTTTGAGAGGACTTCGCGCAGCCGGGCCGCGGTCGGCGTCGATTCGCGGTTGATGGCGTAGATGACGTCGCCGGCGCGGAAGTTGTCGTCGAGGATCAGCGAATCGGCGCTGCGGGCGGCCACGAGCACGCCCTGGTCGCGGCGCGCGCTGATGATCTCGTCTCGCAGCCGTTGGGTCAGATCCACGGCGAAGATGCCCAGCTCGCTGATGAGATTCTCCTCGCGGCTGGCAAGCTCGGCGAATTCGCCCGCCTGGTTTGGCCTTTCCACGACCGGCACGCCGGTCTCCAGTTCGGTTCTGCCCCGGAGGATTTTGAGCCGCACCTTTTCGCCGATCGCCGGACGGTAGATGTTGACGTTGAACTGGCGGGCGTTTTCCATCGGCTTGCCGTTCAGCGCGCTGATGATATCGGCCACCTGCAGGCCCGCCCTGCCCGCCGGGCCGTCGTATTCAACGTCGGTCACAACCACGCCCCATTGCTGCGGCAGTTTCCAGCCCTTGCTCATCGCGGGCGTCACCGTCTGCACCGTCACGCCGATGTCGCCGCGGATGACGCGGCCAGACTTCTTGATCTGCTCGACGACGTTGGCCACGATGTTGGCCGGCACGGCGAAGCCCAGACCCTCGCTGCCGCCGGACTGCGACAGGATCAGCGTGTTGATGCCCACCACCTTGCCCTCGGTGTTCACCAGCGGACCGCCGCTGTTGCCAGGGTTGATGGGGGCGTCGGTCTGGATGTAGATCATCGGATCGTCGGCCTTCAACTGGCGCGCGGTCGAGCTGACGATGCCCATGGTGACCGAGTTGTCCAAGCCCATCGGGTTGCCGAACGCCAGCACGATCTCGCCCTGTTCCACGAGGTCTGAGTCGGCCAGATCCAGGCCAGGCAAGTCAGTCACATCGATCTTCAAAACCGCGATGTCGGTCTCCAGATCAAGCCCCGCGATCTCGCCGCGCACGATCCGCCCAGCCGGACCCGCGGACGGCCGCGGCGGTCCCTCGCCCGGCCTGGGCGCCGCGGGAGCAGGCAGCGTCACCTGAACCCTCTGCGCGCCCACAACGACATGGGCGTTGGTGACAATATAGCCGCCCGCGCCGATCACCACGCCCGAACCCGAGCTCTGCTGGCGCGCCGCCACTCCGGCCTCGCCGGCCTCTTCGTATTCCAGTTGCCTGTAGCCGACCGCCATCACCTTCACGATCGATGCGCCCACGCGGCGGCTCAACTCCTGGAAGCTGCTGCTGAGGCGCTCCAGGCGCGTCTGGGCCGGTATGGGCTGGGCATGCAGCGTGCAGGCGAGAAGAACCGCGGCGGCGGCCGGCATCAATGTTCTCAACACGAATCCCCCGTTTCGTCCTATTCTATGCTCAAGTCAGGCTGTTTCAACCAGGAGATGACCCGAATGAAAAGACGCGAATTCATCCAGGCCGGCGCCGCCGCCACGGCCAGCCTCGCCTCGGCCGCGGCTCCGATGCCGGTGGCCACGCTCGGACGCTCGGGCTTGAGGGTTTCACGCTTCGTCGTCGGCGGCTACCACATGGCCGTCAAAGGCGAGGAAACCGCCACCAGCATCATCCACCGCGCCATCGACCTGGGCGTCAACTTCTTTGATTCCGCCAACCTCTACCACAAGGGCCTGAGCGACGAGATCTACGGCCGCGCGCTGGCCGGCGGCAAGCGGCAGAAGGTGATGCTGATGACCAAGTGCGAGGACTACTCGCGCGACGGGTCAATGAAGATGCTCGAAACCCAGCTCCGGCGGATGAAGACCGATTACATCGACCTGTGGCAGGTCCACCAGGTGAGCGAGTTGAGCGACGCCGAGCAGGTGCTGGGTCCGAACGGCTCACTGGAGACCTTCGTCAAGGCCAAAAAGGAAGGCAAGGTCCGGCACATCGGCTTCACCGGCCACCGTGATCCCCAGGTGCATCTTAAATTGCTGAACGGATCGAGCGAGTGGGAGACGATCCAGATGCCCATCAATCTGATCGATCCGCACTACCTGAGCTTCATCGTCAACGTCCTGCCGGCGGCGCGAAAGAAGGGCCTGGGCGTGCTGGCGATGAAGTCGAACGCCATGGGCGCGATCGGCCGCAACAACGTCGCCCGCATCGAGGATTGCCTGAAGTTCACGCTCAGCCAGGACATCGACGCCCTGGTGTCGGGCGCCGAGACCGTCGAGCAACTGGAAGCCAACATCCTCACCACCAAGACCATGACGAAGCTGACGCGGACCGAGATCGACCAGATGCTGGCCACGACGAAAAAGGGCCGCACTGGCGCGCAGATCGAAAACTACAAGCGCCCGCCGGCCGGTGCGGGCGGATTCCGCCTCCACAATGATGGCTAGCGTACGCGCCGAAGTGGTCGCTTTTTGTGACTGGTCACAATAATTGTCTATATGCTATGATCATGGCATGGAACGGATCAACGCATCGAAATTCAAGGAGCAGTGTCTGGCGATCCTCGACCAGCTTCCCGACGAGGGGATTGTGATCACCAAGCATGGCAAGCCGGTAGCGCGTTTGTTGCCGGAGGGGCGGTCGTGTGCGGATTTGATCGGCTCGATGAAGGGCTCGATCAAGGTGAACGGCGACATCCTGTCAACCGGGGCCGCGTGGGATGCTGAGTCTTGATACCCAAATTCTGATCGACGCGTTGCGCGGAGCGTTGACGCCGGATGAAGAACAGATCCTCTCATCGAGATCGTGGAGCATCTCGTCCATCGTGCTTTGGGAGCTTGCCAAACTCGGCCAGTTGGGCAGGATTGAGATGGATATCCGGGCACCGGAGTTCGCGCGTGCGATGGGGCGCATCCATGTCTGGCCGCTGGATCTGACGGTCTGCAGGCAGACGCTTGCGCTCGATTTCCGCAGTGATCCGGCCGACGAGATCATCGCCGCCACCAGCATCGTCCACAACGCGCCGCTGGTCACAAGGGACAAGAGGATCCTCGCCTCGCTAATGGTCCCTTTTCCCGGCTAAGATCCCACCGCTTGATCTGCTCCAATGAAGCCCAATTGCGCGGCTTCGGCGGGCACGCCGCCGCGACTATAGTCAGCGGCAGATGGACGGCTCCAAACCAGGTTGTGGAAGACATCGAGCCTGATCTCCGCGCACAGACAGTCCCAATTCAGGGGTAAGCGTGGATCCAGATCGATACGAGTAATAGACCCAATTGGTCTTGGTTCCAAGTGGCATTGACACGCACAGTGCCGGCATGAAAGACTTCAGCTGACCGGGATTCTATTTGAATCGAGGAAAAAATGTTAAAGTCTCTTACCCACGTTATTCTTCCGTTATCAATGCTGAGTGTGCTGACCGTTCCCTCGGCTTGGGCTTTCCAGGATATGCCGCTCTCCTGCAACTCTTTCGGCGGAGTTCCCACGCTAGTCCGTGCCACCGGAATGGCCGAACCCGTCGGCCAAATCGTGCTGGTTTGCAGCGGTGGCACACCCACACCCGCCGGCATGCCAGTGCCGCGATATGCGGTAAAAGTCCAATTGAGCACCCCAGCGGCCAGCCGCGTCCTGGACACAGTGACTCAGGCGTCGGAGGCCAGTCTGGTGTTCGACGAGCAACTCCTTTTCTTGGGCAGTTCGCCCCAACCCTGCCCGGCAACTGGCGTTCCATGCCCGGTCAGCGGCACGGGCGGGGTCACGAACCCATACCACGCACCTGGTTCATACAGCCTGTTCCAGGGGCGGGCGGGCGCCGAGCCGAACACCATCGTCTTCACCAACATCCCCATCGACCCTCCCGGCCCCACTGACACGCGGACTATCAGGATCATGAACTTGCGCGCCGACGTATCCGCCGTTCCGATCGGTGAGATGTTCCCTCCGGCGATTATAGGATTGATTACCATTGAGGGAACGCCTTCGGTCTCAGTTGGGGATGGGACGTTCATCTCCGCCAACTTGGCCTACCTCATTGATGGCGTCAAGTTTGAAGCCCGAAACGGGCTCAACACTGAGGTCTTGACGGCGCCGGTTGAAGTGAGTGCCTCCGGTCTTAACCCGTCGATTGCGTCCGGGGTCGTGTCCACTCCCCCGCAGATCCATGTCAGGATTTCGGAACAGATGGTGGGAGGCTTCTTGAGGACCCGCACTGAAACCGCTTGGCCCAACGCCGACGCCGGCGCGCCAATCACCGCGCAGGCGGTGATCGGCAGCGAGGGCATCGCCACCGAATCAAGCCACTTTAATCCCAGCTTACCCGCCGAGGGCGGATTGAATCGAGCCGGGCTGGCCGATTCAGGTACGCGTTTCTACGTTTTGCTGGAAAACGTGCCTGCAGGGGTCACCGCCTGGGCCTCTGCATACGCTGCTGGAAAGACGAATCTCAACAGCCCGATTCGCGCGATGCAGCCAAGCCTCAATTCCGCCGATGGCGGCCAACTCCAACCCGCTCCCTTCATCGCCACCAACGCCGGCCCGCTGGTGAAATTGGTTCCCGTGGGCGGCAGGCATCTGGCGGTCTTCGAGTACACCGGGCTTTCGGATTCTGAGTGGCCAGCCGGATTCGTTATCGATGCACCCTTTGACATCGCCATCTACCTTTCGGCGGCCGGATCCGAAAGCACTGGACAGGTGACGTTGAGTGCGGGCTTGGCTCCGATCCCGCTGCTGCCGATGGCCGAATCGCCTTTGCCGCGATTCAAGCAAAGGTCTGAAACGCTTGGCTCGCTCATTCTCGCCGCTTCCTCGTCGTGCCGCCCGAAGCTCGGCGTCACGGTCAGCGAGAAGTCGGGTCCGATGAACGAACGCAATTGGGCAATCCGGGTCACCAGTATTCAGAAGTGTGACGCGCAGGGTTTCAAACTGACCGGCGCGAGCATGATGAAGATCGGCCATGGGACTGATCCCATCCTGCTCACTCCCCTCCCGCTCAACATCGGTTCGCTGGACGTAGGCCAATCGACGACGGTGAACCTCCGATTCCAGGTGCCATCCACGGTCTCGAAGGTCAAAGTGAAATTGGACTTCCAGGCGAATGGGCTGGGCTTGACGCCCGAGAACATTAACAACCAGGCCCCCTAACGGGCTGCGCGAAAGTAAGGGCAGGCTTGGCCCTGCCCTTTCCAGTTACAGCCGCCTCAGCGCCACGCGGGCCGGTGCGCCGTCCGAGCCGGTGAGTTTCATCGGCAGGCAGGCCATCTCGTAGCGGCCCGGCTCGACCTGGCTCAGGTCCAGGCCCTCGATCGCCCAGATGCCGGCGCCCAGAATCGCCTCATGCGTCTCCACCATATCGGTGTGGAAGCCGCCGATTGAGAGGTAGTCGACGCCGACGGTCCTCACGCCTTTCGCGGCCAGCACTTCGGCCGCCTCGCGGCTGATGTAGACGAAATCCTCCTGGAAGCCGGGTTTCGACCACAACTCCCTGGAGTTGCGCGTCTTGAACAGGATGCGCTCGCCGGCGGCGAGGTCGGCGGGCAACTCCTCGGGGCGGATGGCGACGGGGTCGTGGATTTCGATGACCCGCGCCTCGCCGAGCACGGCGTCCAGCGGCAGCGCGTCCATCGATACGCCGCCGTTGATGAAGTGGCGCGGGGCGTCCATATGGGTGCCCACATGGACGCTCATGGCCATCTTCGACAGGTTGCAGATGTCGCCGCGGTCCAGGAACAGGATCTGCTCGATCACCGGGGCGTCGTCGCCGGGCCAGACGGCCATGCCGGCCTCAACCGGGCGCGTTACGTCAATCCATTCGTTCGCCATGCGATTGCCGCCTTACCTGTCGATCAGCGGACGTAGCGGCCGCCAGTAGATGTTGCGGTAGGCCACCGGGCCGTGGTCGCCCTGCAGCATCAGCGGATTCAGGGCCGCTTCGGGGAGCGGCATATGGGCGCGGGTGCCGCCTTCAACCTCGATGTCTTCCTGCACCAGGATGCCGTTGAACAGCACCCGCAGGAATTTTGCGTTTTCCACCTTCTTGCCCGAACCGTCGAAGCGCGGCGCGCGGAACCAGATCTGGTAGCTCTGCCAGTGGCCGGGCGGCCGCGAGACGTTCACGCGCGGGGCCGAGCCGCCGACGCCCTTGTTGCCGATCCAGCGGTGGTAGATGCCGCCGGCGTCGGACGATTTCACCGGCTCGGTGGAGCCATGGCTGTCGAAGACCTGGACCTCGTACAGCCCTTGCAGGTAGACGCCCGAATTCGATCCCTTCGAGACCATCCATTCGAGATACAGTTCCACGTCGCCGTGCTTTTCGCCGGTGACCAGGTTCACCGTGCGCCCGGTAGGGCCGTTCAGGATGCGGTCGCCCGGGCCTTTGCGGCCGCTGAGGCGGGTGGGTCCGAGCAGACGGTCAAAGAAGACCGTGGGCGAGGTGAACCATTCGTTTGGTTTGCCGGCGTCCTGGCCGTGCCAGCCCGAGAGGTCCCTGCCGTTCAGCAGCGGGGTCCAGCCCTGTTCGAGAAGGTAGGGCGCGTCGCCGTGGTGCTCGCCGTCCTGGACGGGTGAATGCTGCTGGGCTGCAAGGACGAAGGCGAAGGTCAAGACAAGCAGAAGGGCGCGAATCATGCGGACATGATATCTCAGCGCTTCCTGGCGGTGGCGGCCTTCTTGCGAACCGGGGCCTTCCTTGCCGGCGCCGGGGCGGACTGGCTGATCTTGTAGCCGGCGCCCGACCACGCCTCCAGATCGGAATGATCGATTTCAAACCCGGCGGCGCCGGATCCCTTCAGGCCAGGCGGCGCGGTCGAACCGGCCTCAAACACCCAAACAAACTCGCACAGGGGGGCGCAGGGACGGCCCGCTCCGGCCCTCCATGGGGCGAGGACGCGGCTGGGGATACCTGGCTGCACGGTGGCGCCGGGCGCTGTTTCGACGACGACATATCTGCCCGCAGCCTGCGCGGTTCCGGTGGCTGTCTCCAGATTGCCGTGGGTTGCGTAGAGGGCGCGGACGACGGGCGAAATGCGCAGGATCCCATGCAGCGCCGCGGGCGCGACGGGAGGCAGGTCAAGCGTCACATCGATGGCGTATGGATCGGCGAACTCGGCCGTCATTCGCAGGAACTGCTCCAGATCCTGGCCCGCGGGGGGCAGAATCAGCCGCGCGCGGTTGAAGCGTGCCATCGCCAGCGCGCGGAACCAGCCTTGCCAGTGCTCGCGCGGCAGATCGAAGTCGGCGCCGCGGAGCGTCCTTCTCACCCCGCGGATGGCGAGTTCCGCCTCGCCCCTGGATGCCGATACAACGCCGCGCCTGGTCAGGGAACCGGCGGCGTCGATCAGCGCGTAAAGCAAGGCCCTGGGGCTGCCGCCGCGGATCAGCGCGCCCTGGATCTGGTAGCTCTCCAGCGGCAGCGCCATCGACTGTTCGATCAAATGCCGGAATGCCGCGCCGCTGAGTTTTCGGGCCTCCGCCGCCGAGCGCACCTCGGCCCGTCCGGCATCCACCGGCCCGGCGCCCGCCAGCGTCTGGCCGGACGCCGCCAGCAGCAGCCAGATGGCGGACAGCCTAGCCGGCAACGCAGCGCTCGCGCCCGAGGATCGGAAAAGCCCGCACATGAACACTTTGACACAGCCTGCACGCCCGAGCCAATCGTGGGCGGCGGATGCAGATCCGGAACCGGAAACGGCGGTGCAGGCGGCCGGAACCGCGCCTCGGATCGGTCTCGTTGGTGGCGACCAAACGAACTCCCAGAGGAATTTGTCTTTATTTACAACATTTTGCGTCAGGATCGCGGACTCCATGGCCGCCGGCAGGGGGCTGCCGTTGAGTGTGGGGCGAATAGGCGGGGAAGAATATTCTTGAGAATGTAGCGTTCTTGTCACACTATTGAAATGAAGACGAAATGAGCGTGAAGAACCTCATAGCCGTTTGGTTGACAGCGATGGCCGCCGTAGCGGCGGAGCCCGTGGTTGTCGGGCTATCCGTCATCAAGGAATCGCACGGGCTGCCGGCGCGGGCGCTGACGGCGATGGCGGAGGAGGCGGACAGGATACTCGGGCCCGCCGGCGTGCTGATCCGTTGGAGCGGAGCAGACGCCGGGCAGCCGGGCGGGGAACAGCGCCGTCTTGTGGTGGTGAAGCTGGTGGGAGCCGCCGCCTCCGGAGTCGCGCTGAAGGGCGGTGATGATGTGCTCGCGGTCACTCACATGAGTGAAGGGCGAATCCTGCCTTTCATCGACATGGATGTCAGGGGGGTGGCGAGGACGATTCAGCGGCTTGGCGGATTCGGGCGGCCGATCCAGCCGGCCGAATACGGACGCGCGCTGGGCCGTGTCCTGGCACATGAGCTTTATCATGTCCTCTCCGGCAGTGTGATTCATGACGGCGAGGGGGTGGCCAAGGGGGCGTTGGGGGCCGCCGAACTGGTGGGGGGCGAACTCCGGCTGTCGGCGGCCGCCTGCCGTCGAATCCGCGAGGCGCTGGGGCTGGCCGTCGAACCCTAGCAGCCCGGGCGCCGGCGCGCGGAAGCGACTTCCGTTTCGTGGCGCACAGGGGCAATCGGAATCCATTCCCCGACTGGCCCGGCTGACGCTAAGATGGCTGTGATGGATACCAAATACTCGGCGCCCGCCGGCAACCTGCTGGCCCGGCCGCATGACGCGATGGCGCTGGTCTGCCGGCGCAAGCCGGCCGATTGGGCGGTGGCCGAACTGGCCAAGGCTCGTCAGGCGGAGTGGTTTCCTGGGGCGCGCCACCCGGAGGCGGCGCTTTCGGGGTTATGGCTGCGTTTCGGGGAGTGGGATCGCGCGCACACGATCGCCCAGGATCTGCCGTCGGCCGAAGGCAGCTACTGGCACGCCATCATTCACCGGCAGGAGCCGGATGGCTGGAACGCGGGTTACTGGTTCCGGCGCGTGCGCCTGCATCCGGTCTTCGCGCAACTCGCAAAAGAAGCGCGCCGGTTGGCGGGGCAGCGGCCCGACGCGCGATTCACGGCAACAGACGCCTGGGACCCGTTCGCCTTCATCGAATACTGCGCGGGGCCGGCCTCGAAGGCGGGATCGCCGGCCGAGTCGCTGGCGCTGGAGATCCAGGAGGCCGAGTGGCGTCTGCTGTTTGGCTGGTGCGTGAGGGGATGAAACAGTGAGACGCTGGATCGCCGGATTGGCATTGGCGGCCGTGGCCGTGCTGGCCGTCGCCTGGAGCCGGAAGCCGGCGCCGAGGCAAGTCCCGGCGTCGCGCGTGGAGCGCGCCGGGCTGCTCAGCCTGATCACCACGAATGCGACGGCGGAACCGTCGCAGTGGCAGGCGGTGGTGGCGCAGATGGCGGGCCGGATTGAGAGCGTGCGCGTCAAGGCAGGCGACAAGGTCTGGCGGGGCGCGGCGCTGGCGGCCATCAGCGATCCGGCCATCGAGAGCGAGGCCGCCGCGGGCGAGGCTGCCCTCAAGGAGGCGGAAGCATCGCTGGAGGCTTCGCTGCGGGGCGGACCCGCCGGCGAACGCGCCGAAATCGGCGCGCTCGAATCCAAGCTCCGTGTCGAACTCGCCTCGGCGCGCCGGGACCGGGCGGCCATCGAGCGCCTGGCGGCGAAAGACGCGGCGACCCGCGCCGAACTCGAAGCCGCAAGCGACCGCGTCGCCCGGATCGAGGCGGAGTTGAAATCCACCGCCGACCGCCGGGTAGCCCTGGTTGAAACCGCGTCCAGCGCCGTGGCCGCGAGCCGCGTGAACCAGGCCAGGCAGGCGCTGGAGGCGGTTCTCGCCCGGAAACGCAGGGCTGTGCTGACCGCGCCGGTCTCCGGCGTCGTCTACGAACTCAGCGCCAGGCCGGGCGACTGGATGCAACCGGGCGCGGCCGCGGCGAGAGTCGGCGTCATGGATCCCATGCGCCTCAAGGTCTTCGTCGACGAACCCGATCTGGGCCGTGTCACGAAGGGCATGAAGCTCAAGGTGAGTTGGGACGCAGCTCCGGGCGAAGTCTGGGAAGCGGCCGTGGTGCAGACGCCGGCGCAGGTGACCGCTCTGGGGACCAGAATGGTCGGCGAGGTCATCGCCGAGATGCCGAATCCCGCCGCCCGCGTCCCCAGCGGGGCCAACCTGAACGTTGAGATCGAGGCCGAAAGGATCGAGGGCGCGCTGACCGTGCCCAAGGAAGCGCTGCGCCGAAGAGACGGCGCGCTCGGCGTGCTGGCCGTCGAGGATGGCGTCCTCAGGTGGCGGACCATCCGCACGGGCATCTCCAGCCTGTCGCTGGTGGAGGTGATCGATGGCCTGAGGGAAGGCGACACCGTGGTGAGTTCGAGCGACCCTCAGTATGTGGAGTTCATGAAAGTGACGCCCGTCATGAGGGGTGCCGCTGGAAAGTGAGGGCGAGCATGGTCTTGCCGTCGGCCACCGCTTTCGGGCTGCGCGAGACGGGCGTCATGCCCAGGCGTCCCAACTCGGCGGCAAGTTCGCCCTCGTCGATCAGGTTGGGATGGACATGCTTGAACGCCGCCATCGAGCCCGGCGGCGTGCGGCCCGGCGAGACCGCCGTGGCCATATCGGGCGGGTTGAGTTGAATCACGATCATCACCAGCGGCGCCAGCCGGGCCAGCGTGGCCACAACCTCGCGCCAGTCCGTGTGTTCGAGAACCAGCGTCGCGCAGGCGGCGTCGAAGCGCGGATGCAGACCGCTGTGTTCCAGATCGTCGGCGACGCAAATGGCGCCGGGACGGCGGGCGCGAAGCGCGGCCAGAAAGTCCGGGTTGATGTCGCAGAAAACCGGCCGGCATCCATCGAGGGCTGCGTCTTCGAGGTAATCGAAAAACTGCCCCGGCCCGCAGCCCGCCACCAGCAGCCGCCCGGACGCCCGCCCGGCGAATTCGGCGAGATGCTCAGCGTTGGCCTGGGCCTGGCCGATCGCCGACATGTGGGCCTCGTAATCCTGCGCGGTGACGCCGCCGCGCCAGGCATTTCTCAAAGTGAGCGTCACTGGTGTCATTCTATTGGATTGGAGGTGTGCCGATGACCACGAACCCGGCGGCCCGGCGATTCAGCCTGTATGCGTGGGGTGTCGTCGCCTGGAACCTGTTCGTCATCGTCTGGGGAGCGGCGGTACGAGCCACCGGATCCGGCGCCGGCTGCGGCAGCCATTGGCCGCTCTGCAACGGCGCTGTGGTGCCTCGTGCGCCCGAAATCGCCACCATTATCGAGTTCACCCACCGCATCACCAGCGGCTTCGCCCTGATCGCGGTCGCCGTCCTGGTCTATCTGGCCTGGAAGTGGTTGCCCAAAGGCCACCTGGCCCGCCGGGCGAGCCTGATCTCGCTCATCCTGATCGTGATTGAAGCGCTGCTCGGCGCCGGACTCGTTCTTCTCGAGTACGTCGAGCAGAATAAGAGCCTGGGCCGCGCCGCCTACCTTTCCGCCCACCTCGCCAATACCCTGCTGCTGGTGGGCGCGCTGGTCTCCACCGCCTGGTTTGCGCGATATGCCGCCCCAAGACTGAAACCCATCGCCGCGAGATGGAAATGGGCGCTGGCCGCCGTCATCGCCGCCGGCGTCACAGGCGCGGTGGCCGCGCTCGGCGATACCGTCTTCCCGGCCACTTCCATGGCCGATGGCATCAAGGCGGAGTTTGCCGCCGACGCTCATGCCCTGCTCAGGCTCCGCCTGTTCCACCCCGTCGCCGCCGTCCTGGCCGGAGGGTTTCTCCTGTTCACGGGCCTCCAGGTCTTTCGGGCCGGCGGTTCGGCGCGGGCCAAGGCCGGCGGGCGCGCCATCGTCTGGCTGGTGGTGATCCAAACCGCCGCCGGGGTGGTGAACGTCTTGCTGCTCGCGCCAGTCTGGTTACAATTGCTTCATCTTTTCCTGGCGAACGCTCTCTGGATGATTCTGGTCATCACCATTCTGGAAGAGCACCTCACCGACAAGTAGATGAAACCGCGGCGGGGAAATAGGTTCCAGTACTTATAGTACGCATGGAACCCTGAAGGTGAATTGAAATTAGCAGGTCAGTTGCAGTCTCGTTTCCATCCGCTATTCGAGCGCCCTGTTCAGCGCGCAAACCAGCGTGGTTTGGGAACGCACGCCCACCTTGCGGTACAGCCGCTTGAGGTAAGTCCTCACCGTGTGGATCGTAATGCCAAGCTCTACCGCGGCGGTCTGAGGCCGGCGTCCATCGAGCAGCAATTCCACGAGCTTCGTCTCCGCCGGTGTGAAGTCGAATGAGCTCAACAGCTTTGAGCGGCGCGCCTCGGGACTTGTCCCAACCGGGCAGAGGATGATCCCCGCGTAGCCGACGTCAGGCCTGCCGTTGGAAACCCAGGTCCGGGCCATGCGGAACCGGGATCCCCGCGCCTCCGCATCCAGGTCGAGAATCTCGCCTTCCGATGGTGTGGGACCGCACCATTTCCCTTCCTCCGTTTTCAGAGCAGGGAAGACCGAAAAGAAACCGTGTGCCGCGGAGTTCGAAAACAGAATTCTCTGCTCATGATCGAGAATGACGATCGCCAGACTGCGCAGATCCATGAAACAACGAATACACCCTATTTGGGTGCACGGATAGACCCATTGGAGCGTAAACAGGCGTCAGGATGCGAAGAAACGCGAAATCCGGCCGGCAGCCTCCATCAGGCGCTGCTCTGAGTTCGCATAACTGAACCGGAGATAGCCTTCGCCGAACTCTCCGAACGCGGTTCCGCTCAGGCAGGCGACCCCGGCTTTGTCGAGCAGGGCGTCGGCTAAGGCCTTTGATTTCCAGCCAGTTGCCTCGATGTTGGGGAACGCGTAGAAGGCGCCCTCCGGCATGGCACAGCGGAATCCGGGGATCTGGTTGATCCTGTCGATGAAGACATCGCGTCTCCGGCGGAACTCGGCGATCATCGCCTCGGCTTCGTCCTGCGGCCCGTTCAAGGCGGCAATGGCGGCGCGCTGGGTGAAACTCGCCGTACAACTGTTGGAATTTACCATCAGTTTGTTGACGGGTTCCACAAGCGCTGGCGGCATGAGGCCATAGCCGATGCGCCATCCGGTCATGGCGTAGGTCTTGGAGAAGCCGTCGAGGATGATGGTCTTGTCCTTCATGCCGGGGTATGCGGAGATGGAGACGTGAGGGCGGCCGTAGGTCATGCGGCTGTAGATCTCATCCGAGAGCACGACGACATCGCGTTCGGCGAGCAGAGATGCGATTTCGGCGATATCCTCCTCGGGCATAATGCCGCCGGTCGGGTTGGCCGGTGAGTTCAGGATCACCATGCGCGTTTTTGAATTCAGCCGGGACTTGAACAGGTCGAGATCGAAGCTAAACCCGCGGGACTCGACCAGCGGGATCGGCGCCGGCGTGGCGCCGGCGAAACGAATCATCGATTCGTAGATGGGGAATGAGGGGTTTGGATAGATCACCTCGTCGCCGGGGTTGAGCAGCGCGAGCATGGGGAAGAAGATGACCGGCTTGCCGCCGGGCACGACGCAGACATGTGCCGGATCGGCTGGGATGCCCCTGGTCCTGGAGATGTAGGCGGCGATGGCTTCGCGCAATTCGGGCAGTCCCTGGGCGGGTCCGTAGTGGGTCCAGCCTTCGTCGAGGGCCTGCTTCGCGGCATCGCGGATATGGCTGGGGGTGTTGAAATCGGGTTCACCGATCTCGAGGTGGATGATGGATCGTCCCTGGGCCTCAAGAGCGCGGGCGCGAACCAGGACTTCAAAGGCCGTCTCGGTGCCGAGGCGGCTCATGGCGGTGGCTAACTGCATGGTTTGCCTTTCTGGTATAAGAAGGGGACTGGCCCCTGGGAAATGGCGTTCGGGCCGGTTGGCGCGTGGTTCTTCAGGGAACCCGCCCGGCGGCGGGAGGCCACGTTCGTAGAGCGGCTGGGGGGTCCGCCGGCGCAAATCGTTTGGATCGGACCTCCAAGTCTCATACAATCTCAGCATAGCCGGGTGCGGACCGGTTCTGCACGGTTTCGAGGTGGCGCGCGTCATCCATAGTGACAAGAGATGCCGGCGCTTCTTATGTATCGTCCGCTCAAAACGGACACAAGGATGAACGAAGCACACCACCCGCAAGTGGAGGGCAATGAGCCGGGCGCATGGGATGCGCGCCACGAGGAGTTTGTCCAGAGCCACCTGAAGCGGATCTTCAGCATCGTCTACAAGATCCTTGGCAACGTGGAGGATGCCCAGGATGTCACGCAGGAGGTGTTCATCCGCGCGCTCCAGCGCCGGGAGCAGTTGAAGGACCTGGAAAAAGCGGCCCACTGGCTCTCGCGCATCGCCTCGAACGCGGCCATCGACCATTTGCGCCGCAGGAAGCGCATCAGTTGGACCGAACTCGATGAACCGCTTCAGAACGCGCTGCCGGCGGCGGCGGAAGGCCCGGAGGAACTGCTGCTGCGGTCCGAGCGCCGGGTGCAGCTTCAGTCGGTCCTGGACCAGTTGACCCCGCGTGAACGCGCGGCATTGATCCTGCGCGATGTCGAGGACCTGCCGGCGGGCGAAGTGGCGCGCATATTGAATTGCGGCAAGGCGACGGTGCGCTCGCATATCGCCAACGCCAGGGCGAAGTTCAAGCGGTTGATGGGGGCGGGCATATGACCGGACGTCACATCAGCGAAGTGGAGTTGGCGCTTGCGACGGGCGGCGATCTGGGTTTGGCGCGCGGGCTGCGAGTGTGGTTTCACACGCGCCGGTGCAGCCGGTGCGCCGCGTTGCTTGAGGGCTATGCCGCGTCACGGCGAGCGCTCCGGGAGTCGGCCGGCGGCGACGTGATGAGTCCGGACGCGTGGGCCGGACTGTCCCGCGAAATGACGGCGAACATCCGGTTGGGGCTGGCGGCGGGCCGAATCGTCGATTTTCAATCCGAAGCCCGACTCCTGGCGCCCGAGCCCGCTGGTTGGCGGGTGGCGGTGGTGATGGCCACCTTGACGGTGGTACTCACCAGCGGCTGGTTGTTGAGGCGGCCGGTTCCGGGGGCGGCCGGACCGCGGTCCAGTTGGGCCGTGGCCGAAGCCAGCGCCGAGGGCGTGGGCATCCATGAGGGACAGGCCGGGCTGATGCTGCTCGGCCCGGACCGCGAATCGTCCGTGATGCTGGCCGGCACATCCGGCGGCGCGCGGGCCAGGTTCATCGATGAACAGACCGGACAGGTGACCATCCATCATGCGGCGCTGGAAGACTAGTTCGCTCATGACAATCGGGCTTGGGCTGGCCGCCTGGCTGGCGGCATACACGCTGGCGGCTCAACCGGCGCCGCCGTCGGGCGCGTTCCGCGTGGATCTGCCAGAGGGCGCGCCGGTGGCGCTGGTGACGGCCGATTGGGGGCAGTCCCAGGTTGCGCCCCGCGGCGGAGCGTTGCAGGTCGATTTGCGCTCGACGCTGCTGCTGAAAAACACCACCCAGCGCCGCATCCGGGGCGTCTCGATGCTGGTGCTGGCGCAGGAAGTCGCCGCCGGCGGCAAGGCCTCGGTGACGGTGCCGGCGCTTGACGTCGCCCCCGGCGAGGCTTTCCCGTTGCGCGTGGATGTGCGGCTGATGCGGCCCGGCGCCGCCGGCGGCACTCTGGTGGAAGTGAAACTTGACGGTGTGCTGTTTGAGGATCTCACCTTTTACGGGCCGAACCGGCTGAACTCCCGGCGCACCATGATGGCCTGGGAACTCGAGGCGCGCCGCGACCGAAAGGTCCTGCTGGCCATGGTTGAGCGCGGCGGCGCGGCCGCGCTGCGCGACGAAATGGTAGCGGTGCTCGGGCGGCTGGCCGCCATGCCCAGGCTCGACATTCAGGTTGCCCGGGCGGGCCGGGCCACGGCTCAGCAGTCAACGCCGGTCAGGTTCGCCGCCCTGTCGATGCCAGGCGCGCCGGTGGAATTGACCTCGGCCGAAGTGGTTGCCTCGGGCGGTGAACTCAGGATTCCGAGGATCGAGATGTTGAACCGCGGCGCGCGGGGAATCCGCTTTGTCGACGTCGGCTGGCAGGCCCGCGACCGCGAAGGCCGGCAGTTTGTCGCCGGCAGCCTTCCGGCCCAGGTGCAGCTCCCGGCGAAGGCCAGAGTCACGGTCGAACGCGACCAGGCCTACAGGATTACAGTGGCCGGATCGCGGCCACCCGATTTCGCGGAGGTCCGCGGCTTTGCCGGCCTGGTTGAGTTCGACGACGGCGAGATCTGGGTGCCGCCCGCCGCCACGTCGGCGGTCACCGGCGAGCAGCAGCGGCTGGCTGAACTCTACCGCCGCAAGGGCATCGAGGCCGTGGCCGCGGAATTGAAACGGCTCCGCTGACCGCATGGCCGCCGCGCCAACGCCCGCCTTCATTTCATCGCAACGAGATGCGGCCCCCTGGCGGGGCGGCGTTGAATGCCGGCGCTTCCGGAACGATCAGTTCGCGCTCGCCGTCACCGGCCCGTGGTTGTCGCAATGGCCGTCATGCGGATGGTGCAGGTGGCCGCCGACGATGTAATCGACATGGCCGCCGTGCGGGATCGCCTCATGGCCGCACTCCGGACCATGCACATGTCCGGCGTCATGGCCCGCGCACATATGCTCCGGCGTGCAGGCATCAGGATTGGCGGCCGTCACCGGCAGCGTGTGCTCGTCGAAATGATCGCCATGCGGCTGATGGAGGTGCCCGTCATGGAGATAATCGGTGTGTCCTTCGTGCTCGATGAGCGTATGGCCGCAGCCGGGCCCGTGGACGTGAGGATGGTTGTCGTGGATCTTATGAGGGTTCATGATTGCTCCTTCGTTGATTCGAATTCAGACAGGCCGGCCGCGGCCGGCGCCTCGCTGGCATGGGCCATGGCGCTGAACACAAGGTCCAGCACATGCTGGTCCGCCAGCGTGTAGTTGATGTGCTTGCCTTCCCGCCGCCGCGTCACCAGCCGCTCATTGCGCAGCACGCGCAGCCGCTGCGAGATGGTCGAAACCGTCTCGCCTTCAATCGCCGCAAGCTCGGATACGCAGGCCGGACCTTGCGCCAGCAACCCCAGCAGCCGCAACCGCGCCGGGTCGCCCATGGCGCGGAACAGCATCGAGGCCCGTTCCAGAGCCGTTTCCGTCACCGGCAACCTGCGGCGCGCCGCGGCGTGTTCGGATCTGTCGCATAGAGGCTGAGAGGCGATTCTCATTATCAATCACTTGCACATTTGTGCAACTGTCAAATTCATCCTCCAACAAATCAGCCGTCCGGTCAAGCAAAATCGGCCCCTCCCGGTGATCGACTTGCCTCGGCGCCCGCAAAGCGGTACCTTATTGATATACAACCCTCAACAAAGAACCGCACCCGGATCGAGTTCCGCGTCCACGGCATGGACTGCTCGGAGGAAGTCTCACTGCTCAGGCGCGAACTGAGCAAAGTGACCGGCATTTACGAACTCCACTTCGACATCATCCAGGCCCGCATGGCGGTCGACGCCGATCCCGGACTCACCAGCGCCGCCGCCATCCAGACCGTCGTCGCCCGTGCCGGGCTGAGTTGCGAACCCTGGGACGTCCAGGATTCAGGCGCGCGGGCCGTCCCGAAATTTAATTACCGGCGCTGGCTGACGGCGGCAAGCCTGATTTTTCTCGCCGCCGGCGCGGCTGTGAACGCCATCTTCCACGGCGTGGGGGTCCTTCATCTGTTGGCCCACCAGAGCCACGGCCACGAACTCCATGCCGACGTTGCCGTTCTGTTCGCCCTGGCCATTGCCGCCGGCTTCGCGCCGTTCGCCAAAAAGGCCTGGGCCTCGCTGCGCGCCCTCAGGCCGGACATGAACCTGCTGGTCGCCATCTCCATGACCGGGGCCTGCCTGCTGGGCGAGTGGATGGAAGGCGCGACGCTCGCCTTCCTGTTCGCCCTCGCGGCGGAGATCGAAAGCTGGAGTGCGTCCCGCGCCCGTCAGGCGGTCTCGGGCCTGTTCAGCGCCAGCCCCAGGGAGGCCGCGGTGCTGCACGGCGGCCATGAGCACCGGATTCCGGCGGCAAAGGTCAAAGCCGGCGACCGCGTCGCGGTCCGGCCCGGCGAGAAGATCCCTTGCGACGGCGAGGTGCTAGCGGGCGAATCGCATGTCGATCAGTCGCTGATCACGGGCGAGTCGGTCGCCGTGCCCAAGCAGCCGGGCAGCCAGGTCTATGCCGGCACGCTCAACTCCGGCGGATATCTCGAAGTCAGGGCGACCCGCGCCGCCTCCGACACCACCGTTTCGCGCATCCTCCGGATGGTGACCGAATCCACCCAGCGCCGGACGCGGGCCGAGCTCTTCGTCGACAGATTCGTCCGCATCTACACGCCTGCCGTCTTCGGCCTGGCATTTCTGGTGGTCGGCATCCCGCCGCTGCTGCTCGGCGGCGACTGGAGCCACTGGTTTTATCAGGGCATGGTCGTACTGCTCATCTCCTGCCCCTGCGCGCTGGTGATCTCGACGCCCGTCACCATGGTCTCCGCCCTGGCCTCGGCCGCCCGCCATGGGGTTCTCATCAAAGGCGGCGCCTACCTGGAGGAAGCGGCCCGGCTCAAAGCCGTGTTCTTTGACAAGACGGGCGTGCTCACCGCCGGCCAGGCCAGCGTCGTCGCTTTCATGTCCATCAATGGCGCCGACCCCGACGCCACGCTCGCCCGCCTGGCGGCGCTGGAATCCCGCAGCGAGCACCCGCTCGGCCGCGCCCTTGTCGCCTATGCCAACCAGCGCGGCATCGCCGCCGCCCCCGCCGAGGCCTTCCAAGCGCTGCCCGGACGCGGCGTCACGGCCTCTGTCGGCGATCGCCCGTATTGGGCCGGCGGTGTCAGGATGATGGAGTCGCTCGGCCTGAATGCCGAATCCCACAGAGACAAAATCGACGCTCTTGAGGCCGGCGGCTGCACCGTCATCCTCTGCGGCCACGAGCAGGAAGCCCTCGCCGCCGTGGCGCTCTCCGACGCAGTCCGCCCCGAGGCCCGCAACGCCCTCGAAGTCCTGCATCGGATGGGGGTGAAGCACCTCGCCGTGCTCACCGGCGACGGCGATGCCGCGGCCCGCTCGGCCACCGCCGGTCTGCCGCTGGACGACATCCGTACGCGCCTGTTGCCCGAGGAAAAGGCCGCCGCCGTCCGCGGCTACAGACAACTCCACGGACCCGTCGCCATGGTGGGCGACGGATTCAACGACGCACCGGCCATGGCCGAGGCCAACGTGGCCATTGCCATGGGACCCAACGCCACCGACCTCGCCGTGGAGTCCTCCGACGTCGTTTTGATGACCGCCGATCTCAACCGCCTGCCTTTCCTCATCACCCATGCCAGGCGCGCCGCCCGCGTCGTCCGCGAAAACGTGGCCATCGCCCTGGGCCTCAAACTGGCGTTCCTCGCCGCCGCCGCCATGGGCTCGGCCACGCTCTGGATGGCCATTGCCGCCGATATGGGCGCAACTCTGCTGGTCACTTTGAACGGCTTGCGTCTGTTGCGCGTGAAGAAGGCGTAAGCTCAGCGCGCGGGCCGGTTCCCGTTGCACTCCGGGCAACTGCCGTAAAGCACCAGTTCGTGACGCCTCACCGAATAGCCCGTCTCCGCCAACCTGTCCAGCCCCGGCAGGCAGCCATGCAATTCGAACACCCGGCTGCATGACTCGCACTGGAAGTGATGGTGATGATCCTTGCCCGCGATCTCGTATCTCGACGTCTCGCCCGGCAACTCGACCGTCGCCAGCCACCCCTCATCCACCAGCGATTTCACGTTCCGGTAAACGGTGGCAATCCCGAGCTTTTCGACTTTCGATTGAGCCAGATCCAGGACCTCGCCCGTCGACAACGGCCGCCCCGCTTCCTCGAAGGCCTCCCGGATCGCCACCTTCTGCCGTGTGTTTCGCGTGATCATCCAGTTCTTATGATAGTGATTCCCCACTCTCGCGTGGGCGGCGCACGCAGGATTGGCTGGCTCCCGTCCGCAATCGGATTCACGGTCACCGGGTTTGCGGCTCAACCGCGGCACGGGGCCGGCCCCGCGGGTTGTAGCGCGCCCGCCCGCGGTTGTGACGGCATCGGCGCGGACCGCCGGGGCGGGGCCGCGGGCTGCGAGAACCGAGGCTGCCCGCCGGGCGCGATGTTGGCGGCCGGTTTGGTCCAGGCGATGCCGCCGCTGGACTCGGCGTAACAGGTGATTTCGCCCGCCGCAACCCGGCGGCGCGCAATTCGGCGATCATTATGCGGTCAACGAAAAGCTCGCGGCGCTCCATCATGAATTCGAGCATGGCGGGAAGCGCGCCGCATGGAGAGTCCGCCGGGCTTAGCGGTCCGGAGTCTATCCGTTTGGATCGCCGCCCGGCGCCGGCGGGTGACCGGGCGAGGCTGGAGGCCGGAGCAGCGAGAGGGCGACGGATCCGGCGATCAATGACGCCACGACGGCCAGCGAGGCGCCGATCGGCACCTTGTAAATGTCGGTGAGCACCATCTTGAAGCCCACGAATACAAGCACCAGCGCCAGGCCCACGCGCAGGAAATGGAACTGGCCCATGACGCCGGCCAGGACGAAGTAAAGCGCGCGCAGTCCAAGGATGGCGAAGATGTTGGACGTATAGACGATGAAGGGGTCGCGCGTAATGGCGAAGATAGCCGGGATCGAGTCCACGGCGAAAACGATGTCGGTTGTCTCGACGCAAACCAGGACAAGCAGCAGCGGGGTGGCATAGCGCTTGCCCGCTTCAGTCACGATGAAGCGCGATCCCTGATACGTTTTGACGCTGGGCACCAGGCGGTGAAACAGCCGGAAAACGGGATTGCGCTCGGGATGCGACTCGGTTGCGCCGCCCACCATCTTCACTCCCGTGAAGATCAGGAAGGCCCCGAAGACGTAAATCACCCAGTGGAACTGCTGAAGCAGGGCGGCGCCAAGCAGAATGAAGACCGCCCGCATGATGAGCGCGCCCACGATGCCCCAGAACAGCACTCTGTGCTGGTATGCGGCCGGAACCTTGAAGTAGGAAAAGATGACGATGAACACGAAAATGTTGTCCACCGAAAGAGCTTTCTCGATCAGGTAGCCGGTGAAGAACTCCAATCCGCGTTCCGGCCCGAACCAGCGGTAGACTCCGGCGTTGAACACCAGCGCCAGAGCGATCCACACGGCGGTCCAGACCAGCGCCTCACGCGTCCTGACCGCATGGTCGCGGCGGTGGAAGACGCCCAGGTCCAGAGCCAGCAGGGCCAGGATCAGAATTGTGAATCCCACCCACATCGTGGGGGTGCCCACGCTTTCAATACCCACGCGAACCTCCAGCCGGGCCGCGACGCCCGGCCGCGGCGCCCGGTGTCAAGCGTGCCCGGCAACTGTATTCCCGTTCCAAAGTCTCAGTTCGTCCTTAATCCCGGAAGACCCGCTAGGCGCATCGGCCCCGCGGGAATCTCTCAAATCGCCGGAAGCGCGGCACAATCGGCCGGACGGGACCAGTCTCCGGCTGCTCCTTCATGATGCCGCCCGCCCCTGATCCGCGGGCCGCCGGCGCCTGTCCAAATCCCCCGGCTCGAACCGCGGACTCATGCGGGCGTTTCCCGCGGGAGACCGGCGCTCAGCCTCGTTGGTGAATCCGTCGCGGGGATCATTTCCGGGCTGTCCTGCCTGCCCCCGGCGCCGGCCGGCAAAGGCTTGGGGAGACAACGCCTGCCGTCCAGACCCCTTCAGTCAATCTTCATTGTATTCAATTCACCCGCAAATAGAAACAGATGCGGCACCCGCGCCCCAATCCCGTCCGCGTTCTGGCCGGGCCGCCGTTCCAGGATCCCGCGGAATCGCTGCCGGCGTGGATCGATGGCTCGACGGCATCGGCTCTGCAAGCCCGCCGCTTCCACAGGTAGTCTGGTAGGAGATGAATTTTTCCGACTCCTGGGTCGCCCGCCACGCGGGCCTCACGCTGAGCGTGCTTGAACAAGTCCTCGCCGAGGCGCTCTCCAAGGGCGGCGACTACGCCGACCTCTACTTCGAATCCACCGCAACCACCTCGGTCGCCCTCGACGAGGAGATCGTCAAATCGGCGGCGCAGGGCTTCTCGTCCGGCTGCGGCGTCCGGGTGCTTTCCGGCGAGCGCACAGGTTACGGCTACACCGCCGATCTCACCATTGAAAAGATGCGGCAAGCGGCCTCCATCGCCGCCTGCATCGCATCGGGTCCGGCCAAGGTCTCGCGCTCGGGTTTCGAGCCCTCGCCGGCTCACCGGCTCTATGAGATCAACGGGCCCGAGGCATCCCTCTCCGACCGCGTGGCCCTCATCCGCCGCGCCGACGGGGCCGCCCGCGCCGCCGACAGCCGTGTCATCCAGGTGATGGCCAGCTATGCCGACAGCGTCAAGCATGTCCTGATTCTCACCAGCGAAGGCCGCATCGCCTGGGATACCCAGCCCATGGCGCGGCTCAACGTCCAGGTGATCGCCCGCCAGGACTCAGGCCAGCCCCAGCGCGGCTATTCCGGCGGCGGGGGCCGCGTCGCCTTCGACTACTTCCTCGCCGAGCGGACCCCGGAAGAGTTCGCCAGGGAAGCCGTCCGCCAGGCCATCGTCCAGCTCGACGCCGACGATGCCCCGGCGGGCGAAATGACCGTCGTCCTCGGACCCGGCTGGCCCGGCATCCTGCTGCACGAGGCCGTTGGTCACGGCCTTGAGGCCGACTTCAACCGCAAGGGGGTATCGGCGTTCTCGGGCCGCGCCGGCCAGAAAGTCGCCTCCGAGCTCTGCACCGTCGTTGACGACGGAACCATGGCCCGCCGCCGCGGTTCGCTCAACGTCGACGATGAGGGCATCGCCACCTCGCGCACCGTGCTCATCGAAAACGGAATCCTGCGCGGCTATTTGCAGGACCGCCTTTCCAGCCGCCTGCTCGGCGCCGCGCCCACCGGAAACGGCCGCCGCGAGAGCTACCACTACACGCCCATGCCCCGCATGACCAATACCTTCATGCTCGCCGGCGAGAGCGACCCCGAGGAGATCATCCGCTCGGTCAAATCCGGCATCTATTGCGCCAACTTCGGCGGCGGTCAGGTCGATATCACCTCGGGCAGTTTCGTCTTCTCGGCCACTGAGTCCTATCTGATCGAGGACGGCAGACTCACCCGCCCGGTCCGCGGAGCGTCGCTGATCGGCAACGGCCCCGAGGCCCTCAAGTCCGTCTCCATGGTCGGCAACGACCTCAAACTCGATGAAGGCGTGGGCATCTGCGGCAAGGAAGGACAAAGCGTGCCGGTCGGGGTTGGCATCCCGACCATCAGGATCGACCGCATGACCGTGGGAGGAGGCAAATGAGCGTACCCAATAACCGGACCGAGGAGATCGCCGCCCGGCTCATCCGCCTGGCGCTCGACGCCGGCGCCACGGAAGCCGAAGCCGGCGCCGCCGACGGCAGCGAATTCGAATGCACGGTCCGCCTCGGAGAACTTGAAACGCTCAAGGAGGCCGGATCGTCGGCCGCCGGAGTGCGCGTTTTCCGCGGCAAGCGGAGCGGAACGTCGTCCACATCCGATCTCTCCGATGACGGTCTCCGCCGCATGGTCGCCTCCGCCATGGCGCTGGCCGAAGTCTCGATGGAGGACCCTTCGGCGGGCCTGCCCGCTCCCGCTGAACTGGGTTGCGCCGCGGGGGACTTCGATCTCTACCACCCCGACATCGAAGCCGCGCCCCCCGAACTCCGCATCGAATGCGCCCGCCGCGCCGAAAAGGCCGCGCTCGACTTCGACCCTCGCATCACCAACAGCGAGGGCGGCTCCTACGGCTCCTCGATCACCACCCGCGCCTTCGCCAACTCGCCCGGCTTCCTCGGCTCCTACAAGACGTCGTCCTGCTCGCTCAGCGTTGTCAGCGTCGCCCAGAACGGCGGCGGCAAACTCGAACGCGACTATTGGTACGACATCTCCCGCTCCTTCGCCAAGCTGCCCGCCCCGGAGCAGATTGGCGTCAAGGCCGCCCAGTGGACGTTGCGCCGCCTCGGCGCGCGCAAGGTCGAAACGCGGAAAGCGCCTGTCGTCCTCGACCCCCGCGTCGCCCGCTCGCTGGCCGGCCATATGTTCTCGGCCGTCACCGGCGAATCGGTCTATCATAAGTCTTCCTACCTCGCCGAGAAGCTCGGCCGGACGGTGGCCTCGAAATGCGTCACCATCATCGACGACGCCCTCATGCCCGGCGGTTTCGGCACCTCGCCGTTCGACGACGAGGGCGTCCCGTCGCGCCGCACCACGGTGGTCAACGAGGGCAGGCTCGAAACCTTCCTGCTGAACACCTACATGGCCCGCAAACTCGGCATGTCGACCACCGGCAACGCCTCGCGCGGCCTGGCCGGCAACCCCGGGACCGGCCACGGCAACCTCTACATCCAACCGGGGACGCGGACGCCCGAGGAGTTGATTTCGTCGGTCAAGAACGGATTCTATGTGACCGAATTGATCGGCAGCGGTGTCAATATTGTCAATGGAGACTATTCGCGGGGCGCGGCCGGCGTTTGGATCGAAAACGGCCGCCTCGCCGGAGCGGTCCATGAGGTCACCGTGTCGGGCAACCTGGCCGAGATGTGGTCGATGATCGAGGATGTCGCCAACGATCTGGAGTTCCGCGGATCGGTGGCCGCGCCAACTTTGTTGATTGGGGAGATGAGGGTCAGTGGTACATAACGCGCGCCGGTTGAGAGAGACCAACAGGTCGGGATTCCTGGTGCTGCTGACGGCGTCGGCAGCGGTTTTGGCATTGGGGGCGGCGGCCTGGTTCTACCTCCTGCGGGGACCTGCCGAGCCGGCCGGGCCGCCCGGCCTCTCGGCCGAGGCCAAGGCCTATACCAAGCACCTGGGCCTGTCTGACTTCGAAATCAAGGCCGCCGACAGTTTCATGCGGTCCACCCTGGTGGAACTGCTCGGCAGGATCACCAACAAAGGCGGCCGCAAGCTGAGGGTGGTCGAAATCACCTGCGTATTCTATGATTCGTCGATGCAGTACACCGTCCATCGCGAACGCGTCGCAATCGTCCGCGCCAAGGACGGCCCGCTGCTGCCGGGCCAGTCGCGCAACTTCCGCCTGCCTTTCGACGCCATCCCGAGCACCTGGAACCAGGCCACGCCGCAGATGGTGATCGCGCATATCGAGTTCGCCGAGTAGCGCGGATGGCCAGAATCCTGGTTGTGGACGACGACGCCGAGCAACTCAATCTGCGCCGCATGATCCTGGAGCGGCGGGGCCACGATGTGGCCGTGGCCGGCAACCGGGCCGGTGCGCTGGCCCTGCTCGGCGAGTTCAACCCGCGCTGCGTTCTGATGGACCTGCGCCTGCCAACCGCCGGCGAAGGACTGGCCCTGATCCGGGAGATCAAGGCCGCATCGCCGGAAGCTGAAATCTATGTGCTCAGCGGCTGGCCCCAAGACATTGAAGGGAGATCGGAACAATCCATGGCGACCGAGGTCTTCACCAAACCCGTAAAAACGGAACGGCTGTTGCGCGCCCTGGCCCGGCTGGGCGCGCTGGCGGCCGCTTTCCTTCTCACCGCCGGGGCCTACGCGGCCGGACCCGTGAAATTCAAGGTCTCCGGCGCAGGTTCCGAGGTCGTGGCGTCCATTTCGATCGCCGCCCCCGGCGCCGATTGGGGTCAGAAGGGCAGGGAAGGCGTGCTGGCCCGCATCCTGGTCAACGGCAAGCCGCGCGGCCATGCCTGGGTCTTCGGCGAGGCCAGGGGCGCGCCGGTGAACGTCTTCCTCGGACGCCTCCCGGCGGGTGAACACACGCTCTCCGTTGAGCCTGTCAAATCCGAGTCAGCCAACCTGCCGCTGGCGACCCAGGCCGTCCAGGTGACCGAGATCCCGCCCTCCGACCCCCGCTATCAGGCCGTCGCCAACGCGCCCGTCATCATCGCCCGCGCCGACACGCTCGGCCGTTTCTCCGACGTCCCCATGCTGGCCTATTACGAGCAGGTCCAGGGCGCGCTGCGCTATACCGTCATCTTCTCGAATGAAGACGGCGGCACATCCACCCGCGACCTCATGGCCCGCTGGGGCCGCACCACCGACATCGAGTTTGTCTACCAGATCACGCCCGCCACCGGCGCCACGCTCATCCAGGCCAAGGGCCACAAGGAGATCCCCTACTCGGGCGCCTACGAGGGTAAGCACCCCTTTCTCGAGGTCTCGACATTGAACAACATGGTCGCCCCGGGCAATGCCCCGGCCGGGAAACTTGACTTCCGTCTGTTGCCGGAGCCAGCCGCCCTCACCGGCTCCCGCGAAACCGTCATGGACCGGCACGGGTGGACCTACGCCGTCGCTTCCAAGGAACTCGCCCGCGAGGACAAGCTTCGCAAATTCGGCGAAGCCAACGGCGAAAACATCTCGGACCCCCGCAACTATCTTGTCGCCGAACTGAACTCCGCGCCCGAAAGCGCCGGCGTGCAGGTGATCGTCAAGCTCAAGTCCGGCGGCGTGCGTTACGCCTCGGCGCGGGGCATGGTCGAGAACTACGTCACGCGCCCCGGCTGGATCCGGCTGGCCACTGAACTGCCGCCCGGCACGCGGATCGAGGACATCGCCGGACTGCTGCTGGATTGCGTCGTCACGCCCGACACAAAGGAACGCAAGGGCGCCCGCGACGGCAGTTGCGGACTCGACGGTCCCGGCCGCCTGATGATGATGGGGCCGGACTACGCTCCCGCCCGATGGCGCGCCTTCCGCGCCCAGGGCCGCTGGCTCAACGGCACGCTGGCCGAGTTGGAACTGCTGCCGTGACCGTCGATGAACTGGTCTCGCGCTTCAGGTCCGAGGGCCGCATCTCGCTGACCGTTCGCGTCACGCCGAAGCCGCCCGGAACCGCCTGGGCCGGCTGCATCGAGGACGGCAAGGCCAATGCTGAACTCGTCGGATTCCTCGCCCGCCAGTCCGGCGCCGATCACGCCTCGGTGCGCATTCTCAGCCGCGAAACATCGAGGGTCAAACTGGTCGCGGTTCACCTCTGAGCGGGCTTCATCGGCCCGACAGCAGCTTCGCCACCCGCGCCGCCAGTTCGTTTGGGTGGAACGGTTTGGCCAGGAACCCGGTCGGCGCCGGGCTGCCTGTGTCCGGCTCGTGCTCCGGTTCGGCGTAGCCCGACATCAACAACACGGGCAGATCGGGAACAATGGCCCGCGCCCGGCGGACCACTTCGCGTCCGCCCATGCCGGGCATCACCAGGTCGCTGATCAGAAGTTCCAGGCCCGTGCCGTCCCCGATTCTGGCCAGCGCCGCCTCCGGGCTGGCAAACTCCTCCACCGAATAGCCGAGCGATTCCAGCATCGAATGCACGACGGCGCGTACCGCCGGCTGGTCCTCGACGACGATGATCCTGGCGCCTGGCGCCGGCGCGCGCCGAGGTTCGGCGGCGGGCGCCTCGGTCAGCGGAGCATCGTCGAGTGGAAATGCCGCGGACATGATCGTGCCCCGGCCGGTTTGGCTCTGAATCCTGATGCGGCCGCCATGCTGTTCGACGATGCCGTACACGGTCGACAACCCCAGCCCCGAATGCCGCGCATTCCCCTTTGTCGAGAAGAATGGCTCGAACACGCGCTTGCGAACGATGTCATCCATCCCGTGCCCGGTGTCGGCGACCGTCAGTTCCGCCCAACTCCCGCCCTGCCCAGGCTCGGCTTCACCATACTCCGCCGGCAGCCCGTCGAGCCTTCTGCTGCTGATCCTGAGCCGTCCGCCGCCGGGCATCGCCTCCCGCGCATTCACCACCAGATTCAGGATCACCTGATGCAACTGGCCCGGATCGGCGGTCAGATGGAGCGCTTGCAGCGACGCGTCGATCTCCAGTTCAATGTCTTCCCCGATCAACCGCCTGATGACGCGTCCGCCCTCGTCGATCACCTGGTTCAGGTCGATCCTCCGCGGCTCGGCGGGCTGCTTGCGGCCCAGCGTCAGCAACTGCCGTGTCAGCGACGCCGCTCTCAGGCCGGCGTCGTGGATCGCCTGAAGCGAGTCGCGTGTCCCGCTCTCCCGCGGAGTTCGTAGAAGCAGCAGTTCGGAATGGCCGTTGATCACCGTGAGCAGATTGTTGAAATCGTGCGCCACGCCGCCGGCCAGCCGCCCTACCGTCTCCAGCTTCTGTGCCTGCAGGAACTGGTCCTTCAACTGGATGTAGCTGGTGACATCCTGAACGATGCCGAACAGCTTCACCACTCTGCCCGAGGCGTCCTTCACCGGTTCCGCCGATAACCGGCAATACCGGATCTCACCGTCGGGCCTCACCACTCTGTGATCCACCGCATACGGCTCGCCGGTCTGCTGGGCTCGCTCGACGGCGGCGATCACCGATGGCAGGTCATCGGGATGAACCAGCTTTCGGAACCCGGGCCGCGTGGGATGAAACGCCGCCGGATCGGTGCCGTGGATGCGGTGAACCTCCGGCGACCAGGTCAGCGTCTCATCGGTCAGGTTCAGCGTCCAACTGCCCATCGACGCCAACTGCTGCGCGTGCTGCAAATAGGCCTGGCTGCGCTCCAGTTCCCTCACCGTCCGGTTCAACGTGGTCAGATCCTCATAGACCGCCACCACGCAGGCAATTTCTCCCGCCTCGTTCCGCACTGGAGCCGCCGACATCCTCAACTCCATCAGTGTGCCGTCCTTGTGCAGACGCCGGAGCGCGATTCCGCGCAAATGTCCGCCGCTCATCACGCTGCTCACGTTTTCCAGCATCCATCCGCGGTCGGCCTCGGGCACAACCGGCAAAACCCGCCCGCGCACATCCTCGAACGAATACCCATACATCCGCTCCGCCGCCGTATTCCACCTCAGCACCCGGCCCCGCGGGTCGAGAACGGCCAGGGAAAGCGGACAGGCCTCGATGAAGGCGTCCAACGTCACGCCCAGCACGCCGGCCCTGGGCCAATCGGCGGCCACGGTCCGATTCCCGCCACCGAACTCCGTCACCGTCACCGTGTAGCCTGCCGCCCTCGCCGCCTCCTCGAATAACCCGATCGCGACGCCCGCACCGGCGGCGATTCCCGCCGCCGTCACGCTTGCGGCGGCCACGGCGCCGTCAGGCCCGAATAGCACAACCGGCCACCCGCACCTTGCGATGAACCCGGCTAACACCGGATCGCTCTGTTGGTCCATTCCTGTAGTGCCCAGCCTATCCTCACTCACGCGCCTTCATTTGTCCGTCTTGACTCCACCCGAAAGGATACCAAGCCCCGCGCCCGCGCCTCACGTCACCCCGCCCGGCGTCTGGAACAGGTCCGCCTGCATCCCCGCCGCCGCCTTCGAAATCGCCCTCACAATCCGCCTGTACGGCGGCTGGCCGTGCTCGAACGCCAGCCAGTCCGCATCTCTGTATGAAGAGTAATACCAGCGCGACAGCAGCGCCAGGTGCTCCATCCTCGTCTTCAGCACCGGCTTGGGCCTCTCGACAGACTGAAAAATCTCCCTCAGCCGGCCATCCATCGAACCGGCCGCGCCGGCCGTGATCGGGAAAGCGGCCGGTTCCACGAAGATCCCGTCCAGCATCAGGTGCAGATCGATCCAACCCTGCCGCGGCGATGGGTATACCGCAATGCCCGACTGTGCCGCCGCGTCCCCGGCCAGGCCCTCGCGGAGCTTCAGCATCTGTTCGATCCGCTGAACCCGCTCGTGCATCCGCGCCGCCTGTTCGAAGTCCATTTCGGCGCTCAACCTGTCGCGCGCCGCCAGCAGCGGCTCAAGAAGGCTCGTCCCGCCTGTCTCAAGAAAATGCGCCAGCCGCCGCGACTCGCCCGCGTATTCCTCCGCGCTCACCACCTCCTGGCACGGCCGTAAACAGCGCCCCATCTCGCCATAAATGCAGCCCGGATGCTCCGGCGATGGAACCAGATCCTCCACGCACCGCCTCGCCTGGTATTGGTCCAGCACCTCGCCCTCAAACCGCTCCGCCGCCGCCCGGCTGCGAAACGGCCCGTAATGGACCGAGCCCGCCCCGCTGATCCGCGCCGTCACCTCCGTCCTCGGATACTGGTTCGATTGGATCAGCTTCACGTAGGCCGGAAACCGCAGCTTCAGCATCTCGACATACCGGCCGGGAAAAATCCGCCGCGCCAGCCGGTAATTGAGCAGAGCCGCGGGCAGCTTCCCCCTGACCGCGTAGGCCTCCACCGCCGTCGCGATCTCTCTCAGATTCAGCCGCCGCGAACTCTGCCGCGCCTCGCCCAGCAGCCGCCCCAACCGCCGCCGCAACATCGATGTCCGGCCCAGATACGGCTCGCCCCCGCCCAGCCGGACAACAAACACCGCCGGCGTGTCCGGGACCGCTTCAAAGTCGAACGGCGGCTCGATCAGCCAGTCGGGCCGGGTTGCCGTGGCCGTATCCGCCATAGTCAAATCCCGCTGCCCCGTCACACCATGATCGTGAAGGCGGCTTCGTCGCGCTCCACGCGGTTGTACTGCGTATCGCGCTCCACCGGCTCGCGCCCGGCCTCGCGGATCAGCCGCAGCAACTCGCCCCGACGCAACCCCTGCGACGTCTCCGCCCCGGCGTCGTGATAGATCCTCTCCTCCACCACCGTGCCGTCGATGTCGTCGGCGCCGAATCGCTGGGCGATCTGCGCGATCCTGGGCGTCATCATCACCCAATACGCCTTGATATGCGGGATGTTGTCCAGCATCAGCCGCGCCACGGCGATACTCTTCAGGTCCATGAACCCGGTCGTCTTCGGCACGTGCTCCAGCGGCGTGTTGCCGGGGTGAAACGCCAGCGGGATGTAGGTGACAAACCCGCCCGTCTCATCCTGCGCCTCACGCAGACGGATGAGGTGGTCGATCCGGTCCGCGGCCGTCTCCACATGGCCGTAGAGCATCGTGCAGTTGGACTTGATCCCCATCTTGTGCGCCAGCTTGGCCACATCCAGCCACTCCGAGCCGTCGATCTTGTGGTCGCAGATGATCCGCCGCACGCGCTCGTTGAAGATCTCCGCCCCGCCGCCGGGCATCGAATCCATGCCGGCTTCCTTGAACCTTCGCAGCACCTCCTCGATCGGCATCTTGAACCGTTTGGACAGATAGGCGATCTCGACCATCGTGAACGCCTTCAGATGCACCTTGGGGAAGCGCTGCTTCAGGCCGCGGAGCATCTCGCCGAACCAGTCGATGGTCAGTTCAGGATGCAGGCCGCCGACGATGTGGAACTCGGTCACCGCCTCGGTGTAGCCCTCGCCGGCGCGGAAATAAACCTCGTCGAGCGACATCGTATAGGCCTGCGGATCCCTCGCCTTCTTGCCGAAGGCGCACAGCTTGCAACTGGCCACGCAGACGTCGGTCGGGTTGATGTGGCGGTTGACGTTGAAAAACGTCACGTTGCCGTGCAGGCGTTCGCGCACCAGATTCGCCATCCAGCCCACGCCCAGCAGGTCAGGCGTCTTATCCAGCGCCAGGCCGTCGTCATACGACAGCCGTTCGCCCGCCTTCACCTTTTCAGCAATCGCCCGCACGCGTCTGTCGTCAAAGACCGGGTCCATTCTTATCTCCCTCCCTGGCCGGATAGAACGTCCGCGGCCCAGAACACAAAGAACATAATGCTCACCCAACCGTTCATGGCAAAAAACGCCGCATCCACCTTCGACAGGTCGCCGGCCCGCACCAGCCGGTGCTCCCAGGCCAGCAGCGCCGCCGTCACCACGATGCCCGACCACGCCAGCCGCCCGGCCTCGAACGAAACCGCCAGCGCCCCCAGACACACCACCATCGCCACATGAAACACCCGCGCCACAGTCAGCGCCCTGGCGATGCCCAGCTTTGCCGGGATGCTGTGCAGCCCGGCGCCGCGGTCGAATTCATAGTCCTGGCATGAGTAGATGATGTCGAATCCGGCGGTCCACAACGTCACCGCCGCCGTCAGCCACAATATCCCCGGCTCCAGGCTCCCGGTGACCGCAATCCACGCCGCCGCCGGCGCAATACCCAGCGCGAAGCCCAGCACCAGGTGGCTTGACGAGGTGAACCGCTTCGTCCACGAGTAGAACAGCACCACCGCCAATGCCACCGGCGACAGCTTCAGGCACAGCGGATTCAGCATCGCCGCGGCCAGCACGAATAGCCCCGCCGACGCCGCGATGAACGCCCAGGCAAACCGCGCGCTCAACAGCCCCGCCGGAATATGCCTGCCGCGGGTTCTCGGATTCCGCGCGTCGATGGATCCGTCCAGCACGCGGTTGAACGCCATCGCCGCCGACCTCGCCCCCACCATCGCCGCCACGATCCACCCGATCCTGCCGGCCAGCCCTTCCATCGGATATCCCACCGCCCGCCACGCCAGCGCCGCGCCCGTCAAGGCAAACGGCAGCGCGAACACCGAGTGCTCGAACCTGATCATTTCCAGCGTCATGACGAATCGCCGCCACACGCCTGCTGTCGCCACCGGATGCATCTCTACCTTGATTCTCGCTACCATTTTATTCGATGCCCGTTTTCCCCCGCCGGACCATGCTCGTCCTCCTGCTCGCGGCCGCCGCTTTCTCTCTCCCAGGCTGCGGGCCGAAATCCATCGGCAGCCTCAATGATCTCGGCCTGAGGACCCTCACCTTTCCCGATGGAACGAAGATCCGCGCCGAACTCGTCACCCGCGAAGAGGACCTCCGCCGCGGCCTCATGTACCGCGACGCGCTCGCCGAGGGCGCCGGCATGCTGTTCGCCTACGGCCAGCCCGGCGTCTACCGGTACTGGATGTACAACGTCAAGTTCCCCATAGATATCATCTGGCTTGACGGGAATCGCCGCATCGTTCAGATCATCCACAAAGTCCCCCCCTGCACGGTCGCCGCCGACCAGTGCCCCGTCTACGGGGGCAACTACCAATCGCTTTACGTTGTCGAAGTCAACGCCGGCGTCGCCGAAAGGCACAACCTTAAGCCGGGCATGTTCATCCAATTCTAGCCAGGGAGTTATCCAAAGCCATGGACCGCGACCAACTCAAATCCCTTCTCGAAGACGTCCGCAGCGGCGCCTCTTCGATCGACGACGCCATCGAGCGCTTCCGCCACCTGCCCTTCGAGCGCCTGCCCTACGCCACGCTCGACCACCACCGGGCCATCCGCGTCGGCATGCCCGAAGTCATTTTCGGCAAAGGCAAGACCCCCGAACAGATCGCCGGCATCGCCGAACACCTGCTCGAACGCTCGCCAAACATGCTCGCCACCCGCGTCGCCCGCGAAGCCGCCGATCTCGTCCAGTCCAAAATCCCCGACGCCGAGTACTTCCCGCTCTCCGGCGCCCTGCGCGTCTGGCGCGACCGCACACCTCAAGGCAAGGGCTCGCTCGCCGTCGTCAGCGCCGGCACCACCGATCTGCCCGTCGCCGAGGAAGCCATCGTCACCGCCGAGATCATGGGCAACGAAGTCGTCCAGGTCCACGATGTCGGCGTCGCCGGCATCCACCGCCTGTTCGGCAACTTCGACATCATCAAACGGGCGCGCGTCATCGTCGTTTGCGCCGGCATGGAAGGCGCTCTGCCCTCGGCCGTCGGCGGACTGGTCTCCTGCCCCGTCATCGCCGTGCCCACAAGCGTCGGCTACGGCGCCAGCTTCCACGGACTCGCCGCCCTGCTCGGCATGTTGAACTCCTGCGCCTCCAACGTCAGCGTCGTCAACATCGACAACGGTTTCGGCGGCGGCTACGTCGCCAGCCTGATTAACCGCCTCTAACGGTTCCTCGATTAGACTAACAATTATGAAGTCCTGGTTCGTTCTCACCGCTGCCGCTCTCGCCGCCTCGCTTGCCTTCGCGCAGGCCCCCCAGGCCGCGCCGGTCAAAAAGGCTCCGGCTGCGCCCGCCAAGAAGGCTCCGGCCAAGGCCCCCGCGGCCAAACCCGCCCCCCTGCCGCCGCCCGATCCCAAGGAGGACGGCCTCTACGCCAACCTCCGTACCTCCATGGGCGACATGACCATCAAGCTCTTCGAGGCCGAATCCCCCATTACCGTCAGGAACTTCATCGATCTCGCCCTCGGCCGAAAAGCCTGGACCAACCCCAAAACCGGCCTTCGCGCCGCCAGGCCGCTCTACAACGGACTCACCTTCCACCGCGTCATCCCAGGCTTCATGATCCAGGGCGGCGACCCCATGGGCACCGGCACGGGCGGCACAGACGCCATCAAGGACGAATTCCACCCCACCCTCAAGTTCGACATCCCCGGCCGTCTCGCCATGGCCAACGCCGGACCCGGCACCGGCTCCTGCCAGTTCTTCATCACCGAGGTCCCCACCCCGCATCTCAACGGACGCCACACCATCTTCGGCCAGGTCGTGAAGAACCAGGAACTGGTCGCCAAAATCACCGGCGTCCCCCGCGGCGCCCGCGACCTCCCGAGTACACCCGTCCGCATTGTCAGGGTGGACTTTGAACGCTGGGCCGCCGGCAAACTCGCCCCCGTGGTCCCGCCCGTCAAACCCGCCGCTAAGAAGGCCGCGCCGGCCAGGAAGGCCGCGGCTCCGGCGTCGAAGACCGCCGCACCAGTGAAGAAATAGCCCGGCCCCTGCCGGACCTGATATCGTGGGCAGCATCATGAGACTCGCATTGCTCCTGGTGCTGCCCTTCCTGCTTGCCGCGCAAACCCTGCCTCCGCCCGCCACCTCAGGCGGCATGCCCCTGCTGTCCGCACTGAAGGCCCGATCCAGCGCCCGCGAATTCGCCGCCAAACCGTTGCCCAGCCAGACCCTCTCCAACCTGCTCTGGGCCGCCTATGGCGTCAACCGCCCGGCGTCGAACGGCCGCACCGCCCCGTCGGCCCACAACTGGCAGGCCGTCGATCTCTACGTCGCCCTCCCCGAAGGTCTCTTCCTCTATAACTCCAAGGCCCATGCGCTCGAACTGGTCTCGAAGACCGATGCCCGTGAAATCTCCGGCACCCAGGACTTCGCCGCCGCCGCGCCGCTCAACATCGTCATGGTGGCCCGCATGAGCAAGATGAAGGCTTCAGCCGAGGACACCCAGGCCGATCTGGTCAACTGGGCCGCCATCGAAGCCGGCGCCGTCTCGCAGAACATCTACCTGTACTGCGCCTCCGAGGGCCTGTCCACCGTCGTCCGTGTCGGCGTCCAACGCCCGGCCTTCGCCAAACTGGCCCGTCTCGCGCCCACCGACGTCATCCTCGCCGCCCAGACCATCGGTTACCAGCGCTGACGGCCGTCCTCAATCACCATTTAGCGAGCAGATCGAGCGACCATCGATCAAAATAAGCCGCGCCGGCGGCACTGAAATACTGCCGGATGGAGGTTGCGCCAATGTTTGTGTCCTCGACCTTCCATGGGCATTCGATGCAGAAGGGCTTCTCCCCATTCGGAATCTCACCAGTGGCGAAGTAGCCTCGCGCCGCCTTGTGAGAGGGGCTGTTGAACGGATCGGTCCCGTCGCTTTCGAATCGCCCAAACACAAGGTTTCGTCCCGGCGCCGGAGCGGCGCAGCAGGGCAGCACGCGACCCGCCCCATCCATCACCATGTTCTTGTAGAGCCACGGGCAGGTGGATTGAGACTTCGCCCTCTCCACGGTGTCGGGGATTGGCCCCAGCGGGGCATCGAAGGCCGCTCCGATGACATCGTCATCCAACTGCTCATAGGCCGGCGCCGGATGTATCGCCCGTTCCCACCAGAACGCGGCCGGACGTAATCGGTGGATCTGGGGCTGAATCCGAGCCGGGCGGATCTCCGGATCATCCCAGGAGACGTCGAAGGGCAGGGAGGTGCAGAAGTAGTCAAAGCCCAACTCTCGGGCTCGCTTCCGGGCCGCCGGCAGTTCGTGGATGTTGTGCTCGAAGGCAAGGAACTTCCATGCAAGCGTGGGATTCGAACGGTTCAGTTCGCGTTTGGCTTCCACCAGCCGCCGGAGATTCCGGAATACCAGTTCGAGATCGCCGTGCCTGCGGAACCGGTCATAGGTGGCCTGCGTGGCTCCGTCGATCGACACTTCCATCCGGTCTAGCCCCGACTCCACATAAGCCGCCGCGTCAAAACGCTCCACAGATAGGCTGGTGGACAGGCTGGTCCGAAGCAGGTACCGTTTTGCCTCCCGGATCAGATCCGGCGTCGCCAGGTTCAACAACGGCTCCCCGTAGTTGCAGAGATAGATTTCAATGGCGTGTGGCCCATAGCGGGCCAGCAAGGCGTCAAACAATGCAGACTGAAGGGTACGCTTCGGCCAGTCGAAAACGCCGAGTTGTTCAGAGCGTTCGGAGTGGACGCAGCCGGGGCATGCCAGCCGGCACACGTTCGTGGGATCTACGATAAGCCCAATGGGGCGTGATAAGAGATGCGTGTCTCGCGCATTCTGATGGCGCCGGCACAGCAGAATGTTGAGTATCTTGAGCGTCAGCGCCTGGGCTACGACATGTGGATAATGGCCCCGCAGGCCGCTGTAAAGACGAGGCTTCCATTCGAGATATGCCGAGGCAGCGGCTGTCAAAGTCGAGGAATTGAGAATCGCTTCCGCTGCCGGGAACAGAAGCGAATACGCTCGTCCCAGGCGCATGAGCAGCCGATGCGCTGACCTCGGGGAGGGGGGCATCTGTCCTCACCTTAACACAGGACTTCTGGAAACCGACCCGGAGTTTAGATGGAGAACGTGATGCCCGGCCTCAGCGCGCCGGGGTACAATTCCAGCAATCGATCTGCCATCGCCAAGCGGTTTCGCCGTAAACAAGCCCTCACACGGAGAACATTGCGGCAGCGCTTTACGACTCAGCCAGCCGTTCGGCTCCGGAATTGATTAGTGCACTATTCAGTGCCGCGCCTGTGGACGCCGCGCTTCAGGCATTCGATGAGCCAGGCGTCCCGCCGCGCCTTCACTTCCGCCGCCGACTTGCCCGACCAGTCGTAGAACCCCTTGCCCGCCCCCGCCCCGCCCTCGCCGCGCTCAATCTTCTCGGTGAACAGCGGCGGCGCCGAACGCTCTGAATACAGATCCTTCGACGCGTAATCGCACACCGCCCGCGCCAGTTCCAACCCCACCATGTCGATATGCTCCAGAATCCCGTAGGCCGGCAGCCGCAGCCCGAAGCCCAGCGACGCCGCGCGGTCCACGTCCGCGGCATCGGCGATCCCCTCGGCGACAATATGCACCGCCTCGCGGAACAGCGCCATCTGCAAGCGGTTGCCCAACTGCCCCGGCCGGTCTTTCTTCACAACCACCGGCGCCTTGCCGCAGGCGATGAAGAAGTCCCGCAACGCCGGCGCCAGCTCCGGCGCGGTCCGCTCGCCCAGCACGATCTCCACCAGCGGCATCAGGTGCGGGGGGTTCCAGAAATGCGTCGTCACCACGCGCTCTGGATGCGCGCACTGCGACGCGATTCCAGTGATGCTCAGTCCCGATGTGTTCGACGCCAGAATCGCCTCGGGCCGTGCAAGCGCGTCCATGCGCGCAAACAACTCCTGCTTCACGCCCATGTCTTCGACGATGGATTCGATCACCAGGTCCGCCGCGGGCAGCAGGCTGTCGAGATCGGAGCCTGACGCGATCCTCCCTGCCGCCTCCGCCGCCGCGCCCGTCTCCACCAGTCCGGCCGTCTCCAGCGCGTCCAGCGCCGACCGCGCCGCCGCTTCCCCGCGCGCCGCGCCTTCGCTGCTCCGCGACACCACCGTCGCCTTCACTCCGCCCAGCGCCAGCGCCACCGCAATGCCGGGCCCCATCATCCCGGTCCCCAATACCAGCGCGTTTTGAATCTTCATATGCCGCCCATCATCGCACGGCGAGCGGCGCTGCTCGGCTGCCTCAGCCCACCCAGGCCAGCAGTGTCTTAAACAGAACGTAGCCGATGTGAATGAAACAGCCGGCCTCGATGAAGCGGATGAAGAAACACACCCGTTCGTTCATGAACTCGAAACGCAGAAACAGCCCGCAGATCACCGCCAGGTACAGCACATACGGATTCACCATGCCAGGGAACATGTTTGTAAACACCACCAGCAGCCCGTAGTACACCAGCGGCCAGTTGCTTTCCAGCTTGATCGTCCAGCGGTTGATGCCAAGCCACACCGTCGCAACGGCCAGCGCGAAGCCGAGCAGAAGACCAATGCCAGGAACTTCCATCCGAACTCCTCCCGTGAACCATCCTCCCGCGCCCGCAAGGGCGCGTACTGTCCATAATACGCCCTCGGCATCCGATTATGACCAGCGCGGTTTTCCGCGCCTCTCCCCTCCCCATCCGTCCGCCCGCGAAAGGCGCATCTCACGCCGCATGGTATCCTCTAATCAGACGAGGCTTCAGCCTCCAATCCCCCCCTTCGGGCCGGTAGCTCAGTTGGTAGAGCATCTGACTTTTAATCAGGTGGTCGCGGGTTCGAGTCCCGCCCGGCTCACCATAGAATCAATAAGATAGGCCGCCAATGGGCGGCCTTTTTGTTCAGTTGACAGCAACGGTGACAGCAACGCGATTTTTGGGCTTGCGGGGCTGTTTAGGTTTCTTCACCGTCGCGGCCATCTTTTCGAGGGCGTCCTGGAGGACATTCTGTGGCGTGTGAGTGTAGCGCCTGGTGGTGGCCAGGTGGGTGTGGCCGAGAATCTCCTGGATGACGAACGGCGAAGCGCCGGCGCTGTGGAGCAGGGACCCGCAGCTGTGGCGGGCATCGTGGAAGCGGACGATTGAGACCTTCGCTCTCTTGCAGGCTTCCGCCCATGCGTGAGTGACGGTGGCGCTGTGGAGCGGCTGGTGGATCGGTGAGACGAAGAGGTATTCGCCTTTCCAGCCCTGGGATTCCCTCACCGTCACCTGGGCGGCAATCGCGGTGAGGACGGGGCCGAACAGGGGCAGAGTGCGGCGGCTCTTGACGGTCTTGCAGGGTTGCTCGATCCAGGTTCCCGACTTCCGATCCTTGCCCTTGATCCAGTGGAGTGAGCGTTGAACGAAGATCCGGCGTTTCTCCAGGTCGACGTCCTCGCGTTTCAGGCCTCGAATCTCGGACTTCCGGAGTCCGAGGTAGAGGGCGAGTGCCCAAAGGTTTCGAAGCGGATCGTCTGCCTTAGCGGCCGCGTTCAGGAGGGCCGCGGCCTGGGGGCCGGTGAGTGTCTGGCCTTCGGATTTCTCGTACTTCGGCGGATCTGTGGCTGTTACGGGGTTGTCAGCGATCTTGCGGAGCTTCACCGCGCGGTTGAGGGCGGCGCGGAGTACTCGGCGCAGCTGGTCGGCCGTGCTGCCCTTGCCCGCGGCCGTGAGGTCGTTGATGGCCTTCTGGATCTGATGCGGGGTGACTTTGGAGAGTTCGGTGGCGCCGATCTCTTCGGGGATGCGGCTGAGTATCCAGGCGTAGCCGGCATACGTTCGGGCTGAGCGTTGGGGCTCTATGAAGTCGGACAGCCAGGCGTCCAGCCACTGCCGAAGGGTCTCTCTTGTGAACTTGATCGGGCGGCCCGCGTCCTGGTCTTTCTTGAGATCCCGCAGGACCTTGACGGCCGCATTCTGTGTGGCGGCGTACTTTGTGACTCGATTCATTCTGCCATCCTGCAGGAGGGTGACGGCGGCGACCCACCGGCCGTCCGATCTCTGGTAGACCGATCCTTCGTTATTCGCTCGCTTGCCCATGGGCTTATGCCTCCTTCGCCTGGCTTCGCTTCGCTCTCCATTCCCGCTTGTCTCGCCTCTCCTTGCAGTCGGTGTGGAATTGTCGGTGCGCCCACCTTGCGAAGAGGGGGAAGTGGCACTCTTCGCAGAACCTGATGTAGAGCTTCCTGCTTGTGAGTCGTTGGGACTCGGTGGTAACGGATGCGGGATCTTCAACCATGCCGTGGGCTATAACCAGGTGAATCCAATCGATGAGGCGTCGAGCGGTGAGTCTGAGGTGTGGCCTTCCGGACTTGTCCACTTCGATCCGGCCGCGGAAGCCTTCCGTGAGGCTGTAGTTCATCTCGTGGGCGACGAAGCTCATCAACTCGGCCGCCTTGGCTTCGTTCGTCTCGGGCACTCGGCTGAGTGCTATGGGCTCGCCGGTGGCGTTAAGGAACGGGGTTCCCGCTTTGTTGGTCCCAAAAAGGCGTGTGAGCTTCGCCTGGTCTCTGCCTCGGGCGGTCTCCCATAGTTCAGCGAGATGCCGGGTTCGCCGGGCTGATTCGATCCAGTCGCTAAGGGTTTCGATGTTCTCTCGGAAGATGACTGTCGGAGTCGGCTTGTCGTCGGCCGGGTGGTGTAAGCCATGCGGGGCGAATAGGAACCCGTGTCTGTTCGCAAAGCGGAGCGCTGACTTGGAATCATTGATGCGGGTGAAGTCGTTGACGATTGACTCCAGGCGGTCCTCGGGAAAGTAGCGCTCACGCTCTGCTGGTGCCTTCCTTGCGATGCACTCGCAGGGTATCCAGGGCTTCCCCTTGTAGGAGGGGGTGATTGTGCGTACTTCGAAGCCGGAGGGCCATCTCAGCCATTCTAGGCGTCCAGAATCACCCGCCCGCTGCTCGTGTCCACTGTCATGTCCAGTGAGGTTGGTCTGGTGTTTCACTGGACTCAATTGTACTCTTCTCATCATGGAGAGACAACACACAAAAGGACGTGATGTGAATGGCAGTGCTGCTGTTCTGTCGCTAACTCCGCAGCTGTTCCGGCCGCGGACGTTGGCGAGGGAATGGGACATGAGCCCGTCAATGGTCTACAAGCTGATCGCATCCGGGGAGCTTACCGCGGTAAAGGTCGGGCGGTCTACCCGTGTTTCGGGTGAAGCTGCGGCGGATTTCCTTCGCCGGGCGGGGGTGTCCAAGTGACCGCGGGTGAGCCGGCTGTGTCGAGCTTGCTCGATTTCAAGGGGGATCCGGAAGGTTCGCGCCAACTGGTCTCGGGAGCACTGGCGGCGATGCCGTTGCTTGCGCTCGATGAACTGGTCACAGCGCTGGTGGTGCTTGCTGTAACCATCGACCCGCCTGGGGCGGCCCGTCGCGCACCTCTGGCGCCTGGTGAGTCTGAAGTTCTTTCCTTGTTTGTTCGCCAGGTGCGGGAAACGGAACGCCGGATCCGCGAATCCGATGAGCGCAGCGCAGCGAAGCGAGGATTGAATTAGTTGCGGCGGGTGATGCCATGACGGCGGACACCATCGCTAAGGCTCTCCGGTTGCGGCGGGTTGGCCAGGTGTGGCGCGGGCCTTGTCCGCTGCACGGTGGGAAGTCCTTCACTGTTACGGAGAGGGACGGCAGGGTGCTCTTGTACTGCTGGTCTGGTTGCAGCCAGGGGGATCTGCTGGGTGAGCTTCGCCGGCGCGGGCTTTGGCCTGAGCGCGAAAGGAAGACGTTCAGCGCAGCCGAGCGAAGAGATTACGGCCGAAAGCTGAGAAGCGCGGAGAGGGAGGCGGAGGCCTTGTTGGTGTGGACTCGGGATCTGTCGGATTGGATGGCGTTGGAGTCCATACGGGCGTGGTTCTGGTTTCGGCTCTCGCGCCGTGTCTTGGTTGGTTGCCGTTTGCCGGGCGTCCAAAAGGCAGCTTGGGCGGATCTCTGCGAGCAGAGCGAGGAATGGGGGCGGACGATGGACGCGATTAGGGATGGACTGAAGCTGATGCCTTGGGCGGACCTGAACAGGGTCCGCTGCGGGCGGGAGGGGGCGAGGTGAAGGCTGACGATGTTTCCGGCGTTGCACGTGAGTTGGTGGCAGCCGGCTTTGGTGATGATAAGGTGGCAGGCGGAGCGGCCGACTTGTTGTCGCTGGATCTGAATGACGACGGGAACGCGCGGCGGCTGATCATACTCCATGCCCACCGTCTCCGGTACTGTCACGACTTCAGGAAGTGGCTTGTCTATGACGGGCTTCGATGGGCTCTTGATGAATCCGAGCAGGCTCTGAAGCTCCAGAAGCACGCCATGGCCAGGACCGCTCGCCTGGCGATTGATCGCAACGTGCCCGCGGTGCTGAAGTGGGCCTCGCGCTCTCTTGATCGTGCCAGGCTCGTGTCGGCTCTCGCCTTGGCGCAGCCGGAAATCTGCGTGCGGGCGGCGGAACTGGACTCGGATCCAGACCTGCTGAACTGCCTAAATGGGACCATCAATCTCAAGTCGGGCGAGTTGTTGCCGCACGATCCGAAGCAACTCATCACCCGCCTGGTGCACCATCGGTTTGAAACTGAGGCGCGATGCCCGCGGTTTCTGGGGTTTCTGGGCCGCATCATGGGTGCGCATCCTGACGCCAGTGAGGCTGCTTTAACTATGGCGGATCGAAAGGTAGGTTACCTTCAGCGGGCCTTGGGGTACTCTCTCACTGGTCGCACGTCTGAGAAGGCCGTCTTTGTTGTTTATGGCGAGAGGGGGGACAACGGCAAGACGACTTTGCTTTTCACCGTTGCACAAGTCGTCGCCGAATACTCCGTCTTGATCCAGATCGAATCGCTTATGGGCCGTCGGGAGTCGACCAACGACAAGGCGGATTTGGCTGATTTGCGGGGGAAGCGGTTCGTCCGCACGTCAGAGGGTGAGCGGGGGCAGCGTCTCCAGCAGGCGAGGTTGAAGAGGATCACGCAGGGGATGGGGATGATTAAGGCGGTTCGAAAGTACGAGAACCCGATTGAGTTCCCTGAGACACATAAGCTCTGGATCGACACCAACCCGCGTCCGGTGATTCATGATGTCGAGGATGAGGCCACATTCAAAAGGCTTCATCCTATACCCTTCGATGTCACCATTCCGCCTGAGGAGATTGACCGGGAGCTGCCGGCGAAGCTCGCGGAGGAATCAGAGGGCATTCTGGCTTGGCTGGTCGCTGGTGCGTTGGAGTGGTATCGGTGCGGGTTGCAGCGCATCGCTGAGGTGGACCAGGCGCGGCGGGCTTGGCGTGAGAAGGATGACCAGATTGGACGCTGGATCGAGGAGCGCTGTGAGGTCGACGAGGCGTACCGCACGCGAGCATCGGTCCTGTTTGAGGATTACAAGCGCTGGACGGTGGACGCGGCCGAACAGGGGCAGTTGAGCCGGAACGACTTCGGGCGGCGGTTGGAATCCCGCGGCTTCTCCAAGGTGCATCGGGATGACGGCAATCACTACAACGGGTTGAGGCTCCTCCCGTGTTCCTGAGTGGACGGCTGACGGCTGAAGGCACCTGAAGCCGTTTTCCAGAAAATCCTCTATATGCGCGAAAGAGAGTTATTTCCTGAAATCAGCCTTCAAGGCCTTCAGTCGTCAGTCTGGTTCTGAAATTGATAAATGAGAATCAGTTATCAGTACGATCGACCGGGGGGGCCTCAAAGCCTGGAGGGGGTCTGGCGAGACCACGGAGGCCCTCACGCGTGTTTTCCCCCGCTTCTGGATTGTTTTACGGCGCTGATTTTCGGATCAAATGATACTGAGAATTCATTCGCAGTATCTATGAAGCGGGCGGGTTGCGAACGTGCTGAAACATTTTTTTCGATTTTGTTGACTTCCGGCAGGACCTGGGTTAAGGTGGGGGCGAGAGAAGGAACGCGGGCGGCAGACGCCGGCCTCGAATCGCTCTCGCATCGTCGGAACTGCCCGGCCAGACGGCCGCGGGGTTCCGCAGTCCATCACCGCGCTAGACGGCGCAACGGTGATCCTGCCTCGGCTGACATCCGTTCAAATTCAAGACGAAAGTAGGTTCACTATGTCCAAGCGACTGATTTACGGGAGCTTTGAGGGCTCCGACGATGACAACGGCAGGCTGAGGCCGCATCTGAGCCCATTGCAGCAGGCGCGTGCCAAGGTGGAGCGGTACTTCGACACGGCTCGAAGCATCCTGGACAAGGCGAAGGCGGAAGGCCGGGATCTGACGGCAGCCGAGAAAAGGGACCTGGACGGGCTGGAGGTCAAGATGGATGCAGCCCGGCAGGAGGCTAACCGGGCGCAAGGCCATGCGGCCGCGGCCGCCGACGAGGCGTTTCGCCGGTTGGAGGGGCACGGTTCGAGCAACATCCTGCGGCCTGGCGAATCCTTCGCGCGGGCTTGCGCGGCCATCCACAACGAACCCGCGGGCCGTGGCGTCGACTTCGGCAAGTTGGTCCGCGGCATGGTCACCGGTAACTGGCGGGGTGCGGATCTGGAACGCGAGTCCATCAGTAACGAAGCGCTGGCGGGTGGCGGTTTCACGCTGCCTGTGAGCGTCTCCTCTCGCATCATCGACGCTGCGAGGGCCGCCAGTGTCGTGACGCAGGCTGGCGCACTCACCGTTCCCATGGAAGACCGCACTCTAAAGCTCGCGCGGATGCTGACGGACTTCGCTCCTCAGTGGCGGGACGAGAATGCGGCCATCACCGAGGGCACGCCGACTTTCGACGGCGTGACCCTGACGGCGAAGACGCTGGCGTGCCTGGCGAAGGTCTCGGTTGAACTGGTCGAGGATGCTGCAAACCTGGAGGATGTTCTGTACTCCGCCATGGGCGCGGCGATCGGCCTGGAGATGGACCGCGTTGCCCTGCTGGGCAGCGGCGAAGGCCAGGAACCGGCCGGTATCACTGAAACCGATGGCATCGGCACGGTCAATCTGTGGGGCACTGGCGAAGGCCAGGAGCTTGACGGCTACTGGCCGATTGTCAGGGGCATCAGGGAGTGTGCGATCAACAATTTCGCTCCCAATGCCGTCATCATGAGCCCGCGGGACTACTTCACGCTTGACGAACTCACGGACGGAACGGGGCAACCGTTGCGGGCGCCGCAGTCCGTCGAGGCGGTGAAGCGCTTCATGACCAACAGTATCCCGACGAACCTCGGCGAAACCCCGGTTAACGATGCTTCGCTCATGGTGACGGGGCTGTTCAGTGAACTGCTGTACGGCATTCGCACCAGGCTTGTGCTGGAGGCTTCGCGGTCCGCGGCAGATTCTACTGGTTCGGCCTTCTCCCAGATGCAGGTCTGGCTTCGGGCTTACGTCCGGATGGACCTTGCGGTGCTCCGCCCGAAGGCGTTCACCGTCATCAGCGGCATCCGGCCGTTCCTGGGCGAAGAGGCCTAAGGGTTCACCTGGTCTGTGGCCGCGGGCGGGGTTTTCCTTTCTCTCCCCGACTGTGGCAGCGCTTCACAGGCCAGGTGCGAGGGCCAGGTGCGTCATGCCTGGCCCTCGTTTTTCCAGTAGTGAGCGAGTGGTTCTGGAGGCTTTGATGGCATTCGAAATTGAAGTGAAGGGGATTGAGCAGCTTCGGGCGAAGGTCCAGGAGCTATCGGAGCGGCTGTACTCGGATGAGGCCTCGAAGCTTTGTGCCTCTGCGGCCCGGGTGGTTGCGTCGAAGGCGCGCGGCTTCGCTCCGAACGGCAACTTCACGCGGTTCTATAAGAAATCGGGCTACACGCACACGCCTGGCACCTTGAAGCGTGCGATCACGTCCTACGCTTTCCGGAGGACGTACAGCCTTCTGAAGTGGGGGCCTGGTGCTCGTGCGCTGGTTGTCGTGAAGAAGCACAAGACGGGCGCGTCGAGATGGGCTCCCTACGCGCACATCGTTGAGGATGGCCGGAAGACTTGGCGGCCGTTCAGCGGCCGGAAATTCTGGGCCCGCGCGGTAAGTGGAACGGGGCAGGCTGAACTGGATAAGCTCGCCGGGGCCTATAAGAAGCTGATTGAGAAGAGGTACGGCCAATAGGCCGGAGGGGCGTCGGATGAGCGGGACGGCTGAGGTGCTGGACAAGGTGTCGCGGAGGCTGCTGGTCAAGCTGATTGATGGCTTCGTGCGTGTTGGTGCGCACACGGCCCGCGGCGAGCTTGCTTTCTGGGTTGACCGGGTATTGCTCATGGTCGAGCATGGCCGGCGCCTTCAGTGCGGCGAGTTGCGGAGGTCGGATCGGAAGAGAGTTGAAGGGCGCCTTCGGTCGGTGCTCCGCTCGATGCGGACCAGCATCGAGGATTGCGAGCGTAGAGCACTGGAAACCGTTACCAGTCGCCAGGCTGACTGATAACGGTTATCAGTCGGAAGGCGTCAAGATTGTGACTCAAAGCCGTTTTGAGTCGGGCCTGGTTTCCTGGCGGCGACTTGAAACCGTTTCAAGTGGGGCGGCGGCCGGCGCGGGGTGCCCACTGTAAACGGTTTGCAGTCAGGAGGGGCTTGCGGTGGGCGCGGGGTGTGTTGTAGGCTTCAAGTCGAGGCCCGAAGGTGTTGACGCACCTCCGAGCCTCTGACCGAGCACCGTGAGTGAGCACGATGTTGGCTGCCCTCCATTTTCGCAATCCTGGGCCCGGAAGCCAAGACCTCGCCTGCTGGCGGTGCATCCACAATCCCAAGGAGAAGCAATATGTCCAAGACGACGAACGAAGCGCAGTTCCCGATTGAGGTGAGCTGCATGGGCGAGCTGGTGGAGGCCGCAAGCGGCCTGGATACCAGCAGCCTTCAGTACCTGGTGGCGGCTGCCGAGGCCCTGAAGGTTTCGAGAGGCTGCCTGACGCCGGTGGAGGACTTCGTGGAGAACGTCCTCATGGCCTATGCGCATCACGGCCCGCGCCTCACGCCTGATGTGGTGGAGCGTGACCTGGTGAGCTTCAAGGAAGAGCACGAAGCCCTCCGCTATGTCGTCAGGCGCTATGTGCATCTGGTTGACGATGAAGCGAAGCCGGCAGCCTGATGAGGCGTCCAGTGCCAGGTCTTGAAGTGGGGGGCAGGGTTAGGTTGATCCATGCCCCCGATCTGATGGCTCGGGCTCGCTCTGCCTTCTCTATGGCTTTGCTGAAGGCCGGGAGATCCTCACTGCGTACGCCCGTGTCTGCAGAGCACGTTCGAGAGTTGGACGGGCGGCGGTATGCGGTCCTCGCGGATGGGCTGGGAGTGCTCGCGGTCTATGCGGTGAATACCCATGACCACCTGACGCGGATTGAGACATGGCCTGAGGAACTCGGCAGGATCTGATGCGGAGTCGGGGCGCGTTTTGACAGCAACCGTTGACAGCAACGCCGATGGAAGCATGGCAAAAATGGACACTCAGTGGACACTTAAGTTATTGGTTTTACAGGAAACCTGTTCATTCCATTAGAAGGGTTGCCACTCTTTTAATCAGGTGGTCGCGGGTTCGAGTCCCGCCCGGCTCACCATCCTCCCCTTGTCCCATCCCGTGACTTCGGCGTCCCGCCGCCCCGGTTCCCATCCGTACCGACAGATTAATAAAGAATCATCAAAAATAGGTTGCGGACAAACAGGCCCCATATGCATAATGGAGTTAATCTCATAAGTCGTCATCGACTTCATGCATCCCCGTGAGGATTCCCAGATCCTCACATAGCCCCTCTGACAGAGGCCCTGAGACCCCAAAACCTCAGGGCCTCATCTCTTTCCGCCCCCGCGAACCGGACCTCCCCCTCTTTTTTGACACGAAGCGAAATTTCTGTTGCGGACATCCCGGTCCGTATAGCATAATTGGGACAACTAGCAAGTCATCATTTGACTTCATGCATCCCAGCAGAGAGACCCAGCTCTCTGCATTGCCCCTCTGACAGAGGCCTTGAGACCCCAAAATCCCAAGGCCTCATCGCTTTTAGCGGGTTGTCCCCGCCCCGCCGGATCAGCCGCGGGCGTTGCTTGGGCGCCCTGATACACTCATTTTGATGAACGTCTTCGTCACCGGAGCCACCGGCTATATCGGCTCCGCCATCTGCCAACTGCTCCAGCAGCGGGGTCACACTGTGACAGGCCTCACGCGCGGCCCCGGCAAGGCCGCCGCGCTCCGCGAAAAGGGCTATCGGGCCATCGTCGGCGAGGTCGATGACGCCGACCTCATCTACGCCGGCTGCAAACGCAACGACGCCGTCATCCACTGCGCCATGGAGTTCATCCCCTCGGCCGGTCTCATCGATTCCACGGCCGTCCGCCACATGATCGACGCCAATCGCGGCACTCTCAAGCCGCTGGTCTACACTTCCGGAGTCTGGGTCTTCGGCGACACCAAGGGCCGCACCGTTGGCGAGGCGTCCGCGCTGCACACGCCCGAGTTTGTCCTCTGGCGGCCCGCCGTCGAGGAGATGGTCGTCAACGCCAAGGAGGTGGGCATCAGCGGCGTCGTCCTCAGGCCGGGCATGGTGTTCGGGCGCGGCGGCGGCGTGCTGGCACGGATGTTCAGGCAGGCCCGCGCGGAAAGGGTCATCCGCATTGCCGGCCATGGCGGGAATCACTGGTCCACCATCCACATCGACGACCTCGCCGAACTCTACCTCCACGCCATCACCCGCCCGGCGGCCGGCGAAGTCTTCATCGCCACCGGCGGGATGCCCCACCGGGTCGAGCGCATCGCCGCCGAGGTCGCCTCGCGGTGCGGCCCCGGCGTCAAGGTCGTGAACACGCCCGTCGGCCTCGCCGTTACCCAGATGGGTCCGGTCGCCGGCTGCCTGGCGATGGACCAGAAGGTCGCATCCACCAAGGCCGCCCGCTTTTTCGGCTGGGCCGTCCGCCACCCCTCGATTCTCGAACACATCCGCACCGCCGAATACTAATCCCGCCGTCCCCGTCCTGGTGATAGGATCTTGACGTGCGTACCATCATCGCCCTCATCCCCGCCGCGCTGCTGCTCTCCGGCTGTGGCGCCCCCGCCCCCAGGCAGGAAGCAGCCAAACCCGCCGCCAACCCGGCCCCCAGGCAGGTGCCCGCCCCCGAGGACCGCCGCTTCCCCGCCGACGGCCGCGGCGAGGTCACCCAGACCGCCGAACCCCTCTTCGGCAAGCCTTTCCTCACCGGCGGCAACATCGCCAGGTACAAGCGCGGCGTCAAGGAGTTTGAGCTTTTCCTCATCAAATCGCCCAACCCCGCCGCCCCCGCCTCCATGATGTTCGAATACAAGACCGCCCTCGCCGGGCCCAAGTTCATCGCCCACTTCGGCGGCTATGCCGGCAAGGATGGCGAGACCGATGTCTTCCTGTTCACCAAGGGATCATGGCTCGCCGGGATCCGCGGTCTGCCCCAATCGGAAGCCGACCTCATCGCCCGCGATTTCGCCGCCCGCCTCGACTGACCTCTACGAATTCAGGTGCTTGTTGATGCGCTCGATGGCTTCGTCGATCTCCTGCGTCGTCTTGTAGCCGATCGTCACCGAGTCCACCGTCCCCAGCTTCATCACGAATTTGATCGACGCATCGCGCTGCTCGGGCGTCTTGAACGCCCCCTCGCCGATCAGCTTCATGCCCAAAATCCCCGTGCCGCCCTGACGGATCTTCGAGATGTGCGAGACGACCTCCGGCACATCGCCCAGGTCATCGGTGTCGGTCATCTTCAGCGAATCCATCTTCGTGCCGTCGTGATTCACCCTGAGCAGCGCCACGTCCAGCCAGTTCGTGTTGGCGGCGAACGCCCGCAGCGGCAGCAGTCCGTGGCACGATGCGCCGTGCGACAGGATCGCCTTCTTTTCCTTGATCTCCGACATCGCGTCGCGCAGCGGCTTGAAGGTCTCCGGCCAGTCCGGCGTCCTGACGCAGTGGATCAGCACGATGTCGAAGTACTCCGAATTCATCTCCTTGCGGAAACGGTCGATGGTCTGCTGCGCCGTCTCCGTGCCCCGGCTGCGCAACTTCGTCATCAGCCGGTAGCTCTCGCGCGGCAGCCCTTTCAGCGCCTCGGCCAGCATTTCGTGCATCTCGCCGTAGCTGTCGGCGGATTCATAGAACCGGATCCCCCGGTCATAGGCATACCTCACCAGCCGCGTGAACTCGGCCTGTCCCAGACTCCGCTGGATCTTGCCGCCGAACGTGCCCGTGCCAAAGGCCAGCCGTGTCACCTTTACGCCCGAATTGCCCAGTTCCACCCAATCGGTGGCGGAGCGCTTCGCGGCAAACGCCTGCGGCCCGGCCGCAACCGCGCCGGCGGCAATGGCCGTCGTCCTTAGAAAGTCTCGGCGGGTAAAGTGTGCCATGGGATGTCCTTTCGCGAGTTCGCTTAGGGTCAAGCTACCACAAATGCGACCGCCGTCAAAGCCAATCCTCTACGCTTTGCTCAAGTTTTCCGGCGACGCCCTCACCTTGCCCGCCATCCACACGCATCCAACCGCCGACAACAGGAAAATCGCCTGTGTCGACAGCGACGGCGCCCCCGTCAGCGGCGGCAGGTAGCTCTTCAATAACGAATCAACCACCGCGGTCAGCGTGATCAACAGAAACAGCCGCTTCGGACATCTCCACCGCCCGGCGAGCCAGGCCACCGCCAGCGTCAACGCGATCACCACCGCCCACCCCGCCATCCCATACGCCGGCCGGCTCTCCAGCAGATCCACGGCAAAGGCGAAAAACGTCAACGTCACGGCCACATGCGGCGCCAACTGCCGCCATCGCACCGCCGCCGCCAGCAGAATCGCCCCGCCGATCGTGTAATTGAACCTCGACTCGAAGTGATACTCCATGCCCACCCCAACCGCGATCGCCGCCATCGCCAGCGCCGCGGCTTGCCAGTATGGCTGGCTCTGTTGTTCACCCGCGCGCGCATCCGCCGCCTCCCGCCGGTTCAGCCAGGCCGCGATCCCGTAGCCCAATCCCAGCAGCAGTCCGAAAGCGAACTCCATCATCTTCCACCAGTCGATGCCCGACCGCGGCCACCGGCTCGCGCCCGCCACCTGAATCCACGCGCCAATCGCAAAGCCCGCGCCGCCGCCCGCCGCGCCCCATAGCGCATAGCTCCACAGCGTCCTGCGCGCCTCGCCCCGGCCCAGCCAGACCAGCAGCGCCAGCGCGCCCAGCGCCAGCCCCGCCCAGATCTCCGGCCTCGGCCTGTCCAGCCGGTTTGAAAAGTACACCAGCTTCGGCTCGTTGATCAGCTTCCAGCCCGCCCAGGTGGCCGCCGTCATCAACGCCAGCCCCGCCCAGACGAACCTGTCGCGCCAGCCCGCGCGGCGAAACTCGATCGCCGCCGCCATCACCGCCCCGCCCAGCAGCCCCCACACAGCGCCCTTCACGAAGAACCCCAGAATCGCCCACCAGAACGTCTCCGGCATCTTTGCCAGCCCGACCGTCTGCCCATACGTCATCTGCCCGCCAAAGCCCACCCCCACCGCGCCAAACGCCGCCAGCAGCGCCGCGCCGGCGGCGTCGAGGCGCAGCAGCAGCGCCAGCGCCAGCGCCGTCATCGCTCCTGGGATCATCGCTCCCAGCGGGCCTCCGCCGATGTATCCCCGCAACCCCCATCCAAGCATCATTGCCAGGGCGGGGAAGCACAACCAGAGCCAGCGTTCAGTGGTTTCGGATTTCATTGGTGGTCCATTATGCCACGCCGCCCCGCTAAAATCGAAGTGTGATCAAAACCGTGATCTTTGACCTCGGCCGGGTCCTTGTCGATTTCGACTTCATGCGCGGCTACCGCACCATGAGCGAACTCTCCGGCCTCGACGTCGACGAAATCCGCGCCCGCTTTCATTCCAGCGGCATCGCCATCGAATTCGAATCCGGCGACATCAGCGAACAGGAGTTCGAGCGCCGCACACAGGCCCTGCTTGGCACTTCCATGCCCAGCGATCAGTTCGAGGAGATCTGGTTCTCCGTCTTCCTGCCCGGCACGCTCATGCCTGAAGACGTCGTCGCCGGCATCCGCCGCAACCATCGCACAGTCCTGCTGTCGAACACCAACGAAATGCACTTCCGCGGCCTCAAGCGCCACTACCCCATCCTTGAGCACTTCGACGCCTACGTCCTCAGCCACGAAGCCCGCGCCATGAAACCCCTGCCGGCCATCTATGAAGCCGCCATCCACGCCGCCGGATGCCGGCCCGAGCAGTGTTTCTTTACCGACGACGTGGCTGAGTTCGTCGAAGGCGCGCGCCGTCACGGCATCGACGCCGTCCAGTTCCAGGGCGCCTCGCATGCCATGGAGCAGCTCGCCGCACGCGGCGTCACCTGGTAACGGTCCCTACAGCAGCGTCTCGTCCAACCGCCCCTGGTGGATGATCCCGCCCGCTCCGGCCGCCACTTCAATCGTGATCGGCTGCCTTGGCGGGGCATCGCCGTTCAGATACGCCGCCAGCGTCTCCCTCGACCCGTCAAACAGCGTGTCCAGCAGCTCCCGCACGGCCAGTTGCCTGATGTCCTCGCGCGAGATCAGCGGCGTGTAGGTGAACGACCGGCCCACCTTCTTCCGCGACACCGCCTGCTTCCTCGCCAGACGGTCCAGCATCGTCATCACGGTCGTATAGGCCAGCGGGCGCTTCGTCAACAACCGCTCGCGCACCACCCGTACATTGGCCTCCCCCAGGTCCCACAGCGCCCTCAGGCATTCCAGTTCAAGCGGCGGCGGAATGTCTCGCGCTGTCCGTCCCCGCTTCACTGGGCATCCTCCGCAAACAGGTCTCCCAGCGATTTCAGCTTCTCCGCCATCGCCGTCGATGGCTTCGCCGCCGGCTTCGGCGCCGCCTCCGGCTTCGGCGCCGCCGGCTTCGGCGCCGCCTCCGGCTTCGGCGCCGCCGCCGGCTTCGGCGCCGCCGCCGCTGGAGCCAGGTACTTGTCCTTATCCAGCACCTGGCGGTCGAGCGCGTAAATGAAGCCCGTCCACTCGCCGGGCATCGCCCGTTCCTTCTCGATCGCCGCCCGCATCGCTTCCATCTTGGAATCCATGTTATCCAAATGGTGCAGCAGCAGCGCCTCGGGAAACGACGGCAGCTTCGGCGAACCAAACTCCAACTGCCCGTGATGGCTGATCACCATATGCTCAAGCAGATTGCGCAGCTTCACCGGGAAGCCCGGCAACCCGGCCGTCTTGTCGCCGATCATCCGCAGCGCGATCTGCATATGGCCCAGCAGTTGCCCTTCGCTTGAATAGCCGAAACTGCGCTCGTAGTGCAGTTCGTCCACCTTGCCGATGTCATGCAGGATCACCCCGGCCATCAGCAGATCGCCGTCGATATTCGTGTAATGCGCCGCGGTCAGCCTGGCCAGCCGCGCCAGCGAGATCACATGCTCCAGCAGCCCGCCCAGCCACGCGTGATGAATGGTCTTGGCCGCCGGCGCTTTCTTGTACTGCGCACAGATCTTCCCGTCGCCGAGAATCGCCTCCATGAGCGCCTTGATGTGCGGATTCTTCATCTCGCCGACATAGCCGACCAGTTCGGCCATCATCAGCTCCGGATCCTGCTCCGACGCCGGCAGAAAATCGGCCAGATCCACTTCCCGCTCGTCCACCTTCTGGATCCGGTGCACGGTCAACTGCAAACGGTTCTGGTAGAGCTGCGTCTCGCCTTTCACGCGGACAAAGTCGTCGCGGCCGAACGTGTCCATGATCTCGGCCACGCCGTCCCACATCTTGGCGTCGATGTCGCCCGTGCGGTCAATCAACTGCAGCGACAGGTACGGCTCGCCCGTCTTTTTCTGCCGGACCTCTTTCGACTGCACCAGAAACAGACCCGTGATCTGCTGGCGCGGCTCCAGGTCGGCGATATTGGGACTCTTCATTCGGCTGCTTTTCCGCAAGGGCTACTTGCTTGTGCTGACCCCTTCGCCGCTGGCCTTCGTCCCTGGCACCGGGAACATCCACAGCAGCCGCCGGCTGCGCGCCTGCGCCGCCACTTCTTCCTTCGTGATCGTCTCCGGCCGCAGCAGCGCCGGATCGTTCCACGCCGTCGACTTGCCCTTCACCGCCCCCACGTCGGTGTAGCCCTCACGAATCTCCAGAAACGCGTTGCGCCGCAGCTCGCTCAAATACTCGCGGATCTTCGGTTCGAAAACCGGGTTGTACAGCCGCTCCTTGATCTCGTTCTCCACTTCCTCCAGCGTCGCCTGTCCGGCGTTGTGCTGTTCGTCCACCTTCACGATCAGGTAGCCGTCCTCCATCTTGATCGGATCGGTGACATAGTTCTTCGCCTGGCCCCACACCAGCTTCTCGATGTCCTCGCGCAGCATGCCCTTCTCCATCGGCGGAATCTGGCCGCCCTCGGCCGCCGTTGCCGAATCGGAGTTGTCGCGCGCCAGCTCCGGGAATCGTTCGCCCTTCCGCGCCCGCGCCACCAGGTCCCTGGCCTTCTTCTCCGCCGCCGCCATGCCGGCTTCGTTCTTGCTCGCGTTGTTCACCTTGATCTCGCGCAGAAAGATCCGCTCCTGCCGCACAAACTCCTGCTTGTGCTCGTTGTAGTAGTTCTCCACGTCCGCCCGCGGAATATTGATCTTGCTCGACACTTCGCTGCCGATCACCCGCTGCGTCAGCATCCGGTCCCGCACGTCGCTGCGGAAGTCCTCATACGACATCCCCGTCGCCTCGCGGATCCACTCCTGGAACTTGTCCGGATCGGCGATCTTGTTCTCGCTCTGGATCCGCGCCATGTACTTGGTCACCTCGCCGTCCACGTTCACGTCCAGTTCCTTGCCCCGCTGCACCAGCAGGCGCTGGTCGATCAGGTCCCTCAGCGCCGTCGCCTTCTGCTCTTCAAACAGCGTCTTGAATCGGTCCGCCGGCGCCTTGGCCGCTTTCAGCCGGCCCTCGATCGTCAGCAGCTCCTGCTCATACTCGCCGCGCGTGATGATATCTCCATTCACCTTGGCGATAATCTGTTCAAGCATCGCCGGAGCCTTCTCCGGCGGCTTCGCCGGGGCGGGGCTTTGCGCCAGTCCGGCGCCCATGAGAGCCAGTGAGAGCGGCAGAATGCGGGCACAAGTCGTCATGGTTTCATTATCCCCCAGCCGGACGCCGGTGAGAAAGCTCCTCATCGCCGGGACCGCGCGGAACAATCCGCCGCCCCGCGGCCAACCCGCGGCGTCTTGGGATATCATGATCTCGGCCACTGCCGCCTGGATGAGGTGACTCAGCATGGAACCGCTCTCGCGTAGATTTTTCTTCTTCGGCCCGCTGCTTGCCGGCGCCGTGCCCGCGGCCGGGTTCGGCAGCGTGGCGTCGCTCAAAGCTCTCGGCTACAAGCCCTATTACGACAAGCTCAACGTCGCCGCCATCGGCTGCGGCGGACAGGGCGGCGCCATCATGAACCAGGCCGCCATGACGGAGAACATCATCGCTCTCTGCGATGTCGACGGGAAGCGCGCCGCCGCCAGTCTCAAGAAGTACTCCGGCCAGCCGAAGTACAAGGACTTCCGCGTCATGCTCGACAAGGAGGGCAAGAACATTGACGCCTGCACCATCGGCGTCCCCGACTTCATGCACGCCACCGTCGGGCTGGCCTGCATGCAGCGCGGCAAGCATGTCTACATTGAAAAGCCCCTGACGCGCACGCCCTGGGAAGCCCGCCTGCTTCAGGATGCGGCCGTGAAATACCAGGTCGCCACCCAGATGGGCAACCAGGGCTTCTCGCATGAATGCAACCGGGTGGCGGCGGAGATCCTGTGGTCCGGCGAAATCGGCGACGTGCGCGAGGCGCATATCTCGGCCTCGCCCGGCTCGCATCCCACGGGCGTTCAGCAACTGCCGGGCGAAGCCTCCGTCCCCGAGACGCTCGACTGGAACCTCTGGATGGGCAGCGCCAACATGCGCCCCTTCAGCCCCGACTACGTCCCCTACAACTGGCGCGGCTTCCTCGACTTCGGCACCGGCCAGGTGGGCAACTGGGCCACCCACACCGCCGGACCCGTCCATACCGCCCTGCAACTCACCGCGCCCGTCACGCTCGAACGCATCGCCATCGAGGGCGAAAGCAAATACTCGATGCCGCACCGCTACGTCGTCCGGCTCGACTTCCCCGCGCGCGGCAAAATGCCCCCCGTCTCGGTCTACTATCACGACTCCGCCCGGCCCGGCGACCCGGAAGCGTTCAAGGTCCCCGGCATGGAAAACGAAACCATCCTGCCGCCGGTCAACAATCTCACCGAAAAGGGCCGCCCCATGGGCAACTGGCGCCGGGACCCCAACGCGCCCCCGCCCCCTCAGCGTCCGGCGCGTCCCGCCGGCGGGCCTCCGATGGGCGCCGGCGGTCCCGGCGTCGCTGTCTTCCTGCCGCCCGGCGGACGCGGCGGCGGACCCCAACCGGGCCTGCTCACCGGCAACGGCTCTGTCTTTGTCGGCTCGAAGGGCGTCATGGCGACATCGTCACGCGGCGAAGGCGTCTGGCTTCTCCCGCAAGCCCGCTGGCAGGCCTATCAGCTTCCGCCGCAACTGCTCACCCGCTCGCCCGGCCACATGATGGACTGGATCCGCGCCTGCAAAGGCGGCGAGCCTTCGTGCTCCGATTTCTCCATCACCGCCCCGTTCGCCGAATGGCTCGCCCTGGCCATCATCGCCATGCGCGTGCCCGGCAAGCTTCAGTGGGATAGCAGGAACATGCGTTTCACCAACAGCCCCGAAGCCAACAAACTCGTCAGGCCCGAGTTCCGCAAGGGCTGGGAGCTGAAACTGTAACTGGAGGCCATCATGGACATCACCCGCCGCGATCTCGGCAAACTCGCCCTCGCCGCCCTGCCCGCCACGGCCCCCGCCGCGGCCAGGCCCAATTCGAAATTCGCCGGCATCCAGATCGGCATCAACATCCCCTACAGCTTCCACGGCCTGCCCAGCAGCGCCGATCAGATTCTCGGCTACCTCGCCCAGACCGGCATCAGCGCCGTCGAACTGCGGACCCAGCCCATCGAAGCCTTCCTCGGCGCACCGGCCGCCGCGGCCCGTGGCGTCGGTGAAGCCCCTGCCGCACCCCGCCGGAGCACGCTCGCTCCGGAACAGGAAGCCGCCCAGAAAGCCGAGATCGCCGAACTGAAAAAGTGGCGCCTCTCCCGCCCCATGAGCGACTTCAAAGCCTTTCGCAAGAAGTACGAAGATGCCGGCGTGCTCATCGAGATCGTCAAGATGGACCGTATCGATACGGCCAGCGACGAAACCCTCGACTACTGCTTCCAGATGGCCAAGGCCCTGGGCGCCTACGCCATCTCATGCGAGATCCCGGTGAGCAAGACCAAACGGCTCGGCCAGTTCGCGGCGAAACACAAGCTGATGGTCGGCTACCACGGCCACGGCAATCTCACCAACCCCGAGGCCTTCGGCCGTCTCGGCGCCTGGGAACAGTCGTTCTGGTATTCGAAATACAACGGCGCCAACGTCGACATCGGCCACTTCTTCGCGTCGAACGGCTTCTCGCCGGCTGAATGGATCCGCGAAAACCATACCCGCATCACGCATGTCCATTTGAAGGATCGCAAAGCGAACAACGGTCCGGGCATGCCGTGGGGCCAGGGCGATACGCCGCTCAAAGATGTCCTGCTGATGATGCGCCGCGAGCGCTACAAGTTCCAGGCCACCATCGAACTCGAATACAAGATCCCGCAGGGTTCCACCGTTCTGGACGAAATCACCAAGTGCGTCCAGTATGCCAAACAGGTGCTTGAAAGCTGACAGTCGAGGCTCCCGGCTCCACCGTGCGGTCCGGCCGGGCGGCTTATCTTCGGCTGGCGTCGAAACCTATGAATGCGGCGCCGGAAGCGCGATGGCTTCGCCTCCACGCCGAGGCGATCTCAGCCGCTACTCCCGCCAACGCGGCGGCCAGAAACGCAACTGAAACGGCGGCAGTGAACCAGAGAATGCGTCCCAGAAGTTCCGCGCCCGGCGAGAGCGTCAGTTCAGATGCCAGGAAGTCCATTCCTGCCTCCCGCGGGAGATGAGTCTCTGCCCGTTGTAGACACTCTAGTCCGGAATGTTACATCCGTCAACGATTTGTTCGCGGGTCAAGGACTGAATGAGGCAACCGGCAGGCCGCGGCGAACCGGCCTGGATCAGGCGGCCGGGCCGCTGAAGAAGGTCAGCGACCTGTCGATGAACTCGCGCATCTCGCCGCGCTTCACCACGGCGTCGAGGAAACCGTGGTCGCGCACGAACTCGGACCGCTGGAAGCCCTCGGGCAGTTTCTGACGGATCGTCTGCTCGATCACGCGCGGCCCGGCAAAGCCGATCAGAGCGCCGGGTTCGCCGATGTTCAGATCGCCCAGCATGGCGAAGCTTGCGGTCGTGCCCCCGGTGGTCGGGTCGGTCAGCACGCTGATGAACGGCACCTTGGCGCGGTCCAGCAGCATCAGCGACGCCGAGATCTTGCCCAACTGCATCAGGCTTACCGCGCCTTCCTGCATGCGGGCGCCGCCCGAAGCAGACACGATGATCAGCGGCGCGCGGTCCTTCAACGACCGCTCAATGGCCCGTGTGATCTTTTCGCCCATCACCGAGCCCATCGATCCGCCGATGAACTTCAGTTCCAGCGAACACACGTTCACTGTGCGGCCCTTGAGCTTTCCGGTCACCGAGACCACGGCGTCCGTCATCCCCAGCGCCTTCCGCATCCCGGCCAGCCGCGACGTGTAGGACTTCGAATCGACAAATCCGAGCGGGTCCGTGGATTGCAGTCCGGCGTCGTGCTCGGTCCAGTTCTCGTCGTCGAGCAGGAATTTCAGCCGTGTCCAGGCGTCAATCTTGAAATGGAAATCGCACTTCGGGCAGCAGTTCAGCGTGTCGGCCAGGTCCTTGCGCCAGATGATCTGGCGGCAGCCGTCGCACTTTACCCACAGGCCTTCCGTGCGGACATGCCGCTCTTCGTCGCTGACCTTGGCGACTTTCTTGGATGATTTGAACCAGTCCATCGACATTCAAGGCTCCCAGACGGGCCATCTAACACCCTAGCGCGGGTATGGATGCCCCCGCAATGTTGCCAGCGCCCGGTAGATCTGCTCGGCCAGCAGCGCGCGGGCCAGTTCATGCGGCAACGTCATCGGCGTCAGCCCCAGCAGCAGGTCCGCCTTCGGTTTCCAGGTTGCCGGCAACCCGTCATGCCCGCCAATCAGAAACACCAGATCGCGCGCTTCGTATTCAGCCGCACGCACCAGTTCGACAAACCCGGCCGTGTCCATCAGCTTGCCCGCCGGATCGAGAAACACCTTTGTCGCCGCCGTGTGCCGGGCCGGTACATCGAACCTCCGCGGGTCGATCTCGCGCATCCCGCAGTCCATGTAGCGCGAGGCGCGCTTGACGTACTCGGCGGCCAGCGCATTGGAATGCGCCTCCTTCGGCCGCCCGATGTAGTAAATCCAGAGTTTCACGCTGGTCTATCCGCAGTCCGCCTGGTTCCCGGATTACCGCGTCCGCGCCATCCCCGATTCACTTCTCAGCCGCGCTCGTGCGACTGCTCCCTCGTCATCCGGGCACAACCGCTCGCACCCGCGACCGGCTCCAACCTCCGCCACTCGGAAAGTCCGAGCGCATACTCATCGCTGAGCCGCATCTGGTCCTCGATGATCCGGCCAACCAGTTTCGAGACAGAGATATTCTCCTGCGCGGCTCTTCTTCGCGCCCAAAGCGCCGTCTGCTCGCTGACAGTGATGGTGACTCGCCTCATCACCGTTCCAGTGTCACACGAAACCCGTCCGGGCCATCCTCGGCGGGCGCGGCCGATCAGAGAGGAAAGCTACTCGAACCGCCGCAGCGCCTTGACTGTCGCCGCCACGGCCTCGTCGTCGTGCGCCGCGCCCACAAACGCCGCCTCGAACTGTGACGGCGGCAGATACACGCCCGACTCCAGCAGATGCCGGTGCAGCGCCTTGAACCGCTCCGTATCGGCGCCCTTCGCCGAATCCCATGAAGTAACCGGGCCCTCGCAGAAAAACATCGTGAACATCGACCCCACCCGGTTCACCGCCGTCCCCTTCGGCGCCGCGTCGCAGATCGCCTTCGCCGCCCGGTCGATCTGCGTGTAGACCTCCGGATGCGACTTCAAATGCCTGAGCATCGCCAGCCCCGACGCCACCGCCAGCGGATTGCCCGACAGCGTCCCGGCCTGATAAACGTTGCCCACCGGCGCCACCCGGCTCATGATGTCGGCCCGCCCGCCATAAGCCGCAATCGGCAGCCCGCCGCCGATCACCTTGCCGAACGTGGACATGTCCGGCTTGATCCCGTAGATCTCCTGCGCGCCGCCGTAGCTGACGCGGAAACCCGTCATCACTTCGTCGAAGATCAGCACCGAGCCGTACTGGCGCGTCAGCCGCACCATGGCGTCCAGAAACTCCCGCGACGGAGCGATGCAGCCCATGTTGCCCGCCACGGGTTCGACGATCAGCGCCGCGATCCTGCCGCCATGCGCCTGGAACGCCGCCTCCAACGCTTCGGGCGAGTTGTAGGGCAGGGCAATGGTGGTGGCGGCGAACGCCTCCGGCACGCCGGCGGTGTCGGCGATGCCGAGCGTCGCCATGCCCGAGCCGGCCTTCACCAGCAGCGAGTCGACATGGCCGTGGTAGCAGCCTTCGAACTTGATGGTGAGGTCGCGGCCGGTGAAGCCCCGTGCGACTCGCAGCGCGCTCATCGTGGCTTCGGTTCCGGAATTGACCAGGCGGACCATTTCGCACGACGGCGCCGCATCGCGGATCATCTCGGCCAGCTCGATTTCGCGCTCGGTGGGCGCGCCGAAGCTCGTCCCGATTTCCAGGATCTGCCGGATCGCATCCATCACCGGAGGAAACCGGTGGCCCAGAATCAGAGGACCCCAGCTTCCGATGTAGTCGATAAACTCATTGCCGTCGGCGTCATAGAGCCGGCAGCCCTGGCCGCGCACGATAAACGGCGGCACGCCGCCCACGCCGCGGAAGGCGCGGACCGGCGAGTTCACGCCCCCTGGAATAATCTGGCGCGCCCGTTCAAGCAGCGCCGCGCTTGTGTCGAATTTCAAAGCTCTCCCTCTTTCACCACCCGGTTGTCCGGCATGAAGCCCACGAAAACCGCGCGCATCGCGCCGATCAGGCCGCCCATCAGCCGGTGACGCGGATCAAGGCAGGTGATTCCGCCGGCGGCCTGCCACCGCGCGATCAGCGTCATGGTCCGGCTTCCGGGCAAGAACTGGATCATGCGGCCCGGCACGGCTGTAAACATGAACGGCCGCATGAAGAACCGTCCCGCCAGCCCGGCCCGCGCCGCCAGGCCCGGCTCCGAGCCTGGGCGGCGGGCTTCACTTTTTGGCGTCCGGAGCGGCGCCCATGGGCGGGTGGTTCGAGGGCATCTGGGCGCCGCCCGTTCCCGAACCCATTGCGCCGCCCATGCCCGGCATCGCCGCGCCATGGCCGCCGCCGGCGCCCGGCGTCTTCTTCACCACCCAGTCGTTGCCCTTGCGTTCGAGCGTGTACTTCATCTGCATGCCCGACGCCGCATCGCCGCCCTTGGGCTTGAACGATACGCTGGCCTCGGCCTCGGTGTCCTTGAAGGTGACCGAGGCGATCTCGATATCCATCGAATCCACGTTCAGCCCCTTATTGTTGGCCAGGTGCTCCAATACGCCCTTACGGACGGCATCGTTGGTCTGGACATTCTTCTGGCAGCCTGCGGTGACCAGGATCAGCGCGGCGGGAATCAGCAGCCGGAGGTGTTTCACCACTCCAGTATAGGAGCAGATCAGCCGCGCTTTCATCCCGTTCCGGCTTCCATCCGTGCGCGCGCCCGCCGTATGCTGGAGTCGATGACGGCGCTGCTGCTGGCCATGGCGCTTGCCGACCTGTTCACTATCGAAGGCAAGGTGGAGGTGCGCCACCTCTCCGAAGCCACCCTTCACGGCGCCACAACCTCGTTCCAGTCCAGCAAGACCGTCCTGCCCAAGGGCAGCTTCCGGTTCGACCGGCTTCCGGCGGGCAGCTACACGCTGTCGGTGGCCGTCTCCGGACTCGGCGCCTCGCGGCGCACGGTGGTGGCCGGGCCGGGCTCGGCCGACAAGCGCGGGCGCGTCCATGTGGTGGTCAAGGCCGAGGACTTCAACCGCGACCACTCCATCGGCCTGACCGTTCCCATGCGCCTGCTCACCCTGCCCAAACAGGCCCGCGAGCTGTTTTCCAAGGGACTGAAGTGTCTGGAAAAGCGCGATGCCGCCTGCGCCGAGGACCATATGCTCAAGGCCGTCGAGGCCGCGCCGCGGTACGCCGAGGTCTGGAACCAGCTTGGCACCATGGCCTACCACCGCCAGGACTATCGGCTGGCCGCCGAGCGATTCCGCAAAGCCCTGGAAGCCGACCCGGAGCTGTATGCCCCGCTGGTGAACCTGGGCGGCGTCCTGCTGAACCTCGGCCAGTACGACGATGCCTGGACGTTCAACGTCAACGCCGTGCTGCGCGAGCCCGAAGACGCCCTGGCCAACGCCCAGCTCGGCATGACCTACCTTGCCCAGAACCGGCTCGAACTGGCCGAGAAGTACCTCAAGGAAGCGCGCCGCCTTGACCCGGCCCACTTCTCCCATCCCCAGATGCACCTGGCCGAGGTGTACTATCGCCGAAAGAACTGGACCCAGGCGGCCGGCGAATTGGAGGACTTCCTCCGCCACCACCCGGACCTGCCCCAGGCCGGCAAGTTCCGCGCCGAAATCGACCGGCTCCGCAAACTACCCCAGCAATAGCCTGCTCTGCCGAGGCGGCTTGAAGCGGAGACCGCGAGTCCGGGGGAGTCGTGCGGCGGGGGCGCGCGGAGGTTGACCAAACGAACTCCTGGCGGGGCAACTTTTCTATAAGCTCTTTAGTATCAAATATTTAGAAAAAGCATACTAAAGCCTATCGGAGTTGTGTGGATTGATTTTGAGAGGCTGGTGAACGGGCCGGGAAGGGGTTTGCGGGGCCGGCGGGACTGAAAGCGGGCGCGGAGAATTCTACGTGAAATCCTAGGTAAGGGCAGGGAGACGGAGGCGGGGACAGCAGCGCTCACTTGCGGCCGCTGCCGGCCCGGGGGGGCTGAGGTGACTGATGGGGCGGGATGCAAGCGCGGAGGTTTCCACGTAAGATCCTACGTATTGGCGGGGATGCCGGGACCCGGCGCCGCGCGCCGCGCGGGTGGAGGCGAAGTGGCGCCGGCGTGAACCGCTCCCTCACGGAGGCGGCTTCATTGGCGGGACGAGGGCGTCCCGGGCGGCGCAGGGAGGCCGCCCCGCAAAGACGCGGCGGCGAAATCATGGTTCGGACCACGGCTGACGGGGCAAATCATCGGGATGGCGCGGAGGGCCTGGAGGCAGGGGCGGAGTTGGAGTTGGCCGAACACCCCAAATCCCACTTGAACAGGGGGCGACAGAGGGTTGGACGAATGAGGGGGCCGGTCAGTCCTTCTTAGCGGGGGCGGCGGAGGGCTTGGATTCGGCCTTCGAATCGCTTTTGGGCTCGGATTTGGCTTCGGATTTGGCTTCGGATTTGGATTCGGACTTGGATTCGGAGTTGGCGGACTTGCCGCCGTTGTTGGCGGAAGGCGGACCGGACTTCTTGTAGTCGGTGATATAGAAGCCGGAGCCTTTGAACTGGAGGGCGGGTCTGCCGAGCAGACGTTCCAAGGCGCCGCCGCAGGATTCATGGACAGTGAGAGGGGTGTCGGAGAACTTCTGGATCACCTCGATCACCTGGTCGCAAGAGGCGCATCTGTACTCGTACAAAGGCATGGTCAGTCTAACCTCAAAATTGAAAGCGGGAAGGATACACGAATCCAGGCCCGATCACTGCTTGCCCGGCGTGATGAGCGGGGGGAGGATCCGGGGTTCGGCTGGGGTGGCGGTCACGGGGCCTTTGCCGGCCGCCTGTTGGGTTTTGCCGGAGAGGACTTCCAGAGCCTTCTTGAGGATGGCGTCCTCGCCGGGTTTGGCGGGGCCGGGTTGGGCGGGCTGGGCGGCTGTGGGGGCGGGCGCATCGTCGCCGTCGAGTTCGGCTTCGGGTTCGGAGCCGAGGACGGCGAAGGCCGGGGTGACAGAGGATTCCTGGATTGTCTTACCGTCGGGGGTCTTGTATTTGGCCACGGCGAGCAGCAGCGCTCCGCCGTCGCCCGTGGGAATGGACCGGCGCAGGGCAGCGTCGCCGTAGGTGCGTTCGCCGACCACCTTGGCGCGTTTGTTGTCCTGCAGGGCGGCGGCGGCGATTTCGGCGGCGCCGACGGTGCCGCGGTTGGTGAGCACGACCAGATCGCCCTTCCAGACGACCTTGGACGGGTCGGCGGTGAAGACCTGCTTCTCGATCTTCTGGCCTTCGAGGGTGGCGATTGTGCCGCTTTCGAGGAACAGGGAGGCGAGCGCGGCGCCCTCCGCGGCGTCGTGGAGGGCGGAGCGGCGGAGGTCGAGGACGAGTTTCTTCATGCCCTGCTTCTGGAGATCGCGGATTCTGGAGGCGACCTGGGCGGACTTGCCGATGGTGAGGTCCTGAACGATGATCTGGCCGGTTTCGGCGTCGATCATTTTGGCCGTGAGCGGGGGCGCGGCGATCATGGCGCGGGTGAGGCTCACTTTGGTGGGTTCGGGCCTGCGCATGCGCAGGACGGTGAGTTCGACGGTGGAGCCGGGGTCGCCTTCAAGCATGACGTCGGCGTAGGCGAGGGGCATGTCGCGGGTGGAGACGCCGTTGATGGCCTCGATAATGTCGCCGGTGGAGAGGTTCAGGTGGGAGGCGGGCGAGCCTTCGATGACATCGACGATGCTGAGTTCAGCGCTGTACTTGCGGGAGAGGATGAAGCCGACGCCGGCGCGCCGCTGCTCCTTGGCCTTCAGGTAGGCCTTGTACTGGCCGGCGTCGAGGTAGCTGGCGAAAGGATCGACGGTGACCAGCAGGCCGTTGATAGCGCCGAGGGTGACATTTTTCATGTCCGGCTCCTCGACGTAATCGGACTTGATGCGGGCGAAGACCTCGGTGAAGACGTTCAGGTGGCGGTAAGGCTCGGCGGCCTGGGGCGAGGAGTTCTGGCCGAGGACGGCGCCGACGAGAAGGAACCCGACCAGGACGCCAGAGAAGCTGACGAGAACGTTCTTAAAGGTTCTGTTCATTTTGCGCGTCATCCATGCACCCAGGCGGGGGTGCAGGATGGAATCTCCCTCACTGACAAGTATAACAGCCGGGGTGTCAAGCCCAGGGTCTGATCACATAGACGCAGCCGGGCCGTAAACGGCTGCAGGGATTTCGGTTGGCGGAGGGCGAACAGCGGGCGGGCGTGTAACGAAGCGCGGCGGATGTGCGCCATATACAGTCACGATGACCAAACGAACTGTCCTGCTGCTCTGCCTGGCGCTTGCGCTGGCGATGGTCTGCCCGGCGGCCGATGTCACGGGGAAATGGGTGGCCCAGATCCCCGGCCGCGACGGGGAGTTGCGCGAATCCACCTTTGAATTGAAAGCCGACGGCGCGACGCTGACGGGGACGATGTCCGGGCGCGGCGAACCGGCGCCGATCGCCGACGGCAAGATCGACGGCGACAAGATCTCATTCACGGTGACGCGCGAGTTCGGCGGCAACACGATGAAATGGACGTTCACCGGGACCGTGGCCGGCGACGAGATCAAGATGAAGCGCGAAGGCGGACCGGGCGAACCGCGGGAGTTTGCCGCCAAGCGGGCGAAGTAGGAGCCGGTTACCGGTTTTCGGGCGGGCGCGTGAGTGCGGGGCCGCGTGCGGCCGAAGCCGACGAGCGGTTCGGGGCTGATTCCGGCAACCCGCCGGAGGGCTACCCGGCGCGCCGTCCGCCGATGATCGCCACGGGCTTGATCGCCGTGGACCGGCCCGTGTCGTGGTCCACCGCGACCACGACGGCCCTCAACTGCGGGTCGCCCTTGGCGGCCTCAAACCGCATGGGCAACTGCGTCAGAAACCGCTTGATGATCATCTCTTTCTCGACGCCGATGACCGACTCATACGGCCCCGTCATGCCGCAATCGGTTTGGAAGGCCGTGCCCTTGGCGAGCACCCGCGCATCGGCTGTCGGCACATGCGTATGCGTCCCGATCACCGCCGAGACCCGCCCGTCGAGGTGCCAGCCGAGGGCCATTTTCTCGCTGGTGGCTTCGGCATGGAAATCGACAAACCGGACTTTGACGCCGTCGGGCACCTGCATTAGCAGTTCGTCGGCCTTTTTGAACGGGCATTCGAGCGGCGGCAGATGGACGCGGCCCTGCAGGTTCATCACGGCGTAGCTCACGCCGTTGCGCGCCGTGGCGATATAAAGGCCTTTGCCGGGCAGCGAGGAGTCGTAGTTGGCGGGTCTGAGAAGGCGCGGTTCGCGGTCCAGGAAGTCGTAGATTTCGCGCTTGTCCCAGACGTGGTTGCCGGTGGTCATGACCTCGACGCCGAGGGAGAAGAGCTCCTGGGCGATCGGCACCGTCACGCCGAAGCCGCCGGCGGCGTTCTCGACGTTGGCGATCACGAGGTCGATGCGCTCCTCGGTGACCAGTTGGCGCAGGTGTTCGGCGACCAGGCGCCGGCCGGCGCTGGCGAAGATGTCGCCGATGAAAAGGATGTTCATACCGTCACGAAAAGGGTTCAGGGAGCGCACCGCTCAACCGTACCAGGACCGTGAATCGACCCCTGTAAGCGATACAAGGCAGACCCAGCCGAGCGCCTTTAGGCTTCTCGTTGCCGCCAGAAGCGGCCCAAGCATGCTCACCAGCGCGTTCATACGAGCCGGACCCGGATTCATTGACTATCGGATCAATTTTGCGGACCCGGATACCTGTTCCACAGGAACGCTCCCTGAGTCTTCAGGATAGCCGACCGCGCCGGGTTTCCGCCGGATTATCTGGACTAAGGCTTCCAGACCAGCGTGCGCGCACTGTCACCGGTTGGGCGCAGGACGTCGATTTTGAGCGCCAGGATCACCGCCGACTGGAACTTGACGTCGAACGCGGCCGATGCGCCGGGCGCCAGTTCGGCGATTTCGTTGCGGCGGATCTCCACCGGGATCTGGCCCGGCCCGATGGCGACGGTTTCAAGCGTATAGCGGCGCAGCGGGTGGGCGGGCACCGAGTCGCGGCACTTGACCGTCACCTGATACTCGCCCGGCTTGATCATCAGAACCGCGATCGATTCCACGGGGCTTGAATCGTTGCGCAGTTCCTCGAACGATTCCTTGCGATGGCCGTAGAGGTCGACGACGCCGTGGACGCGCTGCTTCATCGCGCCCAGGCCCTTGTCGCCGACATGGGTGCGGTAGTCGTTGTAGCAGAAAAAGATCAGCCCGGCGACGAAGTCGCGCTGGCGGAGAAGGCGGCTGTGGTCGCGCAGGATCTGGATGCGTTTGGCATCGCCTTCGGGCCGCTCGAGGGTGCAGGCGCAGTAGCCGTATTCGCTGACGACGATGGCCTTGTCCGGGAACGCGCGGCCGATGGCGTCGATGTTGCGGGCGAGGTCGGCCTGTGAGCCGCCCTGCCAGCTTTCGTAGTACTGGTTCCACATGACGTAGTCCATCTCGCGCGAGACGTCGTTTTCGGGGGTCTTGGTGAGCGAGTGCGAGGCGTAGGTGACCAGGCGTTTGGGGTCGAGTTTCTTGGCCTCGTCATAGATGCGCTTGGCGAACTTGTAGGCCGGCGGGTTCTGGCCGCCGATCTCGTTGCAGGCGCCCCAGGAACAGATGGACGGGTGGTTGCGGTCGCGGGCGACCATTTCGCGAAGCTGTTCCAGGCCGTTGTTCATCAGCGCCGGGGAAGGTTCGTCCGTCATGCCGGCGAAGGTCTGCGGACCCCAGGTGGGCACTTCGGTCTGGATCATGATGCCGTGGCGGTCGCAGTAATCGAGCGTGCGTTTGTCCTGCGGCCAGTGGACGCGGGTGTAGACGCAGTTGAGTTCGCGCATGCCGGCGTGGTCGTGGTCGAGCCATTCGCGCGGTTCGGCCATGCCGTAGCTGGGATTCGATCCGGCCATGCGCTCGACGCCCATCAGCTTCACCTTTTCGCCGTTGAGGTAGAAGGCGCGGTTGCGGACCTCGAACTTCTTGATGCCGAACGTCTCGCTGAAGCGGTGGCCGGAATCGAGTTCCAGTTCCAGGCGGTACAGATGCGGGTGGTCGAAGTGCCACAGCAGCGGCTGTTCGATGCGGGCATTCAGGCCCGCCGCCGCCGTAGCCGCGCCTTCGGCTGCAATCCAGCCGCCGGCATCCTCGACGATGCGCCAGGCGAACCTGGTGTTTGGGCCGCCGCCGGAGGTGATCACTTTGGCCGAGACGGTTGCCGGGCCGCCAGCGGCGCCGGGTTCGGCGTCGATCTCGACGCGCTCGACGAAGGTATTGGGCGTCATGTGGAGCCAGACAGGGCGGTAGATGCCGCCGTCGTGGGCCCAGTCGCTCGAACGGCCGCGCGGCAGCATCTGTTCGTCGAAGGCGTTGGTGACGTCGACGCGGATGGTGTTGCGGGCGCCATAATTCAGCAGAGCGGCGACGTCGAGCCAGAAGGACGTATAGCCTTTGCGGAGATGTTCGCCGGCGGGCTTGCCGTTGATCGACACCCGCGCGGAATGGAAGACGGCTTCAAATTCGATGCGCACGGCCTTGCCGCGCCACGACGCGGGGACGTCGAATTGGCGCTCGTAGACCGCAGGGCCGTAGTGTTCGGTGAGGTGCTGCTCGATCTGCCAGGTGTGCGGCACGTTGACTTTGCGGAACTCCGATTGTCCTTCAATCCGGAACCGCCAGACGCCGTTCAGCGGCAGCGTTTCCTGGACGCCGACCGAGACGCCGGCTGGCGCGGGGGCGGCGCCGAGCGGCGCGAGACCGCCGGCGGCCGAGCCCAGGAATGCTCTTCTATACATCATCGAATCGCCTCCTCTTCAAGGTCGGTCAGGATGTTCCACAGTTTCGCCTCGCGGCCGCGGTTTTCCCGCAGCCAGCGTTTGCTGCCTTCGGCCATGGCCTGCTGGCAGAGGGTGTCTTCGGATTCAAGCCGGTATTCAAACAGCTTCTCCTCGATTTCGGCGAGGATGGCCAGGGGTTCTTCGTTGCCGTAGTTGCGGGCGCCGAGTTGTTGGGCGAGCGAGACGACGAAGCCGAGCCGGTTCTGTTTCTGGCGGCGGCGGGCTTCCTTGATGGCCCAGGTCCAATCGAGGCCGTAGTATTCCAGGGCGAGCCAGGGCAGGGCGCGGAGGATGCGCGGTTCGAGATTTTCGCAGGCGATGGCGGCGAGCAGGACGACGGCCGGGTCCTGGCGCGGCAAGGGCTGTTCATCGAAATCGAGGCGCAACTGGCCGACGAACGGGCAACCCAAGCCCATCAGGGCCTCTTCGATCGCCGCGGCCCTGCTCTTGCCCTTTCGTCCAGCCATGAACCCTCTACTCTACCGCTTGTCCCCGTTCGCGGAACAGAGGCCCGCGGCGAAATTCGAGCCCAGCGCGGCTGAACAAGCCGGTGCGCGGTCTGGCGCTACCGTTTATCCGGAGTCCACTTGAGCTGGAACTCCAGTTCCTCCTGCGAGGCGCCGCGTTCGTGTTCGATATTGATGACGGCGGTGGGCGGGATGGAGATCCGCTCACCCGCGACCTGAATCCGGAAGCGTTTGCCCTGCTCGATGTGGTCGGCCAGGCGGCGCAGTTTGGCGACGAACTTGTCCTTGGGATAGTCCTTCTCGATGTCGCGCGTGGGGGGCTTGTTTCCGGCTGCCATGAGTTTATCTCCGTTTCCTCAATTGTCGCTCGATGCGCCGCGAACGAGACCCAGCGGGCCGGCCGGCGGCGGCGGGCGGCCTGTCACTGCTGCCGCACGAGCGAGGCGATCTGGCTCAGGTCGATATTCCGGGCCTTCTGCTGGATTTCGCCGGAGTAATTTTGCTGCAGGCTCTTGCCCTGATCGATGAGCGAAGAGAACAACTGTTTGAGCCGGGCCGTGTCGATGGCGCGGCCCGAGGAGTAATACTGCCTGGCCACGTGGCCGAGGGCATAGGTGGTGGCGAACGAGAAGGCGGAGCCGGTGGCCGCGCCGCCGAGCATGCCGAGCGGGCCGCCAACCTTTTTGAGCATGCCGCCGATCAGTTTGCGGCCGATCTGTTCGACGTACTGTCCGGCGAGGCCGACGCCCAGAGTGGCGGCGAATTCCTTGATGTGGCCGCGGTCCAGTTCGAAGCCGTAGGCTTTGCCGATGCGGTAGACCATTTTCGTCTGCAGAGGCAGGATGGCCATGGAGGCGAGCGACTGAGGCAGAAGTTCGAGCGCCCCGTTGAGCAGCGAGTAGTTGAGCACCATTTTGTCGAGTTCGGCCGTGTCCACGGCGGACTGCGCGGCGGCGGCGGGGCCTGTGTCCGCGGACAGCGCGCCGGCAGACAAGGCCGTACCGGCAATCTCTTCGGCATCGCGCGCGAACGCCCGAGCCGGTCCGGCTTCGAGCGCGAGCACGGCGGCCAGGCGCTCCAGGAACGCTGACTCGGCCTCACTTGCCACGCCGTCGGCGTCGCACACGCAGACGGCCATTTCATAGGCCAGTTGCCGCGCCTCAGGGCTGCCGATCCGGGCCGCCGCGGTTTCCAGCGAGATGCGCTGGAGAAGAACATCCTGGTAGAGCGCCGGCATGTCGATGCCGCCGCCGGGCGCGAGGCTGTCGAAGATGCGCTTGATCTGGGCGCGCTCCTGCTCGTCCTTGCGGCCATCGGCGAATGCCGCCATCACGCTGATCGTCAGGACTGATTTCTGTTCTTGATCGCTCATTTCGCCTCCATCCATCCATCCATCCATCCATCCACCCATCAGTCTATCAGCGGGGGCGGCCCGGCGGCTCCAATCGCGGCTGTCTTATCCGCGTATAATGAAGGGTTTTCGCATGACTATCGACTGGTTTCCACTCTGGCTGAGCCTGCGGGTTGCCGCGCTTTCAACGGCGGTGGCGCTGCTGCTGGGGCTGTGGCTGGCGTGGCTGCTGGCGCGGCGTCCGTTCCGGGGGCGGGACGCGGTTTCGGCGGCGGTGACGCTGCCGCTGGTGCTGCCGCCGACGGTGCTGGGCTACTACCTGCTGGTGCTGCTGGGGCGCAACAGCCCGTTGGGCGAGTTCTACGAATGGGTGTTCGGCCAGCCGCTGGTGTTCACCTGGCAGGCGGCGGTTCTGGCGGCGCTGCTGCATTCGGCGCCGTTGCTGATTCAATCGGCGCGGGCGGCGCTGGAGACGGTCGACGCTTCGTTTGAACGGGCGGCGAGGACGCTGGGGGCATCGGAATGGAAGGTGTTCTGGCGGGTATCGCTGCCGCTGGCCTGGAAGCCGGTGCTGGCGGCGACGGCGTTGGCCTTTGCCCGTTCGCTGGGCGATTTCGGCATCACCATCATGGTGGCGGGCAACATTCCCGGGCGCACGCAGACGCTCTCGGTGGCGATTTATGACGCGGTGGAAGCAGGCGACGGCGCGCTGGCGCGAACGCTGGTGCTGGTGATCAGCGCCATTGCGCTGGCGATTCTGTGGTTTGCGAACCGGCTGGCGCGGACGGCATTTACCTTCACATCGGGGCAGGGGCAGAGATGATCGACGCCCGCATCCGCAAGCGGTTCCCGGCGAGCAAGGACTCGACGGCGTTTGAACTGGACATCCATTTGAAGGCGGCCTCGGCGGTGACGGTGCTGTTCGGGCCTTCGGGTTCGGGCAAGACGCTGGCGCTGGACGCCATCGCCGGCTTCATCACGCCGGACGAAGGGCGCATCACGGTGGGCGACGCGCTGCTGTTCGACGTCGCCGCGCGCGTATCGCTGACGCCGCAGGACCGCCGCTGCGGCTACGTCTTCCAGAACTACGCGCTGTTTCCGCACATGACGCTGAAGGAGAATCTGGCGTTCGCCGCCGACCGGCTGCCGCGCGCCGAGCGGCGGGGCAGGATCGCCGAAATGCTCGACCAGTTCCACCTCGGCGAGGTGAGCGGACGCAAGCCGCACGAGCTCTCGGGCGGGCAGAAACAGCGGGCCTCCATCGCCAGGGCGCTGCTGGGAAATCCGCGTATCCTGCTGCTGGACGAGCCGGCGCGCGGCCTGGACCCGGCATTGCGGGCGGAGTTGTACGTGGTGTTGAACGAGGTGCAGAGATCGTTCAAAGTGCCGGTGCTGCTGGTGACGCACGATCTGGAAGAGTGCTTTGAACTGGGCGACCAGATGGTGGTGGTCGACAACGGGCGGATCGTTCAATCGGGACAGCCGCCGGAGATCCTGGACGGGCCGGCGAACCCGGCCGTGGCGAGGCTGCTGGACCGGCATAATCTGGTGAGCGCAGAGATCGTGGCCCTGGACCCGGCGCGGCAGTTGAGCCGGCTGGTGTGCTTTCCGGGCGCGGAGGAGAGCTTCGAGATCCTGGGGCCGTATCTGCCCGGCCACCTGCTGGGCGCGCGGGTGACGTTCGCCATCCGGACGGACCGGTTGCTGGCGGCGCCGGCATCGCCACCGGTTGCCGGCGCCGTGGCGCTGGATCTCGCCCGGGTCTCATTGCGGCCACAGACCGCGCGGCTGATGTTCGGCAACGGGCTGATGGCCGAGATGCCGCTCCGCGCCTACGAATCGCACCGCCATAATAAGAGATGGACGGTGAGATTTCCGCCCGAAGCGATCAGGCTGATGAAACCATGAAGACCTTCGAAGAATATATAGACCTGGCCGCGGCGGCGCACGGCCATATCTGCGCCGGGCAGATTCTGGGCATCCGGCTGGCAGTGCACGGGCTGGCGCTGCTGGGGCTTGACGACCCGACGGGGGCGCACCGCAAGCGCCTGGTGACCTATGTGGAAATCGACCGCTGCGCCACCGACGCGATCGGCGTGGTGACGGGCTGCCGGCTGGGCAAGCGGTCGTTGAAATTTCTGGACTTCGGCAAGATGGCGGCGACGTTCCGCGACCTGGAAGCGGGCCGGGCGGTGCGGGTGGCGGCGCTTGAGACGTCGAAGCAGCGGGCGCGGGAGCTGTATCCGGAGATCGAATCGAAGAACGAGCAACAGATGAAGGCGTACCGGGATCTGCCGGACGGCGAGCTGTTCGCGCACGAGTGGGTGACGGTGGAAACGGGCCCGGAGGACCTGCCGGGGTTTAAGGGTCCGAGGGTGGCGTGCGCGTCGTGCGGCGAAGGCATCAGTTTCCAGCGGGAAGTGGACGCCGGCGGCCTGACGCTGTGCCGCGGCTGCGCCGGGCAGGCGTATTACAAGCCGTTGCCGAAGTGAAACGCTGCTGGATCACGAACCGGAATTTGTTCGCGTCGGCCGACGGGATGCTGGGCTGCGCGGCACGGGCCTGCGCGATGGGGGTGGAGATGATCCAGGTGAGGGAGAAGGACCTGGCGGCGCGGGAGCTTTACGAACTGGTGCACAGGTTTCTGAGCGTGTGCCCGCGGACGCGGATCATCGTCAATTCGCGGCTGGATGTGGCGCTGGCGGCTGGCGCGCATGGCGTGCATTTGCCGGGTTGCTCTCCCGCGCCTTCGGCGTTGAGGGCGATCTGCCGGCCAGGGTTTCTGATTGGCGTGTCGTGCCATACGGTGGATGAACTCAAAGCGGCGGAGCGCGAGGGCGCCGATTACGCGATGCTGGCGCCGGTGTTTACGCCGATCTCGAAGGCATCGGCGCTGCCGCCGCTGGGGCTTGATGTGCTGCGCCGGGGCTGTGCATCGGTGGCCATCCCCGTCCATGCGCTGGGCGGGATCACCGCGGCCAACGCCGCGGCCTGCATTGAAGCCGGAGCCGCGGGCGTGGCCGGGATCAGCCTGTTCGCCTGAACCGCGGACACGACCCCGCCGCCGCCGTTTTCAGAGGCCCACGGCTCGCGGGCATGTTCACGGCGGGCGGCGCCGCCCCGGCAACACCGGCGCCGGAAACTGATAGTGTGGGATTGCTGAGGCATTTATGAATAAAGCAAGATCCATTGAACTCCTGAACCATGCCGTGGCCGACGAACTGCAGGCGGTCCACCAATATATGTACTTCCACTTCCACCTGGACGATCAGGGGCTGGGGCCGCTGGCCACGATGTTCAAGCGCGTCGCCATCGAAGAGATGGGCCACGTGGAGAGGCTGGCCGAGCGCATCCTGTTTCTGAAAGGCGACGTGAAGATGGAAGTGGCCGGGCCGGTCGAGGCGATCCAGGAGCCCGAGCAGATGCTGGCCAAGGCTTCGGCCATGGAAGAGCAAAGCGCGAAGGACTATAACGCCGCGGCCAACGAATGCTCGGCGAACGCCGATTCGGTATCGAAACAGATCTTCGAGCAACTGGTGCAGGACGAGGAACGCCACTTCGACCTGTTCGACCGCCAGGCCGAGAACATCAAGAAGTTCGGTTTGAGCTATCTGGCGCTGCAGTCGTTCACGCAGGCGCCGGAGCCGGGCGGACCGGCGGCGGGGTAGAACACAGGGAACGCCGGCGGCGCGGCGCCGGGGCAGTGGCCTGGGCCGCGCCGCCGCCAATTTGATGAAAGAGAAAAATCCAGCGCCGGCGGGCGTGCCGGAGGGGCCGGAATCGCCGCTGCACCCGGCGTGGCGTTCGGCGTGTTTTGTCTGCGGCGACGACAATCCGTCGGGGATGAAGTTGAAGTTCCGGGTCACGGCCGCGGGTGAATCCGAGGCCGAATGGAGGCCCGTGGCGGCATGGGAGGGCTATCCGGGGTTGATCCACGGGGGGCTGATCAGCACGGTGCTGGACGAAGCGATGTCGAAGGCGGTGGCGAGCACGCAGGTGCGGACGCTGACGGCGGAGATGCGGGTGCGGTACCGCCGGATGGTGGAGACGGGCGGGCGGTTTGTGATCCGGGGCAAGGTGACCGAACGGGGCCGGAGGATGATCCGGGCGGAGGCGTGGCTTGTGTCGGAGGCGGGCGAAGAACACGCGCACGCCTGGGGCAGTTTCATTCCCGCACCGGAGAAGCCGGGTTAATCAGGTCTTCCGAAGAGACGGCCGATCGGGCTTGCGCGATTCACGGGCGGCATGGACGCTGTCGGCGAAAACGGCCGAGCGCTGGGTGCGGGCGAACATTCCAGCGGCGCTGCCGTCCAATTCAAACACCGGAGCGGCTTCGCGGACGAGGCCGCAGCCGAGGGCGTCCTGGAGGCTGAAGACGCGGCCGGAGAGCGGGAATTCGACACGGACCAAACGAAGTGGCGGAGGAGGTGACGGGCATGTGGTTCAACCGGCTGGCGGGCGATGAGAAGCTGCCGGCGGGTGAGCGGACGGCCGTGACGGGGGCTTGGCAAGACGAAAAAGGGACCGGCTGGTTGGCCGATCCCCTTTGGCTTGACCTTTGTTGAGGCCCGGAGTTAGTTCCTGGGCAGGATGACGGAGTCGATGACGTGGATGACGCCGTTGGCGGTGAGGATATCGGTCCTGATCACGTTGGCGCCGTCGATCATGACCGAGCCGCCCTTCACTTTGACGGTGGCCGAGGAGCCCTGGACGGTCTTGGCGCTCTTGATCCTGACGACGTCAGCAGCCATCACCTTGCCGGCGACGACATGGTAGAGCAGGACCTGCTTCAGCTTCTCGGGGTTCGCCAGAAGGCTCTCGACCGTGCCGGCGGGCAGCTTGGCGAAGGCGTCATCGGTGGGTGCGAATACGGTGAAAGGACCGGCGCTTTTGAGTGTGTCCACGAGGCCGGCGGCCTTGACCGCGGTGACCAGCGTCTTGAACTGGCCGGCCGAGACGGCCGTGTCAACGATGTCGGCGGCGAAGGCGCCGCTCACCGCGAATACCATCATCATCATGACTGTCAGCATGCGTTTCATGTTGTTTGTTTCCCTTGTCTCATCGATTAGGTTCGTTTCCGTGCTTACGGATACGGCTTCTGGATGAGGGGGTAAGGGGGGGAGATGTATTTTGACTGAAAAAAGTTTTAGCGGGGGCAAACGCGCGGTTAATCGGGGATACGGAATGGGGCGTAGTGGGCGGTTTCGGACCAATCGCGGTCCTGGGCCTGGATGGTGAGCTGGACGCGGACCTCGCCGAGCGAGCGGGTGTATTCGATGGAGCCGAGGCGGAGTTCGTCGGGCGAGAGCTGGCGGACGAAGACCTGGCCCTGATCCCAGACCGAGAGGCTGCCGGATTTCAGATTCCTGAGCGGGGCCGAGGAGGTGTCCCAACTGACGCGGATGGCGTCCTCGGTGGCTTCGAGGTGGAGGGAGAGGAGTTGAAGAGGCGGACCGGAAGGCAGCGGGGGAGGAGGCGTGGGGGCCTGGGAGCTGGCATGGGGGGCAGGGGAAGAGTTCCAGATGGCGATGGCGCCAATGGTGAGGAAAGTGAAACCGGCCACGGCCGCAACGGCGGCGAGCCAGCGACGGCGGCTGGGCGGGGAGTCGGTCCCGAAGCGGTTGTCGGAGAGCAGGGGCGGCGGGGCGGTATCGAAATCGAGGCCGGCGGGCGGTTTGACGGAGTGGGAGGTGAGCAGGGGGAGCAGGGGATCGAGGGGGCGGAGGGAGGGGGGATCGCCGGGTTCGAAGGTGTGGATGGCGACTTCGGCATCACCGAAACGGCCGGGTTTGAGGGTGAGCAAGAGCGAGCCTGGGATGTTGAACAGGCGGGTATGGAGTTGGGACTCGTCGAGGCGGGGGTCGAGGGAGCCGCGGGTGTGGGAGACGAACCAGCCGACGAGGCGGAGGCCGGCGAAGGCGGGGTCGGCCTGGACAGCTTCGACCTGGCAGGAGAGGGTGGCGAGGTCGCGGGCGGAGAGAAGGAAGGAGGAGCCGCGGGCATAGTCGCAGCGGATGGGGCGCCAGGATTGGATGGAGTAGGAGGTGTCGTCGATGGTTCCGAGCAGGATGCCGCCGATTTCGATGCCGCCTTTACCCATGCCGTGGAGGGCGCGGACGGACTCGGCGCGGATCTCCTCGAGCAGCGCGGGATCGAAGCGGATGGAGGGCGAGCCGGAGGAAGCGGTCCAAAGACGGGTGGGCGGAGGGAGGGAGGCGCCGGCGCCCGAGTTCTCCACGAAATCCCGGCTTTGCAATGAGGTCTCCTCCCTGAGGGCGGGGTGTGGTCCCGCGGTCTCCTGATCCACGCCAAAGTCCTGAATCCAAGCCGTCAAGCCATCATCAAAGGCCAGGTGGGGGCGGCGCGGAGGCCCAAACTGTTATTGTACTGCTATCGCCTCGCGGATCGAGATTATTCAGCGGCTGGAACGCCGGCCCGAATTGAAGCATGAGAGTTCTTTATTCGTTCAAGACCGCCGCCGGACTGGCTCTGGCCTCTTTGCGGGCGCACAAGCCGCGGACGAACAAGCGGATCCGGGTGGAGGATTACGCATAGCCGAAGCAGGTATCGGGCCGGGAGATTCTGTACAGCCCTGACCGGCAGCGGGGCGAGGGTTTCAAGCACGTTGGGGTGACGCTGGAGGCGTGCGCGCTGGTGGGCGTCTCATCGGAGTTGGAGGAGATCCGGGATTTCGTGCTGACCGACGGCCGGTTTTTCACGGCTGGCGATTATCGGCGAGGAGGTGAGGACGGCGTTTTTCGCCGATGCGAGTCCGATTGGGAAGCAGATCAAGATCGGGGGGGTTGAATTCCGGGTGGTGGGGTTGCAGGAGAAGATCGGGTCGGCTGGGGGGCAGTCGCAGGACAGGGTGGCGTATATTCCGGCGACTGTGTTCAACCGGATCTACGGGCCGGAGCCGACGATGCTGGTGTTTGCGCGGCCGTCGACGGCGCCGGGGCGGGCGATCAGGATCTTTTTTGGGGTATGGCCGGCGATGAAGGCGGCGCGGCTGGACCCGGTGGACGCACTGCGGTACGAGTAGGGCAGGGACCGCGGTTCCAGTACGGGGCGGGGCGAAGTACCGGGACGCAGAGGTGGTCTTTCTTTCATCTATCTCATTCAAAATAAACACAGAGAACGACGGAAAGGACCCGATATGCGCGTGTTGTCCACGAATCCGATGAAGCGAGTGTTGAGCAGTGTTTTGTTGGTGATGACGGCGATGTGCGCCGGGGCGCAGGAAGCCGGCAGGCCGGAGGCGGTGGGAGTGGCGATAGAGACCGACGGATCGGCGAGGGCCGAGGCGTTAAAGAAGACACTGGAGGCGGCGCTGGCCGGATTGCGGGTGGAGTTGACGCCGGAGGCGGGGCAGGCGAGTTGGGTGATCCGGTTGAGGCACGAGAAGGGCGCCGCACTGGAGATCGGTGCGTCGGCGGGCGAGGGAGTGGAGTTCGTGCGCGGATTGGCGGAGGAACTGGAGCGGGTTTCGCCGGCGCTGAGGGCAGTGGCGCGGGCCGCGGCGTGCAGGGCGTGCCGGGGCGGCAATCAGGTGGCGCTGGGATTGGGCGACGGCTTTGACGATCCGGCCGAGGAGTTGTTGGCGGCCAACGCGATCCGGGAATCGCTGAAGAAGGTGACCGGGCAGGGCGAGCGGACGGCATCGGCGCCGGCATCGATCATCACGCCGGCGGCGGGGGCGACGCTGCTGGCGCCGAACGCGACGTTTGCCTGGAACGTGGGGACGGGCGTATCGCGGTTCTGGCTGTTCGTGGGCAACTGGCTGGGCGGCGACACGCTGTATTCGGCGGATCAGGGGACCAACCTGACGGCGACGGTGCCGGGGTTGCCCACCGACGGGCGGAAGATCTACGTGCGGCTGTGGTCGCTGATTGACGGGACGTGGGAGAGCCGGGATTTCGAGTTCAGGGCGTATTCGGCCAGCGGCGACGGACCGCGGAAGGCTCAGATTACGTCGCCGGCGGCGGGCGCGACGCTCACCGGGACGTCGGCGACCGTCAACTGGTCGCCGGGCGTGGCGGTGACGCGGTACTGGCTGTTCGCCGGGCTGTGGGAAGGCGGCAACACGCTGTATTCGGCAGATCAGGGGACTGCTTTGTCGGCGACGGTAACGGGGCTGCCGGCATCGGGCCAGATGGTCTACTTCCGGCTGTGGTCCTACATTGACGGCGCGTGGCAGTCCACGGATGCGACGTATCAGGCATCGGGCGCGGCGGGTGCGCCGGCCAAGGCGGGGATGACAAGCCCGGCGGCCGGGTCGGCGCTGACAGGAAGCACGGCGGTGTTCAACTGGAACGCGGGATCGGGCGTGACGAGGTATTACCTGATGGCGGGGCTGTGGAAGGGCGGCAACACGTTGTTCAACCAGGATATGAACACGGCGCAGTCGGCCACGGTGACGGGGTTGCCGGTGGACGGCAGCCGGATTCATGTGCGGCTGTTCTCCTATATTGGCAACGCCTGGCAGTTCAGCGACCACGAGTACACGGCGTTTGAGCAGACACCGGGTGCGGCGCAGAAGGCGGTGCTGATGTCGCCGGCCGCGGGCGCGAAGCTGGGAGGCTCAGCGGCGGCGTTCGTTTGGTCGGCGGGGAAGAAAGCGGAAGGCTACTTCCTGTTCATCGGCGACTGGCAGGGCGGCAACTCGCGCTACAGCCAGTATTTCGAAGCCGGGACGGTGTCGGCCAACGTGACGGGTCTGCCGGTGGACGGGCGGATGCTGTTCGTGCGGCTGTGGTCGCATATCAACGGGCAGTGGGAGTATAACGACTATCAGGTGAGGGCGGCGGGGCAGTAGGGCGGCGATCGAGCGGAGGAATTTGAAGCGGCGGTTGGGGAGAGATGCGGCCGCTTATTTATTTGCGATAAGTTTAATGTTAGAATGTCTGAATTTCTGAACCAATGTATGCGGATCGCGCGTCTGTAGAGATGTAAGGCAGCAGTCGCAGTCGCAGCCGAAGCGAGCAGCCCTAAGAAGCTCTTCGAAGACCGAATTTCGCACACAAGAGTAAGGAGACCAAAGATGATCCGCAAATTGAATCTGATGGCCCTCTGCCTGGGGGCCGCGGTGACCGCATATGCCGTTGACCCGACCGTCCCGGCGACCGCATCCAGCCAGCCGCTGGGCGCGCAGATTGCCAGTGAAGCCCGGTCAGCGTACAAGCTGGCGTCGAACCTGGTTGACACATTGAAGCAGAAGAACACGCAGGCGGCCGCCGTGAACGAGCCGGTGGCGGCAATTGAGAAGAATCTGGCCGAGATCAACCGGCTGGTGGCGGAACTGGATGCCAAACGGGCGACGTTGTCGCCGAAGCAGGTGGCCGAAGTGGACAGGATGAAGGTGCTGACCCAGACGATGCAGGTCTTTGTGGACCAGAAGAAGGAATCGGCGGTGAACACGGCTGAGAACCGGGGGATACTGCGCAGCCAGGCTCAGGCGGTGCGGCAGAGGGCGGAGCTGATCGAGAAGTCGGCGCTGAGGATCGGCGGCTGAGCCGGTTCCGAACCAACGAGTTGACCGAACAGACCTGAAGCAGACCATGAACACTCACGGCGCCCGCCACGGCGGGCGCCAATTTTTTTGTGGCGGACGGGATTACATTGCGCGGGAGCGGATGCGTTCGCGGTCGACGAGTTCGTCGAACACGGCGAGGACTTTGCGGCGGAACTCGTAGACGCGCCTGGCGCTGTCGCGGAAGGCGGTATCGTAGCCGGGGTGGGAGAGCCATTTTTCGATCATGAGGCGGGGGATCTCGATGTCGCGGCGCAGTTTTTCGGCTGGGGCGCCGCGCAGGAAGAGGCCATAGAACATGGCGGCTTCCTTGTGGATGGCCTCGGGGTCGTGGCCGTCATGGATCGAGATGGGATCTAAGGTCAAAATGGAATCCCGAAAAGCCGAGTATAAACAGCCGGGCCGGCGTTGGGCAATAGACCGGCGGGGGGCGTCAGCAAATTGGATGCAAGAAGGCGGGAAGCCGGTGCGGCGTGTTTGATAACCTCATAGCGATGCTTCGATTCCGGGTCAAGATGGGGCTCCTGGGGGCAGTGACCGCGCTGGCGGGCACGGCCCTGGTGAGTTTTCCGCAACTGGGTTTACAGTCCGACGGCAGCTACCTGATTCCGACGGGACAGCGGCTGACGCCGGCGGGCCGTCACTTTGGGGTGAACGACCGGCCGCTGGGCATGGTATTGTCACCGGACGGCAAGCGTCTGGCCGTGGTGACGGGGTCGAACTTCGCGCCGCGGGCGTTGCACATACTGGATGCGGCGACGGGCGAGAGGATCGTCGATCAGGCGCTGGGCGACTCGTTCGCCGGGGTGGCGTTTTCGCCTGACGGGAGGAGGGTGTATGCGGGCGGCGGCAGTTCCGACAAGGTCTACTTCTTTGAGCAGACCGAGAGCGGGTATCGCGAGGCCGAAAGCGTGGTGATTCCGAAGTCGGCGCCGAGCGGGCTGTCGATTTCAGCCGATGGGCGGCGGCTGTTTGTGGCGCTGAATTTGAAGCATGCGGTGGCGGTGGTGGATACGGCGACCAGGGAGGTGAAAGAGATCCCGGTGGGGATGCACCCGTACACGACAGTAGTGACGCCTGACGGCAAGAAGGTGTATGTATCGAACTGGGCGGGCCGGCGGGCGCGGGCGGGCGACGTGGCGGACGAGAATTTCGGCATCGTGGTGGATGCGCGGACGGGGATTGCGTCGACGGGGACGGTGTCGGTGATCGACGTGGAGAAGCTTGCCGTGACGGCGGAGATCGAGACGGGGCTGCATCCTTCGGCGATGGCCGTGAGCGCGGACGGGAAGCGCCTGTATGTGGCCAACGCCAACAGCGACACGGTGTCGGTGATCGATACGACGGCCGACAAGGTGCTGTATGCGATTGGGGTGAGGCCGGGGTTGAAGTCGCCGATCGGCAGCGCGCCGAATGCGCTGGCCATGAGCAAGGATGGCAAGACGCTGTTTGTGGCCAACGGGGCGAACAATGCGGTGGGGGTGGTAGATCTCGACGGGCAGCCGCCACGGTTGAGGGGCTATATCCCGACGGGCTGGTATCCGACGGCCGTGGCGGCGTCGGCAGATGGATTAAAGCTGTGGGTGGCGAGCGGATATGGATTCGGGTCAGTGAAGGCTCTCGCAGGAGGCGGGACGGGCCGCAGCTACCGCGATCGCGAGGGCGTGGTTTCGCTGGTGGAGATTCCGGGGGTGGAGCGGCTGAAGGAGATGACGGCGCAGGTGAGGACGAACAACCGCCTGGTGGCGAGCGGGGCGGAGGAGCGCAGTGCGCGCCATCCGGTGCCGATGGACGCCGGCGACGAGTCGCCGATCAAGCACGTGTTCTACATCATCAAGGAGAACCGGACCTACGACCAGGTGTTCGGCGATCTGCCGCAGGGCAATGGCGATGCGTCGCTGGTGCAGTTCGGGCGCGAGGTGACGCCGAACCATCACGCGCTGGCCGAGCAGTTCATCCTGCTGGACAACTTCTACACGCCGGCGGACCAGAGCGCGCTGGGCCACCGCTGGTGCACGCAGGGCTATGCCAGCGATTGGATCTTCAAATACGGCAACGGGCGCAACGACGCCAACCCGATGCTGTTCGCGCCCAGCGACTTCATCTGGGACGTGGCCAAGGCGGGCGGCGTGAGTGTGCGCAGCTATGGCGAGCGCGGCACGAACACGTTCACGCCGGCGACGGCGACGTTCATGGACATCTACAACGGCTGGAAGAGCGGGGAAATGACGGTCCAGATCAAGCCGAAGACGTTCATTGCCGGGCTGAAGGACATCTACCATCCCGAGTATCCGGCATTCGGGGGCAAGGTGCCGGACCAGTACCGCGCCGACATTTTCCTAAAGGAATTCCGCGAGCATGTCCGCGAGGGCAATCTGCCGCGGTTGACGATTCTGCTGCTGCCGAACGACCACACCAATGGCGCCTCGCCCGGATTGCCGACGCCGCGGGCGGCGGTGGCCGACAACGACCTGGCGCTGGGGCGGATCGTCGAGGCGATTTCGAAGAGCCGGTACTGGAAGGAATCGGCGATTTTCGTGGTTGAGGACGATGCGCAGAACGGCGTGGATCACGTGGCCGGGCATCGCACGATCGCGTTGATCATCAGCCCGTGGGTGAAGCGCAAGACGGTGGACAGCCGGTTCTACACGACGATCAACCTGTATCGCACGATGTTGCAGATCCTGGGCCTGCCGCCGCAAAACCAGTTCGATCTGGCCGCCGAGCCGATGTTCCAGGTGTTCACGGACCAGGCCGATGCCGCGCCCTATACGGCGCTGCCGAACCGGATTCCGCTCGACGAGTTGAACCCGCCGTTGAAGTCGCTGAAAGGGCAGGCGCTGGAAGATGCGCGGGCGTCGATGAAGATGAACTTCAGCGAACCCGACGCGGCGCCGGAAGAGATCCTGAACCGTGTCGTATGGCGGTCGACGATGGGCATGAAGCGGCCGTATCCGGGGCGGTAAAAGGATCCGCGATCGGGCGGCCCAGCGACCGGCTCACTACGTTCGCGGCCTATGTGGTCAGGAGAACCTGGTCTTTTTCCAGAGGACCCAGCCGCAGACGAACAGGAAGACGACCGACAGGGCTGAGAGGATCATCATCCAAGGTGTGTTGACGGCGATCTGCTGGGGCGTGGCACGGAGTCCGAGCCAGATGAAGACGCCGACGGCGGCGGCGACGATGACGGCCTCCCACCAGTGGCGTTTGAGGCCGGCTTCGGTGAACGCCTCCTCGCCGCGGACGGCGGCGGCGACGGTCTCTGAGTTCATGTTGTAGCGGGTGCATTCGCGGTCCATGGCGCGTTTCCAACTCAGTTGTTCCGAAGGCGGGGCTTCGGCGAGGCTGATGGAGACAGCGCCGGCGATCATGATGAGCGATCCGCCGATGACGAGCATGCGGCCGTCCATGCCGAGAGCGGCCAGTTCGCCAAACACCAGTGCGCCCCAGGCGAGTCCCCAAAGCTGGTTGGTGTTTGAAAGCGGGATGCCGCGGCCGATGCCGATGTATTTCGCGGCGTACTGCTGGAACAGGTCGCCGAGCACCCAGCAGAAGCCGCCGAGGAAGAGCCAGAACAGGGCGCCCTGGACCTTGCCGAGTTCGGCCCAAAGGTTCGCCAGGCCGCCGTGGAAGACCGATCCGAGGGCGATGGTGGTGCCGAGTTCGCCGAAGGTGAAGACGGTGACAAACGACAGCGGGTTCATGCCGCTGATGTAGGCCTTGCGGTAAGGGATGTACATGGTCCCCCACATGACGCCCGCGCCCAGGGCGGCGAGGATGCCGAGCGTGGCGTTGCTGGGGCCCGGGCCGGTGTGGTGCTGCGTGGCGAATGCGAGCAGGCACGCGCCGACGACAATGGCCGCCGCGCCGCCGAGGACCTTCATCCAATCCCTGGTGGCCGAACCGCGGAGTTCGTTGAACAGCAGCCAGCCCCAGAACAGTCCGACGAGGCTGTTGGTATTCCACAGCGGGAAGGCGATGGAGAGGCCGACGTCGCGGATGGCGAAGACGGTGAGCGTGTTGGCGACGGCCCACAACATGCCGGCGAGGATGGCCCAGATCATGAGGTGGGGCTTGTCCTTGAGGTCCATGAGGACGAAGCCGGTGCCTTTGATGGCGACGGGCACGGTCCAGCGGGCGACGAAGACGCCGGCGACCATGCCGAGCGAAATGATAAAGGGCGAAAAGCCCATGGTGACGAGCTTGGTGGGCGCTTCGGCGGCGCCGAGCCATGCGCCGGCGGCGAGTCCGCACATGACGCCGAGCTGGTGAAGCGAGCGCGGCGAGTGGGCCTGGGCAGGGGTGGCGGTGTTCATGGGATCAGGAGAGAACGATCAGCAATGCGAATCCGGCGGCGAGGACGACGACAGGCACCCAGAAGTGCACGTCGGTGAGGATGGCGTTGAGCGTGGAGCTTTTCAAAGTGGACACTCTCCTTGGTAGATCCGATCCAGTCAGGTTATCCGATTTCCTCGATGCGCACGGGGCGGCGTTCGTCGAACGACTTGCGGGCGGCCAGGCCCATGACGACGGGGATGCGGCCGTCGATGCCGGTGACGGGCGTGGGCTTGTCCTCGACCACGGCCTGGACGAAGGCGCGGACCTCGCGGGTGAAACTTTCGGTGTAGCGGTCCATGAAGAAGTTGAGCGGCAGGTCGCGGCGGACCGATTCGCCGGTGCTGATGGCGGCCTCGTTGGGGTAGCAGTTCGCGGTGGCGACGCTGCCGGCCGAGCCGAGGATCTCGGCGCGCTGATCGTAGCCGTAGGCGGCCTGGCGGCAGTTGTCGATGGAGCCGATGACGCCGTTGCGGAACTTCAGGGTGATGAGCGCGGTGTCGAGGTCGCCGGCTTCGCCGATCGCGGGATCGACCATGACGCCGGCGGCGGTGTAGACCTCTTCGACTTCGTCGCCGATGAGGAAGCGGGCCATGTCGAAGTCGTGGATGGTCATGTCGAGGAACATGCCGCCGGAGACTTTGACGTAGGAGACCGGCGGCGGCGCGGGGTCGCGGCTGATGATGTGGAGCAGGCGCGGCGAGCCGATCTCGCCGCTTTGAACGGCGGCGCGGACACGGGCGAAGTTGGGGTCGAAGCGGCGGTTGAAACCGATCTGGAGTTTGACGCCGGCCTCGGCGACGGCGGCCAGGGCGGCGTCGATCTTGGCGAGACTATGGTCGATGGGCTTCTCACAGAAGATGTGCTTGCGGGCGCGGGCGGCGCGGATGGTGAGGTCGGCGTGGGTGTCAGTGGATGAGCAGATGAGGACGGCGTCGATGCCGGGGTCGTCGAGGATCTGATCGGCCGAGGCGGCGACCACCGGGATGCCGCAGCGGGCGGCCACCTGCGCGGCGGCTTCCCCATTGAGATCCGTGATGGCGGCGGCGTTGGCCTCGGGGACGCGGAAGGCGATGGTTTCGGCATGGACCTTGCCGATGCGGCCGGCGCCGATGATGCCGATGTTGAGTCTGTTGTTGATCACTGCTTTGTTCCTCTTTATGCCGGCTGGGTGAAGTTGGTTTCGATGGACGCGAGATATTCGCGGTTGCGGCGGGCGCTTTCCCTGGGCGAGCCCATGCCGGGAAGCACGTCCTGCTCGACAAGCATGTAGCCCTGGTAGTCCCATTCGCCGAGACGCCGCAGCAGGCGCGGGAAGTCGACCGAGCCTTGGCCCAGTTCGCAGAACACGCCGTGGCGCAGGGCTTCGAAATAGTCCCAGTTGTTCTCGCGGGCCTGGGCGGCGACATCGGGCTGGCAGTCCTTCAGATGGACATACCAGATGCGGTCGCGGAAGGCGTCCAGCGCCGCCACGGCATCGGCGCCGCCGGAGCCGTAAGTGTAGTGGCCGGTGTCGAAGACCAGGCCGAGGGCTTTGGGGTCGGTGAGTTCGAGCAGGCGGGCGATTTCGCCGTGGGTTTCGACGTAGCCGGCGCAATGGTGATGGAACACGGTGCGCAGGCCTGTCTCTTCGAGAACCGTGCGGGCGACGAGATTTGCGCCGGCGGCGAAGGTCTTCCATTCATCGGTCGAGAGGCCGTCTTCAGGGGTGATGCGGCCGGCGCGCAGGGTGCGACTGGGGACGGCGCCGTTGTTGTCGGCGAGGACGAGATAGGGCGCGGGGGACGTGGCGACGGCGGCCAGCAGGCGGGCGGTCTTGACGGCATTGGCGGCGCCGGCGGCGTGGGCCGATGGGTCCTTCATGGCGACGGGCACGAAGGCGCCGAGCATGACGAGCGAGCGCGAGTCGAGTTCGGCGCGAAGGACGGCGGGGTCAGTGGGCATGTAGCCCCAATCGCCGAGTTCAGCGCCGGTGTAGCCGGTTTCGGCGAGTTCGTCGAGCATGCGGGCGAAGCCGATCTGCTCGCCGCCTGTGCCTTCGAATTCAAGAGTGCCCCATGAGCATGGAGCGTTGCCAACGAGGAATTTGGGCATGGATAAGGTCCTGTGGATTTAGAACTTGCGGCTCCAGTCGCGGGGCCAGCGTTCGACGATGACTTTTGTCTGGGTGTAGAATTCGACGCCGTGATCGGCCTGGGCATGGAGGTCGCCGAAGAAGCTTTCGCCCCAGCCGCTGAAGGGGAAGTAGGCCATGGGGGCGGCGACGCCGACGTTGATGCCGACGTTGCCGGCGTTCACCTCATAGCGGAAGCGGCGGGCGTTGGCGCCGTCGGTGGTGAAGATGCAGGCCATGTTGCCATAGGCGCGCGCGTTGACCAGGGCGATGGCTTCGTCGATGGTTGCGGCGTGCATCAGGCTGAGCACGGGTCCGAAGATTTCGGTGCCTGCGATTTCGCTGGCGGGCGGGACGGCGTCGAGGATCGTCGGGAAAACGAAGTAGCCGTCATCGTAGCCGGGGACGGTGCGGTTGCGGCCGTCGACGAGCACGCGCGCGCCTTCCTGCTCGCCCTTGGCGATGAGCGATTCGATGCGCGACTTCGATTCGGCCGAGATGACCGGGCCCATTTCGACGCCCGAGTCGAGGCCGTAGCCGACGGTGCGGTTCCGGGCGATGGCGGCCATCTGATCGGTCAAGGGGGCGCGGGCGTCGCCGACGGTGATGGCGACCGAGGCGGCGAGGCAGCGCTGTCCGGCGCAACCGAAGGCCGAGTCGGCGAGGATGCGGGTGGTCATGTCCATGTCGGCGTCGGGCATGATGACGACGGGGTTCTTTGCGCCGCCCTGGCACTGGGCGCGCTTGCCGTTGGCCGACGCGCGGCTGTAAATGTAGCGGGCCGTGGGGGTGGAGCCGACGAAGCTGATGGCGCGGACCGCGGGGTGGTCGAGCAGGGCGTTTACAGTGTCGCGGCCGCCGTGGACCATCTGCAAAACGCCCTTCGGGAAACCGGCCTTTTCGAGCAGTTCGAACATGCGCGCCGATGTCAGGGGTACGCGCTCGGAGGGTTTGAGGATGAAGCAGTTGCCGGTTGCGACGGCATAGGGCAGGAACCAGAACGGGATCATGCCTGGAAAATTGAAGGGTGTGATCGCGGCCACGACGCCGAGCGGCTGGCGGATCATGTGCTCGTCGATGCCGGGTGCGATGTCCTCGTTGTTGCGGCCCTGCATGAGCGAAGGGATGCCGCAGGCCATTTCGACGTTTTCGATGGCGCGGCGCATCTCGCCGGTGGCCTCGCCGAGCGTTTTGCCGCATTCGTTGGTGATGGTGCGTGCAAGCGAGTCAATGTTCTCTTCGAGAAGCATCTTGAGCTTGAACAGGGGCTGAATGCGCTCGCCGGCCGGAGTGCGGCGCCAGGTGGTGAATGCCGCGCTGGCGGCGTCAACGGCCTTGGCGACCTCGGCCGCCGGAGACAGCGGAACCTCGGCCAGCACGGCCGCCGAGGCGGGGTTGATCACGTTGAGCGATTCAGTGGCGCTGGATGGCTGCCATGAGCCGTTGATGTAGTTTTGAAGACGTTCGGGCATCGGTTATTCTTCCTCATCGAAGGGCGCGAGGTGGTAGCGTTCCTTCTTGCGCGCTTCGACGTAATTGGCGCGCGCCTGGCGGACCTCCTCGATCTCTGAAACCTCGGCCACGGCGACGTCCCACCACGATTCATACCCTGGCACGCCGACGCCGCGTTGCGTTTCGACGACAACCACCGTAATGCGATCCGTCGTCTTTGCTTCGGCCAGCGCGGCCTTGAGTTCGGCGAGCGTCGAGGCCTGGATAGTGTGTGCGCCGAGGCTGCGGGTGTTGGCGGCGAAGTCGACTTCGAGGAAGCCGCCGTCGAGCTTGCCGGACTCGGCGGAACGCTCGCGGTAGCTCGTGCCGAAGCCGCCCATGCCGAGCGAACGGCTCAAGCCGCCGATGCTGGCGAAGCCCTTGTTGTCGACCAGGACGATGATGACCTTGATGTGTTCCTGGATGGCTGTGACGATCTCGGACGGAGCCATGAGATATGTCCCGTCGCCGAGGAAAACGTAGACCTCGCGGCTGGGGTCGGCGAGCTTTGCGCCGAGCGCGGCGGGGATCTCGTAACCCATGGTCGAGTAGCCGTATTCGAGGTGGTAACCGTTCGGCGAACGCGTGGGCCAGAGCTTATGCAGATCGCCGGGATGGCTGCCGGCGGCTGACAGCAGGATGTCTCGCGGGCCAGAGGCTTCATACATCGCGCCGATCACCTCGCTCTGCGCGGGCTTGGGCCGGGTGTTGAGATTGAACAGGCGAGCGACCTCGGCATCCCATTGCTTGCGTAGTTCAGCGACCTCGGCGGCGTATTCGCCACTGACGTGATGGCCGTTCAGGGCAGGGCAGAGGGCGTCGAGCGCGGCGCGGGCGTCGGCGACGACAGGGATGGCCGAGACCTTGTAGGCGTCGAACTCGGTGGTGTTGATGTTGACGAACCGCACGTCCGGATTCTGGAAAGCGGTCATCGACGCGGAGGTGAAATCGGAATAGCGGGTGCCGACGCCGATGATGAGGTCGGCTTCGCGGGCCAGGCGGTTGGCGGCCAACGTGCCGGTGGCGCCGACCGCGCCGACGCACAGGGGATGGTCGAAGGGCAGGGAACCCTTGCCGGCCTGGGTCTCGGCAACGGGAATGCCCGTCTGGGCGGCGAAGGTTGAGAGCGCGTCAGAGGCTTCGCTGAACAGGACGCCGCCGCCGGCGATGATGAGCGGTTTCGTGCTCTTCGAGATCGCCTTGACGGCACGCCCGAATGAGACCGTATCGGGCTCGGGCCGCCGGATGAGCCACACGCGCGGCTGGAAGAGTTCCTCGGGATAGTCGTAGGCTTCGGCCTGGACGTCCTGGGGCAGGGCGAGCGTGACGGCGCCGCATTCAGAGGGCGAGGTCAGCACGCGCATGACTTCAGGCAGCGCGGTGATGATCTGCTCGGGGCGGTAGATGCGGTCCCAGTAGCGGGAGACGGGCTTGAAACAGTCGTTCACGCCGATGTCCTGCGTCGACGGCGATTCGAGTTGCTGCAGGACGGGCGCGACGTTGCGGCGGGCGAAGATATCGCCGGGCAGCAGCAGGACGGGCAGGCGGTTGATGGTGGCCATGGCCGCGCCGGTGATCATGTTGGTGGCGCCGGGTCCGATGGACGAGGTGCAGACGAAGGTCTTCAGGCGGTTGCTGGCCTTGGCGTGTCCGGCGGCCATGTGGACGGCCGACTGTTCGTTGCGGACCAGCACGTAGGGGAAATCGGGATTCTCCAGCAGCGCCTGGCCGATGCCGGCGACGTTGCCGTGGCCGAAGATGCCGAGGACGCCGGAGAAGAACCGGTTCTGGCGGCCGTCGCGTTCGACGGACTGGTTCTTGAGGAAGGCGATGATGGCCTGGGCGGTGGTCAATCGAATGGTGGAAGGCATGGCGGTGGGTACCTCGATTGGTTACTATTTGTCGGGGTCGGGCAGCGTGATGTCGCGGACCGCGCCGACCAGTTCGTGATAGGAGCCGATGAAGTTTCGCAACGTGCGGACGGTTGCGCCGAAGGTATCGAATTCGTCGATGCTGAGTCCGCCCTCGTCGTAGGCGCGGCGGAAGTCGGCGAACTTGCGGTAGATCTCTTCGACCACGGCCGGGTCGACGGGTTCATCCTGGGTGAGGCGGACTTCGATGTCCGACGCGTTATAGAGCCGCTGCCAGGCGTAAGGGATGGTGTGGATGATGTCGCCGCCGACCAGCGCCGACCAGTGCATGTGATGGCGGTAGGCGGCCACCAGCAGGCGGGCGCGGTAGCCGCGTTGCTGGAAGATGGGGTAGGCCTTCTTCATGACGGCGATTCCGGCCCAGTCCAGATGGCCTGGGGTGAGGGTGATGCCCTGTTTCCTGGCGATGACTTTCAGCCAGTCGTCGAGACGGCCGATCATGATGGTGCAGACCGGCGTGAGGCCCTCGTTCGGCAGGCCGGCGGCGGTGCGGCGGTCGAGTCCGCGCTCGACGGCCTCGGCGACGGCGATGGACTGGGGCAGCGTGAAATTGACCGTCGCATTGATGTTGATGCCGCGGAACGTGGCCTCCTCGATGGCCACGATACCGGCCCTGGTGACCGGAATTTTCACCTGGATGTTGGGCGCCAGGGCGTTGAAGTGGGCGGCGTGGGCGAGGATGGCCTCGGAGTCGCGGTAGAACTGCGGATTGGTCTGCATCGAGATGCGGCCCTTGCGGCCGTTCTCGCGCTCGAAGACGGGGATGAGCAGTTTGGCGGCCTGGACGCCCATCTCGTCGATGAGTTTCCAGCAGACTTTCGTTTCGTCCCAGGAGGGGTATTCGGAGGCGATGCGGGCGATGACTTCGCGCCAGACGGGGAACTCGCGCTTGACGACATCGAGGACGATGGTGGGATTCGACGTGGCGCCGACGGCGCCGTTGTCGATGGCATAGCTGAGTTCGGAGGCCGAGCAGGAGTCGTTCCAATAGTCGGTCCTGCCGATCAGGGTGGTTTGTTTCAGACGGCTGGGAGTGGTTTCGCTCATGTTGATTTCTTGCTCCTGGCGCGGGGGGCGCGCTATGTCACCAACGGCAGCCGCGGGTCGCGGTCCTTCCATTCGGAACGGACCCAGGCGTAATCGGGGTCGTCCGAGGCGGCCATGGAATGGGCCGAGCCAGCCAACGCGTTCAAGTAGTAAACGTCGTAGCCGTGCGCGGCCACGACGGGGTGGTAGCCCTCGGGGATGAGGACCATCTCCCCGTCGTGGACCGTGACGGTTTCATCCATTGAGCGGTCTGGGGTGTAGACGCGCTGGATGGCATAGCCCTCGGGCCGGTTGACGCGGTAGTAGTAGATCTCCTCCAGATCCACCTCCGCCGGCGGATTGTGCACGTCGTGCTTGTGCGGCGGATAGCTGGACCAGTTGCCTCCGGGCGTGTAGACTTCGCAGATCAGGATTCGATGGGCGGCAAAGCCGGGGCGGATCATGTGATTGATCTGGCGGGTGGCGTTACCGCCGCCGCGGATCTCGACGACAACATCATCCGGCGTGACGAGTTGGGCGGGGTGGCTGTGTGCGGCTTTGCAGTAGCAGAGGGCGATGTCGCAGTCCGATGTCGCGGTGATGGTGAATTCGGTTCCGATGGGCAGATAGAGGGTGTGCGGCAGGCCGGAGAAGACGCTGGCGCGTCCGCCCACCTTTTCAAAGTTGCCGGCGGAGGAGGCCACAGAGCAGACGCCGCCGAGCATGACGACGGCCAGTTCGTTCGCGCCGGTGGCGCCGCTGAGGCCCGCGCCGGCGGCGAGTCTGCTGTTCTGGAACGACAGGAATTCGTAGCCGAAGTCGCCGGGGCGGTCTGTGAAGCGGTCGGGTTTGACGAGGAGTTTGCTCATGGTTCTTTTCTTGGGGGCGCGGTTGAGGCGCGCACGATGAGTTGGCCGGGCACGGTGAAGTTCTGCTGGGAAATGACGCCGGAGAGGATGGCGATGAGCGTCTGCATGGCCAAGCGTCCCATTTCGTGCATCGGCTGGCGGATGGTGGTCAGCGGCGGATTCAGGTACTGGCTCATGTGGAGGTCGTCGAAGCCGACGAGGGAGATGTCGCCGGGGATGGTGAAGCCGGCGCCATGGATACAGTGCATGGCTCCGAGGGCCGACATGTCGTTGTAGCAGACGACGGCGGTGGGCCGTTGGGGCAGGGCGAGCAGTTTGCCCATGGCGGTGATGGCGCCTTCGGCCTTGCCATCGCCGTGGACGATGTAATGGCGGTTGAAGGGGATTTCGGCCTGGGTGAGCGCTTCACGGTAGCCGGCAAGGCGTTCGGTGTCGGACTGGCGGCCGAACTCGTCGCCGAGGAATGCGATGCGGCGGTGGCCGAGTTCGATGAGGTGGGCGGTGACGTCGGAGGCGCCCTGGGTGCTGTTGATGACGACAGAGTAAGCGAACTGGCTGGGGTGCTGGTTGTTGAGCAGGACGATGGGCACCTGGCGGCGCGACAGCACGGGCACGTAGAGTGCGCCGACGCGGGAGGATGTGACGACGATGCCGTCGACGCGGCGCTCGTCGAACGACTGCACGACGCGGACTTCCTGTTCCGGGTCGGCGTTCGAGTTGGCGAGGAAGACCGAGAAGCCGTGGGCGGCGGCGATCTCTTCAATGCCGCCGACGACGCCGGCGACGAAGGGATCGGAGATGGTGGTGACGACGACGCCGATGGTGAAGCTGCGCTGTGTCACCAGGCTGCGGGCGGCGGCGCTCGGGCGGTAGCCATGCTTGCGGGCGAGTTGGCGGATGCGCTCGGCCGTTTTGGCGTTGACCAGCGGATGGTTATGCAGCGCCCGTGAGACAGTGGAGTGGCTCACCTTGGCCAGCCGGGCGATGTCCTTGATGCTGGCCGGTTTCGCGGGCGGTTTGATCTCGTTCCGGCCACTCATCAGTGTTGTCTCCCCGTGCCAGCGCGCCGCACGCCGCGGGCTTCTGCCTGTGGCCTCTGCCGTTTTGGAGCCGGGACGGCACACCGAATCTGGGTACGGGCGGTCAGGGCCATGATCAGTCGGCTGCAAACGTGTGCATCACTTGAAGCAAGCGTATGTCAAACCGGCAAGGCCTGTCAACGGCAGACGGCGGGATCAGCGGATGTGGGTGTCGATAAAGGCGGGCCGCCCGCGGCGCGGTCCTATTTGGGGATCAGCGAAAGTACGCCGGGCGACGGATTGGGGATGACGTGGGCGGCGATGAGGCGGCCGAGGCCCTCGACTTTCGGCTTGGCGGCCTCGATGGCGGCCGAGACGGCGGCGACATCGCCCTTGATGAGGACCGTGATGTAGCCGCCGCCCAGTTTCTCGCGGGCCAGCACTTCGACCGAGGCGGTCTTCAGGGCCGTGTCGATGGCCTCGAATACGGCCGTGAAACCCTGGGTCTCGATCAGGCCGACGGCGAAATCATTGTTCTGCATGGACACGGTCCTCCCTTTTCCTTTTGACTTGGCCGGAGCCTGCGGCACGTGAATGGTGCCTTGATCGAACAGCGGGTTGTAATCGGGCGGCGGATTGAAAGCCAGTTCGGCGCCGGGCGCCGGCGACGGGATGATATCGACAATGCAGGCCACCTGCATCTGGCGGGCGATCTGTTCCGCCGAATCAGCAGCGGCGCGGGCATCGCCGAGTGAGCCGGTCATCTTCAGACAGACGCCCGGCTGGTCGTTGAGTTCAGCCTGGAGCACGCGCACGCAGGCGGTCTTCTCCATGGCGTCGAGGATGACCATCCCCGGCGACCAGCCGCCGACCTCGACAAAGACTACCGCGTCTTCCACAGGCCGCCCTTGCGTTCGAGTTCGTTCATCACCTCGAAGACGATGGATTCGAGGTCATTCCGGCCGATTGACTTCGGCGCGCAGCCTCCCGGCGGCGGCGCGGCCAGGTCGTTGGACGACAACATGCATTGCAGGATGACGGCGAGCGACTCCTTGTAGGACTCCTGTTTCGCAGTGAGAGGCTGGCGGCCGTGACCCATGCGGAAGCCGCGTAGTTCGGCGCCCATGCGGAAGCCGTCGGGGAATTCGTAGAGGTTCAGCATGTGATCGAACAGTTGCTGGATGCGGAACTGCAGGACCATGGCCTCTTCGTAGCGGCCGGCGCGGTTGAGGTCGTAGAGCTTGCGCGTCAGTTCCGGCACGACGTTGGAACTGGCGTTGGTGCCGCCGTCGCAGCCGGTGATCATCATGGGCGTCAGCACGACGTCCCAGCCGGTGAGGAACGAAAATTCGGGCCGCACGGGGCGGATGGCGGCGATCATGCGCATCATGAAGGCGACGTCGCCGGAAGAGTCCTTGATGCCGACGATGCGGGGGAACTCTGACGCCAGGCGCGTGATGGTGCCCAAATCGATCGGGCTGGCAAACAGCGGGATGTTGTAGAGCGTGACGTCGATGGGCGAGTGGCGGGCGATTTCGGAGAAGTAGGCGTAGACCGAATCCGGCGCCAGGCGGTAATAGATAGGCGAGACGATGGCCACGGCGCGCGCGCCATATTCGTAATAGGCCTCGCAGGCCTTGATGGTCTCGCGGGTGTTGGCCTCGGCGGCGCCGGCGAGCACGGGCACGCGGCCCTTGGCCTCCTCGCAGGCGATCCTGGCGATCAGGCGGCGCTCTTCGGCGGTGAGACGGGTGAACTCGCCGGTCGAGCCGTTGGGGTAAAGGCCGTGGACGCCGGAGTCGATCAGCCAGTTCAGAAAACGGCGGTACTCGGCCTCGTTGACCTGGCCGTTCCCGTCCAACGGAACGAGCGTAGGTGTGAGGATTCCTTGAATCTTGTCGGCCATGGCTTTTTACGGCTGCGGGGACGCCATCCCGATCATGATACAGAAGTCGGACGGGCCGCGGTGCGGGTCAGCGCGGTTCGAGGGGCGCGGATTGTCCGGGCGCCGGGCTGCCGGACTCTGGCAGCAGTTCGAGGACGGCGAAGACCGGGCGGTGGTCGCTGGCCACCGGTTCGTCGAGGACGCGGGATTCGACGACCCGCCATCGCGCCGCCGGGCGGACGAAGATGTAGTCGATCTGCCGCCGCGGGTTGGATGAAGGCGAAGTGAGCAGCGGCTGCGCGCCCTGGGCGGGCGTCCAGTCGTTCAGCAGCGCCTGGATGGGCTTCGATCCGGGCACGGCATTCATATCGCCGGCCAGGACCATCGGTCTCGCTTCAGGCCTATCATTGGCGATCCTGCCTATCCGGGCCACGGCCGCCAGGCGGTCCGGTTCATTGAGGTCGAGGTGGGTGCAGAGCAAGTCAAACGCCGCACCGGATGCCGCGGGCAGCGGATCGAACATGGCCTGGACGACGCCGCGGGGTTCCTTGCCGGGCAGGACATGGTTGAAGAATCCGTTCACCGGCAGCCGCGATAGCACGGCGTTGCCGTAGAGCCCGCCCTGGTGCGGGATGGTGCGGCCGAAGACGGGCTGCAATCCGGTCAGCCGGGCGAGTTCCAGCAACTGGTCGACGCCGCCGGAGCGCCGGGTCCGGATGTCGACCTCCTGGAGCGCGACGACATCCGGGTCCACCGACTTGATGATGGCGGCGATGCGAGGCAGGTCGATCCTGCCGTCGATGCCCTCGCCGTGGCGGATGTTGTAGCTGAGCACGCGGACGGTCTGCTGCGCCGCGACCGGCAGACACAGGGCGGCAAACAGGGCCAGCAGCTTCATGCCGGTTTCACCGCGCTATTTCCTCGCCGGCTTGGCCGCCTTGGCGCCGCCGCCCTGCTTGTAGGCGGTGACCGTGATCTCGATCCGCGCCGGACCCACCAGTTTGGCGATGCCCACGGTCGTGCGAGCCGGGCGCGGTTCGGGGAAGTACTTCATGTAGACCGCGTTCATCCGCTGGAACAGTTCCATGTCGGTCAGATAGACCTGCACCGCCACGGCGTCCTGGAAGCCGTAGCCGGCTTCCTTCATAATCGCCGCGACGTTATCCAGCGTGTACTTCACCTCGTCTTCAAAAGACTCCGGGTAGTTGTTGGTTCCTGGGATCCGGCCCACCTGGCCGGCCACGTGCAGAGTGTCGCCGGCGATGATGCCAGGCGTATACGGTCCGCCAATGGCGACCCCGGCAGGGACGACGGCTTTTTTGTCGGCTGCAATGAGGTTGCCGGCCAAAGCCAGGGCCAGCGTACAGAGGATCGTTCGTTGTCTTGACATGTAAGCCATTCTAACCGAGGGGTTAGTACCAAGGTGCGGACCCCTTGGTACCAGTCAAATCACAACCTCCGTGCTATTGGAAAGCGGCGGAGTCTTGCTCAGAATCGAATTGTAGGCAGCACACATGAAGTACAACTTTCAGGATGGCATGGATACCAGATTCGAGGCCGCGTTCGCCGGTGAGCGAAGGTCGACCGACCGCTTTCCCATCGAAAGGGAAATGCGTTACAAGGTGGTGAGCAAGCGAAGCGGCAATGAAGCCGGCGCCGGGCAGACTGTGAACTTCTCCAGCGGAGGAGTGCTGTTCTCCACCGAGCAGATGCTGATACCCGGCAAGAAGATCGAACTGGCCATCAGTTGGCCGGCGCAACTGGATTCGAAGTGTTCGCTGAAACTGCTGGCGCGCGGGCGGATCGTGCGTTGCGAGAACGCGAAGGCGGCGGTCGAGATCCAGCAATACGAGTTCCGCACGCTGGGTGCGCACGGATTGACCCTATAGGGGTAAAGGTTTCTGGTTTAACTCCTCCTCCAACTCAATCGGTTGACCATCAACGGGCCCTGGCTGGCAGCCGGGGCCGTTCTTTTGGCGCAAGACGGTTTGGTGACGGTTCAAATTCCGCCTGCGATGCTGTAAACTCTCGACATGAGGAGCGCGCCCGGACCGGCCGCGGCTCTGGATTGGCCGGTCAACCGCAGGTTACAGGCGGCATCCGGGCGCAATGCGGCGAGGGGCAGGATGCGGTTTGTGCGACACTGAGACGCCAGCAGGAAACGAGATTGAAGTAGCTAGGAGACTCGGACAGATGGCATTCAAAGCTTGGTCCACCGCATTCGACGACGGCGGCGCGATATCACGCCGCCACAGCAAGGAGGCAGAAAACGTCGCACCCGCCATCGAATGGTCGGATCCCCCATCGGGAACGCGCAGCTACGCGCTACTCTGCGAAGACCCGGATGCTGCGTCCGGCATCTTTACGCACTGGTTGATGTGGGACATTCCTGGGGATTGCCGGGCGATCCCAGAGGGGTTCGAGCCCGGGAAACTGGGCGTTGCGGGGACCAACGACTTCGGCGAGCAGGGCTATGGAGGCCCGCTGCCGCCCGCGGGACACGGCCCCCATCGCTACATCTTCAAGCTCTATGCGCTGGACATGAAGAGGATCCCGCTCTCGCCTGGCGGACGGCGCACCGAATTCGAGCGCGCCCTGTGGGGGCATGTCATCGAAGAGACCAGCGTGACGGGCAAGTACGAGCGGACATGAACCGGCGGTGAACAGGCCCGTTGCCGGCTAATTCCGCGAGCGCTTCTTCTCGTATGCCTTGTATGCCTCGGCATAGGCTTCGTAGCCCGGCCTCTTCATCAGGCCGAAGGTGAAGACCTTGCCCTGTTCGACGCCAGGCTGGTCGAAGGCGTCGATGTCCATGAGTTCGCCCATGAACGCGGTCTGGAATTCGAGCATCTGAATGAAGGCTCCGAGGTGGGCGGCGTCGATGCGTCCAAGCGAGTAAGTGCAATTCGGGCGGTTGGCGGCGGTGAGGGCGGCGGCGGTGGCGTTGCGTTCAGCGTCGATCAGTTTGCCCAGCGATTGCCCGGCGAGGTAATCGAAGCTCTCGAAGTTGGCCTTCGCCTTTGGAATCGCGCCGGGCGTGTTCCAGCGGTCCGTGGCCCAGAAAGAGAAGACCTTATCGTTGGGTCCCTCCATATAGAGTTGAACCTGGGAATGCTGGTCGGTGGCGCCGAGGGCGGCCACCGGAGTCTGGCCGGCGAAGATGGTCCTGCCCTTGCGGTTGTTGGCCTTGCCGAGCGATTCGGCCCACAACTGGCGGAACCAGAAGGCCATGCCCCAGAGGCGGTTCGAATAGGGGAAGGCGACCTGGATGGTCTTCTTTCGCAGGCTGAGGATGAGGTAGTGGTAGAGCGCCGATCTCAGGGCCACATTGGTGGAGAGGTCCGCCGCCCAGGATTGCTGGGTCATCGAGGCGGCGCCGCGGCAGACGGCCTTGACGTCAAGCCCGGCCAGCGCGGCGGGAACGAGCCCGACCGGCGAAAGGACCGAGAACCTTCCGCCGACGTTTTCGGGGATATGGAATGCCGTCAGACCGTTGGCCGTCGCAAAGGCCTTGAGGTCGCCGCGGCCTTCGCTGGTGACGGCGATGGTGCGTGCCGAAGCCTTTTTCGCGCCGAGCGCCTGCTTCATCCATTCGTCGACGACGAGGAAGGTCGCCATGGTCTCGGCCGTCGAACCAGACTTGGCGATCGGCACCACCACGGTCCTGGCCGGATTCATCGAAGCCAGCGCCTGTTGCATGAACTCGGGATCGACGTTGTCCAGAATCACCAGCCGGGGATTGGCGGACGAATGAGCCGCCTGCACGGGGTGTGGGCCCCTCAACCCGCAGTCGAGCGCCCATGCGCCAAGCGCGGATCCGCCGATGCCGACGACACAGACCGTATCGTAGGTCCCTTTCATCGCCGCGGCGCAAGCCAGGATCTGCCGCTGGACGGCGCTCCGCGAGGGCAGGGCGGGGAAGCCGTACCGGCCCTGGTCGAAGCTCGCGCGGAAGCCTTCCAGCGCGTCGAAGGCTTTCGCTTGCGCCGCCTGGACTTCAGCGGGGTCCAGCCCGTGCTTCGGGCCCACCATGGATGAACCGAGGTTGATTGAATCGAATTGGATTGACATGATTGCTCTGTTGAACCAGGCGGCTCAAGAAACAAGCATATCGTGTCAGGCAGATCGCGGGCCGAAACCGTAGCAGGATTGCGAGGCGTAGTCGTGCCAGCACAGGCCGTTGCGATCGATGAAGGGGAAGAGCATGCCGAGACCGCAGGAGAAAAAGCCGAGCCAGCCGACCAGCACGCGGATCATGCGTTGAGCGAATCCCGGGCGGCGGCGGTTGAATCCGATCAGGTCCACCCCGACGGCCTGCAAGCCAGGCGTGACCTGGCCGAACATCGCCCACAGGGCCTTGTACAGGAACGAAAGGACCAGCGCCGTCAGTCCGACGGCCGGCAGATAGTCGGCTCCAGGCGATACGCCGACAAACGAGATCAGCGCCTGCCGGCCGGCCAGCGCGGCGATCGCGGTGAACAGCAAGACAATGGCGGCGTCGGTCACGGTGGCGGCAAGCAGGACGGGCCATGGGGCGCGGCCGCCCTGGAAGTCGGTGGCCTTGCTCAGAGCATTGTTGGGCCGCGGCGCGGCGAAGTCGAACGAGGCTTGAAGATCTGAAACCGCTCTGCCCTGCGACGGCCTGCGCTTCAGTTCAGCGAACGCCTGAGGCGGACGGGACTTCGTCCGGATCGGCGCGTAGGCTTCCATCCGGGCAACGCCGCCGGGTTCTCCCGGCAACAGGCTCATCTGGCGGACCGGCCTGGATGCCTGCGGCAACGCCACGCCACCGCCGGAGTGAGACCGAAGCCTTGGCGGGGGAGCGGCTTGGGGCGCCGGCGCAGGCTTGGGCACCGCCGCGGTGGTGATCACTGGCTCGCGCGCCGCCGCCGGCTGAGGCTCCAACCGCGTTCTGCAGCGCGCGCAGCGGTACGCAGTGTCATGATTCAGTTGCCCGCAGTAGTCGCAGTACATCCGCCAATCACTCCTCGGTGCGCCCTTCACAATGCCGTTGAAACGGCGGTTGATCGCGCTTCCCGGACCGTGCTAGGTTGAGGCTCTGAAGAGGTCTCCCCTGACTAAAGTCCTGGACCATCCACTCTTAAGTAACATAACCTTGATGAAATGTCACGACATTTCTTTTGTCATCTGTTACTTGGGGCTTCTCGTTCGACTTCTTCTTGCGGCGGCTCTCCTGCTGCCGGCGGCGGCGCAGGAGACCGCGCCCGCGGGCGAGTACGTCGTCAAGGCGATCCTCAAGGACGTGAAAGGCTCGAAATACAACCTGCGGGGATCGGCTTCCATCGAATCCGGCGACATGCTGCTTGAAGCCGACGAGATCGATTACGACTCCGAGACCGGACTGGCCGAGGCCCGCGGCCACGTTCACTTCCTCAACAAACTGCGCCGCGAGGAGATGTGGGCCGAGCGGATCGATTACGACCTGAAGCGCCAACAGGGCACGTTTTACGAGGTCCGCGGTTCGGCCCCCGGCAAGATCGATCCGCGCCCCGGCATCCTCACCACGGGAGACCCGTTCCTGTTCCGCGGCAAGTGGGCCGAACGGCTCCAAAACCGCTACATCCTATATCAGGGCGAGATCACCAACTGCACCTATCCCAACCCAAGCTGGGTGCTCGCCGCGCCGAGGTTCGACATCATTCCAGGCGACCGCGCGCTGGCCTACAAGGCTATCCTGCGGGTGCAGAAGATCCCGCTGCTGTTCGCACCCGTATTCTATAAGGATCTTTCTTCTCAAGCGCGTAGGAGCGGTTTCCTCACCCCCAGCATCGGCAACTCCAGCCGCCGCGGCCAGATGGCCGGTCTGGGCTACTACTGGGCCATCAACCGCAGCTTCGACCTCCAATACCGCGCCCAGTACTTCACTCTCCGCGGCCTCGCCCACACGGCCGACTTCCGCGGCAAGCCCACCCGCAACTCCGATTTCAACTTTTACATATACGGCGTCGACGACAAGGGCATCAAACAGGACGACGGCGTCCGCCGCAAGGAGGGCGGCTACATCATCAGCGCCACCGGCTCCGTTGAGTGGGGCAAGGGCTTCCAGTCCCGGGCCTTCATCAATTACTTGAGTAATTTTTCGTTTCGCCAGGCATTCACGGAGTCTTTCAATGAAGCGGTGTTTTCGGAAGTCAACAGCATGTTCTACACGACGAAGAACTGGTCGTCGTTCCACTTCCACGGCATCTTCACCGAACAGGAGAACTTCCAGCTCGACGGACGCAACAGCAAAATCTCCATCCGGAAGCTGCCCCAGATCGAGTTCAGCAGCCGCGACAGGGAGATCCGCAAGTCGCTGCCGGTTTGGATCTCGTGGGGATCGAGCTTCGGGCTGGTGCGGCGCACCCAGGGACTGTTCCAGACACGCCAGTTCGTCCAGCGCAGCGACGTCGAGCCGCGCATCTCGACGGCGCTGCGTTGGAAGGAGATCCACCTGGCGCCTTATGTGTCGATCCGCAACACGAACTACAGTTCAAGTTTTGTAAATGGAGCGGTTTCCGGACAAAACCTGAACCGATTGACGAAGGAGTGGGGCGCCGAACTGACGTTGCCCAGCCTCGCCCGCGTTTACGGCGCGCCGCGCTGGATGGGCAAGCAGGTGAAGCACTCCATCGAGCCGCGCGCCTCGTTCCGTTCGCTCTCGGGCGTCAGCGGCTTCGACCGCTTTATCCGCTACGACGAGATGGAGCTTCTCGTCAACACCACCGAACTCGACGTCGCCGTCGCCAACCGCCTCTGGGCCAAGGACAGAAACGGCCAGATCTTCGATTTCGTCAACTGGGAAGTCTCGCAGCGCCGCTTCTTCGACCGTGACTTCGGCGGCGCGTTGAAGCCGGGTTTCCGCAACGTCTTCCAGTCCGCGGTCCAGATGTCGGCCTACACGTTCCTGGACCAGGCGCGCGGTTATAGCCCGGTGGTTTCCGTATTGCGAGGACAACCGCGGCGGGGCTTCGGATTCGAGTGGCGCACCGACTACGACCCGCTGCGCGGAAAACTCGTCAACACCAGCTTCAGCGCCGACGCCCGTCTTCAGAACTACTTTTTCTCCATGGGCCACAACCGCATCGCCTGCGTCCCGCTGGCCACCCCATTGAATGGCGGCGCGAGTCCATGCGCGGGCACGCCCCAGGCCGGCACGGTGCTGTCGCCGCCCAGCAATCAGATCCGCGGCATGGCCGGCATCGGCCAGGAAAGCAAGCGCGGCTGGAACATGGGCTTCATGGCGATCTACGACTACCGCACCAGCGTCATGCAGTTCGCCAACACCCAGATCACTTACAACACAAGCTGTTGCGCCTACAGCGTCCAGTACCGCCGCTTCGCCTTCGGCAATAGGAACGAGAACCAGTTCCGCGCCGCTTTCGTCATCGCCAACATCGGCAGTTTTGGCACCCTCCGCCGCCAGGAACGGCTGTTCTGAGTGAAGACGCCGTGGAATCCGGCGCCGAGTTCGGGTATGTTGGTGTTGTCGAGGCGCCTATCATGGGAATGGTTTCCAGACGTGAGTTCGGCGGCGGCCTGATCTCGATTTCGGCTTTGGGGTGTGGAGCCGCAAGCGGTGTCGTGCGTCAAAGCATGAAACGTGAGGACTGGCAGCCGGGCTATCTGAAGCTGGAGAAGGCCGGTCTGCTGGAGCCGCGCATCCAGGCGCTCAAGGAGATCTACCGCTGCTGCCGCCTCTGCCCGCGCGCCTGCGGCGTCAACCGGTCAAAGGGTGAAACCGGCGTCTGCAAACTGCCCGCCCGCCTCAGAGTCTATTCGGCCCAGGCCCACTTTGGCGAGGAGCGCCTGCTGGTCGGCCGCGGCGGGTCGGGGACGATTTTCTTCAGCCGCTGCAACCTGCTGTGCATGTTTTGCCAGAACTGGGAGATCAACCACCGCGGCGACGGCAACTGGATGAGCGAGGATTCGCTCGCCTCCATGATGCTCTCGCTCCAGCGGGATGGCTGCGAGAACATCAACCTGGTCACGCCCACCCATCTCGTGCCGGGCATCATGGGCGCGGTCCGGATCGCCATGCGGCGCGGACTGCGCCTGCCGCTGGTCTACAACTGCGGCGGATATGAACCCGTGGAGGCGATCCGCCTGCTCAAGGGCATTGTCGATATCTATCTGCCCGACTTCAAATACATGGACGGCGCTACCGCCGGCCGGCTCTCGGCGGGCGCGTCGGACTATCCCGAGCGGGCCGCCGAGTCGATCGCCGAGATGCACGCCCAGGTGGGCGACCCCATCCTGGACGAACGCGGCTCGGCTCTCCGCGGCCTCATCATCCGCCACCTGATTCTGCCCGAGAACCTGTCCGGGACCGACCGTTTCGTCCGCTGGGTGTCGACCACGCTTGGCCCTCGGACGGCGGTCAACATCATGTCCCAATACCGGCCGGCGTATCAGGCCAGCCGCGTCAAGGCGCTCTCCCGCCGCATCACGCGCGAAGAGCAAAACCAGGCGCACGCCTGGTCACGCGAGGCCGGGCTGCTCGGCATCGACGGATACTGACCTTCGTTTCGCGCCCGGCAACCGGCGCGGCCAGCGGGAAGCGCGCGTCCACGCCGCTCAAGCCTCGCCACGGGCGTGGTGGGAGATACAGGCGGGGAAACAGCTAATTCAGTGAACTGACCAGGTCGCGGCCGAGGCTTGCGGCGCGGCCGGCGAGTTCGGCGGCGGCGCGGATGTCGGATTGAAGGAGTTTTTCGGATTCCTGGATGAAGCCGCGGATGCGAGCGGCGGTAGTGGATTGAGAGCGATTGAGGGCGCGGCCGGCGGCGGTTTCGAGCGAAGCGCGGGCCGAGGCGAGGGAGGATTCGTAGAGTTGGCGGTAGCGGCCGGTCTGGGATTGGTCGAGCAGTTCCCCGAGTTGTGGTGGACGGGCGGGTGGAGATTCGGGTTTTTGGGGCTGTGCGGCCGGCGGGGGGGCGAGCTG